>NZ_CP076413.1:2817500-3505964 GCF_021173085.1 Ralstonia wenshanensis
TCACTGCTACACGTGGAATTCTACCCCCCTCTGACACACTCTAGCCGTGCAGTCACCAATGCAATTCCCAAGTTAAGCTCGGGGATTTCACATCGGTCTTGCACAACCGCCTGCGCACGCTTTACGCCCAGTAATTCCGATTAACGCTTGGACCCTACGTATTACCGCGGCTGCTGGCACGTAGTTAGCCGGTCCTTATTCTTCCGGTACCGTCATCGACCCCAGGTATTAACCAGAGCCATTTCTTTCCGGACAAAAGTGCTTTACAACCCGAAGGCCTTCTTCACACACGCGGCATTGCTGGATCAGGCTTTCGCCCATTGTCCAAAATTCCCCACTGCTGCCTCCCGTAGGAGTCTGGGCCGTGTCTCAGTCCCAGTGTGGCTGATCGTCCTCTCAGACCAGCTACTGATCGTCGCCTTGGTGGGCCTTTACCCCACCAACTAGCTAATCAGACATCGGCCGCTCCTATAGCATGAGGCCTTGCGGTCCCCCACTTTCACCCTCAGGTCGTATGCGGTATTAGCTAATCTTTCGACTAGTTATCCCCCACTACAGGGCACGTTCCGATGTATTACTCACCCGTTCGCCACTCGCCGGCAGGAGAAGCAAGCTTCTCCCCCGCTGCCGTTCGACTTGCATGTGTAAGGCATGCCGCCAGCGTTCAATCTGAGCCAGGATCAAACTCTTCAGTTCAATCTGCTGTTTTCGCTCTTTACGAGCGGTCGCTCACTCTCAGAATCTGACTTGAACTTTCGTTCAAACCTTACTTCTGTGCGAGCACTTCATTACTTGTAAGCTAACGAACTTGCGTTCGTCGCATCCAGTATTAAGCGCCCACACTTATCGGCTGTTTGCTTGTTAAAGAACTTCGCGATCAACTTTGTTCATCGCGTCGCTGCGTTGTCTGCAGCAGAGAAACGAGATTATGCAGAGCTTTTTCGTCGCTGTCAACAACTCGTCGAAGAATTTTTATCCGTCAACTCGCTGCCAACCACCACCCGATCTACCGCCAATCGCCAACCACACAATCGACCGCAAACCCGCTCCACTCCTGCTTCTCCACCACTCAACACCATCACCGTCTCTTGCGTTTCGGCGCTGTGTTTTGCAGCGAGGGGCGAACTATAGGCGGGTTCCCGGAGCTTGGCAACACCTTTGTCGTGACGGGCTGATGACGCGCTCGTGAAGAATAGCCGCCAGCCCTGTCTACGCATGGGATTGCGGCCGTAAAGGAGTCGCAACAGGAGGCCCGGGATACCCGATGCCGTTACTCGGGTATTCCCGAAGTCACCCCGCTGGGCCGTCGTTATTGGTGCTTGAACGTGGCGGCGCGCTTTTCGACGAACGCGCGCATGCCTTCTTTCTGGTCTTCCGTGGCAAATGTGGAGTGGAACAGGCGCCGCTCAAGATGTACGCCTTCGCTGAGCGAGGTCTCGTAGGCCGCGTTGATCGACTCTTTGATCATCATGACCGTGGGGAGCGAGAACCCTGCAATAGTTTCCGCAGCCTGGATAGCCTCGTCGAGCAGCTTGTCGGCGGGGATAACGCGCGAGACCAACCCGGCGCGCTCGGCCTCTTCAGCGCCCATCATGCGAGCGGTCAAGCAGAGGTCCATCGCCTTGGCTTTGGAGACAGCACGCGGCAGGCGCTGCGTGCCGCCGGCGCCAGGCATGGTGCCAAGCTTGATTTCCGGCTGGCCGAACTTGGCCGTATCGGCGGCGAGAATGATGTCGCACATCATGGCGAGTTCACAGCCGCCGCCCAGCGCGTAGCCGGCCACCGCGGCAATCACCGGCTTGCGGATGCGGCGAATGGTTTCCCAGTTGCGCGTGATGTATTCGTTCTTATAGACCGTGGCGAAGTCGTAATCGGCCATGGCGCCGATATCTGCGCCCGCGGCGAACGCCTTTTCACTGCCGGTGATGACGATGGCACCGATGTTGGCGTCGGCATCAAAGGCAAGCAGCGCGGCGCCGAGTTCATCCATGAGCGCATCGTTGAGGGCATTGAGCGCCTTCGGACGATTGAGCGTAATAAGACCGACGCGACCGCGCGTTTGCACCAGAATGTTTTCGTAGGACATGGAAGCTCCAGTTGGAATGGATGTAATATTAGCCGACCAACCGGTCGGTTAATCAATGAACCGATGACCGAGGAGGAGACAAGATGACTAGCCCGACCATTCTGCTTGACTGGCATGAACGCGTGGCAACCATCACGCTGAACCGGCCCGATCAGCTCAACAGCTTCACGGCCGGCATGCACCGGGAACTGCGCGAAGCGCTGGACAAGGTGGAGCGCCAGCGCGCCCGCGCTTTGATCCTGACCGGAGCGGGACGCGGCTTCTGCGCAGGGCAGGATCTCTCCGAACTCAATGTCACGCCCGGGCAGATGACCGACCTGGGCCAGCTCATCGACGAGCAATTCAACCCGTTGGTGCGCCGTCTGCGCGCCTTGCCCCTGCCCGTGATTGCCGCTGTGAATGGCGTGGCCGCAGGCGCGGGAGCCAATCTGGCGCTGGCGTGCGACATCGTAATGGCCGCCGAGAATGCGTGTTTCCTCCAGGCCTTTGTAAAGATCGGGCTATTGCCGGATTCGGGCGGAACGTGGTTCCTGCCGCAACGCATCGGTGTGGCGCGGGCGATGGGGCTGGCGATGCTGGGTGAGAAGCTCGACGCCAAGACTGCGCTCGCCTGGGGTCTGATCTGGGGCGTCTATCACGACGCAAAGATCCTGATGACGGAAGTGAATTGCATGGCCGACCACCTGGCCAAGCAGCCGACCCGGGCGCTAGCCGCCATCAAGCGCGCGATGCACGCAGCGCCCACTCAGTCGCTCGACGCCCAGTTGGATCTGGAGCGCGACCTACAGCGCGAACTCGGCAACTCTCATGATTACGCGGAGGGCGTCGACGCGTTCCTCAACAAGCGCGTGGCGCATTTCACTGGCGAATAAGGACATCAGCGTGACGGAAACGGCCCTCCACGATGCACAGGCGCTGGCTGAAGCGGCCTGCGAAACTATGTATGACGCCGACGCCTGCAGCCGCTGGCTCGGGATGCGCGTGGAGGCGGTCGCACCGGGCTATGCCCGGCTTTCCATGACGGTGCGGCCTGAATTCCTCAACGGACATCGCACCTGCCATGGCGGACTGATCTTCACGCTGGCCGATTCGGCTTTCGCGTTTGCCTGCAACAGCCATAACCACAACACAGTGGCGGCTGGGTGCAGCGTGGAATTCCTGCGCCCGGCGCATGGCGGCGATGTGCTCGTCGCCGAGGCAACCGAGCAGGTTTTGTCCGGCCGCCACGGCATCTACGACGTACGCCTGACAAACCAGGCCGGCGAGGTGGTCGCCATGTTTCGCGGCAAGTCTGCGCAGATTCGCGGCCACGTCATTCCGGTCCCTGGCAGCCCAGAATCCTAGTTCGACCTCGATATAAAGCCCCCACAAAACTGCATCACCATTAGAGGACGCCTCAGAACCTGTTCACGATCCGTAGCGAGCGGCCAGAGGTTGGCCCGCGAAGCGCCACCGTACCTGGGTACAGTGAGCAGCGCAGGGCCAAGATCGGGACGCGCAGCAGGATCGTGAGCAGGTTCGCACGACGGCGCCCCGAGGAGACCCGCATGCGCCCCCGCTCGACCGACCTGCCGCTCGATCCGATCGAGACTGCCAGCCGCGACGCCATCGAGGCACTGCAGCTTGAACGCTTGAAACACAGCCTGGCGCACGCGTACGAGAACGTGCCGGCCTACCGGGCAAAGTTCGACGCGGCGGGCGTGCATCCGTCGGATTTGCGGTCGCTTGGCGATCTGGCGAGGTTTCCGTTCACGACCAAGGCGGATCTGCGCGACAACTATCCGTTCGGGATGTTTGCGGTGCCGCAGGATCGGATCGCGCGCATCCACGCGTCGTCGGGCACGACGGGCAAACCCACGGTGGTCGGCTACACGCTGGCGGATATCGACACGTGGGCCGGGTTGGTGGCGCGTTCGATCCGGGCAGCGGGTGCACGGCGCGGCGACAAGGTCCACGTGAGCTACGGTTACGGCCTGTTCACCGGCGGTCTGGGCGCGCATTACGGCGTGGAGCGCGCGGGGCTGACGGCCATCCCGTTCGGCGGGGGGCAGACCGAACGACAAGTGCAGCTCATCCACGATTTTCAGCCGCAGATCATCATGGTCACGCCCAGCTACATGCTGGCAATTGCCGACGAATTCGAACGCCAGGGCATGGACCCCGCCGCGTCAAGCCTGCAGATCGGCATCTTCGGCGCCGAACCATGGACGCCCGAAATGCGCAGCGCCATCGAAGCGCGCATGGGGCTTTCAGCGGTCGATATCTACGGCCTGTCGGAGGTGATGGGGCCAGGCGTGGCAAGCGAATGCGCCGAAACCAAGGACGGCCCGACCATCTGGGAAGACCACTTCTATCCAGAGATCATTGATCCCGACACTGGCGAGGTGCTGCCTGACGGCGAATTCGGCGAACTGGTCTTCACGTCGCTGAGCAAGGAGGCGATGCCGGTGGTGCGCTATCGCACGCGCGACCTGACGCGGCTATTGCCTGGCACGGCACGTCCGGGCTTCCGGCGCATGGAAAAAATCACCGGCCGCTGCGACGACATGATGATCGTGCGCGGGGTGAACGTGTTCCCATCGCAGATCGAAGAATTGATCCTGAAGCACGCGGCGCTGTCACCGCACTACCAGTGCGTGCTCGGCAAGGAAGGGCCGCTGGATACGCTGACGGTGCGGATCGAGGCGGCACTGGGTGCGCCGGCGGATGCGGCCCAATCGGCGAGTCGTCAGCTGGCGCACGACATCAAGTCGTTGATTGGTGTGACGGCCGCGATCGAGACGCTGGCCAGCGGCGGGATCGAGCGCTCGGTCGGTAAAGCGCGCCGCGTGGTGGATTTGCGGCGCGGTTAGTCCGCCTCAGCGGGTAGCCACGCCGATGCTGCCACCCTTCGGCACGAGCACCCAAAGGCGGCCCGCCTGCTTCATGCGCCCGGCCAGATCGCCTGCGGCATCGCCATGGCCGAAGTAATAATCGGCACGCACGGCGCCGCGAATGGCTGAACCCACGTCCTGCGCAAAAACGAGTTTCTGGATCGGATCCGTCGACAGCGGCTTGGTTGTCGACAGAAACACCGGGGAGCCCAGCGGAATGTAGGTCGGGTCCACGGCAATCGAACGCTCGTCCGTGAGTGGCACGCCCAACTTGCCGATCGGCCCGCCCGTGTTGCCGGGCGTCTCGGCAAAGAACACGTAGCGCGGGTTGATATTGAGCATCTCCTCGACGCGGCCCGGATTGGCGCGTGCCCAGGCCTTGATGCCCTGCATGGTGGCCTGCACCGGTGTGATTTCGCCCGTGTCGAGCAGCCAGCGCGCAAATGACCGGAACGGCTGGTTGTTGGTGCCGCCCACGCCCAGGCGCATGATGCCGCCCTCTTCCAACTGGACCTGGCCCGAGCCCTGGATCTGCAGGAACGCCGCTTCGACCGGGTCGTCCACCCACACAATCTCTTGCCCCTGGAGCGCCGGACTGCGGATCAATTGCGCACGGGCCGGCAGCGTCTTGCCGCGCCACGCAGCCGGCATGCGGTACAGCGGCGTCTGATAGGCCCCGTGGCGGGTGCGGGAGCCGCGCAGCAGCGGTTCGTAATAACCGGTGATGAGGCCGCTGTCCGTGCCGTCGTCCTTCACGACCCGATACGGCGTGAAGTTATCTTCAAAGAACACGCGCATGGCAATCGGGTCACCAGCGTCGACCATCAGGCCGGCGCTGCAGACGCGCGACCATTCGGCGCGGCGCTTCATCGCCTGGCAGTTCGATTGCAGTGCGGGCCAGGCGGAGGCGAGGTCGTCGGCGGTCCAGCCGGACACGTCAGCCCAGGTGGCGGGGCTCAGATGCCCGCCGAGCGTGGCGCTGGGCGGTTGCGGCGTTTCGACGCGCGGCGGGGGGCCGCTCGTGCAGGCGGCAAGCAAGGCCGCGACCAGAGCGGCGGCCAGTCCGCCCCAGCGGCGACGGGTGGCGTTGCGTGCTGGTGTCAATGCGTCGAAGATTGCTGCTGTCATGCGTGTTCCATCCTGTCCGATGCTGCCGCGGGCTTGGCTACAATGCCTCGCACCCGAGCTTCCCGCCGTCGACCATGAGCGAATTCTTTGAAAACCATCCGATGATGCTGTTCGGCCTGGAGGCCGGCGTGGCGCTGTTCCTGCTCATCTTCGTCGTGATCTGGACGATGTCGGGCGCCAAGAAGCACCCGCGCCCGCTGCGTGCCCCACCCGAGCATCCATCGCGCCACAGCGACGCTGCCAAGCCTTCGGAATCGACCAGCGCCGCCCCGAAAAATTCGCACCCGGCCAAATCCGACGCGCCCTGATTCCCGATCAGTGCAGCATGCGCGGCATCACCAGCGCAAATTCGGGGATCGGCGCCTCGAAGCGGTGACCGTCCTCGGCCACGCAAAAGTATTCGCCGCGCATCGTACCCACGGGCGTCTTGATGGTCGCCCAGCTCGTGTATTCGAAGGATTCGCCCGGCGGCAGCAGCGGCTGGTGGCCGACCACGCCCAGACCGTTCACTTCCTGCACCTGCTCGTCGGCGTCGGTAATCACCCAGTGGCGGGAAATGAGCTGGCTCGGCACGTCACCGGTGTTGCGGATGGTGATGGTGTAGGCGAAGGCGTAGTTGCCCTGCTCCGGCTCGGATTGCTCCGGCAGATAGCGCGTCCGGACCTGGACGGTGAGTTCGTAGCTCGGCATGTCGATCCACAATCAGAATTGGCGCCCATTGTGCGGCATGGCTGTGGCAGCGGCAAGGCGCGGGCAGACGGCCGATCCGGCTAAAATAGCGGCCTCCTTTGCGCTTCTGCGCGCCTTTTCCGTCTCCCATCATGTCCGCAGCCATCGATCCGTCCGGTTTCCGCATCGCCCCGTCCATCCTCTCCGCCGACTTTGCCCGCCTGGGCGAAGAAGTGCGCCGCGTGCTCGAATCGGGCGCCGACTGGATCCATTTCGACGTGATGGACAACCACTACGTGCCGAACCTGACCGTCGGGCCGCTCGTCTGCGAGGCGATCCGCCCGCACGCACAGAAGGACGGCAAGCCGGTGCCGATCGACGTGCACCTGATGGTCAGCCCCGTCGATCGCATCATTCCGGACTTTGCCAAGGCCGGCGCCGACCTGATCACGTTCCATCCGGAGGCGTCGGAGCACATCGACCGCTCGCTGGCGCTGATTCGCGACCACGGCTGCAAGGCTGGCCTCGTCTTCAATCCGGCCACGCCGCTGCACTACCTGGACCATGTGATGGACCGCCTGGACATGGTGCTGATCATGTCGGTCAACCCGGGTTTTGGCGGCCAATCGTTCATTCCGGAAGCGCTGAACAAGCTGCGCGCCGTGCGCCAGAAGCTCGACGCATACCAGGACAAGACCGGCCGCAAGATCCTGCTTGAGATCGATGGCGGCGTGAAGGCAGATAACATCGCCGAGATTGCCAAAGCCGGCGCCGACACCTTCGTCGCGGGTTCGGCCGTGTTCGGCAAGCCGGATGCGGATGGCGGCTACCGCGGCACCGTGGGCGCGCTGCGCCAAGCGCTGGCACCCCTGGCATGACGACGGGCGCGCTACCCGCCGGCCCCGTCCGCGCCGTCATCATCGACCTGGACGGGACGATGGTGGACACGGCAGGCGACTTCCACGC
Organism: Ralstonia wenshanensis; assembly: GCF_021173085.1. Lineage (NCBI taxonomy): Bacteria > Pseudomonadati > Pseudomonadota > Betaproteobacteria > Burkholderiales > Burkholderiaceae > Ralstonia > Ralstonia wenshanensis. The sequence goes on from NZ_CP076413.1 coordinate 2,825,223, forward strand.
CGCCATCAACGCAATGCTGGAGGCACTTGGCGGCACGCCTGACATGCCTGCCGAGGAAGTCGTCAGCTACGTCGGCAAAGGCTCGGAAAACCTCGTGCGACGCGTGCTGGATGCGCGCTTGCCACCGGCCCAGGCAAATAGCCGCTTTGCGGAAGGCCTGGAGGCTTACCAGCGCGCCTACATCGCCATCAACGGCCAACACGTGACCGTCTACAACGGCGTCCGCGAAGGGTTGACCGCACTGCGCGACATGGGCGTCGCCCTCGCGTGTGTGACAAACAAGCCACACGATTTCACGCAGCCGCTGCTCGCGCAGCTCGGCCTGAACACGTATTTCGACCTCGTCTACCCAGGCGACGCTTTCCCATATCGCAAGCCCGATCCGTACCCCATGCTGCGCGTGGCGGAGGCGTTTGGCGTGACACCGGCTGAAATCGTGGCCATTGGCGATTCGGAAAACGACGCCCGGGCCGCGCGTGCGGCCGGCATGCGCGTGCTCGCGGTGCCGTATGGCTACAACCACGGCCAGCCTATACAGGCCGCGGGAGCCGATGCTATAGTCGACACACTTTTTGCGGCAGCCGAGTTGATCCGGCCCCATGCAGAGCCACACAACGCTATCTCTGCCGCTTCCAACTGACGATCCATGTTCCTGAATCGCAAACGCGTCGACGCTGGTGGTGACCGGGGGGCCTGGCCCTGGCGGCCCTGGCACGCCCTCGTCCGGGCGTAAGCGTTTGCACGGCTGCTGATCGTTCTTCCCCGGTTTCGGCACTCTGGCGCGTCACAATCGCGCCGCCCTAACCACCCTCGCTTCTCCTGCCCCAAACGCTGACCGCCCGCCGGTCTTCCACTGGCCCGCTATCGGCTGCGGACGACCCTTGCGGGATCGCACGGTCGCTTTTACGACGTTCGCGCGTTCCCATCCCTGATGTTCTGCTAACGTTCCGACGGCATCATTGACGCTCTTGCGTTTGCCGTGGACCGAACGCATGCCGGTGGGCGCGCAACCGCCCCGCCTGGCGAATCGACCTGACCGCTCATGACCGAACTCGAATTCAAATCGCTGGCCGACCAGGGCTACAACCGCATTCCGCTGATTGCCGAGGCATTGGCCGACCTGGAGACGCCGCTGTCGCTGTACCTGAAGCTGGCGCAATCGCACGACCGCGGCACGCACACGTTCCTGCTGGAATCGGTGGTGGGCGGCGAGCGCTTCGGGCGTTACTCTTTCATCGGCCTGCATGCGCACACGCTGCTGCGCGCCAAGGGCAATCGCACGGAAGTCGTGACAGACGGCAAGGTGGTGGAGACGAACGAAGGCAACCCGCTGGACTTCATCGCTGCGTTCGAGCGCCGCCAGAAAGTGGCGCTCCGCCCGGGCCTGCCGCGCTTCTGTGGCGGCCTGGCCGGCTACTTCGGCTACGACGCCGTGCGCTTCATCGAGCCGCGCCTGGCCGACACCGCCCCGCCCGACGATCTGCAACTGCCCGACATCCAGCTCATGCTCTGCGAAGAGCTGGCCGTGATCGACAACCTGTCCGGCAAGCTCTACCTGATCGTCTACGCCGACCCGTCCAAGCCCGAAGCTTATTCACGCGCCAAGCAGCGCCTGCGCGCGTTGCGCACCAAGCTGCACCAGCCGGTGGACGTCCCGGTGACGTCGGCGTCCGTGCGTACCGACACCATCCGCGAGTTCGACAAGGCTGACTACATCACTGCCGTGCTCAAGGCCAAGGAATACATCGCCGCCGGGGACATGATGCAGGTACAGATCGGACAGCGCCTGGTCAAGCCGTTCCGCGACGCGCCGCTGTCGCTGTATCGCGCGCTGCGTTCGCTGAACCCGTCGCCGTACATGTACTTCTACAACTTCGGCGACATGCAGATCGTCGGGGCATCGCCGGAAATCCTGGTGCGCCAGGAAGAGCGCCGTGTGCCGGCTGCTGAAAATAACGGCAACGGCGCAGACGAATCCGCCCGCATCGTCACGATCCGCCCGCTGGCCGGCACGCGCCCGCGCGGCAACACGCCCGAGCGCGACGCAGAACTCGCCACCGAGCTGCTCAACGATCCGAAGGAAATCGCCGAGCACGTCATGCTGATCGACTTGGCGCGCAACGACATCGGCCGCATTGCCGAAATCGGCTCCGTCAAGGTGACGGACCAGATGGTCATCGAGAAGTATTCGCACGTGCAGCACATCGTCAGCTCGGTCGAAGGCCGCCTCAAGCCCGGCATGACCAACATGGACGTGCTGCGCGCGACCTTCCCGGCGGGCACGCTGTCGGGCGCGCCCAAGGTGCGCGCGATGGAGATCATCGACGAGCTGGAACCCGTCAAGCGCGGCATCTACGGCGGCGCGGTGGGCTATCTCTCGTTCTCGGGCGAGATGGATCTGGCCATCGCCATCCGCACCGGCATCATCAAGGACGGCAATCTCTACGTGCAGGCTGCCGCCGGCGTCGTAGCCGATTCCGACCCGGATGCCGAATGGAGAGAGACCGAACACAAGGCGCGCGCCGTGCTGCGTGCCGCCGAGCAAGTGCAAGACGGCCTCGACGCCGATTTCTGAGGTTAAGGAGACCACCATGCTGTTGATGCTCGATAACTACGACTCCTTTACCTACAACATCGTCCAGTACTTTGGTGAACTCGGCCAGGACGTGCGCACGTATCGCAACGACGAGATCACGATCGAAGAGATCGAAAAGCTGAACCCGGAGCGCATCTGCCTGTCGCCCGGCCCGTGCACGCCGACCGAAGCCGGCATCCTGGTTCCGGCGCTCAAGCACTTTGCGGGGCGCGTGCCCATCCTGGGCGTATGCCTGGGGCACCAGGCCATTGCCGACGCGTTTGGCGGACGCGTGATCCGCGCCCAGAAGGTGATGCACGGCAAGGTCAGCACCATTGAAAACACCGGCGTAGGCGTGTTCGCCAACCTGCCGCGGCATTTCAAGGTGACGCGCTATCACTCGCTGGCGATCGAGCGCGAAACGCTGCCGGACTGCCTGGAAATCACCGCCTGGACCGAAGACGGCGAGATCATGGGCGTACGCCACAAGACGCTGCCGGTGGAAGGCGTGCAGTTCCACCCGGAGTCGATCCTGTCGGAACACGGCCACGCGCTGCTTGGCAACTTCCTGAAGGAACGCGTCTGATGCGCGGCGCGTGGGCAGTAGCGCTGGCGATGATGGCAAGCCTGCCGGCGATGGCCGGTACGCTGGAAGCCTGCCGCGCCGCCCAGCCCGAAGCCGGGAACGTCGCCCGCTGCGTGCAGGCCGCACGCAAGTCGGCACTGGCCGAACTGACCGCTGTTGAATCGGCACGTCGCAACATGCTGCGCGCCCGCATTGCCGACAACCCCGGCACGGACCGTGGCGCCGCCATGGCATTCGACCGCACCGTACGCGCACACCAACTCTACCGGCAGGCCGAATGCGACCTGCAACGCCGCCTGGCCCGCAATGCGCCCGATGCCGATCTGGCTGAAGCCGCATGCGAGGCCGATCTCTCGCGCGAGCGCATCGGCGCCTTGCGCGACGCCGCACAGCCGGTCACCCCGGCTGCGGCTCCGGCGGCGCCCAACTGAATACGGAACGACCATGTCCATCACTCCGCAAGAAGCGCTGACGCGCTGCATCGAGCACCGGGAAATCTTCCACGACGAAATGCTGCACCTGATGCGGCTCATCATGCGCGGCGAGATGTCGCCCGTCATGGCAGCCGCCCTCACCATGGGGCTGCGCGTCAAAAAAGAGACCATCGGCGAAATCGCGGCCGCTGCCACCGTGATGCGCGAATTCGCCACCAAGGTCGACGTGCCCGCTGAGGTGTCCGATCACTTTGTCGACATCGTCGGCACGGGCGGCGACGGCGCCAACACCTTCAACATCTCGACCGCTTCGATGTTCGTGGCGGCGGCGGCCGGCGCGCGCATCGCCAAGCATGGCGGGCGCGGCGTCAGCTCCAAGTCGGGCAGCGCCGATGTGCTCGAAGCGCTGGGCGTGAACATCATGCTTACGCCCGAACAGGTGGCCGAGTCGATCGAGACGGCGGGCATCGGCTTCATGTTTGCGCCCAACCACCACCCCGCCATGAAGAACGTCGCCCCGATCCGCAAGGAGCTGGGCGTGCGCACGATCTTCAACATCCTGGGGCCGCTGACCAACCCGGCCGGCGCGCCCAATATCCTCATGGGCGTGTTCCATCCGGACCTGGTCGGCATTCAGGTGCGCGTGATGCAGCGCCTGGGCGCCAAGCACGCCGTGGTCGTCTACGGCAAGGACGGCATGGACGAAGTGTCGCTGGGTGCTGCCACGCTGGTCGGGGAACTGAAGGACGGCGTGGTGACCGAATACGAAATTCACCCCGAAGACTTCGGGCTGCAGATGGTCTCCAACCGCAGCCTGAAGGTGGCCGACGCTGACGAGTCCAAAGCCATGCTGATCGAAGCGCTCGAGAACAAGCCCGGCACGCCGCGCGAGATCGTCTCGCTCAACGCCGGTGCGGCACTGTACGCGGCCAACATCGCCGGCTCGATCGGCGACGGCATGAAGCTGGCCCGCGAGGCGATCGCCTCCGGCGCGGCACGTGCCAAGCTCGACGAACTCGTGCGCGTCACCAACCAGTTCAAAGCCTGATATGTCCGACATCCTGCAGAAAATCCTGGCCGTGAAGGCCGAAGAAGTGACCACCGCGCGCAAGCACCGCGATCTCGCCAGCGTGCGCGCCGAAGCCGAAGCCAACCGCACCGACAGCACGCTCGGGGCCCGCGGCTTTGCCAAGGCGATGCGCGAGAAGATCGCCGCCGGCAACGCGGCGGTCATCGCTGAAGTGAAAAAGGCATCGCCGTCCAAGGGCGTGCTGCGCCCGAACTTCAAGCCCGCCGACATCGCCCGCAGCTATGCGGAGCACGGCGCCGCCTGCCTGTCGGTGCTGACCGACGAGCAGTTCTTCCAGGGCCACGCCGATTACCTGCGCGAGGCGCGCGCCGCCTGCCCACTGCCGGTGCTGCGCAAGGATTTCATGGTCGACCTGTACCAGGTGTACGAAGCGCGCTCGTGGGGCGCCGACTGCATCCTGCTGATCGTCGCTGCGCTGGACCAGGGCCTGATGGAAGAACTCGAAGCGTGCGCGCTCGAACTCGGCATGGACGTGCTGGTGGAAGTGCACGACGGCCATGAGCTGGACCGCGCACTGCGTCTGCAAACGCCGCTGGTGGGCGTGAACAACCGCAACCTGCGCACGTTCGAAACGTCGCTCGACAACACGCTCGGCCTGCTCAAGCACATGCCGGACGATCGCATCGTCGTCACGGAATCCGGCATCCTCACGCCCGACGACGTGCGCAAGATGCGCGCCGCCGCCGTCAACGCGTTCCTCGTCGGCGAAGCCTTCATGCGTGCAGACGACCCGGGCGCCGAACTGGCCCGCCTGTTCGCCTGAGCGCCACACAATGGCCCGCGAGATTGAACTGAAGCTGGCCGTATCGGCCGGCGCGCACGACGCGCTGGTCGGCTGGCTGGACGCCCATGCGCAGGCCGCCGGCTCGGTGGAATTGGCGAACGTCTACTACGACACACCCGACCAGGCGCTGGCACGCAACCGCGCCGCGCTGCGCGTGCGCCGTCAGGGCAGCCAATGGCTGCAAACGTTGAAAACCGCAGCAGTGAGTACGTCCGGTTTGAGCGCCCGCCACGAATGGGAGGTGCCGCTGCAGAGCGATGCACTGTCCGTCGATGCCTTCGTCGCAAACAACGCCGCCGAAGCTGCCGACCATGTCCGGCCACACGCGGCTGCACTCGCCCCGCTGTTCCGCACCGACTTCACGCGCCGCCTGTGGCGTGTCGCAGCGGATGGCGGCGAGATCGAGATCGCGTTGGATGCCGGCGCCATCCTCATCCCCGGCACGCAGGCACGCGAGCCGATCGATGAACTGGAACTGGAGTGGAAGCCGGCCGCCGGCAGCACGCTCGCCGAAGACGCGATTGCCGAGCGCCTGCACGCCTGGACGCAGACGCTGCGCGCCGCCGTGGCCGGCCTCACGCCACTCGACGTCAGCAAGGCGCAACGCGGCTACCAACTGCGCGCGAAAGCCACTGGGGGCCAGCCGTGACGCGACGCGCCAATCCGGCGCAAGCCGCCCTCTTCGATGAACCCGCAACCGACACGATCGCCGCGGGTTTCACCCCGCTGGCCCAACAGTTCGACGCCCTGCCCGCCGACTGGAAGGCGATCCTCACGCCTTGCATCGCGCAGGCCAACTGGCCCGAGTTGTGCGCCTTTGTCGATGGCGAGCGCGCAGCGGGCAAGCCGATCTTTCCGACGGATGTCTTTCGCGCGCTGCACCTGACCTCGGTGGACGATGTGCGCGTCGTCATCCTCGGCCAGGATCCGTATCACGGCACGGGCACTGTTGATGGCCGCGAGATTCCGCAGGCGCATGGCTTGGCGTTTTCGGTGCCGGCCGGTGTGCGCGTGCCACCCAGCCTGCGCAATATCTACAAGGAAATCGAAGCGGAATTCGGCTGCAAGCTGCCCGGCGCCTCCGGCAACCTGGAAGGCTGGGCACAACAAGGCGTGCTGCTGCTGAACACGGTGCTCACCGTCGAGCAAGGCCAGGCCGCAAGTCACGCCAAGCGCGGGTGGGAACGCATTACCGATTGCCTGCTGGAGCAGCTCGCGCGCGTCGGTCACAAGCGCGTGTTCATGCTCTGGGGCAGCCACGCGCAGGCCAAGCGCGCGCTGCTGTCGGACGGGCATCTGGTGCTGGAGGCGCCGCACCCGTCGCCGCTGTCAGCGCATCGCGGGTTCTTGGGGTGCGGGCATTTCAAGACGGCCAATGATTGGCTGGCAGCGCAGCATCAACCGACCATCGATTGGCTGAAACCGCAAGCCGAATGAACCGCGCGGGCCATGCAGCCCCATCGACGAGCCGCCAAGCGCCGGTCTTGACTCTCTGGCGGCCGAGTCCGACTCTCCAAGGCTCGACTTTGACTCCCCGGGGGCCGAGCTCCACTCTCCGAGAATCGAACTCCACTCTCCGAGACTCGAGTTCGACTCTCCGGAGCTCGAGTTTGACTCTCCGAGGCTCGACTTCGACTCTCCGAGGCTCAATTTCGGCCTTCGGAAGCTGACCTTTGACGCCGGGATACCGGATGTCGACTGTCTATAGCTCGTCTTCCGCGCTTTGACCGCCGTCGTCGAGGGTCCGAGGCTCAGCGCAGTCGTGGTGGAAGATCGCCGCGGTGCGAGGGCCTTTCAGCAGCCCGGCCGCACCTAGTCCTTCGAAATACGCAGCGCCCGCCCCAACGCCCCGCAGCGCAGCGCAATCTTGGCCGTATCGGCCCGCAGGGCCTGCAGGCGCCGCTCCAGCAAGTGCATCGCCGATAGCGAATCCGATTCTGCTGCCGCATCCACCATGCGGGAACGGGCGGATTTGTCGGCGAAGTCGGCAGCGCCCAGTTCTTGCGTATCGCGAGGACGCACGCCCCAGCCACCTTCATGCACGGCCTGGTCGAAACGTTCCTTGGCGCGCGCAAGGCTTTCGAGCGCGGCTTCAGCGGTCTGTTCGACCAGTGCGCGGGTGTCGGCTTCGTCCAGCTCCTGCGCGCGCTGACGCATCAGGATGCGCACCGCTGCCACATGCGCGGCCACTAGGTAGTTCTGGACGATGAAGCGGTTGAGGTTGTCGACGGCGCGGTGGCGGCTCTTGGGCTCGTCCAGCATGCGCGCGAAGGCCGAAATCAGCCCCGTGAGCGATTCCATGTACTGCTTGCGCTGCACGCGATAGGCGAAATCGTCCTTGAGCGTGCCGAGCAGCAGCTCACGCGCGGCCTCGATAAAGCGGCGGTTGGTGCGCAGCACGTCGTCCACCAGCTTGGGCAGGTTGCGATATTCCCAGGCGGGCAGTACGTAGCTGAAGGCGGTGGCGATGGCCGCCCCGATCAGCGTATCGACCAGCCGTTCACCAATGGCGCCCTTGCTGCCCGGCAGCAGCAGGTTGATCTGGATGAGCACCTGCACGCAGGCGGCAATGGCCGTGTAGCGGTAGCGCACGGTGACGAACGCCGCGCTGGCGGCGGTGGACAGGTACAGCACGCCCATCAGGATCCACGTCGAATGGGTGAATCGCAGAATCACCGCCGCGATCACGCAGCCGATCAGCGTGCCAAGCACCCGATCAAAGTTGCGCTGGCGCGTCATGCTGAAGGTCGGCTTGAGGATCACGACAATCGTCAGCAACACCCAGTAGCCGTGCGACGCATAGGGCAGGTGGTCGGCAATCCATAAACCGGCAGCCACCGCCATCGAGATGCGCAGCGCAAAGCGCAGCACCGGAGACCGCCAGGTCAGTTCTTCCAGCACCAGGCGCAGTTCGTACTTCTGGCGTGTGAGGAACGGCGTCATATCCGGGCGCAGCAGCACCTGCGACGGCTCGACCTGCGTGTCGGTGGCGGCATGCAACTGCGTCATCAGGCGGATCGCGCCGCGCACCGTGGCCACCGATTCCTCCAGCGCTGCGATGGCTTCGATGGGCACGCCATGGTGGTTGTGTTGCAGTTCGTGCAACGCGCCTTCAATAGCGGCCATCTCCTGGTCATACGACATCGGCGTGGGCGATGGCCGATCACGCCCGACGGCATAGGCGACGCCTTCGATGTCCAGGCGCATGCGTTCGATCACGTCGCGCAGCAGGCGCATCACCTCGGCATCGGCCAGCCATTGGCGCAGCACGGGGTAATCGGTGTTGGACGACAGCAGGTACTCGTAGATGTCGAGCATCCGCATGTGGATCTGCACGAGGCGCCCGTCGCTGGCGGTGCGGTTGTCGCGGAAAACAAAATCGCGCGCCACCTGCTGCTTGTCGGCCACCGAAATCTGCTGGCGCACGAGCGCATTGAACTGTTCGTCGAAATCCTTGGACGCGTCGTAGAAGCCGGCTTTGCGCTCCACGTACACAGCCAGTTCGTAGAGGCATTCGGCCAGCACCTGCTCTTTGATGCGGCGCCGCTGCCCCCACGCCACCGCCATCGCAAAGGCCATATAACCGATGGCGCCGAGGAAGAACTGCAGGGTGTGTTCCACCGCTTCGCGAAAAGCGAATTCCTCGGTGAACGTGAGCGTCATGACGAAGAGCGCCGCGAACTGCAGCGGCATCGTCTTGTTGCCGTACGCCACCATGAGCCCCGCGAGGAAGCTCACCACCACGATCACCACCGGCAGGATGGCGTACGGCGTCACCACCGCTACGAGAAACGTGACGGCGGTGGTCAGCAGCACGCACGCCATCATCTCGTTGAACTTGTGCCGCAGCGGGCTGGGCAAGTCCATGAGGCTCGTGCACAGCGCGCCGATCGACACCACCATCGCGCCCTGCAGGTCCATCACCAGCAGCGCGAGCAGCGTCAGGCCGATCACGCCGGTGGCAGTACGGATGCCGCGCGAGACGTAATGGCTGTAGAGGAACGTGCGCGGATCGTGGACGTAATCCATCGGATCAGGCGACGCGTCAGGCCGACTTGCCGCGCGCCACCTTGCGCGCGGCCGCTCGCTTGCCCAGCCACGCCGAGCGCAGCGGCGACGGCTCCGTTGCCAGCGCCAGCGTGAATTGCGGCGTCGCATCGGCGGCGAGCTTCACGTTCAGCGTCATCAGTTCGTCGCGGCGGAACACGTGCACCGGCACGGTATCGCCGGCGCGATGGCGCGTGAGCGTCTTGTCGAGCTGGCCCGCCGGCACGCGCAGGCCGTCCACCGCAACGATCAGATCGCCGGCGGACAAACCACCGCGCTGCGCCGGGCTATCGTCGAAGACCTGCTGCAGCTTGACGAAGCCGTTTTCGGCAGCGGTCTTGACGCCCAGCGCGAGCGCCGTATCGGCGGCCTTGCGCGTGGCGCTCACGCCCATCGCCTTGAAGAGCGCGGGCAGCGGCGGGTCGTCGCGGCCTTCGCTCAACTGGCGCACCAGCGTGCGCAGGCGCACACCCGTGGTTTCTTCCATCAGGCTGATCAGCCCCGCTTCGGTCACGCCGCGCTGCGTGTGGCCGGCGGCATAGAAATCACGGCCGTATGTCACCCACAGGGCGCGCATCACGTCGTCGAGCGAACGTTCGCCGTGGGTCTGCGTGCGGATCGTCAGGTCCAGCGCGAGCGCCACCAGCGAGCCCTTGGTGTAGTAGCTGACGATGGCGTTGGGCGCGTTTTCGTCCTGGCGGTAATACTTCGTCCACGCGTCGAACGAGCTTTCTGCCACGCTCTGCTTCAATCGGCCGCTGCCACGCAGCACGCCGTTCCACGTCTTGCTGAGCATCTCCAGATACTGGGCTTCGGAGATCAGGCCCGAGCGCACCAGCATCAGGTCGTCGTAGTAGCTCGTGAAACCTTCAAACAGCCACAGCAGCGGCGTGTGGACCTCGCGGTCGAGTGCGTACGGCACGAAGGTGGCCGGCTTGATGCGCTTGACGTTCCAGGTGTGGAAATACTCGTGGCTGACGAGGCCCAGGAAAGTGCGATAGCCCTCGGTGGTTTCGTCGCGGCCGGCCACGGGCAGGTCATTGCGCGCACACATCAGCGCGGTGCTGGCACGGTGTTCCAGGCCGCCGTAGCCGTCGGTGGTAACCATCGTCATGAAGACGTAGCGGCGGTTGCTGTCGAGGAACGGCGCCGTGGCGGTGTGCGGCTCGAACAGGCGGATCTGCGCTTCGCAGATGCGCTTGAAGTCGCGGGCGATGCGTTCCAGATCGAGGTTGGGCACGCGGCCGGTAAAGACGGCGTCGTGCTGCGCGCCGCAGGCCTCGAACGACACCAGCTCGAACGTGCCCATCTCGACTGGGTGGTCGATCAGCTCGTCGTAATCCGCCGCTTCGTACCAGCCAAAACCGTAGCGCTTGGCGCCAGCCTTGCCCTGGACGCGGCCGGTGGCCTCGCGCAGCGCGGTGGCCACGCGCCAGCCCCGGTAGGCATCTCCGGCGGGCGGCTGGATGTCGACGAGGCAACGCCGGTCGTCCGCCCCCTCCACACGCAGGAACACCGACGTGCCGTTGAAGAAACCGTGCGTGGCGTCCAGATGGGCCGCGCGCACCGACAGGTCCCACGCATAAACGTCGTAGGAAACCGTCAGCGGCCCGCTGCAGGGGGCGGCCCACCACGTGTGCTTGTCGACCTTGGTCAGGCGCACCGGCCTGTCAGCCGACGATGCCTCGATCCGCACGATGTTGCGTGCGAACTCTCGGATCATGTAGCTGCCCGGAATCCACGCCGGCAGCGAGAAACGCTGACCCTGGCTGTCGGGCGCGTCAACCGTGACGGTGACGGTGAAAACGTGCGCCTCGGGCGCGGCGGGGGCGATGGTGTAGCGGATCGGCTTCATGGCGGACATTGTAGCGTTGCCGTCCCACGCTGCCGAAGGCAAATCGTCCGCAAACCCGCCTGCCAGCCTATCGGTTGACGTCCACCACGACGCGCCCGCGCATCTTGCCGGCCACGATGTCGTGGGCGGCGCCGATGGCCTCGGAAAGCGTCACTTCGCGCGTGATGGCGGCCAGGCGATCGGGCAGCAGATCGGCGGCCAGGCGCTGCCACGCGGTCTGGCGCAACGCACGCGGCGCCATCACGCTGTCGATTCCGTATAGCGTCACGCCACGCAGGATGAACGGCGCGACGGTTGCCGGAAAATCCATCCCCTGCGCCAGCCCGCACGCCGTGACGACGCCGCCGTAGCGCACCTGTGCGCACGCGTTGACCAGCGTGTGCGAGCCCACCGAGTCGACCACTGCCGCCCAGCGCTCCTTCTGCAGCGGCTTGCCCGGGGCGGAAAGCTCGGCGCGGTCGATGACGTCCGTCGCGCCCAGCGCCTGCAGGAAATCGGCCTCGCTCGTCTTGCCGGTCGATGCCACCACGCGATAACCCAGCTTGCCGAGCAGCGCGATGGCGATCGAACCCACGCCGCCCGACGCGCCGGTCACCAGGACCTCGCCGTCGCCCGGCTTTACGCCGGCGCGCTCTAGCGCCAGCACCGACAGCATTGCTGTGTAGCCCGCCGTGCCAATCGCCATGGCCTGCCGCGCATCGAGCCCCGCCGGCAATGCCACCAGCCAATCGCCGGAAAGCCGCGCCTGCTGGGCAAGGCAACCCCAGTGCGTCTCGCCGACGCCCCAGCCATTGAGCACGACCGAATCGCCCGTCCGCCAATCCGGGTGCGTAGATTCGAGCACGACGCCCGCACCGTCGATACCGGCCACCATCGGCCATTTGCGCACGACAGGGCCTTTGCCGGTGATGGCCAGGCCGTCCTTGTAATTGATGGTCGACCAGTCCACGCGGATCAGCACGTCGCCAGCGGTCACGTCGTTGGCAAGCGCTTCGGGCGTGGACAACGCCGCGTCATCGAGGTCGACGATGTGGGCCAGCGGCCCGCCATCCTGCTTTTCCAGCATCAGCGCGCGAAACGACATGCCAAGTCTCCGAAGGTGAGGTGAATGCAAGCGCCCAAAGAAAAAGCGCCGGATCGACCGGCGCTTCCTTCGTGCGAATTACGACTTCTTGAGCGCGGCGAACTTGCGCTCCAGCGTAGCCGCATCGATCAGGCCCGGGGCCCGGGTGCCGTCCGGGAAGATGATGGCCGGCGTGCCGGTCACGTTCAGTTGCTGGCCCAACTTCAGGTTGGCCTCCAGCGGCGTGTCGCAGGTGCCGGCGCCGCCCGGGGCGGTCTTGGCGGTCATCCAGTCGCGCCAGGCCTTGGCCCGGTCGGCCGAGCACCAGATCTGCTTAGCCTTGGTGTTTGAGTCTTCCGACAGAATCGGGAACAGGAAGGTGTAGACCGTGATGTTGTCGACCTGCGTGAGCATCTGCTCCAGCTTGTGGCAGTACGGGCAGTTCGGATCGGAAAACACGGCGATCTTGCGTGCGCCGTTGCCCTTGACCCACTTCACGGCGCGGTCCAGCGGCAGGTCCGACCACTTCACGCGGTTCAGCTCGGCCAGGCGCTCTTGCGTGAGGTTGGTGGCGGTCTGCGTATCGAGCAGGTCGCCGTTGAGCACGTAGCGGCCGGTGGCATCGCTGTAGACAACCTGGCTGCCGAGGTTGATTTCGTACAGGCCGGCCAGCGGCGACTTGGTGACGCTCTTGATCTCCACGTTCGGGCCCAGGGCCTTCTGTACCGTGGCCTTGACCTTGTCCAAGGCGGGCTCGGCGGCACCGGCGCTCAACACATAGCCTGCGCCAATAGCTGCCACTGCCACCGCAGAGGCGATGGCCGCCACCCGAATACGAAACGACATAACGACTCCTGGAACCCCGAAAAACCACAAACCCGCTGAGACTGCCTCAGCCGAGTGCGTGCTTGATCAACAAGCGTTTGATAAATGGCGTCATGCCCACCATGCGCATCCCCGCGTTGCGTACCGTTCGGGGCAGCGCGCCCGGCAGGGCGAACAGTTTGTGCAGTCCATCAGTGGCGGCCGTGAGCGAAAGCAGATCTTCGCGGCGGGCACGCTCGTAACGGCGCAGCAACCTGAGATCGCCATGATCGCGCATGGTTTCACGTTCCGCCATCACGCGGCCAATTTCCGACACATCCCGCAGCCCGAGGTTCATGCCCTGTCCAGCCAGCGGATGGATCACATGGGCCGCATCGCCCACCAACGCCACGCGCGGCGCGACGGCCCGGCTGGCGTGTTGCAGCACGAGCGGGAAGCCCTGCGCAGGCGTGATGTTCGACAGACGACCAAAGCGCGCGGCGATGGCGCCACCGGCCGCGGCTTCCACCGCGCGGCACAGCGCCTCCGGCGACAGCGCGAGCAGCTCGCGGGCGTGGTCTTCGCTGGCAGACCACACCATCGACACGCGCCGATCGGGCAGCGGCAGCATCGCGAGGATCTCGCCGCGTACGGGGGTGGCGTCATCCGGGGCGGCGGCCTGCTCGGCGGACGCACCCAGGAACCATTGCCACGCGGTGTCCTGATGCCAGCGCTCGGCCTGGAAGTTGGCGACCACGCCAAGCTGGCGATACGGCTTCGCTTCAGCCTGGATGCCAGCCTGCTGACGCACCCACGAATGCTTGCCGTCGGCGCCGATCACGCATTCCGCGCGGATCGTCTGGCCGTCGGCCAGCGTCAGCTTTACGGCATCGGCTTCCATTTCGAAGCCGGTGGCGGCGTGCGGGAACGTCTGCACCGTGTGGGCGAAGCGCAGTGCGGTTTCCAGCGCGCGTTCGACCAGCGACGATTCAGCAATCCACGCCAGTTGGGGCGTGCCGGCTGCGTAGGCGGAAAAATGGAGGTCGGGGTGGGCATGCTCGCCGCGTGCGGCAGCGTCGTCGCCGAAGATCCGCATGTCGTGCACAGGCTGCACGCGCGTCATGTCGAGCGCTGGCCAGATGCGCAACTGCTCCAGCAACGCTTGGGAGCTGGACGAGAACGCGTAGACACGCGCATCCCAGGCATCCGGCCCGACCGGTGCGGAGGCTGGAGCGGGCGGGGCGATATGCGCGATGCGCAAGCCGATCTGCGCCAGCCGCAGCGCGCAGGCGCGCCCGACGATGCCGCCGCCCACCACGGCCAAGTGGTAAGGCGCTGCCTCCTTGGGCACAGCCTTGGAAGAGGAAAACGCGGGTGTATTCATGGTGCGCCGATTATAGCGGCGAGGGGTGGCCCAGCCTTGTGGCCGCGCAAATGTGTCACGGCCGACACTTGGCGGCGCCGCACCGCTGCTCGGTGTTTACGCCTATCCGCCCTGCGGCGAGACGCTGGCGCCACCCAAACCCCTTGCAGCGCGCAGCGCACATATGCGGCGCCAATATGCCGATTGCGCCGCATATGTGCGAGACAATTCGCCCGGCCGCAAACCTGCGATGTGATGCCGTTTCCACCCGAATTCAGCCGCTCAAGCCATCCGTCGGGATGGACGATAAAAGCCGGGTAATTCGACGTTTTGACCCGCGCGACCCGCCGATACAGTGCGGGTCCGATCCACACATTCCTCATCGCCATGTGGACTTTCTCCGAACGCTCCACCCTCTCGCTGACGCTGGCCGCCCTGCTGGCACTGGCCGGCTGTGCGCAAATGCCCGCCCAGACGCCTGCGCCGGTGGCCCGCACCGCGCCCGCCGGCGAAGTCATGACCTTCGCCATCCCGCCTGATGCACTCGGCGCGCACGACCCGCAACTGACCGCCGTGCTGACCAAGGCAGGGGCACTGGCCGCTGCGCAAAAACGCCCCGCGACGATCCAGGTGGCCGCGCTAGCGCAGGATTTCCGCTACCTGAACCAGGCGCTATGGAACGGCGTGCCCGCGCAGCGCGCCGGCTACGTCCGCCTGGAAAACCTGACCGTCAGCGCCAGCCAGCCCTACAGCGTGACGATCCGCACGCAGGATTAAGAGGACCGTCATGCGTATGACCCATCTGTTCTTCCCCCTCACCGTTGGCCTGCTGGCGATCCCGACCGTATCGGCCTTTGCCGCGCCACCCGACGCACTGATGCCGACGACAGCCGCGGCGCCCGACCGCGTCTATCCGCCCTTGCCCTCGCTGGCGATGCTGCCACCGGGCGGCGGGGCCGATATCGAAGCCGCGCCCGCCGTGCATACGCGCGGCGGCAAACGCAAGGTCGTGGCCACCCAGTGGCGCAAGGCTACCGAGCCGGTGCCGCGCATGGTGGTCTCCGACGCATCGCATACGTATCTGGCCGGTATCGAGCGGCAGCTTGAAGTGGCCCTGCAGAAGTAATCAAAAATCGCCGGAGCCGCCATGCCCCTCGCCCGCCCTCTTCGTTTGAGCTGCAGCCGCGTTGTTGCGGCGCTTGTGCTGGCCGCCTCCAGCGTTGCAGCGCACGCCGCTTCGGGCGATTGCTTCGAGCAAGCCGGCACCTATCAGGGCGTCAATCCAACGGTGCTGCGCGCGATCGTGTGGTTTGAATCGAAGGGCGATGCGGGCGCCATCCACCGCAATGCCGACGGCTCGGTCGACATCGGCCAGGCGCAGATCAACTCGATCCACTTCAGTACGCTGGCCCGCTACGGCGTGCCGCGCCGCGCGCTGACCGACGCCTGCGTCAACGTGTTCGTGGCGGCGTGGCTGCTCAAGCAAAAAATGGTTCGCCATGGAAACACGTGGCGGGCCATCGGCGCGTACCACTCGGAAACGCCTGTCCACCGCGACGCCTATGCGCGCAGCATCCAGCGGGTGCTGATGTCGTGGGGAGAATTGCGGGCCGACCGCTGATTCGGGTCCGGCCCGGAACCGCTCTGCGGCTCAGTAGTACGAGACGGCGGCGTACGCCTGACGTGCGCCAATGGCACGGCGCTCGCCGCTGACCAAGCGCATCAGTTCATCCTGGCGCGGGCAGACCAGCGCACGCACGCGGGCGTCGTTAGCCAGAATACGCATCATCAGGTCACGCTTGCGTTGCACTTCTTCGTGCGACAAGGCCGGGCGCAGGCCGTGGCCCAGGCGCTCCATGTGGGCCGCGCATTCGCGCTCCAGCTGGCTTACCTCATCCCAATCGCCGCGTTCGGCAGCGTCCACCATGTCTTCGGACAGGCTCGCGATGGCCTCGTAGCAGGCAAACAGGCCGGCGCTGTCGGAAACCGTATGGATCGGGCGGGCGGCGGTAGCGACGGTCCAGGACATGCTGTGCTCCAGAATCAAACGTGTTGTTTGCGGGAAGCCAGTGCAATAGGCATGCCCGGCCGGCGCGCAGCCGTTTCCCACTCGCGCGGAAATGGCGCTCAAGCCTTTGCCGGCTTGGCCCCGCAGGATACGGAGGGCATCTGGCGGCAGGCGTCACAGGCTCGAAAAACGGCCCCTTCAAGCGAAGTTGTTACGTTTCTGGAACGTAACGCGTAACGGGGCCCGTAACGCCTTCGCCCCCCTCGTCCATGTGGCAGGGAAGCGCCTTGTTTGCTCAAAGCCGCACTCTAGAATGAGGACATCGCGGCACCAGCCCGCCATCGCGCGGAGGCCGATTGCCCACCACATGAGAACTCACATGGACCAGACGAATGTCGGGCACCCCGGCCTGCGCACAGTGCTGCTCACCAGCATCACCATGGTGGCGTTCGCGTCGAACTCGCTGCTGTGCCGGCTGGCGTTGCAGCATGCGGCCATCGATGCGGCGAGCTTTTCCAGCATCCGGCTCGTGTCGGGCGCCGTCGTGCTGGCCGTCCTTGCGCGGGCAGGCGCGGGGCGGGCACCGCTAGCCCGTGTTGATTGGGCTGCCGCGACGATGCTCTTCGTCTATGTCGTCTTCTTCTCGTTTGCGTATCTGACGCTGAGCGCAGGCACCGGCGCGCTGATTCTGTTTGGCGCGGTGCAGCTCACCATGCTGGCGGCCGGCCTGCGTGCCGGCGAACGGTTTGAGGCCCTGGGTTGGGCGGGTTTTGCGCTGGCGGCGGGTGGGCTCGTCTATCTCGTCTCGCCCGGCGTGACAGCCCCGACGCCACTGGGTGCCGCGTTGATGACGGTGGCGGGCATTGCCTGGGGCGTGTATTCGCTGCGCGGTCGCGGGCTCGACAATCCGCTGGCTGCCACTGCCGGCAACTTCCTGCGCGCCGCGCCCATGGCTCTCGCGCTGAGCATGTTGCTGTATGACCGCGCACACGCCAGCCCGGCCGGTATCCTGCTCGCGCTTGCCTCCGGCGCGCTCACTTCGGCCATCGGCTATGTGATCTGGTACGCCGCGCTCAAAGGGCTGTCGGCGATCCGTGCAGCGGCGGTGCAACTGTCGGTGCCGCCCATTGCGGCGTTCGGCGCCGTGCTGTTCCTGGCGGAGCCGCTGACCCCGCGCCTGGCTGTCGCATCCGCCGCCATCCTCGGCGGCATTGCGCTGGTGCTGGCCAGCCGCACGCAACGCAAGCCCGCCGAAGCCGCATCCCGGGGCTAGACCCGAGCCGGAGCGGTTACAATCACGCCTTTCCGTGAACGACGCGCACAGCCCGGATTCCACTGTGCTGCCGCCTCCCCCGCGTCACGCAACCCCTTGATTTAGAGCCTTTTTCACCATGAGCCTCCAATGCGGCATCGTCGGTCTGCCGAACGTCGGCAAGTCGACCCTGTTCAATGCCCTGACCAAAGCCGGCATCGCTGCCGAGAACTACCCGTTCTGCACGATCGAGCCCAACGTAGGCGTGGTGGAAGTGCCGGACGCCCGCCTGCAAGCGCTGGCCGACATCGTCAAGCCCGAGCGCGTGCTGCCGGCGGTGGTCGAGTTCGTCGACATTGCGGGCCTGGTGGCGGGCGCCTCCAAGGGTGAAGGCCTGGGCAACCAGTTCCTGGCGAATATCCGCGAGACGGATGCCATCACGCACGTGGTGCGCTGTTTCGAAGATGAAAACGTGATCCACGTCGCCGGCAAGGTCGACCCGATCGCCGACATTGATGTCATCAACACCGAACTCGCCCTCGCTGACCTGGGTACGGTCGAAAAGGCGCTGCAGCGCTACACCAAGGCCGCCAAGTCGGGCAACGACAAGGAAGCCGCCAAGCTGGTCGCCGTGCTGGAGAAAGCCCAGAAGGTGCTGGATGAAGCGAAGCCGGTGCGTGGCCTGAACCTGACCGACGACGAGTGGGCAACCATCAAGCCGCTGTGCCTGATTACCGCCAAGCCGACCATGTACGTTGCCAACGTGCGCGAAGACGGCTTCGAGAACAACCCGCACCTGGACGCCGTGCGCAACTACGCCGCGCAGACGAACTCGCCAGTGGTGGCCGTGTGCGCCGCCATCGAAGCCGAAATCGCCGATCTGGATGACGCAGACAAGGCCGAATTCCTCGCCGACATCGGCATGGAGGAGCCAGGCCTGAACCGCGTGATCCGCGCGGCCTTCAAGCTGCTCGGCTTGCAAACGTACTTCACCGCCGGTGTGAAGGAAGTGCGCGCCTGGACGATCCACATCGGCGACACGGCCCCGCGCGCAGCCGCCGCGATCCACACCGACTTCGAACGCGGCTTCATCCGCGCCCAGACGATTTCGTACGACGATTTCATCCAGTTCAAGGGCGAACAAGGTGCCAAGGAAGCCGGCAAGATGCGCGCCGAAGGCAAGGAATACATCGTCAAAGACGGCGATGTGCTGCACTTCCTGTTCAACGTCTGAGCAGCACAAGCACAACGAAAAAGCCCCGCAGCGATTGCGGGGCTTTTTTCATGGGCGAAGCGAGCTTGCACGCCTGGGCAACGGGGCAGTCCGGCTACCCTTCCAGCCTTGTAACGTTGAAGCGACCCAGCATCACTTTTTTACCTGCGGGAAGGGCCGAGAACGCTGCTTCAGTGCTCCATTGGGCGCACCGCTATGCCGTTTTGGCGTGTCGGGCACGTCGCTTGCGTAGCGCACAGCGGATACGCTGAACCCCGGCAGGCCGCTTCCGCCCGGGGCAGCCCGCCGCCCCCGCCCCGGCATTCAGCCAAGGCTTCGGGGTGGCGCACTCGCCCAACGCCATGAGTTCGCAATCGCCTCCGCCCTTGTCCGTAGTTGATGACGTCGATGCCTCGCCCGGTATTGGCAGCCACGCTGCCATCCAGTCGCGCGGGGTGTTGCTATGCCTGTCCGAACCCGATTTACGCATCCATCAGGTGAGTGAAAACCTGGAGGCTGCGCTGGGTACGCCAGTGGCCACCGCGCTGCAGGCACCCGTGGACCGTGTGATCGGCACCGCCGGCCGCGAGGTGCTGGAGCGCGCTCTGGGCACCCACAGCATCGACGGCCATCCGCTGTATATCGGCACGCTGCAGACGCCACACGGCCACGCGCTCGACGCGGTGACGCACCGGCACAAGCGCACGCTGATCCTGGAGCTGGAACCTGCCGCGCGTGCGGCCGACGGCGCGTTTGCATCGATGTATCCCCTGGTGCGCACGTTCGTCGCCAGCCTGCAAGCGGCCAGCACGGTCGATGCGCTGACGGACTTGGCCGCGCGCGAAGTCCGCCGCCTGACCGGCTTTGGCCGCGTCACGATCTACCGCATTGACCGCGATGGTTCCTTGCTGGCACTCGCAGAGGCGCGCGACAAGGCCTATGACACGCTGGTCGGCACGCAACTGTCTGGCGCGGGCATGACGCCCGAACTGCAAAGCCTGTATAACCACAACCCCTTGCGCCTGGTGGCAGACGTGGACGATACGCCGGTGGGTCTGGTGCCGCCTCTGCATCCGTCCACGGGGCGCACGACTGATCTGACGTACGCGGCCCTGCGCGCCGCGTCCGAAGCGCAGCGCGAAGCCATGCGCCGCATGGGCGCCAAAGCCTCGCTTACGCTGGCGCTTACGGTGCGAGGGAATCTCTGGGGCCTGATCGCCTGCCACCACGCGACGCCCTGTTCGCTGTCATTTGAGGTGCGCACGGCATGCGAGCACCTGGCGCAGATTCTGTCGCTGCAGGTCGAAGCGAAGGAAGACCGCGCCGAGATCGCCCACCGGCTGGAACTGCGGCGCATCCTGGTGCGTCTGCTGGCGGCAATGGCCGATCGTGACCATTTCCAGGATGGCCTGATCGAACATCCCGCCGACCTGCTGCGCTTTGCCTCGGCCAGCGGCGCCGCCATCGTGCGCCAGGGAGAGTGCGTGCGCATCGGTGCCGCGCCTGACGAAGATGGCATCCTGCGCCTGACCGAATGGCTGGCCAACGAGCACCCCGGCGAGGTCTTCCACACCGACCGCCTGGCCGCCACCTATCCGGACGGCGCCGCGCTGCTACCCCAGGCCTGCGGCGTGCTGGCCGTACAGGTGTCCCAACTGCATCGTCACTATGTGCTGTGGTTTCGCCCTGAAACCCCGCACACCGTACGCTGGGCAGGCGACGCGCCAGACATGGCCACCGACAGCGATACCGCGCACATGCTTGGCCACACGCGCCATTGGCAAGAACACATCGCCCACACCTCGCGCCCCTGGCGCACGAGCGAAGTGGAAACCGCCGCGGAGTTCCGCTACGCCGTCCTGAACATCGTGCTGCGCCGCGCTGAAGAGGCCGCGGAATTGACGAGCGAACTGCGCCGCGCCAATCACGAGCTGGAAGCGTTCTCGTATTCCGTTTCACATGACTTGCGCGCGCCGCTGCGCCATATCGCCGGTTATGCCGAACTGCTCGACGAGATGGAAGGCCAGCATGTCTCGGCGCGTGGACGGCATTTTCTGCAGACGATCTCGGAGTCGTCGCGCTTTGCGGGCAAGCTGGTCGACGACCTGCTCACCTTCTCGCAAATGGGACGCGGCGCACTTCACCTGACCGATGTCGACCTCGCACAACTCGTGCGCGGCGTGGTGCGCGACCTGACGATCGATCAGGGGCGCCGCCATATCGAATGGAACATCGCCGCATTGCCCGTGGTGCGCGCCGACCCGGCATTCCTGCAACTGGCGATGCGCAACCTGCTCTCCAACGCCATCAAATACACGCGTGACCGTGATCCGGCACGGATCCATATCGACGCCGAACAGACCGACGCCGAAACCATCGTGCGCATTGCCGACAACGGCGTGGGCTTCTCGATGGAATACGTGGCCAAGCTGTTCGGTGTGTTCCAGCGGCTGCATCGCATGGACGAGTTCGAGGGCACCGGCATTGGTCTGGCCAATGTGCGGCGCATCATCGACCGCCATGGCGGCCGCACCTGGGCCGAGGGCGAACTCGACCGCGGCGCGACGTTCTACTTCGCGCTGCCGCGCGCGCCCGACCCGCAGGCGGCATCGGAGGCGGGCCTCCGCACACCCATGACTCGCGATGCCTGATCGTTCTTTCCACGTTCATTGTCACCATGCTCAAACCCATCCTGCTCGTCGAAGACAACCCAAACGACCTCGAGCTGACCCTGCTGGCGCTGGAGCGCAGCCAGCTTGCCAACGATGTGGTCGTCACCCGC
Organism: Ralstonia wenshanensis; assembly: GCF_021173085.1. Taxonomy (NCBI): domain Bacteria; kingdom Pseudomonadati; phylum Pseudomonadota; class Betaproteobacteria; order Burkholderiales; family Burkholderiaceae; genus Ralstonia; species Ralstonia wenshanensis. Next base: position 2,847,079 of record NZ_CP076413.1, read on the forward strand.
GACGGCGCCGAAGCGCTGGATTACCTGCACGCGCGCAACCTGTACGCGCAACGCGTGCCCGGCAACCCGGCCGTGGTGCTGCTCGACTTGAAGCTGCCAAAGGTCGACGGGCTGGAAGTGCTGGCCGAGATTCGCGCCACGCCGGCGCTCAAGAGCCTGCCGGTGGTCATGCTCACCTCGTCGCGCGAAGAAACCGACCTCCTGCGCAGCTACGAACTGGGCGTCAATGCCTATGTGGTGAAACCGGTGGAGTTCCGCGCGTTTGTCGATGCGATTGCCGACCTCGGCGTATTCTGGGCGGTGCTCAACGAACCGCCTCCCGGCTCCACCCGGGCACGCCGCACGTTGCTGCCGGCGAGCTAGCCGCCAATCCGGAGCATTCGCCGCCATGCCCAATCTGCAACTGCTGCTGGTCGAAGACAATCCGCTCGACGCAGAACTGACGCGCGCGCGGCTGGAAACCGCCAACCTGCAGGCCGACACCACGCTGGTCGACAACGAGACCGACTTCATCGCCCAGCTCAGCGAACGGACCTTCGACGCCATCCTGGCCGACTACATGCTGCCGCAGTTCACGGGGGCTGAGGCGCTCGATATTGCGCGCCGCATGGCGCCGCAAACGCCGTTCATCTTTGTATCGGGTGCGCTGGGCGAGGAGCACGCGGTGGACATGCTCAAGCGCGGCGCCACCGATTACGTCATCAAACAGCGCCTGCAGCGCCTGCCCGTGGTGCTGTTGCGCGCGCTGGCCGAAGCAGCCGAGCGCCGCCAGCGCATCGCCGCAGAAGCCGCCCTGCGCGAAGCGGAAACGCATTTCCGCCTGCTGATCAACGCGCTCAAGGAGCACGCCGTGCTCTCGCTCGACCCCCAGGGCATCGTGCGCACCTGGAACGCGGCATCGCGCGGCATTCTCGGGTATGCGCGCGAGGACATCCTCGGCAAATCGGCGGAGATTCTGTATCCGCAGGCCGCGCGCGAGGCGGGCGAATTCCAGCGCAAGCTCGAACGCGTGCGCCGCGAAGGCAGCCTCACCGACGACCGCTGGATGCTGCGCAAGGACGGCACGCCGTTCTACGCATCAAGCGTGGTCACCGCCATCCACAACGAGACGGGGCAACTGGTCGGCTTCTCCAAGATCATCCGCGACTCCACCGAAGAGCGCATCGCTGCCGACGCCCTGCGCCGTGCAAAGGAAGAAGCCGAGACGGCCAACCACGCCAAGGACCACTTCCTGGCCGTGCTGTCGCACGAGTTGCGCACGCCCCTCACGCCCATCCTGACCGCCGTGCATCTGCTGGAACTGCGCCAGGATTTGCCGGCGTATGTGGTCGCGCAGCTCGAAGTCGTGCGCCGCAATGCCGAGCTGGAAGCGCGCCTGATCGACGACCTGCTCGACATCACCGGCATTGCACGCGGCAAGCTGGCGGTGAGCTTTGCGCTGGTCGATCTGTATCCGCTGCTGGAGAGCACGCTGGAGATGTCGCGCAACGACATGCAGGCCAAGCGACTGTCGCTCAAGACGCGCTTCGAGGCGGGCCGCAGCCGGCTGTATGCCGACGGTGCGCGCATCCAGCAGGTGATCTGGAACCTGGTGCGCAACGCCGTCAAGTTCACACCCGAAGGCGGCGCCATTGAGGTGCGCGTCTGGAACCCATCGCCCTCCACCGTGGCCGTGGCCGTGAAGGACAATGGCATCGGCATCGAGCTCGACGCACTGCCGCGTATCTTCTCGGCGTTCGAACAGGCCGATGCATCGATCACCCAACGCTTTGGCGGGCTGGGCCTGGGCCTGGCCATTGCCTACGCGCTGGTGCAGAAGCACGAGGGCTCATTGATTGCCGAGAGCGCCGGCCGACACGAGGGTGCCACCTTCACGCTTACGCTGCCCCTGGCGACCGAGAGGGTGCAGCCCGAGACACCGCCCTCGCCGCCCTTGCCACGTGCCCAGCCGACGCGCGGCTTGCATGTGCTGCTGGTGGAAGACAACGCCGATACGGCCGAAGCCATGTCGCAGATGCTGGAGATCCTCGGCCACAGCGTCGCCGTGGCCAATGGCGCGCGCACGGCCATGCAAGCCGCTGAATCTGGCACGTTCGATCTGCTGATCAGCGATATAGGCCTGCCGGACGGCAGCGGCCTGGATGTGGTGCGCGTTTTTGCCGAGCGGCAAGCCGCACCATCGATTGCAATTACGGGCTACGGCATGGAAGAAGACATCGCCCGGTGCCGCGACGCGGGCTTTACGGATCACCTGACCAAACCGGTGGACTTCAAGCGGCTGGAAACGTTGATGGCCGGCTACCTGGCCGCGCGCGATGCGCGCACTGCCGGCGTGGGAGCGGGCTGAACCGCGCCAGAACGCCGCAGTCCACTCGCCACCTAGCGGCGCAATAGGCCCCACGCGGCGGGCAGCAGCAGGGCGCCCACTACGGCGGCCGTCCAGGCCATGATCTGCCCGTCGGCATAGAGGTGGGCAAACTGGCCGCTGTAGTAACCAAACAACGCGCCAATCGCACCCGTCACCAGCGCAGCCGCCCACCCCAGGCGTTTGCCTGCGGGATGCAGCCAACGCGCCGCCACGCCCACCGCCAGCCCGATCCATAGCGGCCCGATCCACCCCATGCCTGTTCTCCGTATTGCCCTTGAGCGATTCAACTGGACGCGTACCTTAGCGCAGGACGCTGCAGAAGGCCACGGTGGCCCACCACGCGGTGCGTGACGAATAATCGACATTCGTCCACACATGCCACGAGATTTGACCTGGGTCCTGCTCATCCGGGGGCCGGGCGTTATAATTCACAGTGCTCAAAATTCGTGCCGTCCCCATTTAACCGGCCGCCCCACATGCAGTTGCTGACGCTTGGAATCAACCACCACACTGCGCCGCTTTCCCTGCGCGAGAAGGTGGCGTTTCCGCTTGAGCAGCTCAAGCCCGCGCTGGGCACGCTGCGCCAGCACCTGCCGCACCTCAGAAGCACGGCCGAAGCCGCCATCCTCTCCACCTGCAATCGCACCGAAATCTACTGCGCCACCGACGGCAACCTGCCCGAGCAGACCGCGCACGAGCATGCGATTCGCTGGCTGGCACAGCACCACAACATCGACCCCGGTGAACTCGCACCCCATGTGTATTCGCTCGGGCAATCGCTGGCGGTACGCCATGCGTTCCGCGTGGCCAGCGGGCTAGATTCCATGGTGCTCGGTGAGACGCAGATTCTCGGCCAGATGAAAGACGCCGTGCGCACCGCCACCGAAGCGGGCGCCCTGGGCACGTACCTGAATCAGCTGTTCCAGCGCACCTTTGCGGTGGCCAAGGAAGTGCGCGGCACGACAGAGATCGGCGCGCATTCCGTGTCGATGGCCGCCGCCGCCGTGCGCCTGGCGCAGCGCATCTTCGAGTCGATCGCGGATCAGCGCGTCCTGTTTATTGGCGCCGGCGAGATGATCGAGCTGTGCGCTACGCACTTCGCCGCGCAGACGCCGCGTGAGGTGGTGATCGCCAACCGTACGCTGGAACGCGGCGAGAAGCTCGCCGAATCGCTGTCGAACCAGGGCCTGAACGCTCGCGCGGTGCGCCTGGCCGAACTGCCGACCAAGCTCGCCGAGTTCGACATCGTTGTTTCATGCACGGCCAGCACGCTGCCCATCATCGGGCTGGGCGCCGTGGAGCGCGCCATCAAGCAGCGCCGCCACCGCCCGATGTTCATGGTCGACTTGGCCGTGCCGCGCGACATCGAACCTGAAGTTGCACGCCTGTCCGACGTATTCCTCTACACCGTCGACGACCTCGGCGCCATCGTGCGCGAAGGCAACGCGTTGCGGCAGGCCGCCGTGGCGCAGGCCGAGGCCATCATCGAAACGCGCGTGCTGAACTTCATGCACTGGCTCGATGCGCGCAGCGTGGTGCCCGTCATCCGGGATTTGCATGCGCAGGCTGAAACGCTGCGCCAGGGTGAGCTGGAACGCGCCCAGCGCATGCTCGCGCGCGGCGATGACCCAGCGCTTGTGCTCGAAGCGCTGTCGCAGGCGCTCACCAAGAAATTCCTCCACGGCCCGACGCATGCGCTCAACCACGCGCAGGGCGAAGGCCGCGAACAGCTCATCGACCTGCTGCCGGCGCTGTTCCGCCAATCCAGCCACTCCGAGCGCTAGCGGCCGGCGCATCGCACGCGCGCCGCATGTTTTCACTCTCGGCGCGCAACTTCTGGCGCGGTATCATGCGCCGCCTTCGCTTCCAGCGTTTCCCTCCGCGACTGCCCGAATGAAGCCCAGCATGCTGTCCAAGCTCGACCAACTGGCCGAGCGCATCGTCGAAATCAACGCGCTGCTTGCGCGTGAAGACGCCACCGCCAATCTCGACCAATACCGTAAGCTCACGCGCGAACACGCCGAGCTGGAGCCCGTCGTCGCGCAATTTGCCGCGTGGAAGCAGGCCGAGGAAGACATCGCCACTGCGCAGGAGCTGGCGACCGATCCGGACATGAAGGCGTTTGCCGAGGACGAACTCCGCGCGGCGCGTGAGCGGATGGAATCTCTCGAAGGCGAGCTGCAACGCCTGCTGCTGCCCAAAGACCCGAACGACCATCGCAACATTTTCGTGGAAATCCGCGCCGGCACCGGCGGCGATGAATCCGCGCTCTTTGCCGGCGACCTGCTGCGCATGTACACGCGCTACGCCGAACGTCAGCGCTGGCAGGTGGAGATCGTGAGCGAATCGCCGTCAGACCTGGGTGGCTACAAGGAAGTGATCGCTCGGCTGGTGGGCGAAGGTGCGTACTCGCGCCTGAAATTCGAATCGGGCGGTCACCGCGTGCAGCGCGTGCCGGCCACCGAGGCGCAGGGGCGCATCCATACGTCGGCCTGCACCGTGGCGGTCATGCCCGAGGCCGATACGCTGGCCGACATCCAGATCAATCCGGCGGATTTGCGCATCGATACGTTCCGCGCATCCGGTGCGGGCGGGCAGCACATCAACAAGACGGATTCGGCCGTGCGCATCACCCACTTGCCGACCGGCTTGGTGGTGGAGTGCCAGGACGACCGCAGCCAGCACCGCAACAAGGACCGTGCCATGCAGGTGCTGGCTGCACGCCTGAAGGATCGCCAGGAGCGCGAGGCGCAAGCCAAGGAAGCCAGCGCCCGCAAGAGCCTGATCGGCTCGGGCGACCGCTCCGACCGCATCCGCACGTACAACTTCCCGCAGGGCCGCGTGACCGATCATCGCATCAACCTGACCCTGTACAAGATCGACGCCATCATGGACGGCGACCTTGATGAACTGGTCGGTGCGTTGGCGGCTGAGCACCAAGCGGAGCAGCTTGCGGCGCTCGGGGAAGAGGCCTGAGCGCTCAATCGTTAAAAAGCGCGCCCTCCGTAACATCCGCTTGCGTTTGATACAGGTTTGCGCGATGGCGCGTCGGTCTTGCGTTCCTATAATCGATCTCGATCACGCCGAGTGCATCGCCGGTCGCATCCGGCGCGCACTCACCAACAAGCGCGGCAACATCACGATTAGGAGAATCGCAATGCGTACCCAACTGCTGGCCATCACTGTCGCTACCTCCCTCGCACTGGGCCTGGCCGCCTGCGGCAAGAAAGACGACGCCACCGACCAGGCCGCCAAGAGCGCGATGGAGCAATCGAAGGACGCCGCCAAACAGGCACTCGACAACGCCGGCACCGCCGTGACCAAGGCTGCAGACGCCGCCAAGGTGGAACTCTCGCAAGCCGCTTCGGATGCCCAAGTCTCCGCGTCGGGCGCACTGGCGCAGGCCAAGGATGCCGCCAAGATTGCGGCCGACAAGACGGCCGACGCGGCCAAGGCTGCAGCAGACAAGACCGCAGACGCCACGAAGGAAGCGGCCGACAAGGTCAAGGACGCGACCAAGCAATAAGCGCTGCTTAACCGCACCGACCCGCTCGCGGGCCCGCGCCACGTTGGCCGGGCCCGTGTTATTTTGTGCGCCCCGATCTTCGCTGCTGGTCTGTTGCCGTGTCGTCTGTTCCCGTCATTTCGCCCGAAACCCTGGCTTGCGTGTCCGATGCGCTGACGGCGCTGGCACGCGCCGGCTTGCCTGCGTTGGAAGCGCGCATGCTGGTCTCGCACGTGACGGGCCTGTCGCGCGTGCAACTCATCACGCAAGACTCCAGCGCTATCGACGTCGCCGCGCGCGCGCGAATCAGCCAACTCGCCACACGCCGCCTGGCCGGCGAGCCGATGGCCTATCTGCTGGGCGAACGTGAATTCTTCGGCCGCACGTTCAAGGTCACGCCGGCCGTGCTCATTCCCCGTCCCGATACGGAATTGCTGGTCGAGCAGGCGCTGGACCGCCTGGAAGAACGCGATGCACCGGCCGTGCTCGACATGGGCACGGGCAGCGGCATCATTGCCATCACAATTGCACTGGCGCGACGCGACGCGCGCGTGTGGGCCACCGATGCCTCCGCCGATGCGCTGGCCGTGGCGATCGACAACGCCAAGGCGCTGGGCGCAACCAATTTCCGGGCTGCACTGGGTGACTGGTATGGCGCGCTGGCCGATGCCGATGCGCCCCCCGCCTTCGACCTGATCGCCAGCAACCCACCTTACATTGCGGCCACCGACGCGCATCTCGATCAGGGCGATCTGCGCTTCGAACCCGCCAACGCCCTCACCGACCACGATGACGGCCTGCGACACCTGCGCAGCATCGTCGCAGGGGCGCCTGCGCGGCTTGCCTCGGGCGGCTGGCTACTGCTCGAACACGGCTACGATCAGGGCGAACCCGTGCGCGCGCTGCTGCAGGGCGCCGGCTTCGCCAATGTCTTCACTGCGCAAGACCTGGCCGGCCATGACCGCTGCAGCGGCGGGCAGTGGCTGGATCAAAACGCCGGTGCGCGTTCCTCGCTAAAATAGAAGGGTTTTCCAATGTGGATGTCAGCCTAAAAACCCGGCTGCCGCCCCTCACCCAATCGAGTCTCCCCATGAGCACCACGCACGAAAAGATCGACCAGATCGTCAAAGGCCACCCCGTCGTCCTCTTCATGAAGGGCACGGCGCAATTTCCGATGTGTGGCTTTTCGGGCCGCGCCATCCAGATCCTGAAGGCCTGCGGCGTGGATCGGCCGCACACCGTCAACGTGCTGGAAGACGACGAAATCCGCCAGGGCATCAAGGACTACGCCAATTGGCCGACCATTCCGCAGCTCTACGTCAAGGGCGAATTCATCGGCGGCTCGGACATCATGATGGAGATGTACCAGAGCGGCGAGCTGCAGCCGCTGCTGGCTGCTTGAGCTGCGTTCTCGTTTCAGCGTGACCTTGCCCGTGAACGCCACAGTCCAGACGCCACCTGTGCGCCGCATCATCGTGGCCATCACGGGGGCGTCCGGGGCAATCTACGGCGTGCGGCTGCTGCAGATTCTGCAGGGCCTGCGCGAATCGGCGGGGGTGGAATCTCACCTGCTGATGTCGCCCGCAGGGCTGATGAACGTGCAGCACGAGCTGCACATGGCACGCGAAGAAGTGGAAGCGCTGGCGCACGTCGTGCATAACGTGCGCGATATCGGCGCAACCATTGCCAGCGGCTCGTTTGCGGCGGAAGCGATGGTGGTGGCGCCCTGCTCGATGAAGACGTTGGCGGCCGTGGCGCACGGCCTGTCGGACAATCTCATTGCGCGCGCGGCCGACGTCACGCTCAAGGAGCGTCGTCGCCTCATCCTGATGGTGCGCGAAACGCCGTTGAATCTGGCGCACCTGCGCAACATGACGGCCGTCACAGAGATGGGCGGAATCGTGTTTCCGCCCGTGCCGGGCTTCTACCAGCGCCCCAAGACGATCGACGACCTCGTCGACCACACGGTCGGGCGCGTGCTGGATCTGCTTGGCTTGCCGCAGACGTTGGCGCCCGGCTGGCCGGGCCTGCGTTCAACGGATTAGACGCTGATCAGCCAACGGCAGATCAGCGGTGATGGTAATTGAAGTACACCGAAGGTCCACCCCAATAGCCGCCGTAATAGGCCGGATAAGCCGGTGCAGCATAGACAGGCACAGGTGCCACAGCCACCGGTGCCGGATACACCGCGCAACCCCCAAGCGTCGCGGCCAACAAGGCCAGAGCCACGATTTTCATGATTAGCGTCCTTCGGCCCCCCTAGTGGAGCCACACGGACGTTATAAGCCGACGCGAGCGACGCCGGCGTCATGCGGGTGTAAGCGGTGTAACCGAAAACTACGAACGTGTGTTCGTAAGTTCACTGCTTAGGCGCCGGTTTGCCTGCAGAGGGCTTGGCCATCGCAGCAGGTGCCGAGGCCGCCACACCGGACGCAGGAGCCGGCTTGGGTGCATTCGGATCGACTTCCGCACGCATCTGATCCATGACCGCCCCGGCGCGCGGTGCCCAAAGGAATTCCACCGTGCCGTTCTGCGGCTCTTCGGGAATCGCGTACATCGTGATGATGGTCTGATGGCCTGCCCAGCGCGCACGAAGCGAATCGACCGTCTTGCCAGACTTGAGCTTGAGCGGCGCCTTGCCTTCCTGCGCAGGCTTGCCGTAACGATCGGACAGCGCCTGGAAGACGCGCTGCTCGGTATCGACGCCGCGCGTCGGCACGAACATGCCGGCGATGTTGCCATCCTGGTCGATCAGGAGCACGGCCTGCGGCCCGTCCATCAACTCGGGGCGCGATGCCTGAGGCACGCCCAGCGAGCGCGTGCGGCCATGCGATTCAAGCGCATCGGAGCAATATTCGGCGACATCCTTGCCGCCATTCGCGCGTACGTCCTCGCACGAGGGCAGCTTGCGCAGAGGCTTGCCGAGCGGGAAGGTATCCAGCAGCACCGCCACGTCGCCGGGATCGCGCACTGCCTTGGCAGGCGCCGCAGCCTTTGGAGCCGCCTTGGCTGCGGGTGCAGCAAACGCCACAGGCGCGAGCAACGAGGTCGAAAAGGCAAGCGCGGCGATTGCAGTGGCGCGTCGCGTCCAGCAGGTCATGCGAACTCCATGGAGGAAAAAGCCGAGAGTGTGCCACGCGGAAATCCTGGCACACAGGAAAGCAGCTCTGACTGCCGGCCGACGCTGCGCGTTCCCCTCAACCGAACGGCTGACCCGCCAAAGACCGCCTGATTACACGCCATTTGACGCGGATGTCGGCCCGATACGGCCAGAAACATTATCAAAATGTTGCCGGTTTTGATCTCGCAAAGGTACGGCGGGTAAAATCTCGGCGGCACAGACGAATGACCGGCAGGACCGAAGCGTCACGTTCCTCGGCCCGCCGCATAGACGCGATCTCATTTTGAACATTCCCTCCGCTGTTTCCTCCCGCACGCCGGGGGCCGCTCGCACGGCACGCACCCGTTCGGTAACCGGCTATGCGCGGTTGGCCGTGGGCCTGCTGGCGCTGGCTTCGGCGCATGCTGCGTTGGCCTTCGGTTTCAACGATGTGGCCGTACGCGCCAAGCAACTGGCCTCCAAGCCCTACCAGGCGCCCGCCGACACCCTGCCCCGCGAACTCCGCGAGCTGCGCTACGACCAGTACCGCGAAATCCGCTTCAAGTCCGATCAGGCTTACTGGCGCCGCGACAAGCTGCCGTTCGAACTCGGCTTCTTCCACGAGGGTTCGTATTACGACCAGCCCGTGAAGATCAACGAGGTGTCGCCCGCCGGCGTGCGCGAAATCCGCTTCGATCCGCGCCTGTTCGACTACGGCCCGGTCAAGCTCGACCCGAAGCAGTTGCAGAAGCTCGGCTTTGCCGGTTTCCGCGTGCACTATCCGATGAACACGCCCAAATACAAGGACGAGGTCATCGTGTTCCTGGGCGCGTCGTACTTCCGCGGTATCGGCAAGGGGCAGGTCTACGGCCTCTCTGCGCGCGGGCTGGCCATCGACACCGCGCTCAATTCGGGCGAGGAATTCCCCCGCTTCACCGATTTCTGGATCGAACGGCCTGCCGCCAACGCGAAAGAGCTGACGATCTACGCGCTGCTCAACTCGCGCCGCGCCACGGGTGCCTACCGCTTTGTCATCAAGCCGGGCAGCGACACGGCGGTCGACGTCAAGGCGCAGTTGTACATGCGCGAGAACGTGAGCAAGCTGGCCATCGCCCCGCTCACCAGCATGTTCTTCTTTGGCGAGAACCAGCCGGCACCGGCGCTGGATTTCCGCCCCGAAGTGCATGACTCCGACGGCCTGTCGGTGCTTTCCGGCACAGGCGAATGGATCTGGCGTCCGCTGACGAACCCCAAGCGCCTGCTGGTCAGCTCGTTCGGGACGACCAACCCCGGCGGCTTCGGCCTCATGCAGCGTGACCGCGCGTTCTCCAGCTACCAGGAAATCGGCGACCGCTACGAACTGCGCCCGAGCGCGTGGGTCGAGCCCGTCGGCAAATGGGGCGCGGGCCGCGTGGAGCTGGTGCAGATTCCGACGCCAGACGAGACGAACGACAACGTGGTCGCTTACTGGGTGCCCGAAAACCCGCCCAAGCCGCATCAGCCGTTCAATCTCGAATACCGCCTGCTGTGGCAGAAGGACGCTGACAAGAAGCCTGCGCTGGCGTGGGTGACGCAGACGCGCCGTTCGCACGGCTGGACAACCAAGCGCCCGGACGAGCGCAAGCCCGACGATACGATCGCTTTCGTGGTCGACTTTGAAGGCCCCGCGCTGGCGAAGCTTCCGCCCAATGCGCCGGTCGAGCCCGTATTCTCGGCAGATGCCAACGGCAAGATCGAATCGATCTTCGGCCAACCCAACACCGCGACCGGCGGATGGCGCGTGACTGTGCGCCTGAAGCGGGTCGACGACGATAAACCCGTCGAAATGCGCGGCTACCTGCGCAGCGGCGGCACCGGACTTTCTGAGACGTGGAGCTACCTGTTACCTCCGGGCTGAACGTGACGACAGCCCAGACTGACGGTGCCGCTGGCACCGCCCCCTCCACCACCCCTGCCACAGCGCAGTCTGTGGCCGACCATTACCTTGGGGCGCTGCCGCTGGCGGCCGATGCGCGTGCTGCGCTCCTGCGCAACGCGGGCATCACAGCCGCCGACGACGATGCAGCGGCGCTCGCCAAGCTGCATCGTGCGCTGGCGAGGCTCGACCCGGCCCAGACGACCTCGCTCGACGCCGATGCACCGGCCTACGCCTCCGTAGGCTCGCGTCTGGATGCGGCCTATGGCGCCACGCGCGCCGATGCCGCATCGACGGAGCCCTCTGCCGAGCCGGCGCCGCCGCTTGAGCACGACAGCCAAGGCCGCATCCACCTGGATACCGGGCCCACGCCCGCGCGTCGCTCGATGGTGCCGTGGCCATGGGTGCTCGGGCCGATCTGGCGCACGCGCCAAGCCATCGACCGCTGGATGCATGGCGGCAAGAAGCCGGTGCCGTACGAGGCACCCGACTCGCCGGACCCGAAGGGCATCTGGCGCTTCGTCGGCTCGCGCCGCCGCTTGACGCTGCTGGCGCTGATGATCGCGCAGACCATCGCTGCCACCTGGGCGATGAGCACGGTGCTGCCGTACCACGGCGCCGACTGGCTCGAAGCCATCATCATCGTGCTGTTCGCGGTGCTGTTCTGTTGGGTGTCGGCGGGATTCTGGACGGCCATCACGGGCTTTCTGCTGCTGGCCTTCCACGGCGACCGCTTCGTCATCTCGCGCCGGGCCACGCCGGACGCCACGATTCCGGACGATGCGCGCACGGCCATCGTCATGCCGATCTGCAATGAAGATGTGCAGCGCGTGTTTGCAGGGCTGCGCGCGACGTACGAATCATTGCAGCGCACGGGACATCTGGAGCATTTCGACTTCTTCGTGCTGTCGGACTCAGGCGACCCGGATATCCGCACCGCAGAAGCCGATGCGTGGCTGCATATTTGCCGCGCGCTCGATGGTTTCGGTCGCATCTTCTATCGCTGGCGTCGCCACCGCGTGAAGCGCAAGAGCGGCAACATCGACGATTTCTGCCGGCGCTGGGGCGGCAAATACCGCTACATGATCGTGCTTGACGCCGACAGCGTGATGAGCGGCGACTGCCTGACGCGCCTCGTGCAGCTGATGGAAGGTGCGCCCAGCGCGGGCATCATCCAGACCGCGCCGCGCGCCGCCGGCCGCGACACGCTGTATGCGCGTATCCAGCAGTTCGCCACGCGTGTGTACGGGCCGCTGTTCACCGCTGGCCTGCACTACTGGCAGCTCGGCGAATCGCACTACTGGGGCCACAACGCCATCATCCGGCTGGACCCGTTCATCAAGCACTGCGCGCTGGCGCCGATTCCGGGCAAGGGCTCGCTTTCCGGCGAGATCATGTCGCACGACTTTGTCGAAGCCGCGCTGATGCGCCGTGCCGGCTGGGCCGTGTGGATCGCCTACGACCTGGACGGCAGCTACGAAGAAATGCCGCCCAACCTGCTCGACGAGCTGGGCCGCGACCGCCGCTGGTGCCACGGCAATCTGATGAACTTCCGCCTGTTCGGCGCACCAGGCTTCCACCGTGTGCACCGCGCGGTGTTCATCACCGGGGTGATGGCGTATCTGTCTGCGCCGCTGTGGTTCCTGTTCCTGATCCTGTCGACTGCCCTGCTGGCCAAGCACACGCTGATCGCGCCGGAATACTTTACGCAGCCGCGCCAGCTCTTCCCGATCTGGCCGGAGTGGCATCCGGAGAAGGCCGCCGCGCTGTTTTCCGCCACGGCCACCGTGCTGTTCCTGCCGAAGATCCTCAGCGTGCTTGTGCTGTGGGCACAGGGGCCGAAGCGCTTTGGCGGGGCGATCCACCTGGCATTCTCGATGGCGATCGAGGCGGCGTTCTCGGTGCTGGCCGCGCCGGTGCGCATGTTGTTCCACACACGCTTCGTGACGGCCGCCTTCCTCGGCTGGAAGGTGCACTGGAAGTCACCGCCGCGCGAAGACGCGCAGACGCATTGGGGCGACGCTGTACGCCGCCACGGCCTGCACACCGTGATCGGCATCGTCTGGGCCGCCATCGTCTATTGGCTGAACCCGAGCTTCCTGTGGTGGCTTTCGCCAGTCGTGGGCGCGCTGATCGTGTCGATTCCGCTGTCGGTATTCTCCAGCCGTGTGAGCCTGGGCCGCCGCATGCGACGGCTGCGCCTGTTCATGATCCCCGAGGAAGTGCGCCCGCCGCGCGAGCTCCGCGCCACACGCAAGCACCTGCGCAATGCGCCGCCAATGCCTGACTTCCGCCAAGCCGTGGTCGACCCCGTCACCAATGCGCTGATGTGCGCAATCGGCACGGCCCGCTTTCCGCACGACCGGCGGCTGATTGCCGTGCGGGAGGCACACGTGCGCCACGCACTGGAGGTGGGTCCCGACAAGCTCACAGGCAAGCAAAAGCTGGTATTGCTGTCAGATCCGTTCGCGCTGTCGGCGCTGCACCTGGCGGTGTGGTCGTCACCGGAACAGCGAGGAGCCTGGGAGGCTGCACAGGGCTGAACGAGGCGTGCCCGCGTGGAAACCCCGCGCCCCACCAGCGTCTTGCCGGTGGGGCGTTTTACTTCCCGTTACATCCGTAGGATTTGCGTATCACCTGAAGCGCCCGGTGGTTCATAGAATGGCATCACGAACTTGATACACGAAGTCGACGGCACATCGGCCCCGGCCTCGCAACCGTAAGGAGAAGCATCATGAAACGCACACTGCTCGCATTCGTTCTGGGTGGCGCCGCGCTGTGCGCCTCGACGGCGGCGCTGGCGCATGTGGACGTTGGCGTGTCGATCGGCGTCCCTGCGCCGGTGTACGTGGCTCCGGCCCCTGTCTATGCGCCCCCGCCCGTGGTGTATCGCCCGGCGCCGGTCTATGCCCCTGCCCCGGTGGTCTATGGCGGCTACTATCGCGACCGCGACGACTGGCGTGAACGCGAATGGCGCCGTCACGAGTGGCGCGAGCGCGAATGGCGCCACGACCACGGCTGGCACCGCGGCTGGGACCGCTAACCCCTGACGCTTGGCGCGAACAGAAAGCTACATCGCCACACGGGCCGCTCACATGAGTGGCCCGTTGCTTTTGTACGCTCGAATGCCTGCGCAATCCGCAAACCGACCTATGCTGACGTAGCGGCCACAGCAATCCCGCCGCCGGCCGCACAGCACACGGGAGGACGCCATGTCGATCTCCAGCACCCTCGACGGCTGCCTGCGCAGCAAGGGCTGCCTGTACGAGGTGATTCGCCATCCGCATACCCACACGAGCACCGAAACCGCGCAAGCTGCGCATGTCCCCGGCGACCGTCTGGCCAAGACGCTCCTGCTAGAAGACAAGCTTGGCTATGTCGCGGCCGTGTTGCCGTCGACGTATCACCTGCATCTGTCCGAGCTGCAAAAGGAATCGGGCCGCATGGACCTCACGCTGGCCGATGAATCGGAGTTGCGCGAAGTCTTCCGGGACTGTGATGCAGGGGCCGTTCCGCCCGTGGGCATGGCCTACGGCATGCCAACCTACATCGACAGCAGCCTGATGACCCACGGCGACGTCTACTTCGAAGCGGGCGACCACGAAAACGTCGTGCATATGGACATGGATCAATTCATGGCTTTGATGCGCGACGCCAAGCCCGGTCACTTCGCGTATCGCATGCAGGGCATCCTCTTCTGAGGAGGCCAACATGGCCGACGATGTCGTCATCACGGTCCGCAACGACGGGCCGTATCACATCAAGGGAAGCTTCCGGATCGTCACCCAGGGCGGACGCGAATTACCGGTGGAGGAAGGCCAGGCATGGCTGTGCCGCTGCGGGCACTCGTTGAACAAGCCGTTCTGTGACGGCTCGCACAAGCGCGTCGAGTTTGACAGCAACCTCGACGCGCCTGCGGCTGAAGAAGCGCCATAGGATGGTTCGAAGGCCGTAGCGAGCGGCCCGAAATCGGTCTGAGAAGCGCAGCCGTACATCAGTACGGCGAGCATCGGAGCACCGAGATCGGGTAGCGCAATAGGCCGGCGAGCCGTCCTAGCGCGTAACGGGCTTGTAGCGGATACGCTTGGGCTTGGCGCCTTCTTCGCCCAGACGCTTCTTCTTGTCGGCTTCGTATTCCTGGTAGTTGCCCGGGAAGAATTCGACGTGCGAATCGCCTTCGAACGCGATGATGTGCGTGGCGATGCGATCGAGGAACCAGCGGTCGTGCGAGATCACCATCACGCAGCCCGCGAATTCGAGCAGCGCATCTTCGAGCGCACGCAGCGTTTCCACGTCGAGGTCGTTCGACGGTTCATCCAGCAGCAGCACGTTACCGCCCGAGATGAGCGTCTTGGCCAGATGCAGGCGCCCACGCTCGCCACCCGACAGCGTGCCGACGTGCTTCTGCTGGTCGCCGCCCTTGAAGTTGAAGCGGCCGATGTAGGCGCGCGATGGCGTCTCATACCGGCCCACCGTGAGGATGTCGGACCCGTTCGAGATTTCTTCGAAGACAGTCTTGTCTGCGGACAGCGCGTCGCGGCTCTGGTCAACGTAAGCCAGCTTGACGGTCGGGCCGATCTTGATGGTGCCCGAATCCGGCTGCTCCTTGCCCGTGATCATGCGGAACAGCGTCGACTTACCGGCGCCGTTCGGGCCAATGATGCCGACGATCGCGCCCGGCGGAATCGTAAAGCTGAGGTTGTCGATCAGCAGGCGATCGCCATAGCTCTTGCTGACGTTGGTGAACTCGATCACTTCATTGCCCAGACGCTCGCCCGCCGGGATGAAGATTTCCTGCGTTTCGTTGCGCTTCTGGTATTCCTGGCTGTTCAACTCGTCAAAGCGAGCCAGACGCGCCTTCGATTTGGCCTGGCGGCCCTTCGGGTTCTGGCGCACCCATTCCAGTTCTTTCTTCAGCGCCTTTTGGCGCGCAGATTCGCTGGACTCTTCCTGCTTCAGGCGCGTCTCTTTCTGATCAAGCCACGAGCTGTAGTTGCCCTTCCAGGGGATGCCGTGGCCGCGGTCGAGTTCGAGAATCCACTCGGCGGCGTTATCGAGGAAGTAGCGATCGTGCGTCACGGCCACCACGGTGCCCGGGAAGCGCGTGAGGAACTGCTCGAGCCAGTCCACCGATTCCGCATCCAGGTGGTTGGTCGGCTCGTCGAGCAGCAGCATGTCGGGGCGCGAGAGCAGCAGCTTGCACAGCGCGACGCGGCGCTTTTCACCGCCCGAGAGGTGTTCGATCTTGGCGTCCCACGGCGGCAGGCGCAGTGCATCGGCGGCTATTTCCAGCTGCAGTTCGACGTTGTCACCGGAGCCGGCGGCGATGATGGCTTCCAGACGCGCCTGTTCTTCGGCCAGCTTGTCGAAGTCAGCGCCTTCCTCGGCGTACGCGGCGTAGATGGCTTCGAGCTGCTTTTGCGCATCCATCACTTCGCCCAGGCCGCTCTCCACTTCTTCACGCACAGTCTTGGCGGGATCGAGCTGCGGCTCCTGCGGCAGGTAACCGATGTTCAGGTTGGGCATCGGCGTGGCTTCGCCCTCGATGTCCTTGTCCAGGCCGGCCATGATCTTCAGCACGGTCGACTTGCCGGAGCCGTTCAGGCCCAGCACGCCAATCTTGGCGCCCGGGAAGAACGACAGCGAGATGTCCTTGAGGATCTGGCGCTTGGGCGGAACGATCTTGCCCACGCGGTTCATGGTGAAAACGTACTGTGACATGGCGGAATTGCGGGGGGAAACGCAGAAATGGGGAACCCGGCGAGTTTAACAAAGCCGGGGCGTGGCAAACCCAGGGCTCAAGGCCGCACGAGCAAAAGAAAAGGCGCCCACCAGGGCGCCCTTCCAATGCAACAGAGGCCAGGCCTCGTTACATCGTCATCATGTTGGCGTTCATGTTATGCATGACCCACAGCGAGCCGACAACGACGATCGCCAGGATCAGCAGCGTGAACAGGAAGGCCATCACATTCCAGCGCTGGGCAGACGAGCCGTCGAGGTGCAGGAAATAGATCAGGTGCACGACGATCTGCACGACTGCCAGGGCCATCACCGTCACCAGCACCGTCTGGTGCGAGTAGCCGCCGTCCATCACCATCTTGAACGGGATGGCCGTCAGGATCACCGCCAGCACGAAGCCGATCAGGTAGCCCTTGACGGTGGCATGGCCGGCGCCGCCAGCCGAATGACCGTGGGCATCATCGTGGGAAATGCCCGTCGAAACGTTGGTCTGTTCCATTTACATCGCTCCCAGCAGATACACGACGGTAAACACGCCGATCCACACCACGTCCAAGAAGTGCCAGAACAGGCTCAGGCACGACAGGCGTGTGGATTGGGTCGGGGTCAGGCCCTTGGCAGCGATCTGCCACATCAGGACGATGATCCACAGCATGCCGCTCGCCACGTGCAGGCCGTGCGTGCCGACCAGCAGGAAGAACGACGACAGGAATGCGCTGCGGCTCGGACCCGCGCCTTCGGCGATCAGATGGTGGAACTCGTTGATTTCCATACCAACGAACGCGGCGCCCAGCAGCAGCGTGATGCCCAGCCACAGCATCACTTGATCCTTGCGGCCGTTCTGCAGGCTGATCATCACCATGCCGTAGGTGATGGACGACACCAGCAGGATGCCGGTTTCGATTGCCACATACGACAGATCGAAGAGTTCCTTGCCCGTCGGGCCGCCTGCCGTCGCGCCGCGCAGGACGCAGAACGTGGCAAACAGCGACGCGAAGATGATCAAGTCGCTCATCAGGTACACCCAGAAGCCGAAGACCTTGGTGTCTGCGGCGTCGTGGTGGTGCGCATGGTCATGCGCGTGGTCGTGGCCGTGCGCGTGACCGTGCGCGGCGTGACCGTCTAGAACATTGGAAGCCATGGTTTATGCCTGCGAACCGATACGTTGGAAGTAGGCCGACTCGGTCTCGTGAACCTCGTGAGCGGGCACGTAGTAATCGATGTCGTCGTTGTTGCTGCGGAGGATGAAGCTGCCGATCATGCCGACCAGACCCAGTACGGCCATCCACCAGATGTGCCAGATCAGCGCGAAGCCCATCACGATCGAGAACATGCCGATGAAGAAGCCGGCGCCGGTGTTCTTCGGCATGTGGATCTTCTCGTAGCTCGGTGCGACCTGCGTCAGCACTTCACCGCGGGCCTTCATGTCGGCAAAGGCGTCGATGTCACGGATGACCGGCACGCGGGCGAAGTTGTAGTGCGCCGGCGGCGACGACGTCGCCCACTCCAGCGTACGGCCGCCCCACGGGTCGCCCGTCAGATCCGCCAGCGCATGACGGTTGCGGACGCTCACGAAGATCTGGATGAGCTGCGAAGCGATGCCGCAGGCAATGATCGCGGCGCCGATCACGGCAACGATCAGCCACGGCTGCCATGCCGGGTTGTCGGTATGGTTCAGCCGACGCGTCATGCCCATGAAGCCCAGCACGTACAGCGGCATGAATGCGGTGTAGAAACCCACGAACCAGCACCAGAAGGCGCGCTTGCCCCACTTTTCGTCCAGCTTGAAGCCGAAGGCCTTCGGGAACCAGTACGTGATACCGGCCAGGTAACCGAACACCACGCCACCGATGATGGTGTTGTGGAAGTGGGCGATCAGGAACAGGCTGTTGTGCAGCAGGAAGTCGGCGCCCGGCACGGCCAGCAGCACGCCGGTCATACCGCCGATCACGAAGGTGATCATGAAGCCGATCGTCCACAGCATCATCGAGTTCAGCTCGACGCGGCCGCGGTACATCGTGAACAGCCAGTTGAAGATCTTCACGCCCGTCGGAATCGAGATGATCATCGTCGCGATACCGAAGAACGCGTTGACGTTCGCACCCGAGCCCATGGTGAAGAAGTGGTGCAGCCACACCAGGAACGACAGCACGGTGATGCCGGCGGTCGCCCAGACCATCGACGTGTAGCCGAAGAGCTTCTTGCGCGAGAACGTCGAGACGATTTCCGAGAACATGCCGAAGGCCGGCAGGATCAGGATGTACACCTCGGGGTGGCCCCAGATCCAGATCAGGTTCACGTACAGCATGGCGTTGCCGCCGCCGCCGTTCGTGAAGAAGTGCATGTCGAGATAGCGGTCGGCGCCCAGCAGCGCCAGCGCCACGGTCAGCACCGGGAACGCCGCCACGATCAGGATGTTGGCGCACAGGGCGGTCCAGGTGAAGATCGGCATGCGCATCAGCGTCATGCCCGGCGCGCGCATCTTGAAGATGGTCGCGACGAAGTTCACGCCGGTCAGCAATGTCCCGAGGCCTGATATCTGCAACGCCCAGATGTAGTAATCGACCCCCACGCCCGGGCTGTACGCCAGCTCCGACAGCGGCGGGTACGCCAGCCAGCCGGTGCGAGCAAATTCGCCCACGCCGAGCGACACGTTGATCAGCACCACACCTGCGGCAGCCAGCCAGAACGACAGCGTGTTCAGGAACGGGAATGCCACGTCGCGCGCGCCGATCTGCAGCGGCACGATCAGGTTGATCAGGCCCGTCATCAGCGGCATGGCCATGAAGAAAATCATGATCACGCCGTGCGCGGTAAAGATCTGGTCATAGTGCTCAGGCGGCAGATAGCCGGCACCGCCGCCCGAGGCGACCGCCAGTTGCGAGCGCATCATGATGGCGTCGGCAAAGCCGCGCAGCAGCATCACGATGGCCAGAATGCAGTACATCACGCCGATCTTCTTGTGATCGACCGAGGTGATCCACTCATTCCAGAGGTAGGTCCACTTCTTGAGATAGGTGATCAGGCCGAACAGGCCAGCGCCACCCAACAGAATGGCCGACACCGTCACGACCACGATGGGCTCGTGCAGCGGAATGGCCTCCAGACTCAACTTGCCAAACATCGTCAACTCCTAGGAATTCTTGGCCGCGCTCTTGGGCGCTGGCAGGGCTGACTGCACCGGCAGCGGACGCGTTGCCGCTTCAGCCGTGGCCGTCGTGCAGTTGGCGCCTTCGAGCGCCTCGTCGAGCGTCAGGACCTTGTCGCCCTCGCCCATCTTGTCCATGTATTTGTGCAGGATGCTGTGATACAGGGTCGGGTCGACCGATGCGTACACCGCCGGCGGCACCTTCTCGCTCGGCTTGGACAGCTCGGCGTAGCCTTCCTTGGTCAGGTTCTGCGACGACTCACGGACCTGCTTGACCCAGGCATCGAACTCTTCGTTCGTCATGGCCGTGGCCTTGAACTTCATGCCCGTGAAGCCCGAGCCGCTGTAGTTCGATGACATGCCGTCGAACACGCCGGTCTCATTGGCGATCAGGTGCAGCTTGGTCTGCATGCCCGCCATGGCATACACCTGGCTGCCCAGCTGCGGGATGAAGAACGCGTTCATCACCGTGTCGGACGTGATCTTGAAGTTGATCGGGGTGTTGGCCGGGAATGCGAGCTGATTGACCGTTGCGATCTTGAGTTCCGGATAGATGAACAGCCACTTCCAGTCCAGCGAAACAGCCTCGACCGTGATGGGCTTCACATCCGATTCGATCGGCTTGTACGGATCGAGCGCGTGCGTGGACTTGTAGGTGATCACGCCCAGCACGATGATGATCAGGCAGGGGATCAGCCACACCACAGCCTCGATGGCGTTGGAGTGCGACCAGTCCGGCTCGTAGCGGGCGCGGGTGTTGGACGCGCGGTACTTCCACGCAAACACCAGCGTCAGCACGATCACGGGGATGACCACCAGCAGCATCAGGCCGGTCGCCACCAGGATCAGCGTCTTTTCTTCAGCCGCAATCATCCCCTTCGGATCCAGGACCGTCAGGTTGCAGCCCGCCAGCAGGAGCGGGAGGCTTGCGGCGAGGAGCCGCTTCATATGTGGAACGAGTGTGTTCTTCATGTCTTGCACAATTGCGCCGGCGATGCTTCCGGACATCACGGGAGCCCAGCAGCCCAGACAGCGGCCACAGGCGGAAAAACGCGGGAAATGAGAGAAGACCGAACTACCGGCGCCCCGAGTACAGCTGAGGTGCGGCAGCGGATCTTCGATCACATCAGGCGCCGGTCAGGGAGAAGCTGAACCCAACGCCCTCAGTTGGCGAGGCGGGCTTCGCTCATGCCGGGCATGGGCGAAGTCGAGCGCCGCCGCGTCGCACAAAGCGGCGGACGACAGATCGGGGGCGTAAAAGGTCGGAGCAGGCACTACGTCATGCGCCCGTTGGGGGAGCGCGGTTGGGAGTGGAATGCGGGCGCGATCTTACCGCCAGATGGCGCTCCGGATCGCGCTATGTGCTCAGGCAAATAGAAAACGGCGTCGATTGACAAGTGATGCCCTCGCCGTACGGCTAGGGTTTACGTGGCTTTGCGGGTAAGCAAATCGAAAGTGCCTGTTGTTGCACTGCGACAATCAGCCACAGTGGCGCGCACCCGACGTTATCCCCAAATGTGCGCCCAAATAGGCAGCGAATAATAAGAACAATTCTCATCTTGGGGAGCCACCCAGGTGGCTCCCCTCGCCCTCACAGGACGGCGTCACTGGATGAGGAGCCCAACAATCCTCACCAGAACCAGCCCTGCCGCCACCACGAGGTAACCGCGCAGCACAAACATCCAGGTGCGTTTGAGTGGCGTCCAGCGCGCAGGCGGAAGCTGCTCAAGCGATGGCATGGTCCAGTGGTCGCGGTCCAGCACACTCACGCGCCGCGGATGGTGCGGCCGATGGGTACGTCGCTCGATACGCCACAGCACGAGCGACATCACCCCCACGATTAGCGACCCGCCGAGTAGGATGGCGCCGATCTCGAATTCGCCGATGCTGGGGAAGAGCACGGCGGCCGTGAGGATGACGGACAACATCACCAGCACAGCCACCACACCGCCGGTGAAGATGTTCATCGCGCGGCCGTTCGTCCAAGGCCCTAGCACGGCCTTGTCGTTGCACAACAGCAGCAGGAACACCGTGGCGCTTGGCAACAGCACCCCTGCCAGCGATTGCACCGCATTGGTCAGCAGACCGAGCGGCACGCCCGGCGTCAGCACCAGCCCTGCGGCTAGCAACGTCAGGCCGAAGTACACGGCATAAAAGCCCTTGGCCTCCGTCGGCTTGCGATGCAACGAATGCCGCACAGCGAACACATCGCCAATCGCATATGCAGTCGACAACGAGACCGCACAGGCGCCGATGATGCTGGCGTCCAGCAACGCAATCGCAAACAGCACGCCGGCCCAGCGGCCCGAGTGGCGCTCCAGGCCGTGCGCGGTGCCAAGCGCGTCGGTGTAATTGCCGAACTCCGGCGTGCCGTGGAAGGCCTGGGCGCTGAAAGCGATCATCGCGACCGCACCGGCGATCACGAGGACGATGCCGAGCCAAAGGTCCGCACGCTCGTAGCGGATGAAGCGCGCCGTGATGCGCTTGTCGATCACGTAGCTTTGCTGGAAGAACAACTGCCACGGCGCCACCGTCGTCCCCACGATGGCGATGATCAGGAGCATCACCTCGGCAAGCGGCGCGCCGGCGGGCAGCGCCGGCACGAAGAAGTCGCGCGCCACCTGCCCCATCGGCGGATGCACCATCACGAACACCGGGATCAGCGTGAGGCTGCCCGCCACCAGCACCAGCGCAAAGCGCTCGAAGCGGCGGAAATCTCCGGTGGACGCGGCCAGCATCACCAGAACCGCCGCCGCGCACACGCCCCAATGTCGCGGAATGCCGAGGTACTCGAGCGCGAGGCTGATGCCGATGAACTCCGTCACGAGCGTCAGCGCGTTCACCAGGAACAGATCGATGACGGAGAAGCTGCCCCAGAACCTGCCGAAGCGCGCAAAGATCAACCGCGCGTGGCCAACGCGCGTGACGGCGCCCAGGCGCAGCACCATCTCCTGGTTCACGTACAGCACGGGGATGAGCAGCAATAGCGTCCACAGCAGCGTGGTGCCGTAGTTCTGCCCGGCCTGTGTGTACGTGCCGAAGGCGCCGGCGTCGTTGTCGCCGACCATCACGATCAGGCCAGGCCCGAGGATGGCGAGCAGCGTTCGCAAGCGCGCGCGCCAGCTGTTACGGGCGCCCGTATCGTGATGCGCGATGGTGCCGAGCGCGCCGCGAATATCGCCCACGTGAGCATCGTCGAGCGCGGCGTGACGTGGTGGTGCGTCGATGCCCGAAGCGAATTGGGTCATATCGAACTCCGTTTGTGTTGTGTTATCGGATTACCCGCCGTTGAACTACCAATAGGTGCGCGAAAGCCGGATGGCCGCCGCCGCATAGCCTTGGTTGGAAAGCGCTTGGCCGCCGTCACCGGCACGCCGGTTGGACGTGGTCGACGCAGCGTCGGCACGCCCGGGCGCACCGGCCCGCGCCTGCACAAACGGCGAACTGAACGGCAGTGCGATCGCCGAGAAACGACGCGCGGGAATATTGAATTTGCGCATGACACTCTCCTCACCGCGTGCGCACATGCAGGGCACGCGGCCATCGCCGCATGCGTTGCATACACGCAGCGGCATAGTCGAAACGATCAAGGAGCGATGCAGACACCGCTGCCTTGCCAGGATGGCAAGTCAGCAGCAAGGAACAACCGTGCGGCGGACTCGCCTAGTGAAAAGAAGACGTTCGGTAAGGTCGACTCGGACTGTCCATATGGGTCCTCCTACGGTTAGAACTCGGCGTGGACGCGAACGCCCACGAACTTGGCCGGACCGCGATCGCGGTTGTAGCCCGGGTTCTGGATGAGCTGGAAGTCGGGGCTGATCGCCAGGACTTTGGTTACCTGCAGGCTGTAGAACAGTTCCAGCACGCGCTCGCGGCCATAGTTCAAGCCGCCATCGCCAAGGAACGCGCCGCTGCCGCCTGCGGCCAGATAGGCGCGGTGATCCGGCCCCAGCATGTTCACCGCGACGGCCACGCCCAGCACATCGTTCGAACGGCGCCAAGCGGCACCCTTGAGCAATCCACCAAACGACACGCTCCGGCCAGCTTCGGTAAAGGCGTACGTCTCGGTCTTGTCGTCCGACCAATTCAGGCGTGCGAACAGGCCGAGGTTGTCGCCGGCTTTCTGTTCGAACGAGATGCCAACGCCCAGCTTCGCGTGCGCCTTGCGCACGAGTCCGACGTCGGGCGCCGCACCTGTGGCGGCGCCAAGCGCCATCGCATCGTCGAATCGGCCCATGCGCGCCTGGTTGTGCCAACCCAGCAGGCGCACCGTGCCCTCCTGGCCGAACACCGTGTAGCGCTTCTCCAGCTCGAGGATGTCGCCGTAGTGCTTGAGGAACCGCGTGTCGAGCGGCAAACCGTTCGATTGTTCCGGCTGCAGGAAGCGGCCAGCGCGCACGGCCCAACCGTTCTCGCTGTCGACGTACTCAAGCGCCACGCCCCAGTTATAGCCACGCGCATCGGCGGGATAGTCGAACGACGGATGCGCCATGAACGACCAGTTCAAGAACTGGGTGCGCGGATCTTGCGCATACGACACCGCATCGAAGACATCAGGCACCGCGAAGTTGCCGGCTGTCAGCACCACACGGCGCTTGTCGACGACGTTGGCGAACTGGTTGAAATCGGCGTCGACCTTTTCCGTGTCGCCACCCAGGCCCCAAGTCTGGCGCAGGAAAGCGCGGGCGCGATACAGCGTTGGATTCGTCCCGGCAGTCTTGGCCAGTTCCCCGTTGGGCAAGCCACCAAGGCCATGCAGCTCGGAGAACGCCACGCCCTGCGCGACCTCGGGGTTGAAGTGGAACTCGGCGCCCTTCCATAAGCGCATCCCCAGGTCGAGCGTGGCCGTGAAGGAATAGCTCTTGGCGCGCGCGGCGCCAAGGCTGTTGCCGCCGCTGTATGCAGCGTTGAAGGCAGGCTTGCGTTGCCACACGTAGGTGGTTTGGCCATGGAAACCGAAACGGTCGTCCAGTTCGCCGCTGGCGATGCGTGGAACGTCAACCGCTGAAGCGGGTACGTCCGCCGCATGCGCCATCGACATCACCGACACAATGGCCGCCACGCCCATCAGCACGCGAACCCAGACCAGCGGACGCACCGCCACCCAAACGTACTCCAGCATCGAGAGAAACAGCATGAGACCTCCCCCGCCCGTTTCTCTGACGGGCGTAGGCGAACGCCGGCCACGCCGCGTCATGGCGCGCGCAAACGCACGCAGCCATGCGGCTGTGCCGGATACAACAATCGAATTCAGGAAGGGACTTGCGCAGAGAACCTACGCAAGCGCCACCGCCTGCCGTGCGATACGGCTAGGCAGTGGTGAGGCGCGAGGCGATGCGCCGAGACTGTCTAGCCGTTCAATGTGCGATCGAGGATCGACTAGAACAACTGTCCATGGAGATAGTCTCCGTAGCTGTGACGGGGCGCAGAGTAACAAAGTCTCGTTGACGGCGGCAAGCGTTTTCTTGGAGGTGTCACGAAGCCCATTGCGCGGCGGCAACAACGCGATGAGAGGCGCCTCGCAAGTCGGCATCGGTACACTGCAATCACGATCGAGCGCATCACGAGGGGGCGCTCGCCACAGCGATATCAGACGGAGGTTGTATGACGCGCTTAGCAACGCTGCTCACTACGATTGCTGCAATAGCAGGCATGGTCGGCTGCTCAACGGCAGGCTCAGAACAGACCAGGAGCGGGGCCGAATCCAAGGTGACCGAACACACACCGGCCACGGCCACTTGCCAGGCGGCCGCAGGTCCTGACAACGCCCTGATCGGCAAATCCGAACAGGACGCCGCTGCCCTGCTCAACGGCTGCCTCTGGCGCATTAGCGAGCGCGATGGCAGAGCCCTGCCCGGCACCATGGATTACCGCGAAGAACGACGCAATCTGGGCATTCAGGGTGGCAAAGTGACCTGGGTGCGGCGCGGTTGAGGCTCGCGGAGCTGGATCGCAGGCGAACAGGGAGTGGTCCGAAACTGGCGCGCCAGCAAGGTTTGCAGACATTAGCATCGACGTACATCCTGCTCTTCCATGTCGCACATGACGCCTCGAACCAGCAAAGACATCGTCATAGATGCGTGGCGTGCATTCGCGTCACGCGATGCCGCCCGCATTGCCGACTGCTTCACGCCAGACGCGCAATGGCTCGCTCCCGAGGGTAACGCCACCGCCATTGCGCTCGACTGCACGCATCACATGATCGGGCGCGACGCCATCGTGCACTTCCTCACGGTCACGTTCCCGAAGCTTTTCGTCGCCGATGTCTTGGTAGAACTCGGCGCGATCCACGCCAATGACGAAACGGTGATCGTGGAGGAACGCATGCGGGCCACGCTGGCGAACGGCCGACGCTACGACAACACCTATTGCTTCGTCTTCGTGCTGGAGGGCGAGCGGATCGCCCGGGTGCGCGAGTACATGGACACGATGCGGGGCTGGACGTGCATCTTTGGGAAAGAAGTGCGCGTTTAGCAGACTAAACCGGCCGGACAAAAGAAAACGGCCTCCGCAAGGGAGACCGTTTTCGTGATGCTGGTGCCGGCTGCAGGACTCGAACCCGCCACCTGATGATTACAAATCAACTGCTCTACCAGATGAGCTAAGCCGGCAAAGAAACGCGATTCTAACCTAACACGCGTTACTTGACGACCTTTAGCGCAGGCTTGCCTCCAATGCGAGGCACATTCGGCGGCGTCGGGTCGTCTTCCGGGCCGGTTTCGGCTTCGACAGGGACCGGCGCAGGCACCGATTCGGAGTCCACCGCGGCCAGCTTGGGCGGCGGATTGTTCTCGCGTTCGGTTGCGGCCTGTGTCGTGGGCGTGCTGCGCTCTACCGGGAATGCCATACCCTGCCCGTTCTCGCGCGCATACACGGCGAGCACGTTTTCGATCGGCACTTCGATCTTGCGTGACACGCCCGAGAACCGCGCGTGGAACGTGATCCACTCGTTGCCCATGTCGAGCTGGCTGGTCGCGTCAAAGCTCACGTTCAGCACGATTTCGTCGTTCTTGACGAACTCGCGCGGCACGTTGGTGCTCTTGTCGACGAAGACAGCGATGTACGGCGTGAAGCCGTTATCCGTGCACCATTCATAGATGGCACGGATCAGATAGGGCTTGGTGGAGGTTTCCGACATGATGAAATCAGTGACCGTTGGGCGCGGCCATGCACAGGAGCAACCCGAGCGAGACCGGCGACCCGGCGGCAATCAGCGGCGCATGACCTTTTCCGACGGCGTCAGCGCTTCAATATACGCCGGACGGCTGAAGATACGCTCAGCGTATTTCATCAGCGGGGCCGCGTTCTTGGAGACCTCAATGCCGTAGTGGTCCAGACGCCACAGCAGCGGCGCAATCGCCACGTCAAGCATCGAGAACTCTTCGCCCAGCATGTACTTGTTCTTCAGGAAGATCGGGGCCAACTGCGTAAGGCGGTCGCGGATGGCCGCACGTGCCTTCTCGTGATTCTTCTCGGCGGCCTTGCCCTTTTCGTTCTCGAGCACGGAGACGTGCGTGAACAGTTCCTTCTCGAAGTTGAACAGGAACAGGCGGGCGCGGGCGCGCTGTACCGGATCGGCCGGCATCAGCTGCGGGTGCGGGAAGCGCTCGTCGATGTACTCGTTGATGATGTTCGACTCGTACAGAATCAGGTCGCGCTCAACCAGGATGGGCACCTGGCCGTACGGGTTCATCACCGCGATATCTTCCGGCTTGTTGAAGAGATCGACGTCGCGAATCTCGAAATCCATGCCCTTCTCGAACAGGACGAGGCGGCAACGCTGCGAGAACGGGCAAGTGGTGCCCGAGTACAAGACCATCATGGTTGTAGTTCCTTGGCGCATGGGCCGGGGGCGGCCCTATGACGGTACAACCGTGACGACAAATGACATCGCCACGGCACAAAAAGCGAAAAGGCAAAGGGCTAGAGCCAGTTCTCCACCGGCCTAGCCCTTGCCCGGAAAACACGGATTTTACTTGATGTCCTTCCAATAGGCTGCATTCAGGCGCCAGGCCAGCACGAAGAACACGCCAATGAACAACAACACCCACACACCGAGACGCTTGCGCAGGTTGCCAGCGGGCTCAGCCATCCAGTCCAAATAACTGACCAGATCGGCGACTGCCTGGTCATATTCGACCTTGTTCATCTTGCCCGGGACCGTCACTTCAAGGCCGACGAGCTTCTTCTCGGCCTCGCCGTGCTCAGACTTCACTTCGGCGTACTTGGGCACTTGCTGGCCTTGCAGCTCCCACAGCACATGCGGCATGCCGACCTTGTCGAAGACCAGGTTGTTCCAGCCGGTCGGACGCGTGTCGTCACGGTAGAACGTACGAAGGTAGGTGTAGAGCCAGTCGCTGCCGCGCGCGCGGGCAATGACAGACAGGTCCGGCGGTACGGCACCAAACCACTTCTTCGCGTCCTCACGGTCCATGGCGATGTGCATGGTGTCGCCAACCTTGTCTGACGAGAACAGCAGGTTTTGCTTGATCTGCTCCTCGCTCAAACCGATGTCGCGCAGGCGGTTGTAGCGCATGGCGCTGGCGCCGTGGCAGTTCAGGCAGTAGTTGACGAACAGCTTGGCGCCGCGCTGCAGCGCAGACGTGTCGCTGGACTGGTTGGGCGCCGGATCGAGCGGCACGCCGCCCTCATTGGCCATCACGGGCGCGGCAAACACGAGACCGGCCAAGGCGAAAATCGCAAGCAGCTTTTTCATTCTTGTGTCCTTCATGGGTCCTTGTGCGCGGGCTCTATCAGTGCGGCGTGAACGTGACGCGCTCAGGCACTGGCTTGAACGTCCCGATCTGGCTCCAGATCGGCATCGCGAGGAAGAACGCGAAGTACAGAATGGTGCCGATCTGCGAGATGATCGAACCGACCGGGCTCGGCGGCTGGATACCCAGATAGCCCAGCACCGCAAAGGCAATCACGAAGACAATCAGCAGCGTCTTGTGGAAGCCCGGGCGATAGCGGATCGACTTGACCGGCGACTGGTCCAGCCACGGCAGGAAGAAGAAGATCACCACCGAGCCGCCCATCACCACCACACCCCAGAACTTCGCGTCGATGAAGGCGAAGCCCAGCGCCAGGATCACGGCCACAGCCACCGCGACACCCTTGACCTTCATGCTCTTGGAGCGCACGAACAGCAGCCCCAGCATGATCGCGATGAAGCCCCACAGCCACGGCAGGAAGTCCGACGTGGTCGCGCGCAGCATCGAATAGAACGGCGTGAAGTACCAGACCGGTGCAATGTGCGGCGGTGTCTTCAGCGAGTCTGCCGGGATGAAGTTGTTGGCTTCCAGGAAGTAGCCGCCCATTTCCGGCGCGAAGAACACGATCGCGCTGAAGATGAACAGGAAGACCGCGACGCCGACAACGTCGTGCACCGAGTAATACGGGTGGAACGGAATGCCGTCGAGCGGAATGCCGCGCTCGTCCTTCTTGGCCTTGATCTCGACGCCGTCCGGGTTGTTCGAGCCCACTTCGTGCAGCGCGATGATATGCGCCACCACCAGGCCCAGCAGCACCAGCGGCACCGCGATAACGTGGAATGAGAAGAAGCGGTTCAGCGTCGCGTCAGACACCACGTAGTCACCGCGAATCCAGAGAGACAGGTCCGGGCCGATCAGCGGGATGGCGGAGAACAGGTTCACAATGACCTGCGCGCCCCAGTACGACATCTGGCCCCATGGGAGCAGATAGCCCATGAAGGCTTCGGCCATCAGGCACAGGAAGATCAGGCAGCCGAAGATCCAGACCAGCTCGCGCGGCTTACGGTACGAGCCGTACAGCATGCCGCGGAACATGTGCATATACACGACGATGAAGAACGCCGAAGCGCCGGTCGAGTGCATATAGCGCACCAGCCAGCCCCACGGCACCTCGCGCATGATGAACTCCACGCTCGCATAGGCGACGGGGATGCCGGCGGCGTTGAGCGTACCGTCCGGCTTGTAGTTCATCACCAGGAAGATGCCGGTGACGATCTGGATCACCAGCACCAGCAGCGCCAGCGATCCGAAGAAATACCAGAAGTTAAAATTCTTCGGCGCGTAGTACTCCGACAGATGCGCCTTCCACAGCTCCGATGCCGGGAAGCGTGCATCGATCCAGCCCAGCAGCCCGGTTGTCTCCACCTTCTTCTCGGCCATGATCAAGCCTCTCCTTTCTCGTCTTTACCGATCACCAGTTTCGTGTCGGACAGGAACATGTACGGCGGAACGTCGAGGTTTTGCGGCGCGGGCTTGTTCTTGAACACGCGGCCAGCCAGGTCGAACGTGGAGCCGTGGCACGGGCAGACGAAGCCGGGGTCTCCGGCGAGCTGCACGTTGGCACCCGCGGGAAACGGACCAGACGGGGAGCAGCCAAGATGGGAGCAGATGCCGACCACGACCAGGAGGTCTTTATGCTCGGCACG
The DNA here is from genome assembly GCF_021173085.1 of Ralstonia wenshanensis. Lineage (NCBI taxonomy): Bacteria > Pseudomonadati > Pseudomonadota > Betaproteobacteria > Burkholderiales > Burkholderiaceae > Ralstonia > Ralstonia wenshanensis. Next base: position 2,877,274 of record NZ_CP076413.1, read on the forward strand.
GGAGCGGGTTTCGTTCTTGCAGTAGTCCGGCGTCTTCATGGTGAAGGGCACGTCGGACTTGGGGTCGGCGACTTCGTTATCGGTCTTCTTGAGCGATTCCAGCATGTCGGGCGTGCGTTTGAGCAGCCAGACCGGCTTGCCGCGCCATTCCACCACCTTCATCTGGCCGGGGGCCAGGTCACTCACGTCGGCCTCTACGGGCGCGCCCGCTGCACGGGCTTTTTCAGATGGTGCGAATGTGCAAACGAAAGGGGCCGCAACTGCAACCCCTCCCACACCACCAGCCACGGACGTCGCAATCAATAGATTACGGCGACCTTTGTCCACGTTTTGCTGGTCACTCATTCAAGACCCCAGGATGAGAAATCAAGATAGATTCGCGTCAACCAAAAATTATACCCGAGCGTACCGAGCGAACGATAGCGGTCGCCGGGCGCAGCGGTTACGGATATAGTGAACACGCCGATCGCCCGCCAGCCCAATGCTGACAAGGCTTTGGCATGGCTCTTGCAGCCTCGCTTTCAACAATTCAGGTCAACCGTTCGTTAGCTTGACCGTTTGTCTCGAATCAAACAATCCGGAGAAAACCGATGGCACTGATGCAAGACTTCAAGAAATTCGCGATGCGCGGCAACGTGATCGACCTGGCAGTGGGTGTGATCATCGGTGCGGCGTTCGGCAAAATCGTGGATTCACTCGTCAATGATCTGATCATGCCGTTGATCGGCCGTATCGTTGGCAAGCTCGATTTCTCGAACCTGTTCATCCAGTTGGCAGAGGCGCCGGCGGGAGTGCCGCACACCCTTGTCGATCTGAAGAAGGCAGGCGTGCCGGTCTTCGCCTACGGCAACTTCATCACCGTGGCGGTCAACTTTCTGATTCTGGCGTTCATCGTCTTTCTGATGGTGCGCGCCATCACGCGCGTAATCGACGCCAACCCGCCGGCTGCGCCCGCCGAAACGCCCGAAAACATCCTCCTGCTGCGCGAGATTCGCGACAGCCTGAAGAACAAGCCGTAATCGGAAGTCGAATCACACCGGATTCGGGATATCGATGAAGGTGTGGCCCACGCCAAAGCGCTCGGCCAGATGATTGCCGAGCGCTTGAACGCCACCGCGCTCGGTAGCGTGGTGCCCCGCACCGATATAGGCAACCCCCGATTCGCGCGCGAGATGCGTGGTCTGCTCCGACGCTTCACCGCTTAAATACACGTCCACACCGACAGCCACGGCAGCATCAAACCAGCCTTGGGCACCGCCCGTGCACCAACCCACTGTGCGCACCGGGCGATCCTCCTCGCCGATCACCAGCGGCGCCCGGTTCAGCTTCGCCGACACCGTCTGCGCGAAAGCGCCCAGCGTTGTCGTTGCGGCAAGCGTACCCACCCAGCCAAGTTCATCGTCGCCAAACCGGCCCTGGGGCGACATGCCCAGCAACGCACCCAACTGCGCGTTATTGCCCAGCTCAGGATGCGCATCGAGCGGCAGGTGATATGCAAACAGGTTGAGATCGTGCGCCAGAAGTTGCTTCAGGCGCGCGTGCTTCTGGCCCACAACACGGCCGTCCTCCCCCTTCCAGAAGTAACCGTGATGCACGAGGATGGCATCGGCGCCCACATCGATGGCAGCCTCGATCAGCGCAAGGCTGGCGGTCACCCCCGTCACGATATGGGTAACGGTGTCGCGCCCTTGCACCTGCAGACCGTTGGGGCAATAGTCCCGAAAACGGGCCGCCTGCAACAGGTCGTTCAAGTACAATTCAAGTTCTTTTCGATCCATTTGGACTCAATTTCGCTCTATGTTGCGCCGCTTTTGGCTGTTTTTCGCGCAAGCCGTCACGGTCGTCCTGGCCGTCTGGTTTGTGATCGCCACGCTCAAGCCTGATTGGCTGCAGCGCGGCAAGGTCGCAGTGCAATCCGGCTCGCCCATCGTCGCGCTGAAGGAAGTCGCGCCGATCGGCCACGGCGGCACCTCCAGCAACTCCTACGCGGAAGCCGCCAAGGTGGCGATGCCGGCGGTGGTCAACATCTTCAGCAGCAAGAATGCGCCAAAGCGTGGCAACAACCCGCAAGCCAGCGCTGATCCGTGGTTCCGGTTCTTCTTCGGCGACCGCGCTCCTGAGCAGCGCCAAGAACCCACGGCCAGCCTCGGCTCAGGCGTGATCGTCAGTTCGGAAGGCTACATTCTAACGAACCACCACGTGGTGGACGGCGCCGACGAGATCGAAGTCGCCCTGACCGACGGCCGCAAGGCCAACGCCAAAGTGGTCGGCTCCGATCCGGAAACCGACTTGGCCGTCCTCAAGATCAATCTGCCCAATCTGCCCGCGATCACCCTGGGCCGACTGGAGAATGTGCGCGTTGGCGATGTGGTGCTCGCCATCGGCAATCCGTTCGGCGTGGGCCAGACGGTGACGATGGGGATCGTGTCCGCCCTGGGTCGCAGCCATCTGGGCATCAACACCTTCGAAAACTTCATCCAGACCGACGCCGCGATCAACCCCGGCAATTCGGGTGGCGCGCTGGTCGATGCCGACGGCAACCTCCTCGGGATCAACACGGCGATCTACTCGCGCTCGGGCGGCTCGCTTGGCATCGGCTTTGCGATTCCGGTGTCGCTGGCCAAGCAGGTGATGGAATCGATCATCTCGACCGGCAGCGTGGTGCGCGGCTGGATCGGTGTAGAGCCGCAGGATGTGACGCCGGAGATCGCCGAGTCGTTTGGCTTGTCGCGCAAGGATGGCGCGCTGATTGCCGCCGTGGTTCAAGGCGGCCCCGCAGACAAGGCGGGCCTGCGCCCGGGAGACATTCTCACCAGCGTCAACGGTGAGCCGATCCTGGATACGACGGCGCTGCTCAACAGCATCGCTCAGTTGCAACCCGGCGCGGAAGCTAAGGTGACGGTTTCACGCAAAGGCAAGGCAGTAGAACTGACCATCGTTGTCGGTAAGCGTCCCCCGCCGACGCGTCGCAACGTACCGATGCCTTCGCAGGACGACGAAGAACCACAGTAAGCAGCAGATTTCGTAATACACGAACGGCGGCCATATGTGCCGCCGTTTTTTATGCACGCACGCTTGACCATCAAGCCAGCATGCTGAGGGGGCGAGCCACCTTGACGCGGGCGCGCTCGCTCAACAAGCGATCAGACCAATAGCTGCGCGACATTGCTGCGAACTGCCTTCGTCACGCTCCGCTGGGGCGGCGTCGTCTCACCCGAGCGGGCGCCGCCGTAAGACGGCAAGCGAGACGGCCTACCTCCCCTCGCCTCCGCTAGCGTCATCAGCCAAAGCTTGCACACCAGCCGAGCCATCCCTCGGCAGAGTTTCAAGCATGGAGGCGCGCTACGGATCGTTCGCACAAAGAAAAACGCCGACTCCTTTCGGAATCGGCGTTTAACCGTTTAATTCGATGCGCCCTTACGAGCGCGTCAAATTAGAACTTGTGACGCACGCCAACCGTAGCGCCGAACTGGTTGTTGCTGTTGTTCGGGCCCGAGAACACTTGGTTGCCGCCCGTCAGGGTCGTACCAGCGTAGCTGGCGTCGTTCAGGCCCATCACGCCCAGACCCGAGCCGCCGCTGTTCTTAGCATAGGCCACGTTGAAGTAGGCGTCGGTGCGCTTCGACAGAGCGTAGTCGGTGCCGACCACGAACAGCCACGGGTTGCCCGTACCGCTGTTCTTGAACTGTTGGTAGTAAGCCGTACCCGTCAGCGACAGAGCCGGAGTAGCTTGGTAACCCAGGCCAGCCCAGTACAGGTTCGAACGCAGGTTGCCGTTGCCAGCAACAGTTGCGTAGTTAGCCTTGTACCAACGGTAGCCAGCGTACAGCTTGGCCGGGCCGAAAGCGTACGTGCCAGCGATCGTGGCGCGTTGTTCGCGGTTGTCGCTACCAACGGTCGTCGAGTTGGTCTGGTCGTACACTGCGCCGATGCCCAGCGGGCCGCCAGCGTAGTTAGCACCCAGGCTCCACTCGCGGCCGGTCTTGTTGCTGCCAGCCACTTCGTTGCCGTTGTAGTTGAACGAGTACAGACCGGAGACGCTCAGGCCACCGAACGTGCCAACGTACTTGACGGCGTTGTCAGCACGGCCAGCGAAGAACTGGTCTTGCGAGGCCAGCGAGTAACGCGTGGCGATTGCCATCGGGTCATACATCAGCGAGAAGTCGTACAGCAGGTTTTGCTGACGACCCAGGGTCAGCTGACCCCACTGGCCTTGCAGACCGACGTAAGCGTTACGACCGAACAGACGGCCACCTTGAGCCGACGTGCCGGTGTCCAGGTTGAAGCCGCTTTCCAGGTTGAAGATACCCTTCAGGCCACCGCCCAGGTCTTCAACGCCACGCAGGCCCCAACGCGAGCCCGACAGGCCGCCCGAATCCAGGCCAAAACGCGAGCCGCTGGAACCAGCGGTTGCGCCCGGCACCTTGTTTGCGTAGGTCAGACCAGCGTCGACCACGCCGTACAGGGTCACGGAGGATTGTGCATAGGCGCCACCGGCGGCCAGAGCTGCAACAGCAGCTGCAAACAGTTTCATCTTCATATCGACACTTTCCTTGTCAACTGATTGGGAAATCTTGACTGTCCTTATGGACGACGCAGATACCTCACGTCTGACCGCATTATGTGCCAGCGTTGACTGATTCCGGAAACCCTTTCTGGCTCTGGGCCGCGATTTGCGGCCAAGTTGTTGCTCATGGGCAACACGCGCCGGACCCCATTGAGAGGGGGGCGCGACCCGCTTTTTGCGCGATGGCACTGGGGTTGGCGGGCGATTGTCACCCTCTTCCCGCCGAACAAATTTGGGGAGTCTGTGACGGTTCCGGATTGTCGCCTTCGCACCACGTTACAGCAAAAAGTGGTCTTTTATTCTCTTTTTATCGACCGAGTGCGGCGTGCCATCGCTTTAGGAAATCGGCACGGCGGAGCTGATCTTGATGGGCGAGTAAACCCGGGCCGACGGGGATGGGCCGGTGCGTATTTCCAAGCTCGGCGAGCAGCCGCTTGGCAGTAAGGCCGGTCTCAACGTCCTGGCGCAGCGAAAACAGGAATGCGCGATCCGCCATCACGCTCTGGCCATCGCGCGAGAGCATGAAGTCGAGCCACAGGCGCGCGGCATTCGGGCGGGCAGCGCGCCGCGCGATGAAGGCGACGCGCGTGGCCACCAGGGTGTAGTCGGTCGGCATCTTGATGGCGAGGGCCGGATTGCGATCGACGTAGCGCGCGGCGTATGAGCCGATCACGTTGTAGGCGAGCAGGCTTTCGCCGGAGGCGACGCGCTCCAGCATCGCGGCCGTCGTGATGTACAAGTTGACGTTGACGCCACCCAATGCCTTGGCAACATCCCAGAATACCGGTGTGGTGCGCGCGTCTTCGGCGGCGAAGAGAAAGGCCGAGCCGGAGTGCTCGATGTCGTACGAGGCGACGCGACCGCGCAGCAAGTCACGATGGCCATTCAGAATGCGGGCGAAGTCGGCGTGGGTGGAAGGAATCAACTCCGCCGGCAGTTGTCGCGTGTTGTAGACGAAGACGACCGGCTCGTAGCTCGTGCCGTAGGCCTCGTTCTTCCAGATGGCCCATGACGGCAGGTACGGCCTTTCGGGTGATGCGTACGAGAGTGCGTGGCCGTCGTTCACCAGCTTGAACTGCTCGGGCATGGCCGAACTCCAGACCACATCGGCGCCCGGCGATTTGGCGGCGAACTCAGCGAGGAAGCGGCGGTAAATGTCGTCGCTGTTTTGCTCGCGGTAGTCGACGGTGATGCCCGGGTAGCGCGTTTCGAAGGCGCGGATCAGCGGGTACGCGGCGGAGAAATCTGTCGTGGAATACACCGTGACACGGCCTTCGCGGCGCGCGGCGTCGATCATCGCGCCGTAATCGCGCGGGTAATACGACGGCAGCTCCGGCGCCGGGCGGGCCAGCCACTGCGCCTGCGCCCCACGCGCGACGACGCCGCTTGCAGCCAGCAACGCGGCGGTCTGACAAAGCCAGCGGCGACGGGAATTGAGGATGGACGACATGCCTGTTGAAGCGCAACTGTGCTGCGCATCAGGTGGACGGTGTGATCGGCGATGTGGCCGAGATCAGGGCGCCACGCATTATCATGAAAAAGTAGCCAGAACGATATTGAGAGACACCCGATGCGGATTTTGCTGGTGGAGGATGAGGAAGAATTGGCCGCATGGCTGGCGCGCGCGCTGGCGCAAAGCGGCTTCGTGATCGAGCGCGCCGCGGATGGCGTCATCGCGGAGGCGTTCCTCGGCTCGGGAGAATTTGATGCGGTGGTGCTGGACCTGCGCCTGCCGCGCAAAGATGGCTTTGCCGTGTTGGCCGACATGCGCGCGCGAGACGACCGTACGCCGGTATTGATCCTCACCGCCCAGGGCGCGCTGGATGAGCGCGTGCGCGGCCTCAATGCCGGCGCCGATGATTTCCTCACCAAGCCGTTTGCGTTGTCGGAGCTGGAGGCGCGGTTGATGGCGCTCATCCGCCGCAGCCGCGGCCGGGCGTTCCCACGTCTGCGTTGCGGGCCGCTGGAGTTCGACACCGGACGCAAGGCGTTTCTGCTGTCAGGCGAGCCGCTATCGCTCACGCCGCGCGAGCACGCCGCGCTGTCGGCGCTGCTGCACAAGACCGGCCAGCCGATCAGCAAAGTGCATTTGTTCGACAAGGTCTTCAATCTGGACAGCGATTCCAGCCCCGACGCAGTGGAAGTGGTCGTGCACCGCCTGCGCAAGAAGCTGGCGGGCACGGGCGTGCAGATCGTCACCGTCCGCGGGCTGGGCTACCTGCTCGAAACCGGCAATGGTGAAGCGCCCGCCGCCGGCGATAGCAGCGCATGATGCAGCGGCTCACTTGGCTTCGGCTGCCGCGCAGCCTGAAACTCACGCTGCTCTGGTTGCTGCTGCCGGGGCTGGTGGGTGTGCTGGCCATCGACATCGTCTCGGCGTACCAGGCGCTGCGTAGCGCGACCGATCGCGCGTACGACCGCGCCCTGCTCGGCTCGGTACGCGCCATCGAGAACGGCGTGACGATCGAGCGCGGGCAGGTGCAGGTCAACGTGCCGTATGTGGCGCTGTCGATGTTCGAATCGACCGCGCAGAGCAATGTCTATTACCGCGTCGCTTTCGAGCCCTTACCCGGCAAGGCACCTGAAGCCGCGCTGACCGGGTACGACGATCTGCCGCTGCCCGTCACGCGACTGGAAAATGACACCCCGCTCTTCTACGACGCGATGTACCACGACGAGCCCGTGCGCGTGGCCGCCGTGGCCAAGCCGCTCTACCAGCCGGGGCTGCCGGCGCGCATCGTCATTCAGGTGGCGGAAACCATCGAGACGCGGCGCGCGCTGCAACAGGCGGTGTGGCACGGTACGCTGCTGCGCGACGCGGCGCTGGTGGCGGTAAGCGCCGCGCTGTTGTGGCTCGGCGTGACCGTTGCGCTGCGCCCGCTCAATCGCCTGGCACGCAGCATCGGCGTGCGGGCGTCAGATGACCTGCGTCCGCTCGACGCCACGGATGTACCCGCCGAAGTGCGGCCGCTGGTCGACGCGATCAATCACCACATTCATCGCTACGCCGAACTTGCAGAGGCGCAAAGCCAGTTCCTTGCCGATGCGTCCCACCAGTTGCGCACGCCGCTGGCCGTGCTGCTCACGCAAGCCGAATACGCGCTGCGCGAAACCGACCCGGCGCGCGTGCGCGAAAGCCTGTCCGCGATCATCGCGCGCCTGCAGTCGACGAACCGGCTGACCACGCAATTGCTCGCCCTCGCCCGCGCACGACATGCGGGACAGGATGCGCCGGCCGAAAGCTTCGATCTTGGTGAATTGGCACGCGACGTGGTGGTCGATGCACTGCCGCTGGCGCGCGAAAAACATCAGGACCTCGGGTGGGACGACGGCGGCCTCGTCATGGCGCTGCCCGTTATTGGCTATCCGGCCTTCCTGCGTGAGGCGCTCTCCAACCTCGTGCACAACGCCATCCGCTACACGCCGGCCGGCGGACGCATCACCGTACGCGCCATGGCCGAAGGCGATGCCGCACTGGTCTGCGTGGACGACACCGGGCCCGGCATGAACGCCGACGAGCGCGCGCACGCGTTCCAGCGCTTTCGCCGTGCGCACGAGGGTGGAAGTCGTCCGGGTAAACCCAAAGCATCGCCCAAAGATGCTCGCTATGCCGCCGAAGGTTCCGGCCTCGGTCTGGCCATCGCGCGGGCCTATGCTGGGCGTAGCGGCGGACACATCGAGCTGGCCGACGGCGAGCCGAATGAGCACGGCGGCGTCGGTTTGTCGGCGCGGATTCGCGTGCCGCTGGCGACTGCGGCCTTCCCCTCTGAACATGCTGCGATGCAGCAGCCGCAATGAAAGCGTGGCGAAAGCGCGCGATTTCTATAATCCGCCGCACCTGGGGCCATCCGTCCGAGCTACGAGCAACAAGCCATAAGTAGCCGGCCCCACACCATCACAAGCAAACAGGAGACAAACTCATGCTTCGTGGACGCTTTACGCCTGCGCACGCCGCTCTCGCTTCGATTGCAGCAGCCGCACTGACCCTCAGCGCCGCCGCCTTCGCGCAAGTTCCGGCCGGCTACCCCGCCAGCTACGCCGACACCATCGCCGCCGCCAAGAAGGAAGGGAAGGTAGTGGTGTATGCGACAACCGACACCAAAGCTGCAGATCCGCTGATCAAGGATTTCGAGTCGCTCTACCCGGGTGTGAAGGTCGAGTACAACGACATGAACAGCAGCGAGTTGTACAACCGCTTCATCAGCGAGCAGGCTGCCGGCGGCGCCTCGGCTGACATGATGTGGAACTCGTCGATGGACTCGCAGCTCAAGCTGGCGCAGACCTACGCGATGAAGTACGACTCGCCCGAAGTGCCGAACCTACCGAAGTGGGCCGTCCACAAGGGCATCGCATACGGCACGACGTATGAGCCGGCCGTGTTCCTGTACAACAAGCGCCTGATCAAGGATTCGGAAGTGCCGCAAACGCACGCCGATTTCGCGAAGCTGGTCGCCAGCCAGCCCGAACGCTTCAAGAACAAGGTCACGACCTACGACATCGAGAAGTCGGCCGTGGGCTTCATGATGGCAGCGCAAGACAACCTGGATTCGCCGCAGTACTTCGACTTCGTCAAGGCAGTGGGCCCGAACCTAGTGCTGCAGTCCTCCACCGGCACGATGATGGAACGTGTGGCCTCGGGTGAAAACCTGGTGGCGTACAACATCCTCGGTTCGTACGCGATTGCACGCGCCAAGAAGGATCCATCGATCGGCATCGTCTATCCGAAGGACTACACGCTGGTGGTGTCGCGCGTGGCGATGATCGCCAAGAAGGCGAAGAACCCGAACGCGGCCAAGCTGTGGCTGGACTACATCCTGTCCAAGCGCGGCCAGGAAATCCTCGCCAACAAGTCGGATCTGCACTCGCTGCGTGAAGACGTGACGGGCGAAGCCACCGCCGCCGGCCTGAAGAAGATTCTCGGCAACAGCATCAAGCCGATTCCGGTTGACGAATCGATCCTGGCGTTCCTGGAACCCAAGAAGCGCCTGGACTTCATCAAGCAATGGCGCACCGCCGCCGGCCGTTGATCTGATCCGCTGATCATCGGCACCCCTCTCATCTGACCGACCCGCCGGCGCCAGCCGTAGCTGGCGCCGGTTCCTCCTGGAGGCACCATGCGTTCTCTAGCGCAAGACCGTGCCGCCGCTCGCCAAGTCACCCTCAAGCGCTCGCCCTGGACGCGTGTGGGACAGGCTTTGCCGCGCGGCGTGGTCATTCTGCTTACCGCGCTGGCGATTTTCACGCCGCTGGCGCTGATCTTCTACCAGAGCTTTCTGTCTGCGCCGTTCTTCATGCCCGACGCGCTGGCGGGGCTGGATGCGTATCGCTTCATCTTTACGGATTCCGATTTCTGGCAGGCCTTTGAGAAATCCACCGCGCTCGCTTTCGGCCTGGCGGTGATCTCGGTGCCGCTTGGCGGCATCCTGGCGTTCCTGATGGTGCGCTCGGACTTGCCCGGCCGCCGCGTTCTCGAACCGCTGCTGATGATTCCGGTGTTCGTCTCGCCGATGGTGCTGGCGTTCGGCTACGTGGTGTCCGCCGGCCCGGTGGGTTTCTACACCGTGTGGTTCAAGAGCCTGTTTGGTGGTGTGCCCTGGAACGTGTATTCGTTCACGAGCATCATCATCATTGCCGGCCTGACGCACGTGCCGCACGTGTATCTGTATGTCTCGTCGGCGCTGCGCAGCCTCGGTTCGGACGTGGAAGAAGCCGCGCGGATCGCGGGCGCATCGCCGCTGTCGGTGGCGCTCAACGTGAGCCTGCCGATGGTGCGCCCTGCCTTGCTGTACGCAGCCGTGCTGGTGACGTTCCTGGGCTTCGAGGTGTTCGGCCTCGTGCTCGTGCTGGGCGATCCGGAAGGCCACCTGGTGCTGGCCACATATCTGTACAAGCTGACGAACAAGCTGGGCACGCCGGCGTATCACCTGATGGCGGCCGTGGCGGTCTGCCTCGTGATGGTGACGTTCCCGCTGGTGCTGCTGCAACGCTACATGCTCAAGTCGGCCAACCGCTTTGTCACCGTCAAAGGCAAGGTCACGCGCAGCCGTCCGCTGCCGCTGGGCAGCTGGCGCTGGCCGGCGTGGGCGGTGGTAGTGCTGTGGTTCTTCGTGACGGTGGTGGTGCCGCTCTCGGGTATCGCGCTGCGCGCCTTCGTGTCGAACTGGGGTGAAGGCGTGTCGCTGGCCGAGGCGTTCTCGACCACGGCATTCCAGCAGATCTTCGAGCAACCGCAGTTCCTGCGGGCGATGGTGAACACGGTGCTGATCGGCGTGATCGGCGGCGCGCTGGCGGTGGGCTGCTACACATGTATCGGCCTGGCCATGCACCGGAAGCCGGATGGCTGGACGCGCTTCCTCGATTACAGCGTGCTGGTGCCTCGTGCCATTCCCGGTCTGCTGGCTGGCCTGGCCTTCCTGTGGGTGTTCCTGTTCGTACCGAACTGGATCGAGACCGGCCTGACCGACAGCGGCTTGCCGTTTGCCAACTGGATCATCGAAAACGTCGTGCCGAGCCTGCGCGACCTGCGCAGCACGATCTTCAGCGTGTGGATCGCCTACACGGTGGTGTGGCTGGCCTATGGCCTGCGCTTGATCTCGGCCGCGCTGCTGCAAGTCGGCCCGGAGCTGGAAGAAGCCGCACGCTCGGTGGGCGCCACCCGCGCCCGCACCACGCGCGATGTGACCGTGCCGCTCACGCGCTACGGCCTGCTCGGTGCTTGGCTGCTGATCTTCCTGATTTTCGAGCGCGAGTACTCGACCGGTGTGTATTTGCTGTCGCCGGGCACCGAGACGATCGGCTCGATGCTGGTTTCCCTGTGGGCGGGCGGCGCCATCGATATCGTTGCCGCGCTGTCCTTCGTCAATATCGTGCTAGTGGCCGTCGGCCTCGGCATCGCACTGCGTTTCGGAGTGAAGCTCCATGATTGAACTCACTGTCAACGACCTGCACCTGCAATACGGTAACAACCCGGTTCTCAAGGGTGTCTCGATGCAGCTGCAGAAGGGCGAGGTCGTCTCGCTGCTGGGCCCATCTGGTTCGGGCAAGACCACGCTGCTGCGTGCTGTCGCCGGCCTCGAACAGGCCAGCCAGGGCACCGTCAAGATCGGCGATCGGGTCATGTTCGACGGCGCCAAGAAGCTCGACGTGCCGGCCGAAGGGCGCAACCTGGGCCTGGTGTTCCAGTCCTACGCCTTGTGGCCGCACAAGACCGTGGCCGAGAACGTCGCCTACCCGCTCAAGCTGCGCAAGACGCCTGCCGCGCAGATCAAGGAACGCGTGCAGGCGGTGCTGCAGCAACTGGGCCTCGGCCATCTGGGCGAGCGTTTCCCGAGCCAGCTCTCCGGTGGTCAGCAGCAGCGCGTGGCCATCGCCCGTGCGCTGGTCTACAACCCGCCCGTGATCCTGCTCGATGAGCCGCTCTCAAACCTCGACGCCAAACTGCGCGAAGAAGCCCGCGCCTTCCTGCGCGAACTGATCGTGCGTCTGGGCCTTTCGGCCCTGATGGTCACGCACGACCAGAGCGAAGCAATGGCCATGTCCGACCGCATCCTGCTGCTGAACAACGGCGTGATCGAACAGCAAGGCACGCCCGAGCAGATGTACGGCGCGCCAGAAACGCTCTTCACCGCCGAGTTCATGGGCAGCAACAACCGCATCAACGGCAAGATCGCCGAAGTGCGTGACGGCATGGCCCGCCTGGTGGACGAGACCGGCGGCTGGTCGCTGTGGGGTGTTGCGCGCGGTGATTTGAAGCCGGGTGCCTCAGCGCACGGAGTGATCCGCCTCGAGCAGGTGCGCGTGGGTGTCGACAACGCCGACAACACCATCCACCTGCCGCTCGCAACGCGCATGTACCTGGGCGACCGTTGGGAATGCCTGTTCCGTGCCACCGACGACAGCGGCGCGACCGGTACAGGGCTGCGCGCCTACTCCGCCAGCGCCCCGAGCAACGGCAAGTACGCACTGACCTTCCCGCGCGAACAGTTCTGGCTGTATGCCGCCTAAAGCAACAGCGAATTCATCGGCAACAAAAAAGGCAGCCTCGGCTGCCTTTTTCTTTGGCTGACGCTGGGGTCGGCGTGTCAGTCCTTCACCACCGGCAAGTGCTCGGGATTGCTCTCCGCAGCCGTGGCCTGACGCAGGAAAATTGCCGCCAAGATCAGCCCCAGCTCGTACAGCAACCAGAGCGGCACAGCCAACAGTAGCTGCGACATCACGTCCGGGGGCGTCACCACCGCGGCAATCACGAACGCCCCCACCACCACGTATGGCCGCGCCTGCCGCAGCTTATCCAGGCTCACGATGCCAAAGCGCACAAGCACCATCACGACCACCGGCACCTCGAAGGTGATGCCGAAGGCAAGGAACGTGGTCATGGCGAAACTCAAGTACTTGTCGATGTCGGTGGACATCTCGGCACCCAGCGGCGCATTGTAGTGCGCCATCACCTTGAACACCGTCGGGAACACCAGGAAATACGCAAACGCCACACCGCACAGGAACAGCACGTAGGTGCTTATCACCAGCGGCATGATCATCCGCTTCTCGTGCGTATACAGCCCTGGCGCCACAAAGCGCCAGATTTGGTACAGCACCCACGGCAGAGCAATCAGGAAGGCGGCCAGCAGCGTCACCTTCATCGGCACGAAGAACGAGCCGGTGACGTCCGTCACGATCATGTGACCGTTCTTGGGCAACGCCTGGATCAGCGGCCGCGAGAACAGGTTGAAGATATCCGGCGCCCAGTAGACCAGGCCCAGAAAGACCAGTAGCACGCCTGCACCTGCCTTGACGATGCGCTCGCGCAACTCGACCAAGTGCGAAATGAAGGTTTCCTGCGCGCCGTCCTCGGGCGACTCTTGCGGATCGAGCGGAGCGGCACTCATGTCGGATGGGAGAGAGGGAAGTCAGGACGCGGCACCGCAGACACGGCACGCGCCCGAAAGATCATTCGAAGAAGGAGCGCGCACGCGACTGTGCTGCAACGATGGGCGGACGATGGCGCTTGACGCGTGCCGCACCCGATTGGGCCCACATGCGCACGCCCTGCTTCTGGCGGTACCACTTGGGCATCGAAAGTTGCTTGTTGCGCCAGCTGTTGCGGCCGTTGCGCGACTTGCCCGGTGCCGGGCGCCAGTCTGGAGCGGAGGTCGCCGTTTGCGCAGGATCACCAAGCGCCTCGTTCAGGCGCTCGTTGATCTCGGTCGTGTGCTTGCTGACCTCCTGGTGGATGGTCTGCTCGACATTGCGCGCGGCCTGCTCGAAGTCGGTGCGCATCTTGCGCAACTCCTCCAGCTCGATTTCGCGGCTGACCTCGGCCTTCACGTCGGCGATGTAGCGCTGCGCGCGGCCAAGCAAGGCGCCAGCGGTGCGCGCCACCTTGGGCAGACGCTCCGGCCCGATAACGACGAGCGCTACCATGCCAATCAGCGCCAGCTTGGAAATGCCGAGATCGATCATCGGTCAGCGCGCGTCGGTTCAGCCTTGCTTGGACTTGTCGCGCGCTTCGACGTCGATCGTCGTCGAATCGTGCAGCTCGCGCGGCGGCTGGCCGGCGGTCTGTTGCGGCGAGCCTGCTGGCTTGTCTTCCTGACCTTCGCGCATGCCGTCCTTGAAGCCCTTCACGGCGCTGCCCAGATCCGAACCGATATTGCGCAGCTTCTTCGTGCCGAACACCATCATGATGATGACCAGCACGATCAGCCAATGCCAAATGCTAAAGGAACCCATGTCCTACTCCCACGTAAATACGGCTGGTGGCGTCGCAACGGTGGCGACGCCATTGGTTGATTTTACGGATTTGCGTACATCGGCTTGCTGTCGTTCAGATACAGCCAACCTTTCACAATACGATACAGCATCCAGATGCCCAGAGCCCACAGGACGGCAAAGCCGATGAAGGCCACGGGAATGAGCAGCACGCCGATCACACCCCACAGTACGCACCACCAGAACGAACGGATCTGCCAACGAAAGTGCGACTCATACAGCGTGCCGCGCACATCGTCGCGCTTAACATACCCGACGATGATGGCAATCAATGCAGTGATACCGCCGGTCAGCCAAAAAATGGCGTAGAGCGCATACAGGATATGCGTCAGACGACGCAGCCCTGCCAGGCGCTCCGCGTCATCCGTCACCACCACTGCTGCTCCGTATTTGTCCACGCTGCCTCCCTGCGACGATTCGCCACCGTAGTCAGTCACCCGCCGCGTCGCGCGCCTGCGACTTGCGCAGCGCCTTTTCTTCCAGGCCGGAAAGCCCTTCGCGGCGCGCCAGTTCGTTCACCACGTCATCTGGCGTGAGGTCGAAATGCGACAGCAACACCATGGTGTGGAACCAGAGGTCCGCCACTTCGTAGACCACCTTGCTGCGCGCCTCGTCGGTCATGCCTGCGGCCCGGGCATCCTTGGCGGCCATGACCGTCTCGGTGGCCTCTTCGCCGATCTTCTTGAGGATGGCATCGTCGCCCTTGTTGAACAGACGGGCGATGTAGCTCTTTTCCGGGTCGCCACCATTGGCAAGCTTGCGGGATTCGAGCACCTCGCCCAGGCGGCGCAGGGTGTCACTCATGATTGTGGCCGGGCTTGCCGGCGTAGATGTCGTCAGGGTCCTTCAGCACCGGCTCGACGGTGTGCCAATCGCCGTCTTCCACATTGCCTTCGAACTTCTGGAAAAAGCACGCGTGG
Source organism: Ralstonia wenshanensis (assembly GCF_021173085.1). Classification (NCBI taxonomy): domain Bacteria; kingdom Pseudomonadati; phylum Pseudomonadota; class Betaproteobacteria; order Burkholderiales; family Burkholderiaceae; genus Ralstonia; species Ralstonia wenshanensis. The sequence goes on from NZ_CP076413.1 coordinate 2,892,529, forward strand.
CGCCCAGTATGGCAGGCGATGCCGCCGATTTGTGTGACGCGGAGCAAGACTACGTCTTCATCGCAGTCGAGGCGGATTTCGTGCACTTTCTGGATATGGCCGGACTCCTCGCCCTTGTGCCACAAGCGCTTGCGCGAGCGCGACCAGAACACGGCCTCGCCGGATTCCACAGTTTTCTGCAGTGCCTCACGGTTCATGAAGGCAAACATCAGAACGTCATTGCTGCCCTGTTCCTGCACGATCACAGGCACCAGGCCGTTGTCGTCCCAGTGGACCTTGTTCAGCCACTTCTTGCTCATAGTCCGATCCGTACTGGAATGCCATGCTCGGCCATGAATTGCTTGGCCTGGCCGACGGTGTATTCCCCGTAATGGAAGATGCTCGCGGCCAGCACCGCATCGGCGTGACCTTGCTGGATGCCGTCTGCCAGATGCTGCAGATTGCCCACGCCGCCCGAGGCGATGACGGGCACAGGCACGGCGTCCGACACGGCGCGCGTGAGTTCCAGATCGAAGCCAGCCTTGGTGCCGTCCCGATCCATGCTGGTAAGCAGGATTTCGCCGGCGCCACGCTGCGCCATTTCACGTGCCCATGCCACCGCGTCCAGGCCCGTGCCCTTGCGGCCACCGTGCGTGAAAACTTCCCAGCGCGGAGCCTCGCCTTCAGCCGACACCTTCTTGGCGTCGATGGCCACGACAATGCATTGCGCGCCGTGGCGGGCGCTAGCGTCAGAAACCAGTTGCGGATTCGCCACCGCCGACGAGTTCATGCTGATCTTGTCCGCCCCCGCATTGAGCAGCCGGCGCACATCTTCCAGCGCACGCACACCGCCGCCCACCGTCAGCGGAATGAACACCTGCGAAGCCACCGCTTCGATGATGCCGAGCATCAGGTCACGCCCGTCCGACGTGGCCGTGATGTCGAGGAAGGTGATTTCGTCGGCGCCCTGCTCGTCGTAGCGGCGTGCGATTTCGACGGGGTCGCCGGCGTCGCGCAATTCGACGAAGTTGACGCCCTTGACCACCCGGCCGTTGGTCACGTCCAGGCAGGGGATGATTCGTTTGGCTAGCATGATGAGTCGGGCGCCAAAGCGCCCGTTGTGCACGGCTGGATCAACAATCAGGCCGCGCCGAGTTTGTCCGCAAGGGCTTGCGCTTCCTTGAAGTTCAGGTCGCCGGAATAGATCGCGCGACCACAGATCACGCCCTCCACGCCATGCTCTTCGACCGCGCACAGGTGGTCGATGTCCTTCAGGTTCGACAGGCCGCCACTGGCAATGACCGGAATCTTCACCGACTGTGCCAACTTGACGGTGGCATCGATGTTGATGCCCTGCAGCATGCCGTCGCGGCCGATGTCCGTGTAGATGATGCCTTCGACGCCGTAGTCTTCGTACTTCTTGGCGAGGTCAACGACTTCGTGGCCGGAGAGCTTGCTCCAGCCGTCGGTCGCCACCTTGCCGTCCTTGGCATCGAGCCCGACGATGATGTGACCGCCGAACGCCGTGCATGCGTCCCGCAGAAAACCCGGGTCCTTGACCGCCGCCGTGCCGATGATTACGTACGACAAGCCATCGTCGAGCCAGCGCTCGATGGTGCCCAGATCGCGAATGCCGCCGCCGAGTTGCACGGGAATCTCATCGCCCACCTCGGCGAGGATGGCCTTTACAGCCGCCTCGTTACGCGGCTTGCCCGCGAAAGCGCCATTCAGATCGACAAGGTGCAAGCGGCGCGCACCCTGCTCGACCCAATGCCGCGCCATGGCTGCAGGGTCTTCCGAGAATACGGTGGCTTGATCCATATCGCCTTGTTTGAGGCGCACACACTGACCGTCCTTCAGGTCGATGGCCGGGATGAGCAACATAAGCGTGACGACAGAGTTGAGGGGAAAAGATTAAAAAGGGCGAAAAATGGATTCGATTGCGACGCCACGGCGGGCGTCACGGATTCCAGTGCACAAAGTTCCGGTAGATCTGCAGGCCGGCTTGCGCACTTTTTTCCGGGTGAAACTGTGTTGCAAAAATATTATCCCGGGCGATGGCGGAGGTAAACCGCACGCCGTATTCGGTCTCTCCCACCGATTCGTCGGCGTTGGCAGGCCGGGCGTAGTAGCTGTGCACGAAATAGAAGTAGCTCTGATCCGCCACACCTTCCCAGAGGGCGTGGGCCCGACTCTGGTGCACGCGGTTCCAGCCCATCTGAGGCACTTTGTACCGTGAGCCGTCCGGCTGCAACTGGCCGTCCAGGTCAAAGCGGACCACATCGCCTTTGATGAGGCCCAACCCCTCGGTGTACTGCTGGCCCGGGCGCGCCTCGGTGCTGCGCTCGAGCAGCATCTGCTCACCCACGCACACGCCAAGCATCGGCTTGCTGCGCGATGCCTCCAGCACAGCGTCGCGCAGGCCCGACTGGTCGAACGCGGCCATGCAATCGGGCATGGCGCCCTGCCCCGGCAGCACCACGCGGTCGGCCGAACGAATTTCATCCGCTTGCGCACTGATGCGCACATCGGCCTCTGGAGCAACGGCCATCAGGGCTTGCGCTACCGAGCGCAGATTGCCCATGCCGTAATCGACGATTGCGATCTTAGTCATGACTTAACTTAGGCCCTCAGTACGGGCAACAGGGTTTTCAGCCCATCAACAATGAATTCCACGGCCAGCGCCGCCAGGATCAAGCCCATCAACCGCGTACCGACATTGATGCCGGTGCGACCGATCACGCGGGCGATCGGCTCGGCCGCGCGCAACACGATCCAGACCACAACTGCGATCGCAACACCGACCCCCGCCAGGAGAAACAGGTCCCACCAATGCTTGGTCTTGCCGGCATAGACGATGACCGTGCTGATTGAGCCCGGGCCCGTGAGCAGCGGAATCGCCAGCGGCACAACGGCAATGCTGGCCTTTGCGCCGGCCTCGTCCTCTTCTTCGGGCGTGGCCTTGGTGCGGCTGGTCTGCGCATTGAGCATGTTCAGCGCGATCATGATCATGATGATCCCGCCGCCAACCTGGAGCGAGCCAACCGAGAACCCGAAAAAGCTGATGATCTGCTCGCCGAGCAACGCCGACAGGCCGATCACGATCGCCACCGAAATCGACGCGACCTTGATGGTGCGGCGCTTCTCTTCGTCTGTCTGGCTCTCGGTCAGGCTGATGAAGAACGGGATCGCCCCGATCGGGTTGATCAGGGCGAGCAGCGAGAAAAAGCTTTTTGTCAGATCCATCGGATCGGCGGCCGGTTTGGGAGTCGGGTAGGCGCGGCCAGGCCGACGCAGTGATTTACAGTGCGCCCTTGGTCGACGGAATCGTGCCGGCAGCGCGCGGGTCGATCTCGACCGCCATGCGCAGCGCACGGCCGAAGGCCTTGAACACGGTTTCGATCTGGTGGTGCGCGTTGACGCCGCGCAGGTTGTCGATATGCAGCGTCACGCCGGCATGGTTGACGAACCCGCGGAAGAATTCGATGGAGAGGTCCACGTCAAAGTTGCCGACGCGTGCGCGCGTGAACGGCACGTGGAACTCCAGGCCCGGACGGCCGGAGAAGTCGATGACCACCCGCGACAGCGCTTCGTCCAGCGGCACATAGCTGTGGCCGTAGCGCACGATGCCCTTCTTGTCGCCGATGGCTTTGGCGACGGCTTGGCCCAGCGTGATGCCGACGTCTTCCACGGTGTGGTGGTCGTCGATATGGGTGTCGCCGGTGGCCGAAACGTCCAGGTCGACCATGCCGTGACGGGCGATCTGGTCGAGCATGTGGTCGAGGAAGGGGACGCCGGTGTTCAGCGTCTGCTTGCCCGTGCCGTCCAAATCAAGGGCGACGCGGATCTGCGTTTCAGAGGTGTTGCGAGTGACCTCGGCACGGCGGCTCATGGGGCTTCCTGCATCGATGCGGCAAAGGCATCGATAAATTGCGCGTTTTCTTCGGGATTGCTGACCGTCACGCGCAGACAGTTGGTCAACAACGGGTGCATTTTACTGACGTTTTTAATCAGAATCCGCCGATTGAGCAGGCGCTCGAACAAAGCGGCGGCATCGGGCACGCGCAGCAGGATGAAATTTGCCGCGCTCGGGAAGACCGTCACGCCGGGCTGGGCCGACAGTGCATCGATCAGTTTGGTGCGCTCGGCGCGCAGGGTCGCTGCCTGGGCATCCAGCACGTCCACGTGTTCAAGCATGAACTGGGCGGTGGCCTCGGTCAGCACATTTACGTTGTACGGCGGGCGCACCTTGTCCAACTCGGCGATCCACTTCGGGTGGCCTGCCACGTAGCCGAGGCGGATGCCGGCCAGGCCCAGCTTGGAGACGGTGCGCATCACCAGAAGGTGATCGAAATCGCGCAGGCGCGGCATCCAGCTGTGTTGCGCGAACGGCTGGTAGGCCTCGTCGACCACCACCAGGCTCTGGCACACCGGGCCGCGAGCCGCGCGGATAATCGCGTCCATGTCGGCCGCGTCGAACAGGTTACCGGTCGGGTTGTTCGGATACGCCAGGTAGATGACGGCAGGCTGGTGCTCGGTCATGGCGGCCAGCATGGCTTCACGGTCGAGCGTCAGGTCTGCCTTAAGCGGCACGCCGACGAAGTTCAGGCCCAGCAGCTGCGCCGACATCGCGTACATCACGAAGCCCGGCACCGGCGCCAGCACGGTCGCGCCCGGCTTGGCCGCCGCAATGGCGATCAGGCTGATGATCTCGTCCGAACCGTTGCCCAGCAGCACCTCGGCGCCGGCCGGCACGTGCATCACCTGCTTGATCTGTGCCCTGAGCGTGTCGGCGGTCGGCACCGGGTAGCGATTGAGTGCGACTTCGGCCAGGCGCTTGCCCAATGCGTCGCGCAGCATTGCCGGCAGCGGATACGGGTTCTCCATCGCGTCCAGCTTGACCATGCCGGTCGCGTCGGGCACGTGGTACGCGCCCATGGCGCGGACGTCGTCGCGCACGATGCGGGCGAGCAGGTCATCCAGAGAGGCTTGGGCCGGAGCGGTGGCGGTCATCGTTGTGCGGCGGGCGTTATTCGGACGTGGGACGTTGCAGGCGATATTCAGCACTGCGGGCATGCGCCTGCAGGCCTTCGCCGTAGGCCAGCTCGGCCGCAATTTCGCCCAGCATCTGCGCCCCGGCTTCGCTCACCTCGATCAGGCTGGAACGCTTGATGAAGTCGTACACGCCCAGGGGCGACGAGAAGCGCGCCGTGCGCGACGTGGGCAGCACGTGGTTCGGGCCCGCGCAGTAATCGCCCAGCGATTCGCTGGTGTACTTGCCGAGAAAGATCGCGCCGGCGTGGCGGATGCGCTCAGCCCACTGGCGCGGGTTCTCTGCCGAAATCTCCAGATGCTCGGGCGCGATGTCGTTGGCGATGTCGCACGCCTCTTCCATGTCGCGCACCTTGACGAGCCCGCCACGGCCCGACAGCGACTCGGCAATCACGCTGCGGCGCGGCATGTCTTCAAGCTGGCGGTTGATGCTGGCTTCCACCTGCGCGATGAACTCGGCGTTCGGACACAGCAGGATCGACTGGGCCAGCTCGTCGTGCTCGGCTTGCGAAAACAAGTCCATCGCCACCCAGTCCGGATCGGTCGTGCCATCGCAGATGACAAGGATTTCCGACGGACCGGCAATCATGTCGATGCCAACGGTGCCGAACACGCGACGCTTGGCAGCAGCCACATAGGCGTTACCCGGGCCGACGATCTTGTCGACGGCGGGAACGGTGTCCGTGCCATAAGCCAGCGCACCCACGGCCTGCGCGCCGCCGATGGTGAACACGCGGTCCACGCCGGCGATGCAAGCCGCAGCCAGCACCAGCTCATTGCGCACGCCGCCGGGCGTGGGCACCACCATGATGATTTCCTTGACGCCGGCCACGCGCGCCGGAATCGCGTTCATCAACACCGATGACGGATACGCCGCCTTGCCGCCCGGCACGTAAATGCCCACGCGGTCGAGCGGCGTCACCTTCTGGCCAAGCACCGTGCCGTCAGCTTCGGCGTATTCCCAGCTGTGCGTCCCGCACTCGATCTTCTGCTTCTCGTGATACGCACGTACGCGGGCGGCAGCGGCTTCAAGTGCCGCGCGGCGCTTGGGCTCCAGGCCATCGAGCGCGGCTTGCAGGGTGGCCGGCGACAGTTCCAGCGCGGCCACGCTGTCGGCTTCGATGCGGTCGAAGCGGCGCGTGGCTTCCAGCACGGCGGCATCGCCGCGCGCCTTCACGTCGGCCAGGATCTGCGCGGCGGCGCGGTCAATGGCTTCGTCTTCGCTCGCTTCAAAAGCAAGCACCTGGCGCAGTTGCGCCGCGAATCCGGCTTCAGCCGAGTCCAGCTTACGGATGGTCAGGCTCATGCGGCTTCCCCAACGCGCGCGTCCGTCGCAGAGGCGCGCTCGAAAGCGTCGAGGATGGGCGCCAGCCGGTCGCGCTTGAGTTTCAGCGCAGCCTGGTTGACGACGAGTCGGGACGAGATCTGCACGATCTCTTCCACCTCGACGAGGTTGTTCGCGCGCAGCGTGCCGCCCGTGCTGACCAGGTCGACGATGGCGTCAGCCAGGCCCACCAGCGGGCCCAGCTCCATCGAGCCATACAGCTTGATCAGGTCGACGTGCACGCCCTTCTTGGCGAAGTGCTCGCGCGCGGTATTCAGATACTTCGTCGCCACCGACAGGCGCGCACCCTGGCGCACCGCGTTGGCGTAATCGAAGCCCTTGGGCACCGCCACCGACATGCGGCAGCGGGCAATGTTCAAATCGATGGGCGCATACAGGCCCGCCATGCCGTGCTCCATCAGCACGTCGCGGCCGGCCACACCGAAGTCCGCCGCGCCGTATTGCACGTAGGTCGGCACGTCCGAAGCGCGCACGATGATCACGCGCAACGCCGGGTCAGAGGTGGGCAGAATCAGCTTGCGCGAGGTTTCCGGATCTTCGGTCACCTCGATGCCGGCAGCCTTCAGCAACGGCAGCGTCTCTTCAAAGATGCGCCCTTTGGACAGCGCCAGCGTGAGCTGGTTGGAGGCGGACTGGAATGCGTTCATGGCCGGCGGGTTCCTTACCTTACGCTTGAATGCGGCGGATCTTGGCGCCGACAGCGGACAGCTTGTCTTCAATGCGGTCGTAGCCGCGATCAAGGTGATAGATGCGGTCGACCAGCGTCTCGCCCTGCGCGATCAAACCGGCAATGACGAGGCTGGCCGAGGCGCGCAGGTCGGTCGCCATGACGGTCGCGCCCGACAATTGCTCGACGCCCGTCACCACGGCCGTCTTGCCGTCGATGACGATATTGGCGCCCAGGCGGTTGAGTTCCTGCACGTGCATGAAGCGGTTCTCGAAGATGGTCTCCGTTACCGTGGCAGAGCCTTCGGCAATGGCGTTGAGCATCATGAACTGCGCCTGCATGTCGGTCGGGAACGCCGGGTATTCCGACGTGCGGAAGCTCACGGCCTTGGGGCGGCCCGTCATCTGCACACGGATCCAGTCGTCGCCCGTGGTGAGCGTCACGCCGGCTTCGCGCAGCTTGTCGAGCACGGCGTCCAAAATGCCGGGCGGCACGCCGCGCAGCGTCACGTCGCCGCCGGCTGCAGCCACGGCGCACAGGAACGTGCCAGCTTCGATACGATCGGCAATCACCGTGTGCGCGGCGCCGTGCAGCGCTTCCACGCCCTGGATCACCAGACGGTCGGTGCCGATGCCTTCGATGCGCGCGCCCATCTTCACGAGCAGATTGGCGAGGTCGGTCACCTCGGGCTCGCGTGCGGCGTTTTCCAGCACCGTTTCGCCGTCGGCCAGTGCAGCGGCCATTAGCAGGTTTTCGGTGCCCGTCACCGTCACCATGTCGGTGACGATGCGCGCGCCGCGCAGACGCTTGGCGCCATCAGCAAGCTTGGCCTCGATGTAACCGTGCTCGATGACGATCTCGGCGCCCATCTGCTGCAGGCCCTTGATGTGCTGGTCGACCGGACGCGCGCCAATGCCGCAACCGCCCGGCAGCGACACACGCGCATGGCCGAAACGCGCCAGCAGCGGGCCCAGTACCAGGATCGACGCACGCATCGTCTTCACCAGGTCGTACGAAGCTTCCGGCGTGTGGATGGTCGCGGCGTCGAGCGTGAGGTTGTGACCGTCGAGCACGCCTTCCACGCCCATCTGGCGCAGCAGCTTGAGCATCGTGCGCACGTCCTGCAGGTTCGGCACATTGCTCAGCGCCAGCGGCTCGGCCGTCAGCAGCGCGGCGCACATGATGGGCAGCGCGGCGTTCTTGGCGCCAGACACGCGGATTTCGCCCGACAACGGGCCATTGCCTTCGATCAGCAGTTTGTCCATGAGCGAGACGTCTCGTCGATCACTTTGGGGAGAGCGCTCGGCGAGCGCAAGGTCGGAATCGGTTGAAACGGTAACCGGGGTGGGATCAAGCTCGGCCATCAGGACTGCCACTCCGCCGGGGTGAGCGTCTTCATGGACAGCGCGTGGATTTCCGCGCGCATCCGCTCACCCAGCGCTGCATAGACGAGCTGGTGACGCTGGATCAACCGCTTGCCCTCAAATTGCGCGCTGACGATGGTGGCAAAAAAGTGTTGGCCGTCGCCCTCGACTTCGAGGTGCTCGCACGGCAGGCCGGTTTCGATGTACTGCTTGACTTGTTCGGGTGTGGGCAACATAGCCGTCCCTTCTCCTGCAAAACGTTAGGGTGAGCGTCGTTCGTTTTGTTATCGACGCATCAATGGCGCAGCTTGTAGCCCGTGCGCAGCATCTGCAGGGCCAATCCCCCCACCACGACCAACGCGATCAGCATCACGCCGAGGCTCGTCGTCACCGGCACATCGGACACGCCGAAGAAGCCGTAGCGGAAGCCGTCGATCATGTAGAAGAACGGGTTGGCGTGGGACACCGCCTGCCAGAACGGCGGCAGTGAATGAATCGAATAGAACACGCCCGCCAGGAAGGTGGCCGGCACGATCAGAAAGTTCTGGAACGCCGCAAGCTGATCGAACTTTTCAGCCCAGATACCGGCAATCAGCCCCAGCGTGCCGAGCACGCTCGCGCCCAGCACAGCAAACACGATGATCCACAGCGGCTGCGCGAAGTGCAGATGCGCAAACAAGGTCGTCACAACCAGCACGCCCGTACCCACCGCCAGACCGCGAATGACGGACGCGCACACGTACGCACCGAACATCTCCCAGTGCGACAGGGGCGGCAGCATGATGAACACCAGGTTGCCGGTGATCTTCGACTGGATGAGCGACGAAGAGCTGTTAGCAAACGCGTTCTGCAGCACGCTCATCATCACCAGACCAGGCACCAGGAAAGCGGTGTAGCTCAACTGGTCGAACACCTTCACGCGGTCTTCCAGCACGTGGCCGAAGATCAGGAGATACAGCAGCGCGGTCAGCACCGGCGCGGCCACGGTCTGGAAGCTCACCTTCCAGAAGCGCAGCACTTCCTTGTACAACAGCGTGCGGAAACCGACCCAGCGGCCCGGCAAGCTCTCGGGAATGGCGTTCATGCAGCGGGCTCCAGCGCAGAATCGGGAATGGCGGGCGTCTGAGGCCCCACGGGCAAGCCACCTTCGCGGCGCATGATCTGCACGAACACGTCTTCCAGATCCGCCTTGGCGACTTCCATGTCGTCGATCTCACAGCCGGCGAGGCGGCACGTAGCGAGAATCTGTTCGACCTCGCCATAGCCCGACAAGCGCAGGCGCACGCCACGCTCGCCGTGGTTGCCCGGCAAGCGCAGGCCTTCCAGCGACGCGGGCAGCGCTCCCTTCGAAAAGCTCAGCACCAGTTGCAGCCCGGCAAATTGCGACAGCAGATTCGCCGTGCGATCGAGCGCCACCACTTCGCCAAACTTGAGCATGGCGATGCGGTCGCACAGGGATTCGGCTTCTTCCAGGTAATGCGTGGTCAGCACGACAGTGTGGCCCTCGCGATTCAGGCGCGAGATGAATTTCCACAGCGTCTGGCGCAACTCGACGTCCACCCCGGCGGTCGGCTCGTCCAACACGATCACGGGCGGGCGGTGTACCAGCGCCTGCGCCACGAGCACGCGGCGCTTCATGCCGCCCGAGAGCGCGCGCATGTTGGCGTCGGCCTTGTTGGTCAGGTCCAGGTTGGCCATGACCTCGTCGATCCAGTCGTCGTTCTTGGTCAGGCCGAAGTAGCCCGACTGCAGGCGCAGCGTTTCGCGCACCGTGAAGAACGGATCGAACACCAGTTCCTGCGGCACCACGCCGAGCTTGCGGCGGGCCATGCGGTAGTCGGTGACAACGTCGTGACCAAGCACGCGCACGTGGCCGGAATCGGCACGATTCAGGCCAGCGAGGATGGAGATCAGCGTGGTCTTGCCCGCGCCGTTGGGGCCCAGCAGGCCGAAAAACTCGCCCTGCTCGACAGACAGGCTCACGCCCTTTAGCGCTTGCAACGACTTGTAGCGCTTGCGGACGTCAGCGATTTCGATGGCTTTCATGGCCGACAAAGTGAACTACTCTGCGCATATCGAGGCCGTGGATCGACACGATCATGACGGCCGCGGATGCCGCACATGGCAGCGGCAGAGCGACAAACCCAGAATTATAGGGGAACTGCACCAACTCACGGCGCCGCACCCTGCGACGCTAAACCGCGAATGCCAGGGCGCGCGCGACGCCTCGGCCGGAGCGCGGCATCGCGATGACGGGTTCGGGGGCATCACCCCGCGCCCCGCACCGGACGCCGCGTCAATGTCGAGCGTGATGGGGGGCAGCAAGGGCTGGCGCGACGGCCAGCAGAGACTCCACGCCGTAAAGCGTGGCGAGGTTGGACAGCGCCTGCGGAGCGCCTGCGATATCGAGCACGATACCGGCGCTCTGTGCCGTGCGCTGCCACGACAGCAGCACCGCCAGCGCAGAAGAATCGACCTGCGACAAGCCAGCGCAATCGACGTGCAGCGCGGCATTGCCGGCTTCGCGCGCTTGGCCGAGCTGAGCCTCGCCCTCGCGCAGAACGCGCGGCGCTTCGCGGTGAGTCAGCGGGCCGGACAAGGTCAACATGGTGGAAATGGATGCGTCAGAAAAAGAAACAGCGGCCAGAGTTGACCGCTGCATCGATTCTACCGGAAGGCTGCTTACTTTGCCGGGCCCTTCTCGAGCTGCGAGTTGCGCTCGTTCAGGAAGCTCACCAGGCCGGCCACGCCGCCACGCTTGCTGATGACATCGGCAAACTGGTTCTTGTACGTTTCAGACAGCCACAGGCCGCTGATGTTGATGTCGTACACCTTCCAGCCACCGGCCGTCTTTTCCAGGCGGTAGTCCAGGGCCACCGGCTCGCCGTTGTTGTTCACGGTCGAGCGCACCACCACGTCGGTGTCATCTGCTGCTGCACGGAACGGCTTGTACGAAACGGTCTGGTTCTTCACGTTCGACAGCGCGCCGGCGTAAGTGCGGATGAGCAACGTCTTGAAGCCTTCCTGGATCTGCTGTTGCTGCTCCGGCGATGCCTGGTTCCAGAATCGGCCCATGGCGATTTGCGTGGTGCGCTTGAAATCGGCACGCGGCACGATCTTCTGGTCGACGAGCTGGAACACCTTGCTCATGTTGCCGCCGCGCAGTTCCGGATCGCTCTTGATGGTGGTGAGCACGTCGTCCACTGCCGTCTTGACGGTGGTCTGTGCATCAGCTTCTTGGGCGTGGACCGGCGCGGCTGCAACGGCAGCCGTCAGGGTGAGTCCGGCAAACAGGGAGCGGAGGAGCTTGTTCAACATATCGCGTCCTTATAGTGTGATTTTCGGGTCGCTTGCAGCGCGTTCGCCACAATCTTGTTGGCGATTAGAACAGACCGCCCGCAGGCAAGTTCGTGCGGGCCGGCCAGTTTTACGCCTTGTCACCTTTGAGGCGACCTTGTTACGTGTGTCGATCAGCGACGGAACACCGGCCAGTTGGGGGTAAAGCGCTGGTACGGCGAGACCGTGGCGTCACCGGTATCCGGCGAGGTCTTGTTGTCCTGATCTTCCGGCAGGTTGCCGTCATAGATCAGGTAGCGACGGCGCTGCAGGTAGGCATCGCGCAGGAACGTGTACTTGTCGACAGCGGCCTGTTCGAGCACGTTGCTGGCCCCAAGCAGGTTCGCGCGCACGTCCACCACGCGTAGCGCAGCCAGCGAGTAGGTGACTGCGCTGTCGTGCCAGTACGTGAGCGGATCCATCTGCCAGTCGACCAGGAACCCCACGGTGTCACGCGCGGTGCTGGGCCCGAGCAGCGGCCAAACGACGTACGGGCCCGACGGCACGCCCCACACACCCAGCGTCTGACCGAAGTCTTCCTTGTGCTTGGGCAGGCCGGCGTCCGACGCAATGTCGATCAGGCCACCCAGACCCAGCACGGTATTGATCGCCACGCGCATGGTGTCTTCCAGCGCGGCCGTGCCCTTCAACTGCAGCAGATTGTTGACGGCCGAATAGACATCGCCCGCGTTCGAGAAGAAATTCGACACTGCCGTGCGCGCCGGAGACGGCACCACATCGACATACGTTTGCGCGACCGGCTTCAGCACGCCCTTGTCGAGGTCCTCGTTGATACGGAAGACTTCGCGGTTGAACGGCTCGATCGGATCGGCCGGATTGGCATTCGGCCCCGTCGCACAGCCAGCCAGCAGCGTGGCGCCAGCTGCCACGGCCAGCGCAAAGCTGCGCAGCGTACGGATGGATGTCGTTGTTTTCATGATTTATTTGCTCCCACTGCCCTCAGCCGGCTTGGCTCCGCCGGCGCTGCCATTTGCGCTGCCGGCACCGGCATCCGCAGCCTTGCTGTACAGGAACTGGCTGATCAGGTTTTCCAGCACCACCGCCGACTGCGTCATCGTGATCTTGCTGCCGCTGGCAAGCATGGCCGAGTCGCCGCCCGGCTCGATACCGATGTATTGCTCGCCCAGCAGACCCGAGGTGAGGACCTTGGCCGAACTGTCTTTCGGAAACTGATAGCGCTGATCCATGTCGAGCACCGCGATGGCCTGGTAGCTCTTGTCGTCGAAGAGGATCTGCGACACACGGCCGACCACCACCCCCGAACTCTTGACCGGAGCCCGCACCTTCAACCCGCCGATGTTGTCGAAGGCGGCCTTCACCTGGTAAGTCTTGGCAAACGAGAACGAACTCATATTGCCCGCTTTGAGCGCCAGGAATAGCAGCGCAATGATGCCCACCAGTACGAACAGGCCGACCCAGAAATCGAGGACGCTTTTACGCATGATCTTTTCTCGTTGAACGCTAACGACAACCGGCGGCTCAGCTGAACATCAGTGCCGTGAGCACGAAATCCAGCGCCAGCACGGTGAGCGACGCGATCACCACCGTCCGGGTAGTCGCGCGCGAGACGCCTTCCGGCGTGGCCTTGGCCTCATAGCCCTGATACAGCGCAATGAAGGTAACCGCCACACCAAACACGACACTCTTGATGACGCCGTTCAGCACGTCGTCCATGACATCCACGCCGGCCTGCATCTGCGACCAGAACGCCCCGGGGTCTACGCCAATCAACCCGACCCCGACGAAGTATCCGCCCAGAATACCGACCGCACTGAAAATCGCCGCCAGCAGCGGCATGGCAATGAAGCCCGCCCAGAAGCGCGGCGCCAGCACGCGGGCCAGCGGATCGACGGCCATCATTTCCATGGCGATCAGTTGCTCGCCGGCTTTCATCAGGCCAATCTCGGCCGTGAGCGAGGTACCGGCGCGACCAGCAAAGAGCAGCGCCGTCACCACCGGCCCCAGTTCGCGCACCAGCGACAGCGCCACCAGCAGGCCCAGCGCCTGCTCGGAGCCGTAGCGGTTGAGCGTGTTGTATCCCTGCAAGCCAAGCACGAAGCCAACGAACAGCCCCGATACGGCAATGATGATGAACGAATCATTGCCGACAAAGCGCAGTTGCTCGATCACCAGACGCGGGCGGCGCAGCACGTCGCCGGAAGCACCAATGAGCGAAATCAACGTGCGCGCCGCATAGCCGAAGCGGCCGATCAGCACCAGAACGAAGCGGCCGATGGCGGAAATCATTGCGCACCTCCGGTCTTGCCCAGACCGAAGTCATCGGCCAGCGGCGCTCCGGGATAGTGGAACGGCACGGGGCCGTCCGCCTCGCCGTGCACGAACTGGCGCACGAACGGATCGGTCGACGCGGTCAGCTCTGCCGGCGTGCCCTGGGCGGCAATACCGCCGTTGGCAATGAAATAGACGTAATCGGCGATGTGGAACGTCTCCTGCACGTCGTGCGAGACGATGATGCTGGTCGCGCCCAGCGCGTCGTTCAACTTGCGGATGAGCGACGCGGTCAAACCCAGCGAGATCGGATCCAGCCCCGCGAACGGCTCGTCGTAGAGGATGAGCGACGGATCGAGCGCAATCGCCCGCGCCAACGCCACGCGCCGCGCCATGCCGCCGGAAATCTCCGAGGGCATCAGGTCGCGCGCACCGCGCAGGCCGACCGCGTTGAGTTTCATCAGCACCAGATCGCGGATGAGGGCTTCGGGCAGCTCGGTATGTTCGCGCAGTGGAAATGCCACATTGTCGAAGACGGACAAATCAGTAAACAGCGCCCCGAACTGGAACAGCATGCCCATCTGGCGGCGCGCCGCGTACAGCGCACGCTTGTCCATGGCGCCGATGTCCTGGCCGTGTACGCGCACAGTGCCGGCGGCGGCGGCCACTTGGCCGCCAATCAACCGGAGAATTGTCGTCTTGCCGCAACCGGAGCCGCCCATGACGGCCACCACCCTGCCCTTGGGCACGCGCATGCACAGGCCGGACAGGATGCGCCGCGCGCCTGGCTGATAGGCGAAATCGACCTGATCGAGTTCGACAACGGCGTTGGAAGGCTGGGTGGACACGGTGGAGGTCGGTGCAGAGGGCTCGGCAGGTTGGCGGCTTCATGCTGCCGCATCTCGTTGTCTTGACGACCGCAGACCCGCCAACAAGGGCGGCTTCGCGCGGCCCGCCATTATAGGTGGAAACCCGCGTAGCCCGTCAGTCACGCCTTTCTTACCGACAGTTTGTGTGGCTTGTTCGCCGCGCCATGGGTTTTCGGGTCTTGCGGGATGCTGAAAGTGGTGCGCCTGCGAAGTCGGTCTTGGCGGCGCGGGCAGAAACGAAAGTGCCTTATTCGCCGCTATCCAGACGTAGGTCGGCTTGGCGAATCACCCCTTGCCAATGCGTGGCATCACGGCGCACGGCCTGGGCGAACGTGTCGGGGGCATCCCATTCCGGCTCGAAGCCGCCTGCGCGCAACGTAGCGTGGACATCTCCGGAAGCGACGGCGCGACGCAGTTCTGCTGCCGCGCGCATCGACAGAAGCCGGGGTGTGCGCGCCGGCATGAAGGTGCCGATCCAGGCGCTGCGATCGAATCCGGCGAGACCGCCTTCGCGCAGCGTCGGCACAGCGGGCGCGAAGCGCGAGCGCGCACCGCCTGTCACCCCGAGCAACCGCAACTGGCCATTGGCCGCGGCTGCCGCCACGCTCGGATAGCAGGCGAAACATGCCGTCATGCGCCCAGCCAGAATCTGCTGCACGAGCCCGGCTTCACCGCGAACGGCCACGTGCGGCGCGTGGAAAGCGTAGTCGCGCACAAACTGCTCAGCGACGAGATGCGACCACGTGCCGACGATATCCGAGCCGCAATTGACCGTGACGGACTCGCCGCGCGCCTGCGCAAGCAGATCGGTGATGGAGTAGATCGGCAGGCGCGCATCGACGGCGAGAAACAGCGGCAGCGTAGCCACCATCGCTACCGGTTGAAAATCGCGTAGCGGGTCATACGATGCCGGTTCCAGCGCGGGCTGGGCGACGAACGTGGTCTGTTGAAGCAGAAGCGTATGGCCATCGGACGGCGCGCGGGCGACGGCCTCGCCGGCGGCCATGCCATTGGCTGCCGGGCGATCTTCGACGCCCACCTCGCGGCCGACCTGCTGCTGCAGTTGCGTCGCCAGTGCCCGGGCAAGCGCATCAAACGCGCTGCCTTCCGCCGCGGGCACGACCAGACGCAGCGGTTGCGAGGGATACCCTTGCAGCAATGCATGCGCGGGCGACGTCAGCATTGCCGGCAGCACGCCCAGCCACGCAAGCGTGCGCCGCCGCTGCCGGTCCGGCATATGCGGCACATCCGGCGCGTGGGGCACATCTGCACGCACATTGCGGGCACGAGGTCGCATGAGGTGGTCGGGGATCACGGGGAGATCTCATTCTAGAAATCCGCCCGTCCGCCCTGCACTCATGTAAACCATGTCGACGTAAACCATGAGGCATGACGCTGCCGCCACAACACGCGTGTCACAAACAAAAAAGCCCGCCGAGGCAGGCGGGCCTGAGTCAGACGGTCAACCGCGTGGTCAGCGCGGCAGTTCCGAATGGCCCATGAGAAACGCGTCAACCGAGCGAGCAGCCTGGCGGCCTTCCCGGATGGCCCACACCACGAGCGACTGGCCACGGCGCACATCACCGGCGGCGAAGACCTTCGGCACGTTGGTCGCGTAGGCGTTGTCGCCCTCGGTGGCGGCACGCGCGTTGTTGCGCGCATCCTTCGTCACGCCAAAGGCATCCAGCACGCCGCCGACCGGGTTGGTAAAGCCCATCGCGAGCAGCACGAGATCGGCCTTGAGCGTGAACTCGCTGCCTGCAACCTCGGCCATCTTGCCGTCCTTCCACTCCAGGCGCACGGCGGTGAGGCCCGTCACGCGACCGTTCTCGCCGATGAGCGCCTTGGTAGCGACCGACCAGTCGCGCTCGCAGCCTTCGTCATGCGACGACGAGGTGCGCAGCTTGATCGGCCAGTACGGCCACACCAGCGGCTTGTTCTCTTCTTCGGGCGGACGCGGCAGCAGTTCGAATTGCGTGACCGATGCGGCGCCATGGCGGTTGGACGTGCCAACGCAGTCCGAGCCCGTGTCGCCACCGCCGATCACGATGACGTGCTTGCCATCGGCGCGAATCGGGTTCGGCGCATCGCCGGCCACTTCCTTGTTTTGCGGGATGAGGAATTCCAGCGCGTAATGCACGCCGTCCAGATCACGACCCGGCACCGGCAGATCGCGCGGCACTTCCGAACCGCCCGTCAGCACGACAGCGTCGAATTGCTTGAGGATGTCGTCGGCAGAGATCATCTCCCGCGCGTCGTTGGTGATGCCGGCCGGCACCGTCTTGTCGCCCACCATCACGCCGGTGCGGAAGGTCACGCCTTCGGCTTCCATCTGCTGCATGCGGCGGTCGATCTGTGCCTTTTCCAGCTTGAAGTCGGGGATGCCGTAGCGCAGCAGGCCGCCGATGCGATCGTTCTTTTCGAACAGCGTCACATCGTGACCGGCGCGCGCCAGTTGCTGCGCTGCGGCCATGCCAGCCGGGCCGGAGCCGACCACGGCCACGGTCTTGCCAGTCTTGTGCTTGGGCACTTGCGGCGCGACCCAGCCTTCTTTCCAGGCCTTGTCGATGATGGCGTGCTCGATCGACTTGATGCCCACCGGCAGTTCGTTGATGCCCAGCGTGCAAGCCGCTTCGCACGGTGCCGGGCAGATGCGGCCCGTGAACTCGGGAAAGTTGTTGGTTGAGTGCAGCACTTCAATCGCCGTCTTCCAGTCCTGGCGATACACCAGGTCGTTGAAGTCCGGGATGATGTTGTTGACGGGGCAGCCGTTGTTGCAGAACGGAATGCCGCAATCCATGCAGCGCGCGCCCTGGATCTTGGCTTCGTTGTCCGCCAGCGCGAACACGAACTCCTTGTAATGCTTCACGCGCGCTTCGGGCGCTTCGTATGCCTCGTTCTGGCGGGGAAATTCGAGAAAACCGGTCGCCTTGCCCATGGTGTCCTTCCTGACCCGATGCTGCTCTGCCGGCACAGTCGCGCCAGCCAGGCAGTCGAGCCTGTCTTGTGAGGTTGCGTTGTATTCGGTGGCGGCGAATGGCCAATCGCGCGGATCAACCATTCGCCAAATCGACGGGAATCAGGCTGCGATCTGTTCGCGGCCGGCTTCCTGTTCGCGTTCGTACATCTCGGCCAGCGCGCGCTTGTACTCGGTCGGGAAGACCTTGACGAAGCGGCGACGGGCGTTGTTCCAGTCGGCCAGCAGTTCCTTGGCACGCTCGGAACCCGTATAGCGGAAGTGCTTTTCCACCAGCGCCTTGAGCAGTTGCTCGTCGAGCACGCGCTCGCCGTTCACCTTGTGCCAGGTCGACGGGGTATGCGCCTTCTCCTGGTCGGCTGCCGACAGCACGGATTCCAGCGCGACCTGCGCCGTGTTGCAGCGCTTGTCGAACAGGCCGTCTTCGTCATAGACGTAGGCAACGCCGCCCGACATGCCTGCCGCGAAGTTGCGGCCGGTGGCGCCGAGCACGACGACGGTACCGCCGGTCATGTACTCGCAGCCGTGATCGCCCGTGCCTTCCACCACCGTGGTGGCCCCGGAATTGCGCACCGCAAATCGCTCGCCGGCCACGCCGTTGAAGAACGCCTCACCGGCTAGCGCGCCGTACAGCACGGTGTTGCCGACGATGATGTTGTTGGTCGGCTCACCGCGGAACTCGTGCGGCGGGCGCACGATCACGCGGCCGCCCGACAGGCCCTTGCCCACGTAGTCGTTGCCGTCGCCCACCAGGTCCAGCGTCACGCCATGCGCCAGGAACGCGCCAAACGACTGGCCAGCCGTGCCCTGCATCTGCACGTGGATCGAGTCATCAGGCAAACCTTCATGGCCGTAGCGCTTGGCCACTTCGCCCGAGAGCATCGCGCCGACAGTGCGGTTGACGTTGCGCACCGGCTGGATGAACGACACGCGCTCACCCTTTTCCAGTGCAGCCTTGGCCTTCTCGATAAGCTGATGATCCAGCGCGCGATCGAGACCGTGGTCTTGCACATCGACCTGATAGCACGGCTCGCCTTCCTTCTTGGCCGGCTGATAGAAAATGCGCGCGAAGTCCAGGCCGCGGGCCTTCCAGTGTTCGATGCCGGACTTCGTGTCGAGCAGGTCCGCGCGGCCGATCAGTTCGTTGAACGTGCGGATGCCCAACTGCGCCATGATTTCGCGCACTTCTTCGGCCACGAAGAAGAAGTAATTCACCACGTGCTCGGGCTTGCCCGAGAACTTCTTGCGCAGCACCGGATCCTGCGTCGCCACGCCCACCGGGCAGGTGTTCAGGTGGCACTTGCGCATCATGATGCAGCCCTCGACCACCAGCGGTGCGGTGGCGAAGCCGAACTCGTCCGCGCCCAGCAGCGCGCCAATCGCAACGTCACGGCCGGTCTTCATCTGGCCGTCGGCTTGCACGCGGATGCGGTTGCGCAGGCCGTTGAGCATCAGCGTCTGCTGCGTCTCGGCCAGACCCAGCTCCCACGGCGTGCCGGCATGCTTGATCGACGACCACGGCGAGGCACCGGTACCGCCGTCATGACCGGCGATCACCACGTGGTCTGCCTTGGCCTTGGCGACACCTGCTGCCACCGTGCCGACGCCCACTTCCGACACCAGCTTGACCGACACGTCCGAACGCGGGTTCACGTTCTTCAGGTCGTGAATGAGCTGTGCCAGATCTTCGATCGAGTAAATGTCGTGGTGCGGCGGCGGCGAGATCAGGCCAACACCCGGCACCGCGTAACGCAGCTTGCCGATGTAATCCGTCACCTTGTGGCCGGGCAGCTGACCGCCTTCACCAGGCTTTGCGCCCTGCGCCATCTTGATCTGGATCTGATCAGCCGAGGCCAGGTACTCGGCCGTCACGCCAAAACGGCCCGACGCCACCTGCTTGATCTTCGAGCGCAGCGAATCACCTTCTTGCAGTTCCAGATCGCGCTCGACCACTTCGCGGCCGATCACGTCCGACAGCTTCGTGCCCTGCTTGATGGGAATGCCGCGCAGTTCGTTGCGGTAGCGGCGCTCATCTTCGCCGCCTTCGCCGGTGTTCGACTTGCCGCCGATGCGGTTCATCGCCACGGCCAGCGTGGTGTGCGCTTCCGTGCTGATCGAACCGAGCGACATGGCGCCGGTCGCAAAGCGCTTGACGATCTCCTTGGCCGGTTCGACTTCCTCCAGCGGAATCGCGCGTGCCGGGTCCACCTTGAACTCGAACAAACCGCGCAGCGTCATGTGGCGCTTGCTCTGATCGTTGATGAGGTTCGCGTATTCCTTGTACGTCTGGTACGAATTCGCGCGCGTCGCATGTTGCAGCTTGGCGATCGAATCCGGCGTCCACATGTGCTCTTCGCCGCGGACGCGGTAGGCGTATTCGCCGCCGGCGTCCAGCATGTTGGCCAGCACCGGCGCATCGCCAAAGGCGTCACGGTGCAGGCGCAGCGCTTCCTCGGCCACCTCGAAGATGCCAATGCCGCCGACGTTCGATGCGGTGCCCTGGAAGTACTTGTCGACCAGTTCACGCGACAGACCGATCGCTTCGAAGATCTGCGCGCCGGTGTACGACATGTACGTCGAGATGCCCATCTTGGACATCACCTTGTGCAGGCCCTTGCCGATCGCCTTGGTGAAGTTGTAGATGGCTTTCTCGGCGGTCAGGCCCAGGCCCGGCGCCAATTCGGCCAGCGTCTCCATCGCCAGATACGGGTGCACGGCTTCTGCGCCATAGCCGGCCAGCAGGGCGAAGTGGTGCACTTCGCGGGCCGAGCCCGTTTCGACGACCAGCCCCGTGCTCGTGCGCAGACCCTTGTCCACCAGGTGATGGTGGATGGCAGACGTGGCCAGCAGCGCCGGAATCGCGGCCTGCTTCTCGTCGACCGCGCGGTCCGACACGATCAGGATGTTGTAGCCCGACTTGACCGCATCGACGGCCTCTGCGCACAGCGAGGCCAGGCGCGCTTCGATGCCTTCCTTGCCCCACGCCACCGGATAGCAGATGTCCAGCTCGTAAGCCATGAACTTGCCGCCGGTGTAGTGCTCGATGTTGCGGATCTTCGCCATGTCCTTGAAGTCCAGCACGGGCTGGCTCACTTCAAGACGCATCGGCGGGTTGATGTTGTTCAGCTCCAGCAGGTTCGGCTTCGGGCCGATGAACGAGACGAGCGACATCACCACGTTTTCGCGGATGGGGTCGATCGGCGGGTTCGTGACCTGCGCGAACAGTTGCTTGAAGTAGTTGTACAGCGTCTTGTTCTTGGACGACAGCACGGCCAGCGGGCTGTCGTTGCCCATGGAGCCCGCGGCTTCTTCGCCGTTGGCGGCCATCGGGGTCATCAGGAACTTGACGTCTTCCTGCGTGTAGGCGAAAGCCTGCTGACGATCCAGCAGCTTCGCGGCCGGCTTGGTTTCGGCGGCCACGTCTTCGGGCTTCGCGTCCAGCTCGTCGAGCTTGATGCGCACGGCATCGATCCAGCTCTTGTACGGCTTGGCGTTCGCCAGGTTGTCCTTGAGTTCCTTGTCGTCGATGATGCGACCCTGCTCCATGTCGATCAGGAACATCTTGCCCGGCTGCAGACGCCACTTCTTGACGATGCGCGACTCGGGAATCGGCAGCACGCCGGCTTCCGAGGCCATCACGACCATGTCGTCGTCGGTGACGTAATAACGCGCCGGACGCAGGCCGTTACGGTCGAGCGTCGCGCCGATCTGGCGGCCGTCGGTAAAGCAGATGGCGGCGGGGCCGTCCCACGGCTCCATCATCGCGGCGTGGTATTCGTAGAAGGCGCGACGGTTGTCGTCCATCAGCGTGTGCTGTTCCCACGCTTCCGGAATCATCATCATCATCGCCTGGGCCAGCGGGTAGCCGGCCATCGTCAGCAGTTCGAGGCAGTTGTCGAACGATGCCGTATCGGATTGACCCGGATAGATCAGCGGCCACAGCTTGGGCAGATCATCGCCCAGCACCGGCGACGAGATGCCGCCCGTACGCGCGTTGATCCAGTTGACGTTGCCCTTGACGGTGTTGATTTCGCCGTTGTGGGCAACCATGCGGTATGGGTGCGCCAGTTCCCATGCGGGGAACGTGTTGGTCGAAAAACGCTGGTGCACCAGCGCCAGCGCCGACACCGTGCGCGGGTCTGCCAGGTCCTGGTAGTAGCGGCCGACCTGTTCGCACAGCAGCAGGCCCTTGTAGACGATCGTGCGCGCCGACATCGACGGCACGAAATATTCCTTGCCGTGCTTGAGCTTGAGCGCCTGGATCGCGTGGCTTGCCGTCTTGCGGATCACGTACAGCTTCCGCTCCAGCGCATCGGTGGTCATGATGTCGCGACCGCGCCCGATGAAGATCTGGCGGATCACCGGCTCGGTCTTCTGCACCGTGGGCGACATCGGCATGGTCTTGTCGACCGGGACATCGCGCCAGCCCAGCACGACCTGGCCTTCCAGGCGCACGGTGCGCTCAAGTTCCTGTTCGCAGGCTAGGCGCGACGCGTGTTCCTTCGGCAGGAAGATCATGCCGACGCCATATTCGCCGGCCGGCGGCAGGTTGATGCCCTGCTTCGCCATCTCCTCGCGGAAGAACTGGTCGGGAATCTGCAGCAGGATGCCCGCGCCGTCGCCCATCAGCGGATCGGCACCGACGGCGCCCCGGTGGTCGAGGTTGTGCAGGATGCGCAAGCCTTGCTGGACGATCTCGTGGCTCTTCTTGCCCTTGATGTGAGCGACAAAGCCGACGCCGCAAGCGTCATGTTCATTGGTCGGGTCGTACAGACCCTGGGCCGACGGTGCGGCGGGGAAGGAATGTTGTTCCACGGCGATCTTCCGAGGTTGTCGGTACTGCGCACCGTGGAAGGCCCTCGCGATCGTGCGGATGCGGTGGCAGACAGGCAATGGCGCGCCGCACCATGAATGCGGGGTGGAACGAATATAAAAGAGCAGCCTGTAACAGGCAAAAGTTTTTAAATGGGGTCGGAGTAAATTAATAAATGCACGACAACAGTGCGGGTTTATTATTGGGGACAGATTAAATTCGTCCACATCGAAGCACCTGGGCACGACGGCGCCGCTACCTCGCTATTCGGTACGCACGCCGCCCTCCGCGACCGCTTCTGCGGGTTGGCGAGGCGGTCGCCCTTTGGGCAATGGGGCAACGCGGCGGCCTCCGGCGCGCGCCAGTGTCGCGAGAAACGCCTCGTTGCCAAGCGGCCAACCGCTGTGCACATGCTGGCGAATCTGCGCCAGCTGATCTGAGCCCAAACCTTCATGCCACAAAGTTCGATAGCGAGATTGGCGCTCGAAAGGCGTATTACCAAGCCGCCAATAGCAATAGTGGTCACTCACCCACGGGATGGATTGGATGCCCACATGGTGCCGATACGTGCTCCATCGGTCGTCTTCCGGCGTGCTGACGAGACCCGCGCGCACGGCGTTGGACTCCACATACAGCAGCATCGGCAACACCCATTCGGCCGGGTCCAGCACGGTCGAGCGGAAACGCCCTTCCCACAGCGTTCCGCTGCGATCGGCCGCGGCGTTGAAGTACCGCGTATAGCGCCGCCCGACCGCCTGCAGCGTGCGCGAAAGGCTGTCCGCCACCTTGGGCGTTCCCACCAGGTGGACGTGATTCGGCATCAGTGAGAAGCCATGGACGGCAAAGTCGTGCTCGCGCGCGGCCATGCGCAACGTATCGAGATAAAACGCGTAGTCGTCGTCACCGCGAAAAACGACCTGGCGATTGTTGCCGCGCTGCAACACGTGCACAGGGACATCGGTGGGACTGAGGCGAGGCAGGCGGGCCATGGAAAAGACAGTGCGGCGAAAAGCGCCATCGTAGCGTGAAGCCGGCGAACCTGTCCCCAATTTTCGGTGGGCAAACGCTTGCATCCCGACTGTCGTCGAGGGGCGACGGCAGAGTTTGCGTGCCGTCAAATTGGCGGCCGTACGCGTCATCGACGACGGGGTGAACTTGATCCCGAGCAAATCGGCCAAGCGACTTCCCCGCGAGACTGGCTCCCATCACATCACGAGACGACACGAGAGGGAGCGATTCATGGCTTTTCACCGCCTAGCCACCGTAGCTGTTGCCGCCGGAATGCTTGCCGCCGGATTCAGCCAGACCGCCTTTGCGCAGAGCACGGATTTGGCGCCGGCCACCGGCAACTGGATGGTGCGTCTGCGCGCCGTCAACCTGACAGCCGCCAACAAATCCGACGCGGTGCCCGCACTAGCCATTCCGGCTGATGCCATTCAGATCAACAACAAGGTCCTGCCTGAGCTGGACATCTCGTACTTCTTTACGCCGCACCTCGCGGCCGAGCTGATCCTGACTTACCCGCAACAACAGGACGTCACGGTCATGCAAAGCGCGCTGGGCGGCCCAACCAAGATCGGCAGCTTCCGCCACTTGCCGCCCATCCTGACGATGCAATACCACTTCACGCCCGAGTCGCGCTTCAAGCCGTACGTGGGCGCGGGCATCAACTACACGCGCATCTCGAATGTGAATCTGCAGGTGCCGGGCGTTGGCTCGCTGGACCTCAGCAAGAACAGCTTCGGCCCCGCGCTGCAGGCCGGCTTCGACTATCGCCTGACCGAACGCCTCTACTTCAACGTCGACCTGAAGAAGACCTGGATCAGCGCCGACGTGAAGATGGCCGGCCAGACCATCAGCAAGGTCAAGGTTGACCCATGGCTGCTGGGCGTCGGCCTGGGTTATCGCTTTTAAGGGAGGACGATCAGCGAACTGACACTGTCCTGATCGACTTTTACCGACGTGCCGCAGGGGCCGTCGACGGCGGGGGCGCTCGTCGGCGGTGGTTGGCGCGTTCGGCCCGGCATGCGTTGGGGCGGCCGGGCATTTTTTTTGGGCGTTTGCTTTTGACCTGGTTTCAGATCGCTTGGGAGCCAGGCGATCGGATAGCGGCTCGACCGTTACTGCCGTTAGTCAAACCGCATCCACGGCAAAGATGCGGCGGTGCTCCTTGATGGCGTAGCGATCCGTCATGCCAGCGATGTAATGCGCAATCCAGCGCGGCTGCTCTTCGGGGGTGGCTTTCGCTTGGTACTGCGGCGGCAGCAGGCGCGGGTCGTCCATGAAGACGCAGAACAGATCGTCGATGATGCGGCGCGCCTTCGCGGCCATGCGCATCACGAGGTAATGCCGATACAGGTTGTCGAACAGGAAGCGCTTGAGCGCGCGCGCCTCTTCGCGCATCGGATCTGAGAACGCGACGAGCGCTGGCGCGGCGCGCACATCGTCGATACATCGCGGCGCAACGTCGGCAATGCCGGCACGCGTGGTGCCGATCAGATCGACGATCAGCGCGTTGATGATGCGGCGAATCGTTTCGTTGATCAGGCGCCGGCCGCTGACATTCGGGAACGCGGCCTCGGCTTCGCGCCGGTGAATGGCCCACAGCGGCACGCCTTCGAGTTGCTCCAGCGTAATCAGGCCGGAGCGCAGGCCGTCGTCGATATCATGGTTGTTGTATGCAACCTCATCGGCAAGATTGGCCAGCTGTGCTTCCAAAGAAGGCTGTTGCCCTTCGAGAAAGCGCCGGCCCAGGTCACCCAGCGTGGCCGCGTTATTTCGCGAGCAATGTTTGAGAATGCCCTCGCGCGTTTCGAACGTCAGGTTCAAGCCATCGAATCCACCGTAGCGCTCTTCCAGCCGATCGACGACCAACAAGCTCTGCAGGTTGTGTTCGAAGCCGCCATACGGCTTCATGCAATCGTTGAGCGCGTCCTGGCCAGCGTGGCCGAAGGGCGTGTGGCCCAGGTCGTGTGCCAGCGAAACCGCTTCGACCAGGTCTTCGTTCAGACGCAGGCTGCGCGCAATCGACCGGCCAATCTGCGCGACCTCCAGGCTGTGTGTGAGCCTGGTTCGGAACAGATCGCCTTCGTGATTCACGAAGACCTGCGTCTTGTATTCAAGCCGGCGGAACGCGGTGCTGTGAATGATGCGATCGCGGTCGCGCTGGAACTCTGTGCGCGACGTGGATGGCGGCTCGGCGTGGACGCGGCCGCGCGTCTGCGCAGAATGCGCGGCGTAGGGGGCGAGATGGCCTTCGAGATCGAACGGGGCGGACGGCAAATCAAATCGGTCGTTCATCAGGCCATCTCATCTTGTCTCAGGCGACGGGCGCTTCGGTCGGTGGTCGCAGCACGGCGTGCTGCAAGGTGGCGCGCAAGTCGGCATCGGGCACCGTGGTCACAAACGCCTGGCCCAGCTTGCGCAGCAACACGAACTTGATCTCGCCCGCTTCGGCTTTCTTGTCGACGCGCATCAGCTCGATGAACCGATCGACGCCCAGGTCCGGCGCCACCGTCGGCAGGTCGGCCGCACGCGTGAGCGCAGTGATTCGGTTGCGCGTATCGATGTCGATAAAGCCCAGGCGATGCGACAAGTCCGCCGCCATCACCATGCCGCAGCCGACGGCCTCGCCGTGCAGCCATTCGCCGTAGCCCAGGCCGGCCTCGATGGCGTGGCCGAAGGTATGGCCGAAATTGAGCGTGGCACGCAGGCCGGTTTCGCGCTCGTCCTGCGCCACGACGGCCGCCTTGATACGGACCGAGCCCTGCACGGCTTCGGCCATCAGGTCGGTATCGCAATCGTTGAGGCCCTTGATGTTCTGCTCGATCCAGGCGAAGTAATCGGCATCGGCAATTGCGCCGTGCTTGATGACCTCGGCCATGCCGGCAGCCAGTTCACGCGCGGGCAAGGTGCGCAGCGTATCGATATCGGCCAGTACCGCCTGCGGCTGGTGGAACGCGCCGATCATGTTCTTGCCCAGCGGGTGGTTGATGCCCGTCTTGCCGCCCACTGAGGAATCGACCTGCGACAGCAGCGTCGTCGGCACCTGGATGAAGGGCACGCTGCGCATGTAGCAGGCAGCGGCAAAGCCGGTCATGTCGCCGATCACGCCGCCGCCCAGCGCGATCAGCGTGGTCTTGCGGTCTGCGCCCGCCGTCAACAGCGCATCAAAGATGCGGTTGAGCGTGTCCCACTTCTTGAACGATTCGCCATCGGGCAGCACGACGGTGTCGACAGCCTTGCCGAGCGAACGAATGGCCTCCTCGACTTTGGCTGCATAGAGCGGAGCGACGGTCTCGTTGGTGACGATCACGGCACGCGCGCCGCGAATGTGGGGGGCAAACAACTCGGCCTTGGAAAGCAGCCCAGAGCCGATATGGATCGGATAGGCGCGATCGCCAAGGTCAACATCAACGGTAATCATGACTGAGGGGAGACTTGCGAGGAGGTGGAGGTGCCTGCCGGCGGCGCCACAATGCCGGCCACCTCCAGTTGCATCAGCACCATATTAACAAGCTGCGCCACCGTGGGCTTGCCCGTTTCGATGACAAAGTGCGCCACGTCACGGTATAGCGGATCACGGATCGCATGCAGTTCTTCAAGCTTGGCACGCGGGTTCTCGGTCTGCAGAAGTGGCCGGTTCTTGTCGTGACGCGTGCGCAGATACAGGTCATGCGGATTGGCGCGCAGGTAGATCACGGTGCCTCGCTCGCGCAGGAAAGCGCGATTCTCGGCCCGCAGCACGGCGCCGCCGCCGGTGGCGAGGACCACGCCATCGCGCGAGGTGAGTTCGTCGATCATGTGGGTTTCGCGATCACGGAAGCCCACTTCGCCCTCGTGCTCGAAAATGACCGGCACACGCACGCCGCAGCGCGCTTCGATCTCATGGTCGGAGTCGAAGAACGGCAGATCGAGCCGGCGCGCCACCGCCCGGCCGACCGTGGTCTTGCCCGCGCCCATCAAGCCGACGAAAAAAACGTTGGAAACAGACAAAATCGCGTGAAATCAGGAATTTGAGCTTGATTGTAGTGGCATTTGGTCACCATCCAGCACAAACCCGGCAGCAGGACACAAAAAAGCCCGGCGCTCCACGCAGGAGGCCGGGCTTTCAGATCGCGACGTTACCGGCGCTTACTTCAGCGACAGTTGATCGGACAGCACTCGCGGCGTCAGGAAGACGAGGAGCTCGGTGCGGTTGTTGATCTTGTTCGTGCTCTTGAACAGGTTGCCCAGCACCGGAATGTCACCCAGCAGCGGCACCTTGTTGATGTCGGTCCGCTCGTTCTGCGTGTAGATACCGCCGATCACGACCGTGCCGCCGTTCTCTACCAGCACCTGCGTTTGTACGTGCTTGGTGTCGATGGCAAAGCCGTTGGTGGTCTGGATACCCACGCTGTCCTTGTTGACGTCCACATCCAGGAAGATGTTGCCGTCCGGCGTGATCTTGGGCGTCACTTCCAGCTTCAGGTTGGCCTTCTTGAACTGCACCGAAGTCGCACCGGAAGAGGTCGCCTGCTGGTACGGAATCTCAGTACCCTGCTCGATCAGCGCCTTGATGTTGTCGGCAGTGACCACGCGCGGGCTGGAGACGATCTTGCCGCGGCCGTCAGCTTCCAGCGCGGACAGCTCCAGGGCCAGGAAACGGCCAGCACCGGCGTTGAACAGGCTCACGGCAACGCTGGCTGCGTTCACACCATTAATGCCGTTGGCCGGGAAGCTGAGCGCCGGGCTGTTGTCCCACGTGCCACCTTGTGTAACCGGCGAAACCACGTTGGTGTAGGTGTTGCCGTAACCCGCGCCATTCGTCTTTGACGCGAAGCCCAGTTTGGCACCCAGGTTGCGACTGAACGTGTCGTCAGCCTCAACAATGCGCGCCTCGATCATCACCTGGCGAACAGGGATGTCGATTTTCTGGAGGAAGGCCTGCACCTCTTCGAGCTTGCTCGGAATATCGGAGACGAACAGCTGATTCGTACGCGTATCCGCCGTGAGCGAGCCTCGCTTGGACAGAATCCGTGAAGTCGCGGCGCCACCAGCAGCACCAGCCGCACCACCTGCCGCCCCGGTACCCAGCAGCATGTTGCGCACGTCCCCGGCGCTTTGGTAGTTCAGGCGGAACACCTGGCTGCGCAACGGCTCCAGCTCGGTCACTTGCTGCTGCGACTCAAGCTCAGCCTTCTCCTTCGTGGCCAGCTCACCGCGCGGGGCAACCCACAGCACGTTGCCGTTGCGGCGCGACGCCAAGCCCTTCGAATCCAGCACGATCTGCAGTGCCTGATCCCAAGGCACATCCTTCAGACGCAGCGAAAGGGTGCCCGTCACGCTGTCGCTGGTCACGATGTTGAGGTTCGTGAAGTCGGCGAAGACTTGCAGCAACGAACGCACATCGATGTTCTGGAAGTTCAGCGACAGGCGCTCGCCACGGTAACCCGGGCCGGAAATCAGCTTGTTCGGGTCTTCCTTGGTGGGGCGCACTTCCACGACGAACTGCGTGTCGGTCTGGTACGAGCTGTACTGCCAGTTACCGCGCGGCTCGATGATCAGGCGTGCGCCAGTGCCGTTGTCGGTAGCGCGCATGGCCTGCACGGGCGTACCGAAATCGCTCACGTCATAGCGGCGACGCAGCGACTGCGGCAGCGTCGCACCGACGAAGTCGACCACGAGGTTCTGGCCTTGCTGCGCGATGTTGATCGCCGAGTTGGCAGTCGACAAATCGACCACCACGCGGCCGGCGAGGTCCTCGCCGCGGCGGAAATCAACGTTGCGCACGGCCGGACGCTCAGCACCTGCAGCGGGTGTCGGAGCCGAGAAGGTCGGCGCCGAGACAGCCGCTGCCACCGGTGCGGCTTCCAGCGTCAGTACGTACTGGTTACCGCGCACTTCGGACTTGTACTGCGTCTGGCGCGACAAATCGAGCACGACGCGGGTGCGATCGCCGATCTGCACGACGTTCGCCGAACGCAGCAGCTTGCCGCCGTATTGGTAATTGGCACGGCCTTGCGCAAAGGTCGCCCCGAAGAAGTCGATGGCGATGCGCGCGGGCTGCTGCGTGCTGAACTCCACCGGCTTTTGGGTCGGCGCGTTCTTGAGCGTGACCGTCACCACAGTGGATTCACCGGCCGAAGCCTGCTCCACCTTTTCGATCGTGTTGCCGGAGACTGCCGCCGCAGGCGCTGCCTGCTGAGCGACAGCCTGACCGGCCATCATGAACAGGCACAGCGAAAGCCATGCCACCGCGCCCCCCCGGGCCACTCGGGTTGCCTGCGACAGGCCGCCCTTCACAAGACGCATCGTCATTGCGCGCTCTCCTGAACTTTCAGGGTCGTCATTTTTTCTTTCCATTCGGTCGTGCCTTCGCGCACCAGCTCACGCAGGGTGAGTTCCTGGTCTCCGATGCGGACGATGCGACCATAGTTTTGTCCGATGTACTGCCCCACATGCACATGCTGCGTCTTGTCCCCGACAGACAGGACGGCTTCCGTCTCGCCATTGCGCTTCATCGTCCCGACCAGCTTGAAGGCTTCCAGCGGATAGTCTTCCAGCGGCTCGCGACGGCGATTCGGTTCCGGCGATTCGTTCTGCGCGCGCGATAGTTCTGCCACCTTCTGCACGCTGAACGGATCAGTCTGCTTGGTGGTCGTGTATTCGCGCGGCGCGTAAGGCTTGGGTTCGGGCAGCGGCGGCACTGTCGTACTGACGCTCTGGCGCGCTTGCTGCATCCATTGCTGCAATTCATCGTCTTCGCTCGCGCCGCAGGCCGTCAGCACGACGGCCAGGCACAGGGGCGACAGACGCAGAACGTGCGACATGCGGCGACGGCTCATGGTGCGGCCCCTCATTTGGCGCCTCCCTTGGCGGCGGCATTCGCCTTGCGCTGAGCCGCCTGCTCGTCGGCGTCAAGCGCCCGGTAGGCTTCAGCGCGGGTTTCCATCACCATGCCGCCATCCTTGGTACCCGTCAGCGAGATGTTCTGCAGCGTGACGATGCGTGACAGCGCCGCCACGTCTGCAGCGAACAGCGCCATGTCGTGATAGCGGCCATTCACCTTCACGGCCACCGGGATCTCGGCGTAGTAAGGCTTGAGTACGGCGGCAGCGGGACGGAACAGGTCGAAAGTCAGGCCACGCGCGATACCGGCATGGTTGACGTCGGCCAGCAGCGCATCCATTTCGGTCTTGTTGGGCAATTGCAGCTCGAGCTTCGCGACACGCTGCTCCACCTCGGCCTTCTGCTTGCGCAGCGCTTCGAGGTTCACCACCTGCGCGAGCTTGCTCTGGTATGCCGACTTGAGGTTGTTCTGCTCGGTGCGCTTGGCGTCCCGCTCGTCAAACTTGCCGCTCCAATAGAACTGCCAACCCAGCCCGATCACCAGCACGGCGGACAGAATCATGAACAGGATGCGCGGCGCCATCGGCCACGTTTCCGGCTCATTCAGGTTCAGGCCACGGAACTGGCTGACCAGGTCTTCCAGCGAAATTTCGGTCGAGAGCGCCATGGTTATTTCCTCGCCGTGGCCGCACCCGGCTTGGCCGGCGCTGCCGGCTCGGCCTTCCATTGGAAGCGGATCGTGAAGTTGAACAGACGGCGCTGTTCCTTCAGGTTGTTGGTCATGGTGGTGGCCACCGATTCACCCAGCTCGGCGTGATCCAGCCAGGGCACCGCACCCAGGTTGCGCAGCAGGTCCGACACGCGTTCGTTGGACTGGGCCACACCCGATACGGTGTAGCGCTCGCCATCCTGCTTGAGCGAGGTGAGATAGATGCCGTCCGGCACCTGGCGCACCAGTTCTTCGAGCAACTGCACCGGGCGGTTGCGTTGGTTCTGCAGGCTTTCCACCGCTTGCTGGCGTTGCAGCAGGTCGTCGATGTCCTTCTTGAGGGTGTTGACCTCCGCGATCTGCTTGTCCATCTCCGCGTTCTTCTGCGTGAGGATGTCGTTGATGCGTTGCGCCTCTTCGGTCTGGTGATCGATCACCATGCCGCCCAGGAACACCACCACTGCGCCCGCAACGGCAGCGCCGCCCAGGCTCATGAAGACTTTCTTGCGCTTACCGGCACGTCGCTCTGCGTGATACGGCAGCAGATTGACGTTCGGGAGCGCATTCACGGCATTCGCGCTTTCATTGGCCATCGTCAGCTCCTTATTGCAGCCCGCGCAGGGCAAGGCCCGCGCTGACGATGTAGGCCGGCAGATCGCGCTGCAGATAGCGCGCGTTGACGTTCTTGGCCGCGCCCATGTTGGCGAACGGATTGGCCAGCGTCGTATTGATCTGCGTCTGTTGCTGGATCGCGGTCTGCACGCCCAGCAACGATGCGTGACCGCCCGAGAGCACGATCTCGTCCACGCGGCCGACGCTCGAAGTCGACAGGAAATTCTGGATCGCCTGCCCCACTTCCATGGCCAGCGTCTCGAGCGAGGGCTTGAGCAGCTGGCTACGGTATTCGTCGGGCAACGTGTTCTTGCGCTTCTTCACCTCGGCCTTGAGCAGATCGAGTGAGAACAGACGCGAGATGCTTTGCGTGAGCTGGTCGCCCGAGCCGGACATTGGCTGGTCATACAACTCCTTCCAGCCTTGGTAGAACAGTGCGTGCGAGCGCGCCCCGCCCAGGTGGAACATCGCCACGACGGGCATGTCGCGCGTCTCGGTTTCGGTGGCGTCCGGCTTGACGGCCAGCATGTGCGTCATGGCGCGCTGGATGGCGTTCTCTTCCACATCCATGACGATCGCTTTCAGACCGGCCATCTCGGCGGCGGTCACGCGCTCGGTCACGCGCTCGGAAACCGTTGCGGTGACACGCACGCCGACCCCGCCTTCGGTTTCGGACGGGCCGATCACGACATAGTCGAAATTGACGTTCTGCGAGGGCGGAAACAGCCGGTTGGCTTCGCTCTCGACCTGCACGAAAAGCTCGTCTTCGGTCAGGTTGTCGGGCAGGCTGACGGTTTGCGATTCCGTCAGGCTTGCGGGAATGGCAAGCACAGCTTCCTTGCCGCGAATGCCCGCCTTGGCGATGGCACGCTTGAGCGCATTGCCCACCGCATCGATATTCACCAGATTGCCGTCGGCGACGGCACTGCGTTCAATCAGCTCGCTGGCGCATTTTTCGAGACGGAAATCTCCCTGCTTGCCGTTGGCGGACAACTCCACCACCTTGACGCTGGAAGACCCGATATCTATCCCGACGATATTGCGGCGCAGCAGGCCGGACAACAAACCCCGTCGCACAGAGACACCCCACCGTTTATAGTTTTTTGAACCCTGGCGCCCGTCGCAAATCCAACGTGCGCCATAGCCTGCTTAGATTTGCTGCTGGATTCTCACAAAATCCTTTAGAACAGGCAAACGCTCAGGCAGACCGCGATGCATTTCGCGCCACGCCCTTCGGAAAGCGTTGTCAAAACCCCACGGTCGGGGGATACCCCTTTCGTCTGACTTGATTTCCGCTCCGTCTACTTCTATCGGCTGATTCTTAGCCGTCTTGAATCAAGGTACGGCGGGCGCACAATTCGCGCGCCCAGTGAGCATGACGCAGCGCACAAGTGCAGTCTCGTGCGCTGAGGTGACACTGGTTACGTGCTGTTACGTCCGATGGCGTCAGACCCTTGAAGCCTCGACGATATAATCGCCGCCACGCTGACTGACACCCCCGGTGCCCACCTGTAATGGCTACTGCCCAAACCACCCCAGCTTCGCCCAAGCCGCCCAAAGCCCGCCGCCCGTTGTGGGTGCGACTGCTTCTCTGGATGCTCGGCCTGTTCGTTGCCATGGGGGTCGTCGGAGCGCTGCTGCTGGGCTATGCCCTGCTCGTCGCCGCGCCCAACCTCCCGTCGCTCGACGCGATCACCGATTACCGCCCGAAGATTCCGCTGCGCGTGTACACCGCCGACAACGTCCTCATCGGGGAATTCGGCGAGGAGCGCCGCAGCTTCGTGCCGATCACGCAGATGCCCGAGGTGATGAAGCGTGCGGTGCTGGCCATCGAGGATGACCGCTTCTACGAGCACGGCGGTGTCGACTTCATCGGCGTGCTGCGCGCGGGCCTGGCGAACCTGCACGGCGGTCTGTCGCAAGGCGCGTCGACCATCACGATGCAGGTGGCGCGCAACTTCTTCCTGTCGAGCGAGAAAACGTACACGCGCAAGATCTACGAGATGCTGCTCTCGTACAAGATCGAGGCGAGCCTGACAAAGGATCAGATCCTCGAGCTGTACATGAACCAGATTTACCTGGGTCAGCGCGCGTACGGCTTTGCCAGCGCCGAGCAGATCTACTTCGGCAAGAACATCAAGGACATCACCCTAGCCGAAGCGGCCATGCTGGCCGGCCTGCCCAAGGCGCCGTCGGCGTACAACCCGGTGGTGAACCCGAAGCGCGCCAAGGTGCGTCAGGAATACATCCTGCAGCGCATGCGCGACCTGCACTACATCACGCCGGAGCAGTACACCCAGGCTATCAACGAGCAACTGCCGGTCCGTGGCGAAGGCCATGAGTTCGACGTGCACGCCGAGTACGTCGCCGAAATGGTGCGTCAGCTCATGTACGCGCAATACCGTGAAGAAACCTACACGCGCGGCCTGAATGTCTACACTACGCTGCGCAAGGCCGACCAGGACGTCGCGTATCAATCCGTGCGCCGCGGCATTCTCGACTACGAGCGCCGTCATGGCTATCGCGGCCCGGAAGCATTCATCGATCTGCCCTCCGATGCCGAAGACCGCGAACAGGCGATCGACGACGCCCTGCTCGAACATCCGAACAGCGACGATCTGCAATCGGCCGTGGTGGTGAGCGTGACGCCCAAGCTGGTGCGCGCGACGATGCTGACCGGTGAGACGATCGACCTGGCGGGCGACGGCCTGCGCTTTGCGCAAGCCGCGCTGTCGAACAACGCGCAGCCGAAGATCAAGCTGCGCCCGGGCGCGGTGATCCGTGTGATTGAGGACACGAAGACGCAGAAGTGGTCGATCACCCAGTTGCCGGAAGTCGCCTCGGGCTTCATCTCCCTTGACCCGCAGACGGGCGCGATCTATTCGATGGTCGGCGGCTTCGACTTCAACCGCAGCAAGTTCAACCACGTCACGCAGGCCTGGCGCCAGCCGGGTTCGAGCTTCAAGCCATTCATCTATTCGGCGGCAGTGGACAAGGGCTTCTCGCCGTCCACGGTGATCAACGACGCGCCACTCTCCATCCCGACCGGCGACACCGGTGGCCAAGTGTGGGAGCCGAAGAACTACGGCGGCGGCTACGACGGCCCGATGACGATGCGCCGCGCGCTGCAGAAGTCGAAGAACCTGGTGTCGGTGCGCATCCTGCGGGCGATCGGTACGCAGTACGCGCAGCAGTACATCACGCGCTTCGGGTTCGACGCCGATCGGCACCCGGCCTACCTGCCGATGGCGTTGGGCGCAGGCTCGGTGACGATGCTGCAGATGGCGAGCGGCTACTCGGTGTTCGCCAACGGCGGCTACCGCGTGAACCCGTACATCATCGACCGCGTGGTGGATGCGCGCGGCACGGTCGTGCAGCAGAGTCATCCGATGACCGCCGGCAAGGACGCCGTGCGCGTGATCGACCCGCGCAACGACTTCATCATGGATTCGCTGCTGCGCAGCGTTGTGTCTGGCGGTACGGGCTACCAGGCCAAGGTCAAGCTGGGCCGCAACGACATGGCCGGCAAGACCGGCACCACCAACGACTCGTTCGACGCCTGGTTCTGCGGCTACACGCCGAAGGTGGTGGGCGTGGCCTGGATGGGCTACGACAACCCGCGCAGCCTGGGCGACCGCGAAACCGGTGGTGGCCTGGCCCTGCCGATCTGGATCAACTACATGAGCTACGCGCTCAAGGGTGAACCGCAGACCGAGCGTCAGCCGCCCGAAGGCGTCGTGCAGATGGCCGGCGACTGGGCCTACGAGGAATACGCCAACGGTCAGGGCGTGGCTTCGGTGGGCCTGGGCGATGCTATGCCGGGAGCATCCGCACCGGCCGGCGACCAACCGCAGCCTGGCGTCAACCTGGCGCCGACGCAGGAACAGGAGAAGCAGAAGATTCTCGACATGTTCCGCGGCAACTGAACTTCGCGCCCACGAAAAAGCCGCCCTTCGGGGCGGCTTTTCTTTTGGCATCCGACAAGAACGTTGCGCTCAGCCGGCGGCCAATGTCACATCCACATCGCTTTGCTGGCTGACATAGCGTGACAGCGCGACGTACAGCTCTTCCTTGCTGCGCGTGTCGACCCAGCGGCCGTCGTCACCACGGCGGAAGTGGAAACCGCCGGCACGCGCAGCCACCCACAGTTCCTGCATCGGCGCCTGGCTGTTGATGATGATCTTGGAGCCATCGTCGAATTCAAGCGTGAGCACGTTGCCGGTACGGTTGATCTCGATGTCGGCATCGGCCTCCTCTGCAGCCGTTTCGACGATGCTTTCGATGCGGGTGAGTTCCGCTTCAGCCAGCGCCAGGAACTCCGATTCGCTCAGGGGGGGCATGCTACACTCCAAAATCTTGCGCGGACGTTGCGTGGCGGCCCTTTCCGGCCCGTCCTGACCAGCAGGCGCCTCGTCCCATATGACTCCGATCGCCGCAAGGGCCTGACCCCTGGGGCATCCTTTCTGCACCATCATCCGATGATACGAACCGCCGCCATTGTAGCCACTGTCGGCCTGACCCTGACGGTCGCAGGCCTATCCGGCTGCGGGATTCGCGGGCCGCTGTACATGCCCAAGGTGCCGCCGGCGCCAACCGCGCCGCAAACCACCGACCCTGGCATCGCCGGCCCGAACGCCGTGCCGCAGCCCCCGGTGCCGGGCGCCAAACCCGCAGCCGCCGATGCCGCCAGCGCGGTACCCGCGAACCGCTGATACCGTCTTTTTTTGCTCAACCGGCGCCGCCCCTATCCAGGGCTGCGCCCAGAATGTTCCCACTCATGTCCGAGTCCCTGATCCGCCAGGAAGGCGCGCTGATGATCGAAGGCGTCGCGCTAGACGCGATTGCCGCGCAGTTCGGCACGCCCACCTACGTGTACTCGCGCGCCGCGCTCACGGCCAACTATCGGGCCTACGCCGCCGCATGCGAAGGTCGCAACGCGCATGTGCAGTACGCCATGAAAGCCAACTCGAACCTGGCCGTGCTGCAGGTGTTCGCGCAGCTTGGCGCCGGCTTTGACATCGTGTCGGCCGGCGAACTCAAGCGCGTGCTGGCCGCCGGTGCGCCGGCCGCGAAGGTGGTGTTCTCGGGCGTAGGCAAGAGCGCAGACGAAATGCGCTTCGCGCTGGAGGTCGGCGTGGCGTGCTTCAACGTGGAGTCGATTCCCGAGCTGCACCGCCTGAACGACGTGGCCGCCTCGATGGGCAAGGTCGCGCCCGTGTCGCTGCGCATCAACCCGGACGTCGACGCCAAGACGCACCCGTACATCTCGACGGGCCTGAAGGGCAACAAGTTTGGCGTGGCGTTTGACGAAGTGCTGCCGACCTACCGCGCGGCGGCTGCGATGCCGAACCTGCGCGTGGTCGGCATCGACTGCCATATCGGCTCGCAAATCACCGAGGTGTCGCCGTATTTGGATGCGCTGGACAAGGTGCTCGACGTGGTGACGCAGCTCGACGCCGAGGGCATTCGCCTCGCGCACATTGATGTGGGCGGCGGTCTAGGTATCACGTACACGGACGAGACACCGCCGGACATCACCGCCTTCGCGCGCACGCTGCTGGACCGCGTCGAGCAGCGCGGCTTCGGCGATCGCACCGTGCTGTTCGAGCCGGGCCGCTCGTTGGTCGGCAACGCGGGCCTGCTGCTCACGCGCGTCGAATACCTCAAGCCAGGCGCGAGCAAAAACTTCTGCATCGTCGATGCGGCCATGAATGATCTCGCCCGCCCGGCGATGTACGAGGCGTATCACCACATCGTGCCGGTGCGCGAAGGCCAGAGCGCGCCGGTGGTCTACGACGTCGTGGGCCCGGTGTGCGAATCCGGGGACTGGCTCGGCCGCGACCGTTCGCTGGCGGTGCAGCCCGGCGACGTGCTGGCGATCCTGTCAGCCGGCGCGTACGGCTTCACGATGAGTTCCAACTACAACACACGCAATCGCGCCGCCGAAGTCATCGTCGACGGCGACAAGATGCACCTCGCACGCGAGCGCGAGTGCTTTGAAGACCTGATCCGCGGCGAGCACCTGTTCCCGGCGTAAGCCTGCATCGCAAAGAAAAAGCCGACGCGCAAACGTCGGCTTTTTTCATGGGCGCGCGACCAGTGTCAATCGCGCGCCGGCATCGCGCCTCCAGCCATCGCACTGCGTGGCGAGCGCCAAGCCCACCACACCCGCAGCCCCAACAGCACGGCCATCACCGCGGCGTAGATCGACACCTCGGCAAAGTCGTGCTTGCCGGCCTTGTGCCACCAGTAGTGCAGGATGCCGAGCACGCCGGTCACATAGACAAGCCGGTGCAGCCACTGCCAACGCTTGCCGCCAAGCCTGCGCACCATCGCGTTGGTCGACGTGGCGGCCAGGGGAATCATCAGCACGAACGCCGCAAAGCCCACGGTAATGAAGGGCCGCTTGACGATGTCCTTGAGCATCGACGCTGGGTCGAGCCCGCGATCGACCAGCAACCAGATCAGGAAGTGGATTGAGCCGTAGAAGAACGTGTACAGCCCGAGCATGCGGCGAAGCCGGATCAGCCAGTTCATGCCCGTGATGCGGCGCAGCGGCGTGATGGCCAGCGTGCAGCACAGCAGCACCAGCGTCCATGTGCCGGTCGAGCGCGTGACGAACTCCAGCGGGTTCGGCCCGAACTGGTCCGTCGCACCCAAGAAGACGATGCGCAGGAAGGGCACGAGCGCGACCACCCACGCGATCGCCTTCACCACACGCAACTGCTTGGGCGGCAACATCGGCGGCAGCAGTGTCATGTCGGCCTCAGAAGTTCTTGCGCAGGTCCATACCCGCGTACAGCGGCGCGACCTGCTCATAGCCGTTGAACATCAGCGTCTTGCGCTTGGGTGCGAAGAGGCCGCCAAAGCCGCCCTTGTCTTCGCCGATGCGGCGTTCGGTAGCCTGGCTCCATCGCGGGTGGTCCACGGTCGGGTTCACATTGGAATAGAAGCCATATTCGTTGGCCGCAGCAAGGTTCCAACTCGTCGGCGGCTGCTTGTCGACAAAGCGGATCTTGACGATCGACTTGGCGCTCTTGAAGCCGTACTTCCACGGCACGATCACGCGCACGGGCGCACCGTTCTGATTCGGCAGCACCTGGCCGTAGAGCCCGAAGGTGAGCAGCGCCAAGGGATGCATCGCCTCGTCCAGGCGCAGGCCTTCGCTGTACGGCCACTCCAGCACGGGGCTGCTGATGCCGGGCATCTGGCGCTTGTCGGCCAGCGAGATGAATTGGATGTACTTGGCGCCGCCCTGGGGCTCCACCCGCTTGATCAGCTCGGCCAGCGGAAAGCCCACCCACGGAATCACCATCGACCAGCCCTCGACGCAACGCAGGCGGTAGACGCGCTCTTCCATCGGCGCGAGCTTCATCAGGTCGTCCAGGTCGTAGGTTTTGGGCGTCTTCACCAAGCCCTCCACGCTGACTTGCCAGGGGTGCGGGCGCAGCGTGCCGGCATAGCGCGCCGGGTCGGCCTTGTCGGTGCCGAACTCGTAGAAGTTGTTGTACGTGGTGACCTGGTCGTACGGGGTCGCTTTCTCCACGGTCGTGTACGCAGGATTCGGCTTGCCGGCCAGCTTGGCCAGCGACGGGTTGGCGGCAAAGGCCTCGCGTGAGGCCCACGGCGCCAGCGTTGCGCCGGCAGCGCCCATGGCGGCAGCGGCCAAAAAGCGACGGCGCTGCTCGAAGATGTGCTGCGGCGTGATCTCGCTGGCGGGGATGTCGTCGCCACGCAGCCAGCGGTCAGTCTTGATCAACATGATTCGTGGTCCTCGTTGTGCGGGAGCGCTGTCCCATGTGCGTTGGTCGTGCCCGCGCCGCCAACCTGACAGCGTGCGGGAAAAAAAGTTAGTGCTATTCCTTGCGGGGCGCAGGCCCGGTGAATTCGCTGTACTGCCGATAGACCACCTGGGCCACTTCCAGCAACTGCGTCCGCGCCAGCGGGCCGGCGACCGCAAACCCCAGACCGCGATCCGCCCAATAGAACGCCATCGGTGGCGGGTGATCCACCGCAGGATGAATCGCCTGCAGCACGCGGTTGTCGGGCGCGAGCGTCTCTAGCCGGAAACCGGTATCGCGATTGTTCGGCATGCGCCGTAACTGCACGGAGATCCGCGTGCCGCCCGGCCCCTCGTACATCAGCATGGCCGTCGGCGCATCCGCCACGACCGTCTGGCGCCCGCCGATGAGCCGGTAGCCGAGCGACGTCAGGTCTGGAATACGCAACTGCGCATCAAGCCGCCGCGACAACCATGTGACGAGATGCGCCTCTTCGCCGGCCGGCACCTCCACCATGTGTTTGGACTCGGGAGAAAAGACGACGTGCGATACAAGTGCATCGTTCGCGAAACGTTGCATGGGCATGGTGCGCTCGACGGCACCTCGGCCGAGCCAACCGGCACCCGAGCCAATGGCCAGGCAGGCGACGCTCAACGCCACCACACTCCAGCCGCGCATCGCGCCAAAGCCGCCGGCCGTCGGGCGACGTGCTGCCGCCAAGATTGCCGCCGGAATGCGGCGCTGCGGCACCGGTTCATTGAGCAGCGGATCGAGCGCGTGGTGCAATTGCGCGTCCGTCCTGCGCCAGCCCGCGACCTCGGCGGCTGCGTGCGGGTGCGCAGCAAGATAAGCCTCCACGACGGCGCGCTGCGGCGCGGGCAAGCGGCCGTCAGCATAGGCGTGAAGTTCGTCGATATGAATGGAATTGGAGGACATGGCGAGCCTCACTTCACGCGGTGCAGCGCTGCGCTGCTCCCGTCGTCAGACACCGCCGATGCACGGGACGCAGCGGGCGAGCCATCCAGCGCCACGCGCATCCGCTCACGCGCCCGCGACAGCCGCGACATCACCGTGCCCACCGGCACCCCCAGCACGTCGGCGGCTTCCTTGTAGGCGAACTGCTCCAGACCGACGAGCAGCAGTACCGCCCGCTGGTCTTCGGGCAGCGTCGCCAGCGCACGCAGCAAGTCGCGGCGCAAACCGGGGTCGTCGTCGACGGGGATCTCGGGAGGTGAGTCGCTCAGCTCGATCCGATCGGGCCGGCGCACGGCGTTCAGGTGCAGCCGATGCATGATGGTGAGCAGCCAGGCAAACAACCCGTCGCCCTCGCCCTTTGCGCCAATCTGCCCGATCGGCCCAAGCCTGGGCCGTAGCTGGAACCGCCAGCGATAACGCCAGGCGCGTTCCAGCGTGTCCTGGACAAGATCATCGGCACGGCTGGCATCCCGCATCAGGCCGCGCGCGTGTCGGCGCAGGCGTGGCGTGAGCGCAATCAGCCGGCTGGCCAGGTCGGACATATGAGCGCGAGCGAAGGCGGGGGGCTTACGGCTTGGCGATGTGCCAAACGTTCATGAAGCCGTCTCCGGTCTGATCACCGGGCATCTTGTCCTTGGTCCAGAGGTAGAGCGGCTTGCCGCGATAGGCCCACTGTTTCTTGCCGTCGTCGCGCGTGATGATGGTGTAATCGCCAGACGGCTTGTCGGCGTCATTGGCAGCCAGCGGCGGCCAGTTCTCGGCGCACTTGCCGTTACAGGCGCTCTTGCCGGCCATGGCGTCACGGTCGAACGTGTAGAGCGCCATGCCGTGCTGATCCGTAAGCGTGCCGTTGGTCACCTTGACGGCCGATGGCGTGGACGACCCGCCCATGCCCATACCCATGCCGCTGCAGCCTGCCAAACCGAATGCGGCAAGCAGCGCGGCGCCGGCCAATGCGGCGCGCGGATTGAACAACTTCTGGGAAGCTGCGGACTGGCTCATCTTGTTCTCCTGGGATGGAGGGGCGCGCCGATCGCGCCCTCACTGAGCAGTAAACACGCTAGGCGCGTCTTTATTCCAGTCCGCCGAGATTTTTTTGTGACTGACGGCTTACAGCTCGCCGTAACTATGCAGGCCTGAGAGGAACATGTTCACGCCCAGGAAGGCGAACGTCGTCACCAACAGGCCAATCAGCGCCCACCAGGCCGCCATGCGGCCACGCAGGCCCTTCATCAGGCGCATGTGCAGCCACGCCGCGTAGTTCAGCCAAACGATCAGCGCCCAGGTTTCCTTCGGATCCCAGCTCCAGTAGCCGCCCCAGGCGTCAGCCGCCCACAGCGCACCGAGAATCGTGGCGATGGTGAAGAACGCAAACCCGACGGTGATGGCCTTGTACATCACGTCGTCCAGCACTTCGAGCGACGGAAGGCGATCGGCGAGCACGCCGCGCTCCTTCAGCAGATAAGCCGCGCCCACCATAGCCGACAGCGCGAACGTGCCGTAACCGATGAAATTGGCCGGTACGTGGATCTTCATCCACCAGCTTTGCAGAGCCGGCACCAGCGGCTGGATCTCCTGCGCGCTGCGCGACACCGTGTACCACAGCAGAAAACCCACCGCTGCCGACACCACCAGCATCACGAACGGCCCCAGCGCGCGCGTCTTGTAACGCTGCTCGTAGTACAGATAGAACAGCGAGGTGATCAGCGTAAAGAGGATGAACACCTCGTACAGATTCGAGATGGGGATGTGGCCAATGTCTGCGCCCACCAGGTACGACTCATACCACCGCACCAGCATGCCGGTCAGGCCGAGCACCACGGCCGCCCAGCACAGCTTGCTGCCGATCGATCCACCCGCTTCCCAGCGCAGCAGAAAACCCGTCCAGAAAAACAGCGTGGACAGGAAGATCAGTGCGCTCATCCACAGGATGGCCGACTGGCTCGCAAGGAAATACTTGAGGAAGAAGGCGTGTTCAGCCCGGGCGAGATCCGGGCCATTGGCGCCGGCATATTGCGAGATACCGAACAGCGCCAGCACGGCGATGCCGATCATCAGCACGCGCACCGGCTTCCATGTCCAGCCCAGCCATGCGAAGGCGGGCACGGCGGCGACGAGAATGCCGCGCTCGTAGCCATCCATATAAGCGCCATAGCGGGAGAAGGCATAACCAGCCCCGGCCGCCAGCATTGCAGCAAACAGCCAGTCAAACCAGCCTAGGCGGCGGAAATACGATGGGCGTTGCAGCGCGCCCAGATCGGCGCTCGCCATGGTCGTTTGGGGATTGCTCGCTTCCATCACCGGCTCACTTCGTTGGTTTGGGGTCGACGCTCGCTGCACCGGCGGCATCGGGGGCGCTCGGGGCTCCTGCCGCGGCGCGAATATCGTGCTTGAGGCGCTCGAACTCGCGGTCAAAGTCGAGCGTGCGGCGCATGGTCGACATGGCTGTGAGCACATGTGCGCCAGAGACGCTTTCGTTGGCCTGACCGGATTGCGGCCGGATCCACAGCCACCAGCGGCGCTCTCGCACGTAAAACATCGAGAACACGCCCAGCACCAGCAGCAACGACCCAAGATACACGATGTTTTTGCCCGGCGCACGTGTGAGCTGGAACACGCTGGCCTGCACTTGCTGGAAGTCGGTCAGCTGCAGATACACCGGTGCACCGTAGAAGGCATTGTCCGACAGCGCGTTGATGGCGCTCTGCAACCACTGACTGCTGGCGGCATCCACAATGGGGGCCGGTTGGCCGTCCTGCGCGCGGGCCAGTTGCCACAGCTCCCACATCGAGCTGTTGATGATCTTCATCAGCACATCGGCGGCCTTCTCGCGCTCGCCTTCGGGCACCGATTTCTGCAGGAAGGTGGCGACTGCGGCAAAGCCGCCCTGCGCACCCGCGGAGCCGTCCTTTACATCGGCAGCGCCAGCAAAGAGGTCGAGCGCGCGACGGGCGCTTTCCATCAACTGGTTGCGCAGTTCCGCACGCTGCTCGCCGGGCATGGAGAGCAGCGCAAACCGGCGCGCCGCTTCGCCCCGCATCGCCGGATTTTGCAGCGCAGCGCGCAGGCGCATCCAGTCGCGGACGGTGCCTTGTGCGTCCGCAGGAATGCGCAGGTAGCGGAACGGCTCGTCGGGCTGTGAACGCATGCCGGCCAGGAACACCGACTGCCCGTCCAGCGTGACCGGCTGCATGTAATTGCTGAACTCGTGCGCCTGCCCGTTGGCGTCGCGCAGCTTGTACTGGACCGAGGGGCCGACGTTGCGCAGGTCGCGGTC
The DNA here is from genome assembly GCF_021173085.1 of Ralstonia wenshanensis. Taxonomy (NCBI): domain Bacteria; kingdom Pseudomonadati; phylum Pseudomonadota; class Betaproteobacteria; order Burkholderiales; family Burkholderiaceae; genus Ralstonia; species Ralstonia wenshanensis. The sequence goes on from NZ_CP076413.1 coordinate 2,936,365, forward strand.
GCGCGTCATCTTGGTCACGTTGCCAAGCTCCGCGCGCAGACCACTTTCCGCACCGCCCTTCTTGCCGACCCCGCGAGCGTCCTGCTTGCCGGAGGCGTCCGTCACCGTTTCGACATTCATCAGGCGGAAGTCGGAGAACTCGACCGTGTAATCGCCGCCCTTGCCGGTGAGCTTGGAGCTTTCGCCCACGACGCCCGACATGTCGAACGTCTTGGCGTTATCACCTTGCATCGGGAAGCCGGTCAGCTTGAGTTTCGAGCCGCCATCTTCGAAGCTCGACTGGTAGATCGCCACGCCGTCATACACGAACGGCTTGTTCACCTCCACGCGTGCGGCGGTCTGCTTGCCGGTACGACGGTCGGTCACGACGATGTCGCTGGCGAACAGCTTTGGCATGCCGGTCGAATAATGCTCAACCGTGAACTTCTTGAGCGTGATCATGAACGGCAGGTCCTGGATCAGCGCGCCATCGGCGATGTTGAGGATCGCCGTGCTGACGCTCGAACCTTCCGGCACGAACGCATTGCCGCGAAAGCCGGGGTTCGACGTCGAGAGCCGATGTTCCGGGCCGATGTCGCTGATGACCGCATTGCCCTTGATGGGCGACTTGCCGCCAAACCACATCTGCGCGCGGATCATCATGTCGCCGTCCAGCAGCCCGCCGATGCAGATCACGACGATGGCCGTGTGCGCAAGGATGTAGCCGATCTTGTTGCCCGCCCCGGCCTTTGCGGTGATCAGCGTCGCACCACCCTCGCGCGCGAACGCCTTGATGCGGAAGCCGCGGTTCTGCGCAAGTGCGGCCAAGCGAGCGATGACGGTTGCGGTGTCGACGGTGGAATCAAATTCGTCGCGGTGATGGAACGCACGCAAGCTGCCTTCGCGCACGTTCTCGCGCCAGGAGCGCATGTCGGCCAGCATCTTGGGGGCGTTGCGCACGATGCACAGCGAGGTCGACACCACCAGAAACGCCAGGATCAGCAGAAACCACCAGGCGCTATAGACGGTGGGCAGCGTCAGCGAGCGGAACACGTCGGCCCAGAACGGCCCGAACTGGTTGACGTAGTTCGGATACGGATCGTTCTGTTTGAGCACCGTGCCGATCACGCTGGCAATGGCGATCACCGTCAGCAGGCTGATGGCAAAGCGCATCGACGACAGCAGCTCGACCGTTTCGCGCAGCGCGCGACGGCGGGAGCGGATCTGGACGCCGGAAGTGGAGACCGAAGACATGCTGGGAGACAACCTGTTCAGAAACGAAAACAGGGTGGCGATGCCAGGCGCATTGCCACCCTGTTCTTCTTGTTGATTGTGCGACCGTCACATGACGGCCGGGTGCGGCAGATTAGCGCAGGCCCGCAATGTAGTCGGCTACCGCCTTGATCTGCTGGGCCGTCATGCGACCAGCCAAGTCGCGCATCTGTACGCTGTTCTTGCGGGTGCCGCTTTGGAACGCAACCAGTTGAGCTTCAGTGTATTCGGAGAACTGACCTGCAATACGCGGATATTGCGCCGGGATACCGGCACCCGTCGGGCCGTGACAGCCTGCGCATGCTGCGATACCGCGCTTGGCGTCGCCGCCGCGATACAGCTTCTGGCCCAGCTCGATGGTGTCTTTGCTCTTGGCCGAACCCGGCTTCCAAGCCGGTTGCTTACCCAGGTAGGCACCAATGTCCTTCATGTCCTGGTCCGACAGCGCGCCGGCATACAGAGACATGACCGGCTGGTTACGGTCGGTCTTGGCCTTGAAATCCTTGAGCTGCTTTTCGATGTATTCGGCGTGCTGGCCAGCCAGCTTCGGGTTGACGTTCATGGCGCTGTTGCCGCCGGCGCCGTGACAACTGGCACATGCAGGCACGCCACTGGCGGGCACACCGGTGTTGAAAATCGTTTCGCCGCGCGCGGCGTCGGCCTTGGCGACTTTTTGCTCTTCGGCATGGGCCATGGAAAAGACCGATGCCAGGGACAGCGCTGCGACAGCAAAAACGTTCGCGATGCGGTTCATTCGCACACCTTGTTTAGATTGTTTTCGAATGCTGCGTGCGCCGCCCAATGCGGGACCCTGCGGCGCCGGGCATCCCCTTCTCCTCGTGCCAGATCAGCGCATGAAAACGGACCGGCCCGGGCCTCGGGGCGGTCCTGCGACGGATCTGGTGGGGACGTCCGTAAACCGGCGTATTGTACAATAACACCTCTGCAATGCGACCTCGCGGCGCAGCAACCACGCAGTTCTGAACTGCAGTTTACAGGTACTGCCGCGCATGTCGCTCCTGCATCAAGCCCGTTTCTTCATCACCGTCAATCATCTGCGTGATTTACCGGCGACCGCCGTGCCGGAAGTTGCGTTTGCGGGCCGCTCCAACGCAGGCAAATCCACCGCGATCAACATCCTGTGCAATCAGAAGCGGCTCGCCTTTTCCAGCAAGACGCCTGGCCGCACGCAGCACATCAACTATTTCTCGGTGATGCCCGCCAAGGCGGAGGACCCGCTCGGTTTCCTGGTCGACCTGCCCGGTTACGGCTATGCCGAAGCGCCCGGCGAGACCAAATCGCACTGGGTTCATCTTCTGGGCGACTACGTCAAGGCGCGCCAGCAGCTCGCCGGCCTCGTCATCATGATGGACGCGCGCCGCCCGTTTACCGACCTCGATTGCCAGATGGTCGAGTGGTTCCTGCCGACAGGTAAGCCGATCCACGTGCTGCTCACGAAAGCGGACAAGCTGACCAACAACGATGCCTCGCGCGCACTCATGGCCGCACGCAAGGTGCTGGCCGATTACCGCGCGCAGATCGACGGCGATGTTTCGCTCACGGTGCAGTTGTTCTCCAGCCTGAAGCGTCGCGGCATCGAAGAGGCGCAGCGAATTGTCGCAGGCTGGCTGTGCCTGCCGGAGGCGCTGGAGCCCGAGCCGCAAGCCGAGCAGGCAAAAAAAACCCCGTCGCCAAACACGCAACGGGGGTAACGACCCCATCGAGCCATCGATGGGAACCCGCGTCAGGGAGGAGCCGCGGGGAACGCTGCATCAGCGTCGCTGGCGCATTGTCCGTGCATAGGATGGATAATCGCGACAAAGGTTTCGAAACTTCACAGTGTGTTCTTAGGGTCTGCTGAAATGATCGCGAGCTTCCCCGACCATCGTCCGCGCCGCATGCGCCGCGACGATTTCTCCCGCCGCATGATGCGCGAATCGCGCCTCACTGCTGACGACCTGATCTACCCGGTCTTCATCCTCGAAGGCACGAATGTGCGACAGGCCGTGCCGTCGATGCCGGGTGTCGAGCGCGTGTCGATCGATGTATTGCTGAGCGTCGCCGAGCAGTGCGTGCAGCTTGGCATTCCGGTGCTTGCACTCTTCCCCGTTATCGAGCCCTCGCTCAAAACGCCGGATGGTATCGAGGCCACCAATGCCGACGGCTTGATCCCGCGCGCGGTAAAGGCGCTCAAGGCGCGCTTCCCTGAATTGGGCATCCTGACCGATGTGGCGCTCGATCCGTACACGAGCCATGGCCAGGACGGCGTGCTCGACGCCAACGGCTATGTGCTCAACGAAGAGACGGTGGATATCCTGATGCGCCAGGCGCTGGTGCAGGCTGCGGCAGGCGTGGACATCGTCGCGCCATCCGACATGATGGACGGCCGTATCGGCGCGATTCGCCTGGCGCTGGAGAATGACGACCACATCCACACGCGCATCATGGCCTACGCGGCAAAGTACGCTTCGGCGTTCTACGGCCCGTTCCGTGACGCGGTGGGCTCGGCTGCCAATCTGGGCAAGAGCAACAAGATGACTTACCAGATGGATCCGGCCAACTCGGACGAAGCACTGCGCGAAGTGGCGCTCGACATCGCCGAAGGGGCCGACATGGTGATGGTCAAGCCCGGCATGCCATATCTCGACATCGTGCGCCGCGTGAAAGATGAGTTCCGCTTTCCGACGTACGTCTATCAGGTCAGCGGTGAATACGCGATGCTGAAAGCCGCCGCGCAGAACGGCTGGCTGGATCACGACAAGGTCGTGCTGGAATCGCTGCTGGCATTCAAACGCGCCGGGGCGAACGGCATCCTGACATATTTTGCGCTGGACGCCGCACGCCTGCTGCGCGCGTAATCAGGCCGTCGGCTTGACTGCCTGTGTCGTGCCGATCGCGCGGCGCAGGCTTTCCAGGAACGTGTCGGCGCGCTCAAAGCCAACCACACGCGCCTTCAGTTCGCGACCCTGCGCATCGAAGAAGATCGTGCCGGGCGGACCGAACAGGCCGAAGCGTTTGAGCAAGGCTTGGTCATCAGCGTTGTTGGCCGTCACGTCGGCCTGCAGCAGCACCACATCGGCAAGCGCCTTGTGCACACGCGCATCGGTGAAGGTCAGGCGCTCCATCTCTTTGCAGCTGACGCACCAGTCGGCGTAGAAATCGAGCATCACCGCACGCCCCGATGCGCTCGCGTTGCGCACTTCGGTGTCGAGTTCGGCGATGCTCTTCACGCGCTTGAATATCACGCCGCGTGTTTCCGCTTGCGCGGACGTGCCCGCCGATGCGCGAATCAGTCCGCCCAGCGGTTGCAGCGGATCGCGGCCTCCGGCGGCGACACCGACCAGTTGCGCCGCCCCCGCCAGCGCGAGCACCACACCCGCGACCTTGCCCAAGCGCTGCACGTTGCCCGCGCCATCCGGCAGCGAATCGAACGTCCGCAGAAACACGGCCGCACCGATCAACAACCCACCCCACGCGACCATCACCGCCCAGGCCGGCAACACCGGCTGCACGATCCACAGCGCCACCGCCAGCAGGATGAAACCGAACACCGCTTTGGTGACGATCAACCAATGGCCAGCACGCGGCAGCAAGTTGCCCGCCCCCACACCTACGAGCACAAGCGGCACGCCCATGCCGATCGACATCGCAAACAACGCCATGCCCCCGATGGCTGCGTTGCCCGTCTGCGCGATGTAGGCCAGCGCACCCGCCAACGCCGGCGTCACACACGGGGACACGATCAACGCCGACAGCGCGCCCATCACGACGGCTCCCACAATCTCGCCGCCGCCATGCTTGCTGGAAGCTTTTGTCAGGTGATCGCGCCAAGCCACCGGCAATTGCAGTTCATACAGCCCGAACATCGATAGCGACAGCGCCACCATCAAGACAGCAAACGCGCCCAGCACCCACGCATTCTGCAGCGCGGCTTGCAGCCCCTGCCCGGCCAAACCGGCTGCCACACCCACGGCGGTATAGACGACGGCCATACCGAGCACGTAAGCCGTCGACACGATTGCTGCACGCGAGCGCGTCGCATGTTCGCCGACCACGATCGCCGACAAGATCGGCAGCATGGGCAGCACGCACGGCGTGAAGGTCAGCAGCAGCCCGAGCCCAAAGAACAACGCCGCAATCGCTCCAAGATTGCCGCTGCCGAGCGTGCTGGCGATGCGGCCGAGGACATCCCCGGAACTGGCATCGCCACCGCCCGCGGAAGACATGCCCGACAATGAGGCGGCGGGCTCCACCAGGAAACGGCTCTTCATCGGCGGATAGCACAGGCCCTGATCTGCACACCCTTGCGACGTGACGATCAGCGTGAAAGGCGCACTGGCGTTCTGGGCTTTCACACGGAATGCAACGTCATGCCGGTAGGTCTCGACGTCCTTGTTGAACGTCTCGTCAAACTTGACCTTGCCTGCCGGCATGTCAGGGGGTGCCAGCGTGACGGTCGCCGGATCCGCCGCCACCGCGAAGCGCTCGCGATACATGTAGTAGCCGTCGGCAATAGCGAACCTCACTTCGACGGTCTGGCTGTCGACCTGTTTGGCGGCGAAGCGGAATGCCTGCTCGGGTGGCAGGAAATCGTCAGCAGCAAGCGCGCGCATGGGCAGCGTCGCCACTGCGACGAGCAACATCACCAACTGGACGACACGTCGGACGGACGCGAACGGAAAAAGGGTCATATCAACGGCACTCGAACATCAATTGGAAGGCTGGCGCGTTTCGTTGGCCACCCACGCAAGATACGCCGGCAAGCCTGCTGCCACCGGTACAGCGATGATCTCGGGGACCTCGTACGGATGCGCCTTGCGTAACGCCAGCTCCAACGCCGGGTAGGCTGCGTGCGTGGTCTTGATCAGCAGCGGGATCTCGGCGGCGTGCTCGATCGCACCATTCCACCAGTACGTCGACGCGCAAGCCGGCAAGCGATTGACGCATGCTGCTGCACGAGATTCCAGCACGACCTTGGTTACGCGATCCGCACTATCGGCGTCGGGCAAATTGGTCAGCACGAGCAGTACTTCGGTTCCGGCGGACATAGGTACTCCAGGGATGCACGCTGACAGCTAGAACACCGAAAGCGGGCAACAAAAAAGCCAGGATGCGAATCCTGGCTTCATTGTAATGCGCGCCGCAGCACGCATTCTTGGGCTTGGCCAACGCGACGCCATGTCGCGCCGGCAAACCTGGGCTGACCTTACTCGGCAGCGCCGTCGACTTCCACAGCCTCGGCAACTTCCGGACGGTCGAGCAGCTCGACCAGCGCCATCGGCGCATTGTCGCCCTGACGGAAGCCGAACTTCAGGATACGGGTGTAGCCGCCCGGACGGGTCGCGAAACGCGGGCCCAGTTCGTTGAACAGCTTGGTAACCATGTCGCGATCGCGCAGGCGGGCAAATGCCAGACGGCGGTTGGCGACGGTGTCCTTCTTGGCCAGCGTGATCAGCGGCTCGACAACCTTGCGCAGTTCCTTGGCCTTCGGCAGCGTGGTCTTGATCAGCTCGTGCTGCAGCAGCGAGTTGGACATGTTGCGCAGCATCGCGAGACGGTGCGACGAGGTGCGGTTCAGTTTCCGCAAACCATGACGGTGACGCATGATGATTCCTTCTTAGGAGTGTTTGACCAGCTCTTCTATCGCCGCCACGTGTACAACGCGGCGTGGCGCGGGCCGGTAGCCTTAACAATAAGCCACCCAAAACGGAGATGGCGAGAAAACCGGCCGATGCTCACGCACCGGCCGACGATTACGATTTACTTCTCGAGACCTGCGGGCGGCCAGTTCTCGAGCTTCATGCCGAGCGTCAGGCCACGCGATGCGAGGACTTCCTTGATCTCGTTGAGCGACTTGCGACCCAGGTTCGGGGTCTTGAGCAGTTCGTTCTCGGTACGTTGGATCAGGTCGCCGATGTAATAGATGTTCTCGGCCTTCAGGCAGTTGGCCGAACGCACCGTCAGTTCCAGGTCGTCGACCGGGCGCAGCAGGATCGGATCGATCTGCGGCGCACGAGCAGCGGCGGCCTCCGCAGCGCTTTCGGTGCCCTCCAGCGCGGCGAACACCGACAGCTGATCAACCAGGATGCGAGCCGACTGGCGAATCGCCTCTTCCGGCGAGATCACGCCGTTGGTCTCGATGTTCATCACCAGTTTGTCGAGGTCGGTACGCTGCTCCACACGTGCAGACTCCACCGCGTACGACACACGGCGCACCGGTGCGAACGACGCGTCCAGCACGATACGGCCGATAACCTTGCTCGACTCATCGCCAAACTTGCGCACGTTGCCCGGCACATAGCCGCGGCCTTGCTCGACCTTCAACTGCAGATCCAGCTTGCCACCGGCCGACAGGTTGGCGATCACGTGACCCGGATTGATGATCTCGACATCGTGCGGCAGCTCGATATCGGCGGCGGTCACCACACCCTCACCTTCCTTGCGCAGCGACACCGTGACTTCATCACGATTGTGCAGCTTGAACACCACGCCCTTCAGGTTCAGCAGCAGGTTGACGACGTCTTCCTGCACGCCATCGATGGTGGAATACTCGTGGACGACCCCAGCGATCGTGACTTCGGTCGGAGCATAGCCAACCATCGACGACAGCAGCACGCGGCGCAGCGCGTTACCGAGCGTGTGGCCGTAGCCTCGCTCGAACGGTTCCATGACGACCTTCGCGTGATGATCGCCAAGCGGCTCAACCGCAATAATTTTGGGCTTCAGGAGTGCTGTTTGCATTAGGTTGTCCTATTTCAATACCCTCGGCTCGTTACACCGATAAGGCTGACGGATTGGACTGGAAAGGTTCCATCGCGGACGTTGCGACGGAAGACGCACATGCCGCAATCGCGTTGCGGCACGTAACGATTCGGATTGGATCGGCGCCCAAATATCGCAGGCGCGTGAACACAATATCGTTGACGATGAGCGTCCCCAGAAGGCGCACGAGCCCGCACTTTGCAGTACGGGCGTCGTCATTAACGCGAATACAGTTCGACGATCAGGCTTTCGTTGATGTCGCCAGCGATATCCGCACGATCCGGGGCTTGCTTGAAGGTGCCTTCCATCTTCTTGGCGTCCACGGCAACCCAGATCGGGAAACCAGTCTGCTCGGCCAGCGACAGCGATTCCGCAATACGCACTTGCTTCTTCGACTTTTCGCGGATGGCAATCACGTCGCCCGACTTGACCTGAGCCGACGGCACGTTCAGAGCTTGGCCGTTCACCAGGATCGCCTTGTGCGACACCAGTTGACGCGCTTCTGCGCGGGTCGAGCCGAAGCCCATGCGGTAAACGACGTTATCCAGGCGCGATTCCAACAGTTGCAGCAGGGTTTCACCCGTGTTGCCCTTGCGGCGATCGGCTTCGGCGAAGTAACGGCGGAATTGACGCTCCAGCACGCCATAGATGCGCTTGACCTTCTGCTTTTCACGCAGTTGGTTACCGTAGTCGGAGGTGCGGGCGCCGGAAGTGCGGCCGTGCTGACCAGGCTTGCTGTCCAGCTTGCACTTGTCGGCGAGCGAGCGGCGTGCGCTCTTCAGGAAAAGGTCAGTACCTTCGCGGCGAGACAGTTTCGCCTTGGGACCGGTATAGCGTGCCACGTTATGTTCCTTCGTTATCAGTCATCCGTGGCGCACGGCCGCGGATGGTCCGCCGCTCAGCCCCAACAACGGGACCGCAGCGAACAGTGGGCTTATGAAAAGACAAAACCCGCCTTCCGGAAAATTCGGAAGACAGGCAAGCGGGCAAGTATAGCACCCGCGGACCAGCCTCGCCAGCAACTGGAGAGGCTGGTCGAATCACTTAGATACGACGACGCTTCGGCGGACGGCAGCCGTTGTGCGGCACCGGCGTCACGTCTTCGATCAACTGGATCTTGATACCCAGATTGTTCAGTGCACGCACCGCCGACTCACGACCCGGGCCCGGGCCCTTGATGCGCACTTCCAGGTTCTTGATGCCTTGGTCCTGCGCCACGCGGCCAGCACTCTCGGCTGCCACCTGAGCAGCGAAAGGCGTGGATTTACGCGAGCCCTTGAAGCCTTGGCCACCCGACGTCGCCCACGACAGAGCGTTGCCCTGACGGTCGGTGATCGTGATGATCGTGTTGTTGAACGACGCGTGAACGTGCGCGATGCCGTCGGCGACGTTCTTGCGAACCTTCTTGCGCGCGCGCTGGGCGGCGGTATTCGCTGCTTTTGCCATAGTTCCTATCCTTTACCCGACGGATTACTTCTTGAGCGCGACGCCGGCCTTGCGCGGACCCTTACGGGTACGGGCATTGGTGCGGGTACGCTGACCACGCATCGGCAGGCCCTTGCGATGGCGCACGCCACGGTAGCAGCCCAGATCCATCAGGCGCTTGATGTTCATCGTCGTTTCACGGCGCAGGTCGCCTTCGACGAGGAACTTCTCGATTTCCTTACGCAGCGCGTCCTGGTCCGGATCCGTCAGGTCCTTGACCTTCTTGTCGGTCGGGATACCAGTAGCCTCGCAAATCTTCTGAGCGCGCGAGCGGCCGATACCGTAGATCGCCGTCAGGCCAATCACGGTATGTTTGTGGTTGGGGATGTTGACCCCTGCGATACGTGCCATTCGTCAATCCTCTTTGCGAAATTAGCCTTGGCGCTGCTTATGACGCGGGTCCGACGAGCAGATCACACGCACCACGCCCTTGCGCTTGATGATTTTGCAGTTGCGGCAAATGCGCTTAACAGAAGCCAGCACTTTCATGATTTTCCTCTTCCTTCAATTCCAGTCCGCTCACTTCGCCCGGAATACGATGCGCGCGCGGGACAGATCATACGGGGTCAATTCGACCGTCACCTTGTCCCCGGGCAAGATGCGGATGTAATGCATGCGCATCTTGCCGGAAATATGGCCTAACACTACGTGGCCGTTCTCTAGCTTGACGCGAAACGTTGCGTTGGGGAGGTTTTCCAGCACCTCGCCCTGCATCTGGATCACGTCATCTTTAGCCATGTCCCTTCAGGTTCGTGCGATCACTCCTAGCGGAGCGTCAGGTTTCCCTTGAAATTCGCCTTCTTCATCAAAGACTCGTACTGCTGAGACATCACGTAGGACTGCACTTGCGCCATGAAGTCCATCGTGACGACCACGATGATCAACAGGGACGTCCCACCGAAGTAGAACGGCACATTCCAACGCAGCACCAAGAACTCTGGCAACAGACACACCAGCGTGATGTAGATCGCACCCGCCAGGGTCAAACGCACCAGAATCTTGTCGATATACCGCGTGGTTTGCTCGCCCGGACGGATGCCCGGGATGAACGCACCACTCTTCTTCAAGTTATCCGCCACTTCGCGGCTGTTATAGACCAGCGCGGTGTAGAAGAAACAGAAGAAGATGATCGCCGCTGCATACAGCAGGATGTACACCGGCTGACCCGGCGACAGCGTTGCTGCCAGATCCTTGACGACCCGTGCGACCGGATTCGTCGAGTTACCGGCTGTAAACCAGCCCGCGATCGTAGCTGGGAACAGAATGATCGACGATGCAAAGATCGGCGGAATCACCCCAGCCATATTCAACTTCAGCGGCAGATGCGACGACTGTCCGCCATAAATCTTGTTACCAACTTGCCGCTTGGCGTAGTTGACGAGGATCTTGCGCTGGCCGCGTTCAATGAACACGACCACAAACGTCACCGCACCGATAATCGCCACCACCAGGATCGCTGAGAAAATCCCCATCGAACCCGTACGCACCAGCTCGAACAACCCGCCGATCGCGTTGGGGAGGCCCGCAGCAATTCCGCCAAAAATGATGATCGAGATCCCGTTGCCCAGACCGCGCTCGGTGATCTGCTCACCCAGCCACATCAAGAACATCGTGCCCGTCACCAGCGTAATCACTGCGGTGGCCCGGAACATCAGACCCGGATCCAGTACCAGACCCGGCTGCGCTTCAAGCGCCACTGCAATCCCCAGCGCCTGGAACGTTGCCAGGACGACCGTACCGTAGCGCGTGTACTGCGTAATCTTGCGCTGGCCGGCTTGGCCTTCCTTCTTCAACGATTCCAGCTGCGGCAGCACGATCGTCAGCAGCTGCATGATGATCGACGCCGAGATGTACGGCATGATCCCCAGCGCAAACACCGTGAAACGCGACAGCGCGCCGCCGGAGAACAGGTTGAACATCCCAAGGATGCCACCCGACTGCCGTTGGAAAAGCTGCGCCAGTTGATCCGGGTCGATGCCAGGCACAGGAATGTGCGCGCCGATCCGATACACCAGCAGTGCCAGAACCAGGAACACCAGCCGACGGCGAAGATCGCCGTACTTGGCCGTGTTCTTGGCCTGGGCCATCACATTAGGTTTCGCCGTGGCCAAACGGATGCTCCGTCAGTGTGAAACAGCAGGCTATTAGGCCAGCGAGCCACCAGCTGCTTCGATTGCGGCTTTCGCCCCAGCCGTCGCGCCGATACCCTTCAGAGTGACCTTCTTATCGATTTCACCCGACAAGATCACCTTGGCGCTCTTGACCATCTCGCCAACGAGGCCAGCTTGCTTCAGGGACAGCAGATCGATTTCCTCGATCGGCAGGCCCGCGAGGTCGCCCAGACGCACTTCAGCGGTGAATTCCTTGGTCAGCGAGGTAAAACCACGCTTGGGCAGACGACGATGCAGGGGCATCTGGCCGCCTTCGAAGCCGACCTTGTGGAAACCACCCGAACGCGACTTCTGACCTTTGTGACCACGACCAGCCGTCTTGCCCAGGCCCGAACCAATACCGCGACCAACGCGGCGCTTGGCGTGCTTGGAGCCGGCTGCCGGCTTCAGGTTATTCAGTTGCATGTTCTTCTCCGTCTTGCCTTAGCCGATGACCTTGACCAGGTAGGACACCTTGTTGATCATGCCGCGCACTGCGGGCGTGTCCTGCAATTCGGACACCGAGTTCATGCGGCGCAGGCCCAGGCCGCGCACCGTTGCGCGGTGGTCTTCGCGCGTACCGATCAGGCTGCGCACGAGTTGGACTTTCACGGTTTTCTGCGACATATCGTTCACCTATCCCTTCGGCTTAGCCGAGGATCTCTTCGACCGACTTGCCACGCTTGGCGGCAACTTCGGCCGGGGTGCTCATCTTGCGCAGGCCATCCAGCGTTGCGCGCACCATGTTGTAAGGATTGGTCGAACCGTGCGACTTGGTCACGATGTTCGTCACGCCCATCACTTCGAAGATCGCGCGCATCGGACCACCGGCGATCACGCCAGTACCGTCCTTCGCGGGCATCATCTGCACCTTTGCGGCGCCATGCTTGCCAACCACTTCGTGCTGCAGCGTACCGTTCTTCAGCGGGACCTTGACCATCTTGCGACGGGCTTCGTCCATTGCCTTCTGCACGGCCACAGGGACTTCCTTAGCCTTACCCTTGCCCATACCGATACGGCCGTCGCCGTCGCCGACCACAGTCAGAGCAGCGAAACCGAGAATCCGGCCGCCCTTGACCACCTTGGTCACACGGTTGACCGCGATCATCTTCTCGCGAAGACCGTCGTCGCGTTCGTCCCCTTGGACCTTAGGTTGAATTTTTGCCATGACGATATCCTCTATGCCGGCTTAGAACTTCAGGCCAGCTTCGCGTGCCGCGTCGGCCAGAGCCTTCACGCGACCGTGATAACGGAAACCCGAGCGATCGAACGCCACGGCTTCGATGCCGGCAGCCTTCGCCTTCTCAGCGATACGCTTACCCACCAGGGTGGCAGCAGCGGTGTTGCCACCGTTGCCGTTCAGTTCCTTGCGGACTTCGGCTTCCGCCGTCGAGGCCGAAGCCAGGACCTTGGTGCCATCTTCCGAGAAGACCTGCGCATAAATGTGCAGGTTCGTACGGTGCACAGCCAGACGGGCGACGCTCAGTTCCGCAATTTTCAGGCGGGTCTGACGTGCACGGCGCAGACGCGAGTCATTTTTGTTCATGATGTGCACCCTTACTTCTTCTTGGTTTCCTTCAGGATCACACGCTCATCGGCGTAGCGCACACCCTTGCCCTTGTAGGGCTCCGGCGGACGATAACCACGCACTTCAGCGGCGACCTGACCAACTTTTTGCTTGTCCGAACCCTTGATGATGATCTCGGTCTGCGTCGGCGTTTCCGCCTTCACGCCTTCCGGCATCTCATGGATCACGTCGTGCGAGAAACCGAGTTGCAGCTTCAGAGCAGTGCCCTGAACCGATGCACGGTAACCCACGCCGACCAGGTTCAGCTTGCGCTCGAAGCCCGTCGTCACACCCTTGACCATGTTGGCCGTCAGGGCGCGCATCGTACCTTGCAGCGCATTGGCTTCACGCGACTCATCTGCCGGCGCGAACGTGATCGTGCCGTTGTCGGTGTTGACCTTGACAAGCGAGTGAATCGGCTGCGTCAGAGTGCCCAGCGGGCCCTTAACGGTCAGCAGACCACCTGCGAAATTGACTTCTGCGCCCTTGGGCAGCGCGATGGGAGCCTTACCTACGCGAGACATGGTTCCCCTCCCTTAGGCGACGTAGCAAATGACTTCGCCACCGACACCGGTTGCGCGGGCGCGGCGGTCCGTCATCAGACCCTGGGGGGTCGAGATGATGGCGACACCCAGGCCGTTCATCACTTGCGGGATTTCATTACGGCCCTTGTACACACGCAGACCAGGCTTCGAGACGCGCTCCAGGCGCTCGATGACCGGACGGCCAGCGTAGTACTTCAGACCAATCGTCAGCGTGGACTTGCCACCCTGCTCGGTCACGGCGAATTCGTCGATGTAGCCTTCGTCCTTCAGGACTTTGGCGATTGCCACCTTCAGCTTCGACGACGGCATGACCACCGACGCTTTTTCCACCGCTTGCGCGTTGCGGATACGCGTCAGCATATCGGCGATCGGATCGCTCATGCTCATACTGTTTCTCCTGTAGCCTGTGCGTGATTACCAGCTGGCTTTCGTCAGACCCGGGATCTCGCCCTTGAAGGCGATCTCGCGGAGCTTGTTACGCGCCAGGCCGAACTTACGGAACGTACCGCGGGGACGACCGGTGATCGAGCAGCGGTTGCGCTGACGAGTCGGATTTGCATTGCGCGGCAGCGCTTGCAACTTCAGACGCGCTTCGTAGCGCTCTTCTTCCGACTTGCTTTGGTCGGCCACGATGGCTTCGAGAGCGGCGCGCTTCTCAGCGTACTTGGCCACGAGCTTGGCACGCTTCTTCTCGCGTTCGATCAGAGACAATTTAGCCACGGTAACCCCTTAATTACGGAACGGGAACTTGAACGCGTTGAGGAGCGCCTTCGCTTCCTCGTCGTTCTTCGCAGTCGTCGTGATGCTGATATTCAGACCACGGAGTGCGTCGATCTTGTCGTATTCAATCTCGGGGAAAATGATCTGCTCTTTCACACCGATGTTGTAGTTGCCACGACCATCGAACGCCTTGCCGGACACACCACGGAAGTCGCGCACGCGGGGCAGCGACACAGTGATGAAGCGATCCAGGAATTCGTACATACGTTGGCCACGCAGCGTGACCATCGTGCCGATCGGGTAACCCTGGCGGATCTTGAAGCCGGCGATAGCCTTGCGGGCCTTCGTCACGATGGGCTTCTGGCCAGCGATCTTGATCAGGTCGCCCGTGGCGTGCTCAATGACTTTCTTGTCATTGATGGCTTCGCCAAGACCCATGTTCAGGGTGATCTTGGTGATGCGCGGCACTTCCATGACGGACTTGTAACCAAACTGCTTGATCAGTTCGGGCACAACCTTCTCTTTGTAAAACTCTTGCAGACGTGCAGTCATGCTCAACTCCTCTCTATTGCCCAGAATCAAGCGCCGACGGCAGCACCGGTGGTCTTCAGCACGCGCGTCTTCACGCCGCCTTCAACCTTGATGCCGACGCGCGACGGCTTGCCATTGGCATCCACGAGCGCAACGTTCGAAATATGGATGGGCATGACCTTGTCGACCACACCACCCGTCGTACCCAGCATCGGGTTCGGGCGCACGTGCTTCTTGGCAACGTTCACGCCTTCAACCGTCACATGCTCGGCCAGCACGGCCAGCACGGTACCTTGCTTGCCCTTGTCTTTACCGGTACGGACGATGACGCGATCGCCCTTGCGAATCTTGTTCATGCGGCCTCCGATTACAGCACTTCCGGCGCGAGCGACACGATCTTCATGAAGCGCTCGGTACGGAGTTCGCGAGTGACCGGCCCGAAAATGCGGGTGCCGATCGGCTCAAGCTTGGTGTTCAGCAGCACGGCGGCATTGCCGTCGAACTTGATGAGCGAGCCGTCAGGACGGCGCACGCCCTTGGCGGTACGCACCACCACGGCGTTGTAGATATCGCCCTTCTTCACGCGACCACGCGGGGCAGCATCCTTGACGCTGACCTTGATGATGTCGCCGACGCTGGCGTAGCGGCGCTTCGAACCGCCCAGCACCTTGATGCACATGACTTCACGCGCACCCGTGTTATCGGCCACTTCGAGCCGGCTTTCTGTCTGAATCATGGTGTTCTCGTCCCAACTTAATTCGCCAAGCGCACAATGCGCAGAGGCGATCAGTCTTGGTCCCGCCGGCTGCTGGCATTGCGCCAACTGCGATTGGGTTGATCAACTTGAAGTCGGTAGCTGCCCGACGGCGATTGCCGCCTGGCCCATTCGCTTTTCCCTCACTTGAGCCACCAGCAGGTTTGCCGGCCACCCTCACAAAGGGAAAGACCGAGACTATATCACATAATCTCGGCCTTGCAACAGCAAACTACTCCGCTGTTGTTTTAGATCACGCGCGCAGCTTCAAGCAGACGCGACACCACCCACGACTTCGTGCGGGACAGCGGACGCGATTCGGTGATCTCAACCTTGTCGCCTTCGTTGTACTGATTGGCTTCGTCGTGCGCGTGGTACTTCTTCGAGCGCACCACGTACTTGCCGTACAGCGGATGCTTGACGCGGTTTTCGATCAGGACCGTGACGGTCTTGTCCATCTTGTTGCTGACAACGCGACCGACGAGCGTGCGCTTCAGGGACGTTGCGGCTTCAGTCATTTCTGGTTCCCCTTCTGGCCCAGCACGGTGCGGACACGCGCGATGTCACGACGCACTTTCTTCAGCTGGCTGGTGTTCTGCAGCTGTTGCGTCGCTTTTTGCATGCGCAGGCCAAATTGGGCCTTCAGCAGCTCGGAGAGCTCCTGGTTCAGCCCGGCGACATCTTTGTCGCGCAGTTCGGATGCTTTCATGGTGTGTGCTCCTTACGTTCCGACCTGACGCACCACGAAGCTGGTCGCGATCGGCAGCTTGGCAGCGGCCAGACGGAAAGCCTCGCGTGCCAGTTCTTCGCCAACGCCGTCCATTTCGTACAGCATCTTGCCCGGCTGAATTTCAGCCACGTAGTATTCCGGGTTGCCCTTACCGTTACCCATACGGACTTCGGCAGGCTTCTTCGAGATCGGCTTGTCCGGGAAAATCCGGATCCAAATGCGGCCGCCACGCTTGATGTGACGGGTCATCGCACGACGGGCCGACTCAATCTGACGCGCCGTCAGACGGCCACGGCCCATCGCCTTCAGACCGAATTCGCCGAACGAGACTGCGTTGCCGCGCGTCGCGATACCGGTGTTACGGCCCTTCTGCTCCTTGCGGTACTTCCTGCGCTTAGGTTGCAGCATGTTTATTCTCCAGTCTTGGCGTCGGCGCCACGACGGGCACCTGCACCAGCACCGCGGCGCTGACCGGCCGGGCGACCTTCGCCCTCACGGCGACGACCTTCCGGGCGACCCGGACGCTTGCGACGCTCTTCTTGCGGCTCTTCCACGACGGGTGCGTCGTTGCGACCAAGGTGGTCACCCTTGTACACCCACACCTTGACACCGATGATGCCGTAGGTGGTTTCCGCTTCGGAGAAGCCGTAGTCGATATCGGCGCGCAGCGTGTGCAGGGGCACACGGCCTTCGCGGTACCACTCGGTACGGGCGATTTCGATGCCGTTCAGACGGCCCGAGCTCATGATCTTGATGCCTTGGGCACCCAGACGCATCGCGTTCTGCATCGCGCGCTTCATTGCGCGACGGAACATAATGCGGCGCTCGAGCTGCTGGGTGATCGAATCGGCGATCAGCTGTGCATCGACTTCCGGCTTGCGGATTTCTTCGATGTTCACGTGCACGGGCACGCCCATGCGACGCTGCAGCTCAGCCTTCAGCAGTTCGATGTCCTCGCCCTTCTTGCCGATCACCACGCCCGGACGCGAGCTGTAAATGGTGATACGAGCATTCTTGGCCGGACGCTCGATGACCACGCGGCCCACCGACGCGTTCTTCAGCTTCTTCTTCAGAAACTCGCGAACCTCGATGTCTTCCTTGAGCATGCCGGCAAACTGGGTGTTGCTCGCGTACCAACGCGATGCCCAGTTACGGCTGACAGCCAGACGGAAGCCAGTCGGATGAATCTTCTGTCCCATCGTGACCCCTTAGTTGCCCAGCGTCACAGTGATGTGACAGGTTTGTTTCTCGATGCGGTTGCCACGGCCCTTTGCACGCGCCGTGAAGCGCTTGAGCGACGTAGCCTTGTCGATGTAGATCGACTTGACCTTCAGCTCGTCGATGTCGGCGCCTTCATTGTGCTCGGCGTTCGCGATGGCAGACTCAACCACCTTCTTCACGATGCCAGCCGCCTTCTTCGGGCTGAACGTCAGCACGTTGAGCGCGCGCTCGATCGACAGGCCGCGGATCTGGTCAGCAACCAGCCGCGTCTTCTGTGCGGAGATACGGGCGCCGCGATGAATCGCTTTAACTTCCATGATTGCCCCTTATCGCTTCGCTTTCTTGTCGGCAGCGTGGCCCTTGAACGTACGCGTGAGCGCAAATTCGCCGAGCTTGTGGCCAACCATGTTTTCCGTGACATACACGGGCACGTGCTGACGGCCGTTGTGAACGGCGATCGTCAGGCCGATGAAGTCCGGCAGAATGGTCGAACGACGCGACCACGTCTTGATGGGCTTCTTGTCCTTCGTTTGCACCGCCGCCTCAACCTTCTTCAGCAGGTGGGCGTCAATGAAAGGACCCTTTTTTACGGAACGAGTCATATCTAAGCTCCTACCTACCGATTAACGCTTGTGACGGCGCTGAACGATCATGCTGTCAGTGCGCTTGTTACGACGGGTGCGGTAGCCCTTGGTCGGCGTGCCCCACGGGGACACCGGATCACGGCCAGCAGCAGTCTTACCTTCACCACCACCGTGCGGGTGATCGACCGGGTTCATCACCACACCGCGAACGGTCGGGCGAATACCGCGCCAACGAGTTGCACCGGCCTTACCGATCTGGCGCAGGCTGTGTTCTTCGTTGCCGACTTCACCGATGGTCGCGCGGCACTCGATGTGCACGCGGCGCACCTCACCCGAGCGCAGTCGCACTTGAGCGTAGATGCCTTCGCGAGCCAGCAGCACGGCGGACGTCCCAGCCGAACGGGCAACTTGAGCACCCTTGCCCGGCAGGATTTCCACGCAGTGGATTGTCGTACCGACCGGAATGTTGCGGATCGGCAGGTTGTTACCGGCTTTGATCGGCGCTTCCGAGCCGTTAGCGATGGCTTGGCCAACCACAGCGCCCTTCGGGGCGATGATGTAGCGGCGCTCGCCGTCAGCGAACAGCACGAGCGCGATGTTGGCGCTACGGTTCGGATCGTATTCCAAGCGTTCGATCTTGGCCGGGATACCGTCCTTATCGTTACGCTTGAAGTCGACGACGCGATAGTGATGCTTGTGACCACCGCCCTTATGACGGGTGGTGATGTGGCCGTTGTTGTTACGACCCGACTTCTGGATTTGCTTTTCCAGCAGCGGAGCGTGCGGCGCGCCCTTGTGAAGGTCGGGGTTAACGACCTTCACCATCGAGCGGCGGCCCGGCGATGTCGGCTTGGTTTTGACGAGTGCCATGATTACTTGGCCTCCGCTTCAAAATTGATTTCCTGGCCCGGCTTCAGCGAAACATAGGCCTTCTTCACGTGGTCACGACGACCCATGAAGCGACCGAAGCGCTTTTGCTTGCCCTTCTGGTTCAGGATCTGGACGGACTCGACTTCGACCTTGAACAGCAGTTCGACGGCAGCCTTCACTTCGCCCTTGTTGGCGTCGCGAGCCACTTCGAACACGACCTGTTCGTTCTTCTCGGCCACCAGGGTTGCCTTTTCAGACACCACAGGCGCCAGCAGCACCTGCATCAGGCGATGGTCGTTCTTGGCAACTTGCGTCATTTCAGCAACTCCTCGATCTGCGCGACGGCTGCCTTGGTCACGAGCACCTTCTTGTAGTGCACGAGCGACAGCGGGTCGGCGTGACGCGGCTCAACCACGAGCACGTGCGCCAGGTTGCGCGATGCCAGGAAGAGGTTTTCGTCCAGGTTATCGGTAATCACGAGCACCGAATCCAGGCCCATGGCGCGGAACTTGTCGGCCAGCAGCTTGGTTTTGGGCGCGTCGACGGACAGGCTGTCAACGACGTTGATGCGACCTTCACGGGCAAGCTGCGAATAAATCGAGCGCATGCCGGCGCGGTACATCTTCTTGTTGACCTTCTGCGAGAAGTTTTCTTCCGGGCTGTTCGGGAAGATACGACCACCCCCGCGCCACAGCGGGGAGGAGCTCATACCTGCACGGGCGCGGCCCGTACCCTTTTGACGCCACGGCTTCTTGGTCGTGTGCTTGACCTCTTCACGGTCCTTCTGCTTACGGTTGCCGCTGCGAGCGTTGGCTTGGTAAGCGACGACGACTTGGTGAACGAGGGCTTCGTTGTAGTCACGGCCGAAGACTTCCGGCGAGGCAGCAACGCCGGCGCCGAGTTGACCGTTGTCCTGGAGCAGCTTCAGTTCCATGCGTTTGCTCCTTATGCCTTCTTGGCGCGGGCCTTCACGGCCGGCGTGACGATGACTTGACCGCCCTTGGCGCCCGGAATCGCACCCTTGACCAGCAGCAGCTTGCGCTCTGCGTCGATCTTGGCGATTTCCAGGTTTTGAACGGTACGGGTGACGTCACCCATGTGACCGGTCATGCGCTTACCCGGGAACACACGACCCGGATCCTGCGCCATACCGATCGAGCCCGGCACGTTGTGCGAGCGCGAGTTACCGTGCGAGGCGCGGCCCGACGAGAAGTGGTAACGCTTGATGGTACCGGCGTAGCCCTTACCAATCGTCACACCCTGGACGTCGATCTTTTGACCGACTTCGAACAGGTCGACGCTGATGTTCGCGCCAGGCTGGAATTCAGCGGCACGAGCGGCATCCACTCGGAATTCTTTGATGACTTCGCCCGCTTCCACGCCGGCTTTGGCGAGATGACCCGCCAGCGGCTTGGTGACGCGGCTGGCGCGTCGGGTGCCGAAGGTGACTTGAACCGCGGTGTAACCGTCGGTCTCGTCCGTCTTGATTTGCGTCACGCGGTTGTCGCCGACCTCGAGCACGGTAACGGGAATCGAATCGCCGTCGTCCGTGAAAATACGGGTCATGCCAACCTTGCGACCTACAAGGCCAAGGCTCATGGTTTGCTCCATTCCCAGCTGCGATTGGCCGGGGCTGATTGATACTACGAATCTTGAACTGGACTGCGCCTAAAGAGACAGCGCGAGGCCAAATGGCCAGCCCACTCCCCTGACTAAAGGGGTAGCCCTACAATATATCCGGGTTACGAACAATATGCAAGAGCGATTGCCGGATGGCGGTCCGGACGTCGTGTGCGATGCAACATCCAGTGCTCAAAAGCAAAACGGCGAGCACTTGGCTCGCCGCTTGCCCGTTACCGGAGTGGCCCGGCAGCGTTGTGTCGCTTACTGCAGCTTGATCTCGACGTCCACGCCAGCCGGCAAGTCCAGCTTCATCAGCGCATCGACGGTCTTGTCCGTCGGGTCGACGATGTCCATCAGGCGCTGGTGCGTGCGGATTTCGAACTGGTCGCGGCTGGTCTTGTTGACGTGCGGCGAACGCAGAACGTCGAAACGCTGGATGCGGGTCGGCAGGGGCACCGGGCCCTTGACGATCGCGCCGGTGCGCTTGGCGGTCTCGACGATTTCAGCGGCCGACTGGTCGATCAGGCGATAGTCGAAAGCTTTCAGGCGGATACGGATCTTCTGGTTCTGCATGATGTTTCCTTAAAGAGCATGGCGGTCGAGCCGCCGGTAGATTGAAAGAGCGATGCAACAGGCGATGCGCTGCGCCCCTTACGAGGAACAGCGCATCGATCCGCCTTTTACTTCAGGATCTTGGCAACGACGCCAGCACCCACGGTACGGCCGCCTTCACGGATAGCGAAGCGCAGGCCTTCTTCCATGGCGATCGGAGCGATCAGCTTGACGGTGATCGACACGTTGTCGCCGGGCATAACCATTTCCTTGCCTTCCGGCAGGGCGATCGAGCCGGTCACGTCCGTCGTACGGAAGTAGAACTGCGGGCGGTAGTTGTTGAAGAACGGCGTGTGACGGCCGCCTTCGTCCTTCGACAGGATGTAGACCTCGCCCGTGAATTCGGTGTGCGGCTTGATCGAGCCCGGCTTGGCCAGGACTTGGCCGCGCTGGACGTCTTCGCGCTTCGTGCCGCGCAGCAGAATACCGACGTTGTCGCCTGCTTGACCTTGGTCCAGCAGCTTGCGGAACATTTCCACGCCCGTGCAGGTCGTCTTGTCGATCTTCGGCTTGTCGCCGTCCATGGCGATACCGACGATTTCGATTTCTTCGCCGACCTTGATGATGCCGCGCTCGATACGGCCGGTCACCACGGTGCCGCGACCCGAAATCGAGAACACGTCTTCCACCGGCATCAGGAACGTACCGTCAACAGCGCGCTCCGGCGTCGGGATGTAGGTGTCCAGTGCGTCGGCCAGGTTCATGATGGCCACTTCGCCCAGTTCGCCCTTGTCACCTTCCAGCGCCAGCTTGGCCGAACCCTTGATGATCGGAGTGTCGTCGCCCGGGAAGTCGTACTTCGACAGAAGTTCGCGCACTTCCATCTCGACCAGCTCCAGCAGCTCGGCGTCGTCCACCATGTCGCACTTGTTCAGGAAGACGATGATGTACGGCACACCAACCTGGCGGGCCAGCAGGATGTGCTCACGCGTTTGCGGCATCGGGCCGTCAGCGGCCGAGCACACCAGGATGGCGCCGTCCATCTGGGCAGCACCGGTAATCATGTTCTTGACGTAGTCGGCGTGGCCCGGGCAGTCAACGTGCGCGTAGTGGCGGTTAGCCGTTTCGTACTCGATGTGCGCGGTGTTGATCGTGATGCCGCGTGCCTTTTCTTCCGGCGCTGCGTCGATTTCGTCGTACTTCTTCGCGGTACCGCCAAACTTGCTCGACAGCACGGTTGCGATCGCGGCGGTCAGCGTCGTCTTGCCGTGGTCAACGTGACCAATCGTACCAACGTTCACGTGCGGCTTGGTCCGCTCGAACTTTTCCTTTGCCATGTCAGCTCCTCAATTCGGAATCGGCTAATTACTAGATTTGGATGCAGGCAGCACGCACACGCGCGCCGCCCAAAACACGTTGATTACTTCGTACCCTTGGCAGCCATCACAGCTTCGGCGATGTTCTTTGGTGCCTCAGCGTATTGCTTGAATTCCATGGTGTACGTGGCGCGGCCTTGCGTCTGCGAGCGCAGCGACGTCGAATAACCGAACATTTCCGACAGCGGGACTTCGGCCTTGATGATCTTGCCGCCGCCCACCATGTCGTCCATGCCCTGCACGATGCCGCGGCGGGACGACAAGTCGCCCATCACGGTACCCGTGTAGTCTTCCGGCGTTTCCACTTCCACAGCCATCATCGGCTCGAGCAGAACCGGGGTGGCGCGGCGCATGGCTTCCTTGAAAGCCATCGAACCGGCCATGCGGAACGCGTTTTCGTTCGAGTCCACGTCGTGGTACGAACCGAACGTCAGCGTGACCTTCACGTCCACCACCGGGAAGCCCGCCAGAATACCGGCCGGCAGCGTGTCGACGATACCCTTCTCGACCGCCGGGATGTATTCGCGAGGAATCACACCGCCCTTGATGGCGTCGACGAACTCGAAGTTCTTGCCAGCCTTCTTCGCCTCGTCATCCGCCGGCTCGAGCGTGATCACAGCGTGACCGTACTGACCGCGACCGCCGGACTGCTTGACGAACTTGCCTTCGACGTCTTCAACCTTCTTGCGGATGGTTTCGCGGTAGGCAACTTGCGGGGCGCCGATGTTGGCTTCCACGCCGAATTCGCGCTTCATGCGGTCGACCAGAATTTCGAGGTGGAGCTCGCCCATACCCGAAATGATGGTCTGGCCCGATTCTTCATCGGTACGCACGCGGAACGACGGATCTTCAGCAGCCAGGCGGTTCAGGGCGATACCCATCTTTTCCTGGTCAGCCTTGGTCTTCGGCTCGACAGCCTGCGAGATCACCGGCTCCGGGAACACCATGCGCTCGAGAATGATCGGAGCGCTCGGGTCGCACAGCGTGTCACCCGTGGTGGCGTCCTTCAGGCCCACTGCAGCGGCGATGTCGCCTGCCAGCACTTCCTTGATTTCTTCGCGCTGGTTGGCGTGCATCTGCAGAATACGGCCCAGACGCTCCTTCTTCTGCTTCACCGGGTTGTACACGGTGTCGCCCGAGTTGATCTTGCCCGAGTAGACGCGGAAGAAGATCAGCTGACCAACGAACGGGTCGGTCATGATCTTGAACGCCAGCGCCGAGAACTTCTCGTTGTCGTCTGCCTTGCGCTCGAGCTTCTTCTCTTCGTCGTTTTCGTCAATGCCTTGAACCGGCGGAATGTCGACCGGCGACGGCAGGAAGTCGATCACGGCGTCGAGCATACGCTGCACGCCCTTGTTCTTGAACGCGGTGCCGCACAGCATCGGCTGAATTTCGCAGGCGATGGTACGGTCGCGCAGCGCCTTGACGATCTCAGCACGGGTCAGCTCTTCGCCGCCCAGGTACTTTTCCATCAGCGCTTCGCTGGCTTCAGCAGCCGACTCAACCATCTTCTCGCGCCACTCGTTGCACGTGTCAACGAGTTCAGCCGGAATGTCGGTGTATTCGAACTTCACGCCTTGGCTGGCTTCGTCCCAAATGATCGCCTTCATTTCCAGCAGATCGACGACGCCCTGGAAGCCGTCTTCAGCGCCGATGGGCACTACGACGGGCACCGGGTTGGCCTTCAGACGGGTCTTCAGCTGGTCGTAGACCTTGAAGAAGTTCGCGCCGGTACGGTCCATCTTGTTGACGAACGCCAGACGCGGCACCTTGTACTTGTTGGCCTGGCGCCAGACGGTTTCCGACTGCGGCTGCACGCCACCCACTGCGCAGTACACCATGCACGCGCCGTCGAGCACACGCATGGAACGCTCCACCTCGATGGTGAAGTCCACGTGGCCCGGGGTGTCGATGATGTTGAAGCGGTGCTCGGGATAGTTGCCGCCCATGCCCTTCCAGAAGGCGGTGGTAGCAGCAGACGTGATGGTGATGCCGCGCTCTTGCTCCTGCTCCATCCAGTCCATGGTGGCAGCGCCATCATGCACTTCACCGATCTTGTGGTTCACACCGGTGTAGAACAGGATCCGCTCGGTCGTGGTGGTCTTGCCGGCGTCGATGTGAGCGGAAATACCGATGTTACGGTAGCGCTCAATGGGGGTCTTACGAGCCACGGTTAATCCTCAGATTCGTCAACGGGGCGCCGGCCCATGGCCAAGCGCCCCTAATACAAATGGGCGAGATGTGCGCACACAGCCCGCCCAGCAACCAACAACGTCTCGCGTCGCTTAGAAGCGGAAGTGCGAGAACGCCTTGTTGGCTTCAGCCATGCGGTGCACTTCGTCGCGCTTCTTCATGGCGCCGCCACGGCCTTCCGAGGCTTCGAGCAGCTCACCAGCCAGACGCAGGGCCATCGACTTCTCGCTGCGCTTCTTCGCAGCTTCCCGCAGCCAACGCATCGCCAATGCCAGACGACGCGACGGCCGGACTTCGACCGGCACCTGATAGTTGGCGCCACCAACACGACGGCTCTTCACTTCGACCACCGGCTTGATGTTGCCGATTGCCAGCGTGAACACCTCGATAGGCGCCTTGCCTGCTTTCTTTTCGATCTGGTCGAACGCACCGTAGACGATACGTTCAGCCACCGACTTCTTGCCGTCCAGCATCAGGACGTTCATGAACTTGGCGACTTCCACATTGCCGAACTTCGGGTCCGGCAGAATTTCCCGCTTGGGGACTTCACGACGACGTGGCATCTTCTTTCCTTCTCTGTTCAGTTGAGAACCGCTTCGGTTCTCCGGCCACCAACTAGCTTGTCTTCCAACAATCTGAGCCGGGTGACCACTTACTCGACGGTGCCAGTGCGGTCAAAAAACGCACCGTTGTACCGCCTGCTCATGACAAGACCGTGACCGCAAAAGCGGCGCGATCTCACTGACGACTTAGGCCGCCTTCGGACGCTTCGCGCCGTACTTCGAACGCGCTTGCTTACGGTCCTTGACGCCTTGCAGGTCAAGGGAGCCGCGCACGATGTGGTAACGCACACCCGGCAAGTCCTTCACACGGCCGCCGCGGATCAGCACGACGCTGTGTTCTTGCAGGTTGTGGCCTTCACCGCCGATGTACGAAATGACTTCGAAACCGTTGGTCAGGCGCACCTTCGCGACCTTACGCAGTGCCGAGTTCGGCTTCTTCGGCGTCGTGGTGTACACGCGGGTGCACACGCCGCGACGCTGCGGGCAGTTCTCAAGTGCCGGGCTCTTGCTCTTCAGCTTTTCCGAGACGCGGGGCTTGCGAACCAGTTGATTGATGGTTGGCATTGTTCAATCCAGCTTGGTTTTTTGAAAAATCGCCGGTTCACATAACGTGAACGCCTCATTTGTGAGGCGGACGGCGCAATCGGGTTTTATGGAAGTGGCGAGCAGAACGCTCTGAAGGGGAGGACCTGCGGGAACAGATCAAGACCAAAGAGCGCGAGCCCGTCTGGTTCAGATGTCTCGCACAGCGCTTTGCCGGGCAGGGACGCGCGAAACCAGAAGCCAAAAACTCGAATCTGGCACTATAGCGGGCTGTCTTGCAAGCGTCAAGCGCGCCGCCTCTCTGGCGACGCGCGGGTGGGATCAGCAGCGGCGCGGTGTGGCGCCGATGGCACGCGAAGCACGTGCAGGCCACACAAGGACGAGTGCAGCTGTCGCCACAAACCCGAGCGCGAGAACGGATACGCCGATCCAGCCGGCGCGCACCCAGGCCACGCCGGCCAAGCCGCCCCCTGCAGCGGCGCCAAAGAAGAACGCGCCGGTGTACAGACCATTCACACGTCCGCGAATCTCCGGTGACAGCGTGTTGACCATATAGCGACCGAGCGCCTGGTCGCCGATGGCGCCGAAGTCGAGCAGTAGCGCCGCAGCTACCAACATTGTCAACATGGCGGGGACGCTGAGCCCAGGCAACAGTGCCGAAGCCAGCGCCAACAGCAAACCCGTCGCCGCACTGCCGTGCGCGAGCAGCGTACCCGCGCGCACCAAACCGCGATCGGCCAGCCGTCCGGCAATCGGCGCGGCCACGACGCCGGCCGCGCCGCACAGCGCAAAGATGCCGATGCCGTTCTGCGAAAGATGAAATGGCGCTGCCGCCAGCCGCAGTGCGACAGCCGTCCAGAACAACGTGAACGCGGCCATCAGCAAGGCCTGGGTGGCGGCGCGGCGGCGCAACAACGGTTCGCTACGCAGCAGCCGCCCGTACGAGCCCAGCAGTGCGCCGTACGACAGCGCGCGCGGCGGCACGAAGGTCGGCATCACGCGCGGCAGGAAGACAGCCAACACGGCAATCGCCACCGCCGATGCGCCGTAGAACGCCCGCCAGCCCCACTGCGCCGCGATCAGGCTGGCCGCCGGGCGCGAAAGGAGGATGCCCAGGTTCAGGCCGATCATGATGTCGCCGAGCACGCGCCCGCGCCGATGGTCTGCGGCGAGGCGCCCCGCCAGCGCAATCAGCATCTGAATGACCGTCGACGTGAGGCCGATGGCGAAGGCAGCCAGCATCAGCACTTGGCCGCTGTGCGCGACAGTGGTCAGCGCCAGCGAAGCCACCGCGCCCCACAGGGTGCGCGAGGCCAGCGTGCGGTTGTCCTGCAGGTCGGTCAGCGGCATCAGGAGCAACAGGCCGATGCCATAGCCGATAAGGGTGGCGGTCACCAGCAGCCCCGTGGCGGCCGTGGTCCAGCCGATGCTCGCGGCGATCTCGGCGACGAGTGGCTGGATGCCGAACAGGTTGATGACGATGAGCCCGACAGCGGCGGCAAACAAGGGCGTGGCGCCGTCGGGGAGCCGATCGGCGGGTGGCGGGTTGGAAACGGCAACGGCAGGCGCTTCGGTAGTCATGATGAGCAGGACGAAGGATCGGAGCGCCCATCGTAGCCAGCCGATTCGCGCAGATTAAGGTAGCCTCTGGCGCAATATTGTTTCCACAGGCGCGCAAATATGGACCGGCTTTCTGACGTGGCGATCTTTGTGCAGGTGGTGGAGCGCGGCAGCCTGTCGGCGGCGGCGGATGCGATGGGGATGTCGCGCGGTGTGATCAGTAAGGCGCTGGCGCGGCTGGAGGCGCGGCTGCAGACGCGTCTGCTGCAACGGACAACGCGGCGCCTGTCGCTCACCGAAGCGGGCGCGGCGTTCTTCGAAAAAAGCCGCGAAGGACTGGCGCTCGTTGATGCGGCAGAGCAGGCCGTGACCGCGTTACGCGACGAGGCGCGCGGCACGCTGCGGGTGTCAGCGCCGGCCTCGTTTGCCGTGACATTGCTGGCGCCGCTGTTGGGCGCATTCCAGGCGCGCTACCCTGCCGTGCAGATCGATCTGGACATGAACGACCGTTACGCCGATCTCGTCGCCGGGCGCATCGACGTGGCGATCCGCATTGGCATGCTGGAGGACTCATCGCTGGTGGCGCGGCGGCTGGCGAGTTGCGCGCACGCCATCTACGGGGCGCCGTCGTATTTTCGCGAGCGGGGCATTCCGCAGTCGCCGGAGGATTTGCGCAACCACAACTGCCTCGTCTACGCCAATTACGACGGGCCGCACGACTGGGTGCTGACGGACGCCGCGGGCCAGCGCCACATCGCCCACGTGAATGGTTCGATGCTGGCCAACAACAGCCTCGTGCTGCGCGAGGCGGCGCGTTCAGGGCTGGGCGTGTCGCTGGGGCCGGCGTATCTGGTGCGCGACGATATTGCGGCCGGCCGGCTGCAGGCGGTGCTGACGGACTACACGGCGCGGGAGGTGCCGCTGCACGCCGTGTTCACACAACGTGTGCACCTGCTACCGAAGGTGCGGGCGTTTGTCGATTTTCTGGGCGATCACCTGAGCCGCACCGGCGTCATGGGACCATTGCCGCTGTCCGCCTAGGCTTGCTCGCGGCATTTCTCCAGCACGTCGAGCAGCGCCTGGCCGTAGCGGTCCAGCTTGGCCATGCCAATGCCCGGGAGCTCGCCGAGCGCTTCGCGCGAATCCGGATCGGTCTCGGCGATGCGCGCGAGCGTGGCGTCGTGGAAGATCACATATGCCGGCACACTGTGCTCACGCGCGGCCTGCGTCCGCCAGGCACGCAACGCCTGCCAGCGCACCTGCGCCTCGGCGGAAAGCTCCGCGGCCGGATCGGCGCGACGCTCCTTCTTCGCCGACGACGAAGACGTACCACGTACCTTCTCGACCTGACGACGCAGGATCACCGACTGCGCGCCCTTGAGCACGGGGCGAGCCGCGTCGGTCAGGATCAGTGCGCCGTGGCCGCCGTGATCCACCGCAAACAAGCCCTGCGCGACCAACTGTCGGAACACGCCGCGCCACGCGGCTTCTGACAAATCGCTGCCGATGCCGAAGGTCGACAGCGTCTCGTGATGCCACTGCTTGACGCGCTCGGTCGCGTTGCCCCGCAGGATGTCGATGAGCTGGCCGGCACCAAAGCTCACGCGGCTGGCTTGCTGGACGCGGTACGCACACGACAGCGCCATCTGCGCCTCACGCGTGGCGTCCCAGGTTTGCGGCGGCGTCAGGCACGTATCGCAGTTGCCGCACGGCTGGCTGCTTTCACCAAAGTACGCAAGCAGCGCCACACGGCGGCAGCTTGCGGCTTCGCACAGGCCGAGCAGCGCTTCGAGCTTGGCGGTTGAGACGCGCTTGTGCACATCGTCCGCGTCGGACTCATCGATCATGCGGCGCTGCTGCACCACGTCAGACAAGCCATACGCCATCCACGCGTTGGCGGGCATGCCGTCGCGGCCTGCGCGGCCGGTTTCCTGGTAATAACCTTCGAGGCTCTTGGGCAAATCGAGGTGCGCAACGAAGCGGACGTCCGGCTTGTCGATGCCCATGCCAAAGGCGATGGTCGCCACCATGACGACGCCCTCCTCCTTGCGGAAGATCGCCTGATGGCGGGCGCGCACTTCGGAGTCCATCCCGGCGTGATACGGCAGCGCGCGGATGCCCTGCTCGGCCAGCCACTGCGCGGTCTCCTCCACCTTCTTGCGCGACAGGC
Source organism: Ralstonia wenshanensis (assembly GCF_021173085.1). Classification (NCBI taxonomy): domain Bacteria; kingdom Pseudomonadati; phylum Pseudomonadota; class Betaproteobacteria; order Burkholderiales; family Burkholderiaceae; genus Ralstonia; species Ralstonia wenshanensis. Next base: position 2,966,115 of record NZ_CP076413.1, read on the forward strand.
AGTAGACGATGCCGGCGTCGCAGGTGTCACCGTCCATGTGTTCGGCGCGAATGAAGCGCAGCAGCTGCTGGCGCGCGCTGTCCTTCTCGACGATGGTGTAGCGGATGTTCGGGCGATCGAAGCTGGAGAGGAAGACGCGCGCGTCCGTCAACGCCAGCCGTTCAACGATCTCGTCGCGGGTGACGGCATCGGCCGTGGCGGTGAGCGCAATGCGAGGCACGTGCGGGAATCGCTCGTGCAGCACGGAAAGCTGGATGTACTCGGGCCGGAAATCGTGCCCCCATTGCGACACGCAGTGCGCTTCGTCGATGGCGAACAGGCCAATGCGCGATCGCTCAAGCAGCTCGAGGAAGCGCGGCGTCATCAACCGCTCGGGCGCCACGTAGACGAGATCCAGCCGCCCCGCCGCCAGATCGCGCTCGACCTGCGCTGCCTCGGCGCCCGTCAGCGCAGAGTTGAGGTATGCGGCGCGCACGCCGGCCTCTTCCAGCGCGGCCACCTGATCCTGCATCAGCGCGATCAGCGGCGACACGACAATACCGGCGCCCTGCCCGCGCCGGTGCCGTACGAGCGCCGGGATCTGATAGCAGAGCGATTTGCCACCGCCGGTCGGCATCAGCACGAGGCAATCGCCGCCATCCGCCACGTGGGCGACGATCTCCGCCTGCGGGCCGCGGAAGGCGCTGTAGCCGAACACATCGTGCAGCACCGCATGCGTGGCGGCGGCGGTGTCTTCGGGCAGCGCCTGCAGCGCGTGGTCTATGGCGGGGGAGTCGTACATCGGGGCGGCGGGTGCGCGCGGTGTCACGCGCGGGCTGGGCGAAACCGCTATTGTGACAAACCCCGCCGAGGGGTGGTCAATCAGGACAGTCGGATTGTCGGCAACGCCGCCTTCAAACCTTGCGCGCAACGATGCGATGGATCGTCCGCCTCGACGACTGGCTGACGGCCGCCTCGTCAAAGACGAGTTCGGTGCCGGCCAGCGCCTGGCGCACAGGTGCCGCATCGAACGACGTGAACAGCCGGCCGCGTCCGTCGCGCTGATCGGCCTCAGGCGTGACCCGCCAGCTCAGGTACAGCGTGCCCTCCTGGCGCAGCAACGACACCAGGCGCTCCACCGCCGCACCAATCTGCTCGGGCGGCAAATGCATGATGACGGTCTCGCAGAGGACGTTGTCGAACGCGCCTTCGGCAATACCGACCAACTCGGGCAGCAGCGCCTGCCGGAAGGACAGCCCTGGATACTGCTCCCGCGCCGCTTCCAGCAACCCCGCCGAGGCGTCGTAGCCGACAGCCGGATACCCGTTGGCGTTGAGCCACGCCACCTCGCGGCCCGCGCCGCAGCCGATGTCGGCGGTGGCGCCGCCCGCCTTGAACTCGCGGCGCAGCAACGCGTACAGGTCTTCAGGCGCGGGCTGCTCGCGCCACTCCTGCGCGAAAGCCTCAGCAAGGGTGTCGTAGGCGGCAACGGTCTGCGTATCCATGGCGACTCCGGAATCGTGTGGGCTACTTCATCGTGAAACTGCGTAACAGCGTCAGATCGCCGGCCTTGCGCATCGGCACGACAAACGTCTGCTGGCGCTCGGACGGCGTGTTTTCGTCAGTAATGATGTTGACAGTGGCCGTGGTGATGATGCTGTTGTCGTTGCCGCTGCCGTAGTAGTTCACGTAGACGAGATACGTGCCGGGCACGGGGGCCGGGTTCGAATAGATCTCAGGACCATAGCCGGTCGTGACGTCCACGTCGAGCGCGCCGCCGTTCTGGACCACGCGGTTGCCGTACCAGGCATGCTGGCCATCGGGCGAAATGACGTGCAAGTCGAGATCGGTGCCGTCGGTGTCCCACGACAGGACCACGCGCAGACGCGGACGCTGCTTGCCGGTGTAGCTGTCGTAGAACTGCACGCGCTTGGCATCGCCGCGCGCGCTGCGCACCTCGACGCTGTTGCTGCCCGCGCCAAATGCGTACGGACGCGAGAACGTGCCGTCAGCCTCGATGCGCTGCGGCATGGCCACGCCGTTGACGATCAGCGTACCGACCGACGCGCCATCGGCGCCACGGCGGCGGCGCGGCTTGTTTTCGTCCGTTGCTGCGGCAGCCTTCGGCTGGTTGCGGATGCGCCCGGCGATCATCGACGCGATGCCCTGCCCCTGCGGCGTCGACACCGACACCGCCGGGTAATGCACGTCTTGCGTGTAGCGGGATTCGTCGCCCGACGAATTGCGCCAGCCATTGAGCGGCGCGGTGATCTCGATATTCCCGGCGTCGGTTTGCGCGAGCACGCTGCCAGCAGCCGCAAACGTAGCCAGCCCGATGGCGGCGGCGACGGCGAGACGGAAATTGGAAGGCGTCATGTGTGTCACGTCAGAAGCGGATCGATTTCATCAGCGCCAGCTCGCCGATCTTGCGCAGCGGCACGCTGACGAACTCGCGCCGCTCGTTGGGCGTGTTCTCGTTATAGATCAGCGTCAGTTGCGCGGTGATGAGATCGCGGTCGTGCGCCTTTTCGTCGAAGTTGTAGCCGCCGGCGTTGAAGTTGCCCCAGTAGTTCACGTAGAACAGCCAGACGCCGGGGCGCGGCGCGGCGGTCGAGAAAATCTCAGGGCCGGCGCCGTCGACGCTGTCCACGTCGAGCCCACCGCCGTCGGAGAGCAGCGGTTGCGCCCAGAACGCGTGATCGCCAATCGGCGAAATGACGTGCATGTCGACCTCGGCGCGCGGGTCGTCCCACGTGAGGACGGCGCGCAGCTTGGCCGACGTCTTGGTGGTGTCCGCCTCGTAGAACTGCAGACGTTGGCGCGACTGGCCGTCGGCGCTGACGATTTCGACGCTGTTCGAACCCGGGCCGAACGCCCAGGGGCGCGCGAAACGGCCTTCGCCATCGCCATACAACGGCATGGCGTTGCCATTGACGACCAACACCGGCGGGCGGCGCTGCTTGCCGGCCGCGCGGATGCGCCCGGCAATGAGCGTGCGGTACTTTTGCGCGCCGCGGTCTACGGGCGGCTTCGGATACGCCGCGGTGTATTGCTCCAGCTCGTTGGTCAGCTTGCTGTTGCGCCAGCCGCCGATCGGCCCTTCCAGATCGGCCACCGGCTCAGCCAGCGCCGAAGCGGCCAGCAGCAGCGCAACGGTGCCCAGCGCCAAGCGCGTCATCCCACTCTTCACAGCAAACCCTCCCCTCGGATCAGGCGACGCGCCATCGCCTCGACAAACTGTTCGTCCTGCCCGCGCGGGTGACGCGCAAAGGCGAGGTGCAGATATTCGTGCGTCAGTGCGATGCGGTCTTCCTCGGTGGCGAACCGGTGCACGTAGAGCCGGTTGCGGCGCGCGTCGGCATACGGGCGGCCCTCTTGTACGACGCACACGGCCGGCAGCGGCGGTGTCTCGTAGCCGGGCTCGGCACTGAGGCGCGCGGACCAACGCGGTGCGTGCGTCTGCAGCCATGGCTGCGCACCCGCCACGGGTGAACAATCCCCCGCCACCGGGCTCTGGAACGACGTGAGCGTCGCCTGCGGCCACCACTGCGCGAGGATCGCGTCAAACCCCTGGCCGCGCTGGGCAGCGGCACGCGCGGCGGTCCAGCTCATCTGGCCGCGTGCGCTGATGGTGCCGTGGTACTGCACGGACTGGCCGGTCAGGACCAGCGTGTCGGTAAATTCGGCTGCGTTGCGTGCAGCAGCCAGCGGTGGACGCGGCAGCACGCGCTGCGTGCGCGAGCTGTCGGCGATGCGGTAGCAGCCCTTGTCGCGCGAGGCGTGCTGCACAAGGTAGCTGCGTGCCGCCACGGCCAACGCACGCGCGGCCTGTGGCTCGGCGAGTTCGCCTTCGCGCTCGACCACGCGCGCCACGTAGTCGTTCATGCCCAGGCGGCCCGTAATGACCGGCATGTTGTTCTGGCGCGCGAGCGTCAACTCGCCCTTGCTCTCGATCGGCAGCGTGTTGCCGTTGACGAAGCGCACGGCATAGCGGCCTTCCAGGCGGCCGGGGGCGACCGGCTTGCCGCTGGCATCGCGCACCTCGCGAATCGGGTAACGCGCGAAGAAGTCCACCGCGACGCAGGCATCATCGTCGGGCACGGGCGTCTGCTCGATCAGCGGTGTCAGGCGCGGTGCGGCAGCGGCCAGCACCTGGTTGCTCGACCCCGCACCGCCCAGCCAGACGGGCGTGCCGTCGGCCAGCCAGCCCGCGGCCCCGCCGATCGACGCGCCGGGCCGCTGCGGGTCGGGCATCGTCCACGTCTTGGCGCGCAGCAGACCGCCGAAGTCCGATACCGTGCCCTCGCCGCGCCCGATGGTCAGCACGGAGACGAGTGTCTGCGCGGCAGTTTCGCGCCCCTCGGCCGGAACGCTGCGCAGCGCGGTGAGCAGATCGGCGACCGGCACGCGATGCGTCGGCTGCATGGCACGCAGGTCACGTAGCCACGTGGGCGATCCGGCTTGCTGCCAGAAGCGGCGCCAATCCGCGCGGTCTAGCCCGAGACGCGCCGGTTCGAAATAGCGTCCGCACGACTGGATGAGCGCGCGCTCGCGGTCGATGCTGTTGCCTGCGGTGCAGCAGTACACCTCTTCGGGGTCGTTACCGTGGCACGTGTAGTCGGGCGTGCTGATGCGGCGCGAGACAAGGTAGCTATAGACGAAGAGCTTCCAGACGCTGCCGAGCGGCGTTTCGGCGTCGTGCGGCAACGCGGTGGCTTGCGGCACGCCGCCGGCCGGGTCAGCGCTGAACTGCCAGAGCTTGGCGTCATCGCCTTGCAACGCGGCATATCTCAGTTGCGGAAGCGGCTGGCCAACCGGCCCGGCGGTGGCGTGCCCCGCCTGCCCGGCAAGCGCGAGTGCGCCGCCAGCCCACAGCAGGCCGGTCAGCACACCACGGGCGAGCAGGCGGGAAGGCATCGTCAGATCACTCCACCTTGAACGGATAGCTGGCCGTCTTGCCGTCGCCCTGGAACGCCTTGGCTTCCGGCTGGTACATGCGGAAGTAGCGCACCGGCGGCAGCGCAAAGCGGCCCGGCAGCGAGAAGCGCACCAGCTGGCGTAGCACGGTCGGGCGCTCCAGCGCAGGCACCGGCTGGTTGTACGAGAGCTGGCCCATTTCATACGCGGCCTTGCGCTCGAACGGCTGCGCGCCGTTGCCTTCGTTCGGTTCGCCCTTCAGCCCGTCGATCTGGATGCCCCACGTGGTGGCTTCCACTTCGGCGCCCGGCGGCAGCGGCACTTCGACCAAGCCGTAGCGGTACGTGCCCTGGCGCGGCGTCAACACAACCTCGTCGACGTAGAGCGCATTGCTGTCGAGCGTGTCGCCCGGCTTGACCGGCTTGGCGGTGAACGCGATACCGCTGCTGGCGTCGGCCGCCGGCTGCTTGGGCGCCTTCGGATCGGCCTTGGCGGGCGCGCTGTCGATCGGCTCAAGACGATACAGCTTGCGCTCCACCGTGATCGGCAGCTTGGACGCCTCGGCCGCGCGGCTGCGGTACGACACGATGGCCGATTGCGTGGTCACGTCGGTCGGAGCCGTCGTCAGGTCCAGCGCGGCGGGCACTTGCGCGCCGTTCCAGCGCCAGGTCGGCACACCCACCGGCGAGCGCGCCGCCTGCCAGCCGCCAGCCGAAACGGCCGGCTGGAAGGTGGCAACGCTGGCACCTTGCAGGCCGCCCAAACCCTTCTGCAGCCAGACCAGCGCCACAGCGCGATCCATGGTCGGCATGGCGGCGCTGGCGCGAGCCAGCAGCGGTGCCGGGTCGGCAGCTGAGCGCCCGCCGCCCATCAGCAGGAGGCTTTGCACCAGTGGAGAATTGTCGGCAGCTAGCGCGTTGCGCGCGGCGATGTCTGCGGAGACCAGCGCTTCCGGCACCGGCTGGCCGACTTGGCGCATCAGCTGTGCCGTCAGCACCGTCGCGACCTGCCGGCCGCGTGGCGAATCCGGCGCCACGAAGATCAGGCTGTCGCCCGCGGCGGGGTCGGCTTCGGTCGAGGCCTTGGCCGCCTTGCCGCCACTGGGCGCAAGCTCATTCGCCACGCCTGAGAGCGGCGTCGCCACCGGCAGGCCCATCTCGTTGGCAAACCAGAGCGCCAGCGCGCGGTGCAGGAGCGGCTCGTTCTGGCTCGTGCGCTTGTAGGCTTCGAGCACCTGCTTCCAGTTGTCTGCCGGCAGGCTGATGCCGACCGAGCGGCTGGCGAGCCAATCCGCGTAATACGCATACGACGTGATCAGCGCGCTGCTGGTCGTCAGCTCGCCCCACCAGCCGAAGGTGCCGTTGGTGCCCGCCAGAAGTGCCAGACGCTGGCGTTGCGTGCGCAGCAGCGCGTCGACGCCTTGCGTGCCGGCCGGGCCGCCATCGCCCAGGCGCGTGCCTGTGGCGGCCAGACTCTGCTGGGCCAGTGCCAGCGGGATCAGGCGGCTGGCGGTCTGCTCGGCGCAACCGTACGGATATTCGATCAGGTCATCGGCGACGCGGGCAAACTGGCTGGCCGTGTTGCCGACCACGCGCAGGCGCACGTCGCGTGCATCGGCGGGCAGGCCCAGCGGCAGGCGCGTGCCTTGCAGCTGCGTGAGCGGAACGACGTTTTCGCGGTCCGCCAGCCAGCCCGTTGCGTCCAGCTTGAGCGTGGTTTGCAGGCGGTCCGAGACCTTGTCGTCCTGCTTCAGCTCGGCATTCACGACACCCGCCTGCAGCGCGGTCACGGGCGCGCGCAGGTAGTTGGCACCGCGCTTGAGCGTCACGCGCTGGTTGATGTTCAGCCCGGCGCCCGAGACGATCCAGTCGGCGGTGATGTCCTTGTCGGTCTGGTTGAAGGCGACCATGTCCAGGCGCGGCTGATCGCTTTCGCGGAAGCGTTGCGGGCCGGTCCACTTCAGATACAGCGGCTTGTCGGAGCGGATGCTCGCGGTGCGCTGGCCGACAATGCCGTCCGATGCGCCGGTGGTGGACACCGCGCGCACCGTGATGCGCCAGCGCGCCAGCGAATCCGGCATCTTGAAGGTCATGCGCGCACGGCCATCGGCGCCGGTCTGCAGGTTGGCGACCCAGGCAGCGGTGTCTTTCTCGTCGCGGCGCGGGCGCTCCAGCACCTTCACGCCACGCTCGTTATGGCGGCCATACGTGCCGCCCGGCTTGCCCGGCAGCGAGGCCAGCGCCAGGTCGTAGCTGATGAAACTCTGGCTCGATGTGGTGCGCACGCTGTTGCGGCGCGGGTGATAGAAGAAGTCGACGATGCTGGGTGCCACTTCAGGCTGCAGCACGTAGATCATTTCGTCGACCACCGACACGGTCAGGTTGGCCGGCACGGGCTTGCCCGCCAGCGCGCTGGTCAAGTCCAGCGTGACGGTTTCGCCCGGGGCGTAGACGGCCTTGTCGGCATGCACGCCCAGGTCCAGCGTCGGTTGCGTGACGACAATGCCGGCGTTCTGGAACACCATGTCGCCGTCGCGCACGTACAGCACCGAGAACGTCATGTTGGGCGCGAACTCTGCACCGATCTTGATGCGCGCGCGGTACTGCGACGGCGTGACCTTCTGCAGGCTGAGCCATTCGCCGCCGCGCGTGAGCAGCGCGTGGCGCTCGACCTTGTCGCGCTCCAGCGTGAGCAGCGCATCGTCCACCGGCAGCGGGAACGTGATCAGCGCTTCGGCCGTGTCGCCAATCTGGTAGCGATCGCGGTCGAACACCATTTCGATGTTGCCCGGCACGGTCTGCACGCCATCGCCGGCCACCCAGTGGCTGGACGCGGCGAGCAGGTTGCCGGCCGCATCGCGCACCGACAGCGTGTACGAACCCGGCTGGTCGAACTTGACCGGGAACGTGGCGTTGCCCTTGGCATCCGGGGCCAGCGTGCCTTCGGTGCGCGTGCGCGTTTCGAGGCGCACCAGATCCCACTTGGCGGGCGGCGCGCTGGCACCGCTTGCGCCGCTCACAACCGGCATCGGCGTGAGCGTGAACGACACGTTCTGCCCCGGCGTGGTGAAGTTCGACGTGGTCGACAGCTTGTACGGCGTCGCGCCACGTGCGATCAGCAATTCGCGCGTCACCTTCACACGGTACGCCGCGCCATCGTTGGCAAACACGGTCACCACGTAGCGGCTCGGTTCCTTGGCGGCGGGCAGTTCCAGCTTGGCGTTGCCGTCGCCGTCGGTGGTCAGCTCCTGCTGCTCCAGCTTGACGGGGAACAGGCCCGCGTAGCGCAGTTCGCCCTCCACCATCGTCACCTGTTGCGCGCGCAGGCTGACCGACACCTTGCCGTTCTTGACCGGCTTGCCGTCCGGATAGCGCAGGCTGATCTTGCCCTTGACCGCTTCGCCCGTGCCGTAGCTCGCCTTGTCCAGCGAGAGGTTCACGTCAAAGTGCGGCTTGATGTATTCGGCCACGCGGAAAGCGCCGCCATAGGTGCCGCCGTTGTAGTCGAAGCGCAGCGAGTAGCCGCCGGCCGGCGCGTTGGACGGCAGCGTAAAGCGTGCGTCCGCCCCGGTCTCGCCCGCCAGGCGCGTGGTCGTCGTGGCCACCGGCGCGCCGTTCGGGTCGAGCACTTGCAGCTTGATGTCGCCGGCAGCCGGCACGGTCGACTCGGTCGCGTTCTTGAAGTTGCGGCCGATGAACTTGACGTTCACTTCGTCGCCCGGGCGATACAGCGGGCGATCGGTGAAGGCGTACAGCTTGGTGTTGTAGATCTCGCTGTCGTAATAGAAATTCTCGGAGATGAACACACCGCCCGCGCGATCGTTGCCGATCACGTAGCTGCGCTCAGGCGACACGTGGCGCAGGTCGGCTGTCCCGTCCGACTCGGTGGTGCCCGAGGCCAGCACGCCCACGCCGTCGGTCCAGCTCACCGACGCGCCGCTGACAGGCTTGCCGCTCTTGCGCTCGGCCGTCCACACCATCATCCCCTGCGAAGTGCCCTTGGTGACGGCCACGGTGTCCGACACGAACAGAAGCGTGTGCGCACGGTACGCGCCAATCACCGCTTCAACGATGTACAGACCTGCAGGCAGCTTGCCGACCGGAATCATCACGTTGCCGGCATTCTGCGGCATCCACTCGCTGCTGCTGCCCTCGAGCTGCACGTCCTTGGGCGGCGCGATCGGCTTGGCGTCCCAGATCGGGTAGCGGAAGCGGCCCAGCAGTTCGTAGCCCTTGAGCGGCGCGTACTGCGGGTTGTTCGAGAAGCGCGTGGGCGCGGTCATCTGGTCGCCCATGCTGAACTGCGGCGCGGTCTCCACGGCCTTGCTGCGTGTGGCGAACGACAGCACGCGCTGCCAGGCGCGGCGGGCTTGGCGCGTCCAGTTGTCCCACAGATAGGCCAGTGTGTTGGCCAGGCCTTCGCCCGTGTAGTTGGCCTTGACGTCGATGCGGTGCAGATTCTTCTGCGCCTTCAGAAATTCAAACGGCTGCGGCACGCGATAGACGAGGATGTCCGCGCCGCCGTAGCGGGAAAGCTCGTCCTTGTATTCGCGGCCCGGCGCTTCAAGGCGGACCAGCGCTTCCTGATCGGTGCCGTAGCTCGCATCCGAGAGCAGGAAGAACGGCTGCCCTTTGATTGGCTCGTAGCCGCTGCCCGGCACGTCGAACAGCGTGGGATTCGGTGCTTCCGGCGCATCGGCCGCATGCGCTGTCGGCACCGAAGCGACCAACGCCAGCACCGTCACGCAGACGGCGGCAACGAGATTGAACGACAGCCAACGGTTGCGCATGAGTTTTTCTACCGTGTCAAAAAGGCCAGACGAAACACGCCGATGAAGTTGGGGTTGCCGCTCTGCGGCTGCCAGCGCGAGTCTTTCCATTGCATCAGTTCAGAAACCGGGACCGCGCGCAGGCCGTTGTCGGTGCGGGTGACGGTGCCGGTGTGGTAAGCGATGTAGCGATCCATCCAGATCATCAGATGCTGGTCGTCGCCTTGATCGAAGAAGAGCAGATCGCCCGGGAGTGCCTGATTGACATCCTTGGCGACGAAGCGGCTGTTCTGCTGGATGAGGCCGAGCGCCGACACATATGCGCCGGTACTGCCATCGAAGCGTGCCCACCGCTGCGTGAGCGTGCGCTGGGCAGGCGTGAGATTCAGCTCGGGCGGCAGGTGTCGCGCGGATTCCGCATCGCGCATGCCGTTGGCGCGCAGCCACCGCGCGTCGTGCGTGCGTAGCGCCTCGCCGGCGGCAAAGCGCACGAGGCCGGCACAGTCGCGGTGCGTCCAGCGCGGCGTCGGGCCTTGGCGGAGCTGCTCGTTGACGATGCGGACGAACCACGCACGGAACACGCTGGATTGGTCCGCCGTCAGGGCATCGGCATCCGCGGGAGCCGTGTCGGCCCAGCCCGACAGCGCGTGTACAGAGGGAGCGAGCAGGCAGGCGCCCGCCGCCGTCAACCAACGGCGGCGGTTCAACGCGGCGGCCTGGGCGCGCAACGTCATTGCGTACTTATGTTGTCTTCGGAAGCAGGAGCCGCAGCCGCTGCGGTCGGCCCATCGGCCGACGGGGCTGGCGCTGCAGCGGCGTCAGCCGGCGGCGGCGTGCCATCGCCACCGGCAGGCAGGCCGCGTCCGCTCGACAGCCACGTCACCGGCACCCAGCCGCGCGACGACGGCACACCGCCATCCAGCGCCAGCGACACAGGCGCATACCGCGACAGCGCCTTGAGCTTCGGGAACAGATGCGTCTGCGCGGCGTTCAGGAACACCGCTTCCTGGTCGGCGGGCAGCGCGGCACCGGCTTCGCGGCGAACCAGCGGCGCGAGCGATGCGGGCGTCATCGTCAGGACAACGCGATCGGTCTTGTCCTTCGGCAGGCTATCGGCCACGGCGGGGAAGCGTTTGGCGAGCACCGCCAAGGCGTCTTCGACGAGACGCGCGTCCGGCGAAAACACCACCACGTCTCCAGCAATCGCCAGCGTGACCGGGAAGTAGCGGTCCGACGACAGCTGCGCCGCAAACGGTGCCCCCGCCGACTGCGCGGTACCGTAACGCGCGCTCACCGGGCGCTGCCACAGCGTTGCGTTGGCGGGCCCTTGCTTTGTCGTCACCGGCAGGCGCTTGTACGGACCGGACTTGTCGTCAGCCTGCGCCTTGGCTTCGTACGACCCGACAATCTGGCCGAACAGCGCACCGAGCGCCGGCTTGACGGCTTCTGCCTGCGACGCCGACGACAGCTTCGCGACGAACAACGGCGCCACCAGCGACGACTTGCCGTACCAGCATGCGGCCGCCGGGCCCGCGAATGCATCACCAACATGCGCGGCGGCTTCGCTGATCTCCTTGGCGTCGCCGGCCACGGACTTCAGCAGCGTGCCGGCGGCCTTCCAGTCGACCGGCAGCGTCGCGCATGCGGCAGGGTCAGAGGGCAGCGCACGCCACAGGCCGGCGTTGTCCCACTTGGCCGACAGCCGGGCCGGGTCGATGAGCGCGGCGCTCTGCCAGCCGTTGCCCGCGCCGTCTTTGCCCGCACCGAAGTCGAAACGCAGCGCTTCAATGCCTGGGAAATACTGCTGATAGCCGAACGACAGATAGTTGGCGCTCACCACAACGTGATGGCCCGTCGGCTCCTGCGCGGGCAGCGCGTACGCCGTGCCCTGCACGTTGCGCTTGCCGGTATCGTCCGACAGCAGCGCCGCCAGCGCGCTGGCCTGCTTGGAAATCGGCTTGCCGTCCTTGTCCAGCAGGATGCCGGGCTCGGACAGCGCGATCAGCCGATCGCCCTTGCTGGCAATCAGGATCGAACGCGTGGCCGACAGCCTGAGCGCATAGACCGGCGCGCCCGAATCGCCCAGCCCATCGGCGACTTTGGTGAGCTGCGTATCGCTCGTGGCCACCGTGGCGACGGCTTCCAGCGCCTTGGCCAGGCCGTTGCGCTGCATCGAGAGCACCCAGTAGCGCAGCTTGTCGTCCGGGCCGCGCCACAGCATCACGCGGGCGGGCTCGTCAAATACGTGCTTGAGCACCGTCTCGGCCAGGTCGAGCTTCTGTTCGTACGCGAGGCGGCGCAGCGCCCCGGCCACCGAGAGGCGGTCTTCGTTGCCTTCGTAATAGGCGACGAAATCTTCGGTCAGCACGTCGCGCAGCAGCGGCACACGCAGCACGTCGCGCGGCAGTTGCGAAAGGCTTTGGCTGTCGATCAGGGCATCGGGATAGGTCAGGTCGAGCTGGACCTGGCGGGCGTGCAGCACGCGCGTGCGGCCAAACGGGTGCCAGACCATCTGCACCACCGCCGCGCCGGCAACGACCAGGGCGACCGCGCCAACCGCGATCTGCTTGCGTGTGAGCTTCATGGAGGAATCGTCGGCAAGACTGGAGGGGCCGGCGCCTTGCTGAAACCTGCTCCGCTGGAGGGCGCGCAGATTGTAAAAAGTGCCGGTCTATAACCGCGAAATCATAGCGGTTGGCATGTTAAGGCGGGTTAACGTCTCAAGAAAATACGAATCGGGCAGCGCCAGTGTTGCTGGGCGTCTGCACACGGCGCCTCGGCAAAAAGCGGACAAAAAAAAGCCCGGCACATGGCCGGGCTTTGATGGTGTTGCTTGGCTCGCTTACGCGTCGCCTTCTTGCTGAACGGCAGGCGTTTCGAAGATCGAAGCGGCTTCTTCTTCGGCAATCGCCGCAGCGCGGTCGCGGTCGGCCACTTCCTTCGCCTTGCGGGCGCGGTGGTAGGCCAGGCCGGTACCGGCCGGGATCAGACGGCCAACGATGACGTTTTCCTTCAGACCACGCAGGTCGTCGACCTTGCCCATGATGGCGGCTTCGGTCAGCACGCGCGTGGTTTCCTGGAACGACGCCGCCGAGATGAAGCTGTCGGTCGACAACGATGCCTTCGTGATACCCAGCAGCAGGTTCTCGTAGGTCGCCGGACGCTTGCCCAGCGCGATCACCTTGTCGTTCTCGTCGAGCAGGTCCGAACGCTCCACCTGTTCACCCGGGATGAAGCGGGTGTCGCCGGTATCGACGATCTGCACGCGGCGCAGCATCTGACGAACAATCACTTCGATGTGCTTGTCGTTGATCTTCACGCCTTGCAGACGGTACACGTCCTGCACTTCGTCGACGATGTAGGTCGCCAGCTCTTCCACGCCCTTCAGACGCAGGATGTCGTGCGGGTCGGCCGGGCCTTCGACGATCATTTCGCCCTTGTTGACCACTTGGCCGTCGTGCACCAGCACCTGCTTTTCCTTGGCGATCAGGAACTCGTGGGCGTTGCCGTCGAGATCCGTAATCACCAGGCGCTGCTTGCCCTTGGTGTCCTTACCGAACGAAGTCGTACCGGTGACTTCCGCGAGCACGGCGGCGTCCTTCGGCGAACGGGCTTCGAACAGCTCGGCCACACGCGGCAGACCACCGGTAATGTCACGCGTCTTCTGCGATTCGGTCGGGATACGTGCGAGCACTTCACCCACGTGCACTTGCTGACCGTCCTTCACGGTGATCAGCGCGCCCACCTGGAAGCCGATGGTCACGGAGTGGTCCGTGCCCGGGATCTTCACTTCAGCACCCGACGAGTCGAGCAGCTTCACCTGCGGACGGATGCCCTTCGTGGCAGCGGTACGACGCTTCGCATCGATCACCACCAGCGTCGACAGACCAGTCACTTCGTCCATCTGCTTGGCGACGGTCACGCCTTCTTCGACGTTCTCGAACTTGATGGTGCCCGAGTACTCCGAAATGATCGGTCGCGTCAGCGGATCCCACGTGGCGAGCTGCGTGCCGGCCTTGATGGACTGACCATCCTTGACCAGCAGCGTCGCGCCGTACACGATCTTGTGGCGCTCGCGCTCACGGCCGTGGTCGTCGGTGATCAGCGCTTCGCCCGAACGCGAGATGACGATCTGCTCGCCCTTCGCGTTGGTGACGTAACGCATGGTCGCCGTGAAGCGCACGGTACCGGTTGCCTTCGCTTCCACGCTCGATGCGACTGCCGCACGCGATGCCGCACCACCGATGTGGAACGTACGCATCGTCAGCTGCGTGCCCGGCTCACCGATCGACTGTGCAGCGATCACACCCACTGCTTCGCCGGAGTTCACGAGCACACCGCGGCCGAGGTCGCGACCGTAGCACTTGGCGCACAGGCCGTAGCGCGTGTCGCAAGACAGCGGCGTACGAACCTTCACTTCGTCCACGCCCAGCGCGTCGATCAGGTCCACCATGTCTTCGTCGAGCAGCGTGCCGGCTTCGATCGCGGTTTCCTGCGTTTCCGGGTTCACCACATCGTTGACGACCACGCGGCCGAGGATACGGTCGCGCAGGGCTTCGATCACTTCACCGCCTTCGACCAAGGCCTTCATGGCCACGCCGTTGGAAGTGCCGCAATCGTCTTCCACCACCACCAGATCCTGCGTCACGTCGACCAGACGACGGGTCAGGTAACCCGAGTTCGCCGTCTTCAGTGCCGTATCCGCCAGACCCTTACGTGCACCGTGGGTCGAGATGAAGTACTGCAGAACGTTCAGGCCTTCGCGGAAGTTCGCGGTAATCGGCGTCTCGATAATCGAGCCGTCCGGCTTGGCCATCAGGCCACGCATACCGGCGAGCTGACGGATCTGCGCTGCGGAACCCCGTGCGCCCGAATCGGCCATCATGTAGATGGAGTTGAACGACTCTTGCTTGACGGTGTTGCCGTTGCGGTCGACCACGTCTTCGGTCTGGAGTTGCTCCATCATCGCCTTGCCCACCTGGTCGCCGGCGGCGCCCCAGATATCCACGACGTTGTTGTAACGCTCCTGGTCCGTCACCAGACCCGACATGTACTGCTTGTCGTATTCCTTCACCTTGGCGGCAGCCTCGGAGATGATCTTCTCCTTGGCCGGCGGCACCAGCATGTCGTCGATGGCGATCGAGATACCGGCGCGCGTTGCCAAGCGGAAGCCCGACTGCAGCAGCTTGTCAGCGAAGATCACGGTTTCGCGCAGACCGCACTTGCGGAACGCCGTGTTGATCAGGCGCGAGATTTCCTTCTTCTTCAGCGGCTTGTTCAGCACCGAGAACGGCAGACCCTTCGGCAGGATCTCCGACAGGATCGCGCGACCGACCGTGGTGGCCTGCAGCGTGATCTTCGGCGCGAAGCGGGCATCGCCGTCGGCTTCCGGGTTCACCAGGTCGTACTCGGTGATCCGCACGTTCACGCGCGAAGCCAGTTCGACTTCCTTGTTCTCGTAGGCGCGGATCACTTCCGAGATGTCGGCGAACGTCATGCCTTCACCGCGGCCGTTGATCTTGTCGCGGGTCGTGTAGTACAGACCCAGCACCACGTCTTGCGACGGCACGATCGACGGATCGCCGTTGGCCGGGAACAGCACGTTGTTCGACGCCAGCATCAGCGTACGCGCTTCCATCTGCGCTTCGAGCGACAGCGGAACGTGAACAGCCATCTGATCACCGTCGAAGTCGGCGTTGAACGCCGCGCAGACCAGCGGGTGCAGCTGGATGGCCTTGCCTTCGATCAGCACCGGCTCGAACGCCTGGATACCCAGACGGTGCAGCGTCGGCGCACGGTTCAGCATCACCGGGTGTTCGCGGATCACCTCTTCGAGGATGTCCCACACCACCGGCGTCTGGCTTTCCACTTCCTTCTTCGCCGCCTTGATCGTGGTGGCGATGCCCATCGTTTCCAGCTTGTGGAAGATGAACGGCTTGAACAGCTCGAGCGCCATCAGCTTGGGCAGGCCGCACTGATGCAGCTTCAGCGTCGGGCCCACCACGATGACCGAACGGCCCGAGTAGTCCACGCGCTTGCCCAGCAGGTTCTGACGGAAACGGCCGCCCTTACCCTTGATCATTTCAGCCAGCGACTTCAGCGGACGCTTGTTGGCGCCGGTCATCGCCTTGCCGCGACGGCCGTTGTCCAGCAGCGAGTCCACGGCTTCCTGCAGCATGCGCTTTTCGTTGCGCACGATGATCTCCGGCGCCTTCAGCTCGAGCAGACGCTTCAGACGGTTGTTCCGGTTGATCACGCGGCGATACAGGTCGTTCAGGTCCGACGTGGCGAAACGGCCGCCGTCCAGCGGCACGAGCGGACGCAGCTCGGGCGGCAGCACCGGCAGCACTTCGAGGATCATCCAGTCCGGCTTGATGCCCGAACGCTGGAATGCCTCGAGCACCTTCAGGCGCTTGGCGAACTTCTTGATCTTGGCTTCCGAGCCCGTGGCCTGCAGCTCGGCGCGGATCGTTTCGATCTGCTTCTCGATGTCGATGCCGCGCAGCAGCTCGCGAATGCCTTCGGCGCCCATCATGGCAACGAACTCGCCTTCGCCGTACTCGTCGCACTTGGCCAGGTAGTCGTCTTCCGACATGATCTGGCTCTTCTTGAGCGCGGTCATGCCCGGCTCAACCACGACGAATGCTTCGAAGTACAGCACGCGCTCGATGTCGCGCAGCGTCATGTCGAGCACCATGCCCAGACGCGACGGCAGCGACTTCAGGAACCAGATGTGCGCGGTCGGCGCAGCCAGTTCGATGTGGCCCATGCGCTCACGGCGCACCTTGGCCAGCGTCACTTCAACGCCGCACTTCTCGCAGATCACGCCACGGTGCTTCAGGCGCTTGTACTTGCCGCACAGGCACTCGTAGTCCTTGATCGGGCCGAAGATCTTGGCGCAGAACAGACCGTCACGCTCGGGCTTGAACGTACGGTAGTTGATGGTCTCGGGCTTCTTGACTTCGCCAAACGACCACGAACGGATTTTCTCAGGCGACGCGAGGCCGATCTTGATCGCGTCAAACTGCTCTTCTTGCTGTACCTGACGGAATAGGTCGAGCAATGCTTTCATTCCAAACTCCTTGAGTTTGAGGCTGGCGCCTTGGTGTGACCCAAAGGCGCCGGCCCTAAATCTTCGTCAATGGCTGCTGTTACCAGGGCATGGCGATGTTGCCGCCACGCCCTCACCGCATCGGCGCTCAGTTGCGCTCGAGGTCGATGTCGATACCCAGCGAGCGGATTTCCTTCACCAGCACGTTGAACGATTCCGGCATGCCGGCATCGATCGAGTGCTCGCCCTTGACGATGTTCTCGTACACCTTGGTCCGGCCGTTCACGTCATCCGACTTCACGGTCAGCATTTCCTGCAGCACGTAGGACGCGCCGTACGCTTCGAGTGCCCACACTTCCATTTCACCGAAACGCTGGCCACCGAACTGGGCCTTACCGCCCAGCGGCTGCTGCGTCACCAGCGAGTACGGACCGGTCGAACGCGCGTGCATCTTGTCGTCGACCAAGTGGTGCAGCTTCAGCATGTGCATCACGCCCAGCGTGACCGGACGCTCGAAGGCTTCACCGGTGCGGCCGTCGAACAGCGTGACCTGTTGCTTGGAAGCGGTCAGGCCCTTCTCCTTCGCGATGTCTTCCGGATAGGCGAGGTCCAGCATGCGGCGGATTTCGTCCTCATGCGCACCATCGAACACCGGCGTCGCGAACGGCACGCCCTTCTTCAGGTTCTCGGCCAGCTCGAGGATTTCCGCGTCGGACAGGCTGTCCAGATCTTCAACCTTGCCGCTCTCGTTGTAGATCTGACCCAGCAGCTTGCGGATCTCGGCAGCCTTGGCTTGCGCCTTGAGCATGTTGCCGATGCGCTCGCCCAGACCGCGGGCAGCCCAACCCAGGTGGGTTTCGAGAATCTGACCCACGTTCATCCGCGAAGGCACGCCCAGCGGGTTCAGCACGATGTCGGCAGGTGTGCCGTCGGCCATGTAGGGCATGTCTTCGATCGGGGTGATCTTCGACACAACACCCTTGTTACCGTGACGGCCGGCCATCTTGTCGCCAGGCTGCAGGCGACGCTTCACGGCCAGGTACACCTTGACCATCTTGATCACGCCCGGCGGCAGTTCGTCGCCTTGCGTGAGCTTCTTGCGCTTCTCTTCGAACGCGAGGTCGAAGTCGTGGCGCTTCTGCTCGATGGCAACCTTCACGGCTTCCAGTTGCAGCGCGACTTCGTCTTCCGCCGGGCGGATGTCGAACCAGTGCCACTTGTCCAGATCGGCCAGGTATTCCTTCGTGAGCGCGGTGCCCTTGGCCAGCTTCTTCGGGCCGCCGTTGGCAACCTTGCCCACCAGCAGACGCTCCAGACGCTGGAAGGCATCGCCTTCCACGATACGCAGCTGGTCGTTCAGGTCCAGGCGGTAGCGCTTCAGTTCTTCGTCGATGATCGACTGGGCGCGCTTGTCACGCACCACGCCTTCACGCGTGAAGACCTGCACGTCGATCACGGTACCGCTCATGCCCGAAGGCACGCGCAGCGAGGTGTCCTTCACGTCGGACGCCTTCTCACCGAAGATCGCACGCAGCAGCTTCTCTTCCGGCGTCAGCTGGGTCTCGCCCTTGGGCGTGACCTTGCCGACCATCACGTCGCCGGCTTCCACTTCTGCGCCGATGTACGTGATGCCCGATTCGTCCAGGCGAGCCAGTTGGGCTTCGGCCAGGTTCGAGATGTCGCGCGTGATTTCTTCCGGTCCGAGCTTGGTGTCGCGAGCAACGACCGACAGCTCCTCGATGTGGATCGAGGTGTAGCGGTCTTCAGCAACCACACGCTCCGAGATCAGGATCGAATCCTCGAAGTTGTAGCCGTTCCAGGGCATGAACGCGACCAGCATGTTCTGGCCGAGCGCCAGCTCGCCCATGTCGGTCGAGGCGCCGTCAGCGATCACGTCGCCGCGGGCAACGACATCGCCCACCTTGACCATCGGACGCTGATTGATGTTCGTGTTCTGGTTCGAACGCGTGTACTTGATCAGGTTGTAGATGTCCACGCCGACTTCACCAGCGACGGCTTCGGCATCGTTCACGCGGATCACCACGCGGTTCGCGTCAACGTAGTCGACCACGCCGCCACGGGTTGCCTGCACGGCGGTACCCGAGTCCACTGCCACGGTGCGCTCCACGCCGGTACCCACCAGCGGCTTGTCCGCACGCAGGCAAGGCACGGCCTGACGCTGCATGTTTGCGCCCATCAGTGCACGGTTTGCATCATCGTGCTCGAGGAACGGCACCAGCGAGGCTGCAGCCGACACGATCTGCGACGGTGCCACGTCGATGTACTGCACGCGGTCCGGCGTGACCATACGGGTTTCACGCTCGCTGCCTTCACGCGCGGAGACCAGCTCGTCGATCAGATTGCCGTCCTTGTCCAGCGTCGCGTTGGCCTGCGCCACCACGTATTTGCCTTCCTCGATGGCCGACAGGTAATCCACCTGGTCGGTCAGCTTGCCGTTTTCAACCTTGCGGTACGGCGTTTCGAGGAAGCCGTAGTCGTTCAGTTGTGCGTACAGCGCCAGCGAGTTGATCAGACCAATGTTCGGACCTTCCGGCGTTTCGATCGGGCACACGCGGCCGTAGTGGGTCGGGTGCACGTCACGGACTTCAAAGCCCGCGCGTTCGCGCGTCAGACCGCCCGGGCCCAGTGCCGAGATACGGCGCTTGTGCGTCACTTCCGACAGCGGGTTGGTCTGGTCCATGAACTGCGACAGTTGCGACGAACCGAAGAACTCGCGAATCGCCGACGAAATCGGCTTCGAGTTGATCAGGTCGTGCGGCATCAGGTTTTCCGTCTCGGCCTGGCCCAGACGCTCCTTCACGGCACGCTCCACGCGCGACAGACCGGCACGGAACTGGTTTTCCGCCAGTTCGCCGACGCAACGCACACGGCGGTTGCCGAGGTGGTCGATATCGTCCACTTCGCCCTTGCCGTTACGCAGGTTCACCAGCAGCTTGATCGTGTCGAGGATGTCCTCGTCGGTCAGCACCATCGGGCCGGTACCGGTCGAACGGTTCAGGCGGCTGTTGACCTTCATGCGGCCAACGCGCGACAGGTCGTACGAGTCTTCGCTATAGAACAGACGCTGGAACAGCGCTTCGACAGCGTCTTCGGTCGGCGGCTCGCCGGGGCGCATCATGCGGTAGATGGCGATACGCGCGGCGGTCTGGTCGGCCGTGTCGTCCGTGCGCAGCGTCGCAGACATGTACGGACCTTGATCCAGGTCGTTCGTGTACAGCGTCTGGATTTCCTTCACGCCGGCGTCGCGCAGCTTCTCGAGCACGCCTTCGGTCAGTTCGTCGTTGGCGTTGGCCAGGACTTCACCGGTATCCGGATCGACGATGTTCTTCGCCAGCACGCGGCCCAGCAGGTAGTCTTCCGGCACGCTGATCAGCTTGGTACCGGCGGAATCCAGGTCGCGGATGTGCTTGGCGTTGATACGCTTGTCCTTCTCAACCACGACCTTGCCGTTCTTGTCGGAAATGTCGAAGCGAGCGACTTCACCGCGCAGACGCTCGGGCACGAATTCCATCAGTGCGCCTTCGGTCTTGAGCGTGAAGTTGTCGAACACGAAGAAGTGCGCCAGGATCTGCTCCGGCGTCAGGCCAATCGACTTCAGCAGGATCGTCACCGGCATCTTGCGGCGGCGGTCAACGCGGAAGTACAGGATGTCCTTCGGGTCGAATTCGAAATCGAGCCACGAGCCGCGGTACGGAATGATCCGCGCCGAGAACAGCAGCTTGCCCGAGCTGTGCGTCTTGCCCTTGTCGTGCTCGAAGAACACGCCCGGCGAACGGTGCAGCTGGGACACGATCACACGTTCCGTACCGTTGATCACGAACGAACCGGTGGAGGTCATGAGCGGAATTTCGCCCATGTAGACTTCCTGCTCCTTGATCTCCTTGACCTTGGTAGGATTCTCGCGGTCGTTGATGATCAAGCGCACTTTTGCGCGCAGCGCCGAGTGGAAGGTCAGACCACGCTGCTGACATTCCTTGACGTCAAACGGCGGGTTGGACAGGTGGTACGACACGAACTCCATGCGTGCCAGACCGTTGTGCGACACGATGGGGAAAATGGCGTTGAACGCCGCTTGCAGACCTTCGCTCTTGCGCTGTGCAACAGGAGCGTTCTCCTGCAAGAACTGGGCATACGATTGAATCTGGGTGGCAAGCAGGAAGGGAACCTGATGAACCGTTGCGCGTTTCGCGAAACTCTTGCGAATACGCTTCTTCTCGGTAAAGCTGTACGCCATGGGATCTCCGAATCATCGCAAGTGCGCGCGACGGACTTAAGGCGATAAGGCACGCCTGACACTTGAGGTGTTCAGCGACTGGTGACGGGATTTGGCGGTTGGCCGCTACCAACCTCTGGCTGACGGTACTGCGCGCGCCACCCGCACATGGGCCCATGGAGCCCATGCTACGGACGGGGGAGTACCCGACCAAACTTGCCTTCTGCAGTCGGTTCAGAAGACAAACATCAGCGGACTGCGGACTGCCTAGTGTGCCACTGATGTTTGGCCTCTGCTGGCCTTGTCCTGGCCGGCGGCCGGAAAACCCGGCAAAGAGACTTCAACGATACTTACAGCGTGATTGCGGGATCGCTCAACAATCGGTCCCACAAGCGCAAAAAGGCTGGCGCCGGGAAATCTCCCTTTGCCAGCCTCCATCGCGTACCGATACGGCACGCGAGACCTGCACTTACTTGGCTTCGGCTTCCGCGCCGGCTTCCACCAGCTTCTTCACCAGCTCGTCGGCGGTCTTCTTGTCGACGCCTTCCTTCACGGGCTTCGGTGCGCCATCGACCAGGTCCTTGGCTTCCTTCAGGCCCAGGCCGGTGATTTCACGCACGGCCTTGATGACGCCAACCTTGTTCGCGCCGGCGCTCTTCAGCGTCACGGTGAATTCGGTTTGCTCTTCAGCAGCAGCAGCGCCACCAGCAGCAGCCGGACCGGCCACGGCCACGGCAGCAGCCGACACGCCAAACTTCTCTTCGAACGCCTTGACCAGGTCGTTCAGTTCCATCACGGACATCGCGCCAACGGCTTCCAGGATGTCGTCTTTGGTGATTGCCATTTGAATAACTCCAGAATGTGATTCGGTATCGATCGTGCGATCTGTGCGCGGTGCAGCAGCAGCCTATTAGGCCGCTGCAGCCTCGCCTTCGCCTTGCTTGGCAGCCAGGGCACCCAGGGCGCGGGCAAAGCCCGACACCGGAGCCTGCATGACGAACAGCAGCTTGCTGAGCAGTTCTTCGCGGCTCGGAATCGTTGCCAGCGCCTTCACGGCGTCGACGTCGAGAACCTTGCCATCGTACGAACCGGCGCGCAGCACCAGCTTGTCATTGCCCTTGGCGAAATCGTTCAGCACCTTGGCCGGGGCCACTGCGTCTTCGGAAATACCGTAGATCAGCGGGCCGGTCAGTTGCTCGGCGAGTTCGGCAAACGGCGTGCCTTCAACAGCACGGCGCGCCAGCGTGTTCTTCAGAACGCGCAGGTAGACGCCTTGCTGGCGCGCTTGCGCGCGCAGCTTGGTCAGATCGCCAACCGTGATACCGCGATATTCGGCGACGACGATGGTCGAGGCCTTGGCGACTTGCGCCGTTACCTCGGCCACGACGGCCTTCTTATCTTCGAGATTGAGTGCCACGGTTAAGCTCCAAAACGACTTCGGTTTCCGCAGTCACTGCGTTCACCTCGGTCAGTCCAAAAGTACGGCGTCCGATTGGCACAAATCACTTCGGCAATACCAAAGTCACTCATTCCCTTCGGGGGCGCCATCTGCGTTGGCTAAGCACCGCCTCCGTTTCCGGAGCAGGCTGCGATTAAGGTGTTGGCTCCAAGGAGCCCTTCACCGCCAACGGTCTTTGATAACCAGCGGCGTCGGCCTGCTTGCGCAAACGTCTACCACTGCCCAAAGTCTTGTCCCTCAAGCTTCGAGAGTCCGCGCGGCCGGGGCCGCGCGAGAGAAAACAGCTAACACCGGGATAGTTATCGGGCCACCCGATGCGAATGATCGAGTTCGATCAGGCAGCCAGGGTTGCCTGGTCAACACGCACGCCCACGCCCATCGTCGACGACACGGCGACCTTGCGCAGGTACACACCCTTGCTCGATGCCGGCTTGGCCTTGGTCAGCGCGTCCAGCAGTGCAGCCAGGTTGCTCTTCAGGGCTGCCGGCTCGAACGAGCGGCGGCCAATGGTGGCATGGACGATACCGGCCTTGTCGACACGGAATTGCACCTGACCAGCCTTGGCGTTCTTCACAGCCGTAGCAACGTCCGGCGTCACGGTGCCGACCTTCGGGTTCGGCATCAGGCCGCGCGGGCCCAGAATCTGACCCAGCGTACCGACCACGCGCATCGTGTCCGGCGAAGCGATCACGACGTCGAAGTCCATCTTGCCGGCCTTGATCTGCTCGGCAAGATCTTCCATGCCGACGATCTCAGCGCCTGCAGCCTTGGCTTGCTCGGCCTTGTCGCCTTGAGCAAACACAGCCACGCGCACCGACTTGCCGGTACCGGCAGGCAGCACCACCGAACCACGGACCACTTGGTCCGACTTCTTTGCATCGATGCCCAGTTGCACGGCCACGTCGATGGATTCATCGAACTTGGCGCTGGCGCATTCCTTGACGAGGCTCAGCGCTTCGTCGATCGGGTAGAACTTGGTACGCTCGACCTTGGCCTTGTTCGCGGCCGCACGCTTCGAAATCTTTGCCATGATTACAGGCCCTCCACCGTGATACCCATCGAACGGGCGCTACCGGCGATCGTACGCACAGCGGCGTCCAGATCAGCTGCGGTAAGGTCAGCGTTCTTCGCCTTGGCAATTTCTTCTGCCTGGGCACGGGTGATCTTGCCGACCTTGTCGGTATGCGGCTTGGCCGAACCCTTCTGGATACCGGCGGCCTTCTTGATGAGCACGGTCGCCGGCGGCGACTTCATCACGAAGGTGAAGCTCTTGTCGGCGAAGGCGGTGATCACCACCGGCACCGGCAGACCCGGTTCCATACCTTGAGTCTGCGCGTTGAACGCCTTGCAGAACTCCATGATGTTCAGACCGCGCTGACCCAGAGCGGGGCCGACGGGCGGGGACGGATTTGCTTTACCAGCCGGAATTTGCAGCTTGATAAAGCCAATAATTTTCTTGGCCATCTTGACTCCAATCCGGATTGCCTAGCTCAAACAACCATGGCAATCCTGTTGAGTGGTAACGCATCGGCGCAAGGCCGACGCTCCTCTGTTGGCGCAGGTGACATTGCCACCGTTGCCCGCCAAGTCCAACGGACCGGGCGATTGGCGCAGTGGCTTTCGCCACCACACCGAATTTCTTAAACCTTCTCGACCTGACCGAACTCGAGCTCGACCGGCGTCGCACGTCCGAAGATCGTCACGGAAACGCGCAGGCGCGATTTCTCGTAGTTCACTTCTTCGACGTTGCCATTGAAGTCGGTAAACGGGCCTTCCTTCACGCGCACCATCTCACCCACTTCGAACAGCGTCTTGGGACGTGGCTTCTCGACCCCTTCCTGGATCTGGGCCATGATCTTGTCGACTTCGCTCTTGGAAATCGGCGAGGGGCGATTGCCCGTACCACCAATGAAGCCAGTCACCTTGGAGGTGTTCTTCACCAAGTGCCAGGTCTCGTCGGTCATCTCCATTTCGACAAAGACGTAGCCGGGGAACAGGCGGCGCTCAGTCACGGTCTTGCGACCGCTTTTGCTCTCCATCACCTCTTCCGACGGCACCAGAATCTGACCGAACAGATGTTGCAGGCCTTCGCGCTCAATACGCTCCTGCAGCGCGCGTTGCACGCTTTTTTCCATGCCCGAATAGGCATGCACGACATACCAGCGCTTCTTCGAGGCCGGTGCGGACGAATCCGTGGACGTGTCGTTCGCTACGTTATCCGTCATGGCTTCACTCGATTATTTCCAGCCCAGCACGAGCGAGAAGATCACCCACTCGATGAGCTTGTCCGCAGACCACAGGAACAGGGCCATGATCACGACGAACGCAAACACCAAACCGGTCATTTGCCCGGCTTCCTTGCGCGTCGGCCACACCACCTTGCGAACTTCGCGGTACGACTCGCGCGCAAACTCGATGAAGCCTTGCCCAGGCGCGGACACCAGCGCAACGCCTGCGCCCAACACCAGCCCGCTGATCAGCGAGGCAGCACGGACATAGCTCGGCTGTTGCGCAAGCAGGTAAAAACCGATCACCCCAGCAACCAGCAGCAGGAACGCCAAGACCAGCAGCCATTTGCCGCTGGCGGTGTTGACGGTTTCGACGTTCGGATTGGCCATGTTTCCCAAACGAGACTAAGCCGCGTGGCGCGTTTTCCTGCGCGACGCGGCTGATGAATTGGCAGGGGCAGAGGGAATCGAACCCCCAACCTTCGGTTTTGGAGACCGACGCTCTGCCAGTTGAGCTATACCCCTAAAACAGCTTTGGGGTTGCCATTCGGTCAACCCCACTCTGGCACTTCACGTGCGGCCGGTTGGCAGCCGCACGGAAGAGTTACAGCTCTTACTCGATGATCTTAGCGACGACGCCGGCGCCGACGGTACGGCCGCCTTCACGGATAGCGAAGCGCAGACCTTCTTCCATGGCGATCGGGGCAATCAGCTTGACGGTGATCGACACGTTGTCGCCGGGCATAACCATTTCCTTGTCGGCCGGCAGCTCGATCGAGCCGGTCACGTCCGTCGTACGGAAGTAGAACTGCGGACGGTAGTTGTTGAAGAACGGCGTGTGACGGCCGCCTTCGTCCTTCGACAGGATGTAGACCTCGCCCGTGAAGTGCGTGTGCGGCTTGATCGAACCCGGCTTGCACAGCACTTGGCCGCGCTCGACGTCTTCGCGCTTCGTGCCGCGCAGCAGAATACCGACGTTGTCGCCTGCTTGACCTTGGTCCAGCAGCTTGCGGAACATTTCGACGCCCGTGCAGGTCGTCTTCTGCGTGGCCTTGATACCGACGATTTCGAGTTCTTCGCCGACCTTAACGACGCCGCGCTCGATACGACCGGTCACCACGGTGCCGCGACCCGAGATCGAGAACACGTCTTCCACCGGCATCAGGAACGTACCGTCAACAGCGCGCTCCGGCGTCGGGATGTAGGTGTCCAGTGCGTCGGCCAGGTTCATGATGGCCACTTCGCCCAGTTCGCCCTTGTCGCCTTCCAGCGCCAGCTTGGCCGAACCCTTGACGATCGGGGTGTCGTCGCCCGGGAAGTCGTACTTCGACAGAAGTTCGCGCACTTCCATCTCGACCAGCTCCAGCAGCTCGGCGTCGTCCACCATGTCGCACTTGTTCAGGAACACGACGATGTACGGCACACCAACCTGGCGGGCCAGCAGGATGTGCTCACGCGTTTGCGGCATCGGGCCGTCAGCGGCCGAGCACACCAGGATGGCGCCGTCCATCTGGGCAGCACCGGTAATCATGTTCTTGACGTAGTCGGCGTGGCCCGGGCAGTCAACGTGCGCGTAGTGGCGGTTGGCCGTTTCGTACTCGACGTGTGCGGTATTGATCGTGATGCCGCGTGCCTTTTCTTCCGGCGCCGCATCGATCTGGTCGTATGCCTTGGCGGCACCACCAAACTTGGTCGCCAGCACGGTCGTGATCGCTGCGGTCAGCGTCGTCTTGCCGTGGTCAACGTGACCAATCGTACCAACGTTCACGTGCGGCTTGGTCCGCTCGAACTTTTCCTTTGCCATGTCGCGACTCCTGTCTCGGTAGCGATTTGCGTTGGTGGATGCGTGGTGCCCATGGGCAGGATCGAACTGCCGACCTCTCCCTTACCAAGGGAGTGCTCTACCACTGAGCCACATGGGCAAAACTTGCGAACAGTGAATGGAGCGGGTGAAGGGAATCGAACCCTCGTCGTAAGCTTGGAAGGCTTCTGCTCTACCATTGAGCTACACCCGCCCGGGTTACTTCTTCCCTTGCCGCCCGGCCTCGCGGCCGAACTCACTGCTTAATTCTGGTGGAGAGGGTTGGATTCGAACCAACGTAGGCGTAAGCCAACAGATTTACAGTCTGCCCCCTTTAGCCACTCGGGCACCTCTCCGAAGAGAACTTGCGATTATGGGACCATCAGGCCACCCTGTCAAGCATTGCTTGATGAAATCGCGAGATTTCGAGCATTGATGCTCTCATCCTTATAGGCCACGATATTCGACTGACCAGCGTGGCCACGGCACGCGGATATGCACCCCACGGCGCCGATAGACGGGCTTGCCGAACCTTCGTCGAAAGTGGCAATGGGGTCGACCGGCGGAGTATCGAAAGGCAGAAGCCCCAGCGAGTTGCCACCGTGAAGCTGCGGGACACTCGATGGCGGGGCGCAGGCACACGGGCTAGCCGACTGCGCGAACGCATCCTCCCGCAACGGCTAGAGCCTCCGTTGTGAGCTTTTTGCTATGAATTGACGGCCGAGCGTGCGTGCTGGCGCGCAGCTCGACGAGTGACAGCGCGTTTGGAAAGGTGTATCGGAATGAGCCGCGCAAAGACAAACACCCCAGCTCTTTGAATGGAGCTGGGGTGTTGGATGGGAGAGCCTGGCGATGACCTACTTTCACACGGGAATCCGCACTATCATCGGCGCGGAGTCGTTTCACGGTCCTGTTCGGGATGGGAAGGGGTGGTACCGACTCGCTATGGTCACCAGGCTATGACTTGTTGCCACGTTGACGAGGTCAACGCGACCAATATGGGAATGTAGATTTGGGGTTGTGATATGTGAGTATCAGGCACAAGGCAGACCCAGCCGGAAACATACCGGTTATAGGATCAAGCCGCACGGGCAATTAGTACTGGTTAGCTGAACGCATTACTGCGCTTCCACACCCAGCCTATCAACGTCCTGGTCTCGAACGACCCTTCAGGGAGATCAAGTCTCCAGGGAATCCTCATCTTCAGGCAAGTTTCCCGCTTAGATGCTTTCAGCGGTTATCTCTTCCGTACATAGCTACCCTGCGATGCCTCTGGCGAGACAACAGGTACACCAGCGGTACGTCCACTCCGGTCCTCTCGTACTAGGAGCAGCCCCCGTCAAGATTCCAACGCCCACGGCAGATAGGGACCAAACTGTCTCACGACGTTTTAAACCCAGCTCACGTACCTCTTTAAATGGCGAACAGCCATACCCTTGGGACCGGCTACAGCCCCAGGATGAGATGAGCCGACATCGAGGTGCCAAACACCGCCGTCGATATGAACTCTTGGGCGGTATCAGCCTGTTATCCCCAGAGTACCTTTTATCCGTTGAGCGATGGCCCTTCCATACAGAACCACCGGATCACTATGTCCTGCTTTCGCACCTGCTCGACTTGTCGGTCTCGCAGTTAAGCACGCTTTTGCCATTGCACTTTAGGTACGATGTCCGACCGTACCAAGCGTACCTTCGAACTCCTCCGTTACACTTTGGGAGGAGACCGCCCCAGTCAAACTGCCTACCATGCACTGTCCCCGACCCGGATTCACGGGCCAAGGTTAGAACCTCAAACAAACCAGGGTGGTATTTCAAGGACGGCTCCACCGAAACTAGCGTCCCGGTTTCAAAGCCTCCCACCTATCCTACACAGATCGGTTCAAAGTCCAATGCAAAGCTACAGTAAAGGTTCATGGGGTCTTTCCGTCTAGCCGCGGGGAGATTGCATCATCACAAACACTTCAACTTCGCTGAGTCTCGGGAGGAGACAGTGTGGCCATCGTTACGCCATTCGTGCAGGTCGGAACTTACCCGACAAGGAATTTCGCTACCTTAGGACCGTTATAGTTACGGCCGCCGTTTACCGGGACTTCAATCAAGAGCTTGCACCCCATCATTTAATCTTCCGGCACCGGGCAGGCGTCACACCCTATACGTCCACTTTCGTGTTTGCAGAGTGCTGTGTTTTTATTAAACAGTCGCAGCCACCATTTTATTGCAACCCCTTCGTCCTTCTAGCGCGAGCTAGTCAAACTACAAGGGCGTACCTTATCCCGAAGTTACGGTACCAATTTGCCGAGTTCCTTCTCCCGAGTTCTCTCAAGCGCCTTAGAATACTCATCTCGCCCACCTGTGTCGGTTTGCGGTACGGTCTCGTATGACTGAAGCTTAGAGGCTTTTCTTGGAACCACTTCCAATTGCTTCGCGACCTAAAGTCGCTCGCCCCACACCCTTGAATCACGCACCCGGATTTGCCTAAGTGCCATCTCCAATGCAGGGACCGGGACATCCAACACCCGGACAACCTTCCGCGATCCGTCCCCCCATCGCATCATACGACGGTGCAGGAATATTAACCTGCTTCCCATCAGCTACGCATCTCTGCCTCGCCTTAGGGGCCGACTCACCCTACGCCGATGAACGTTGCGTAGGAAACCTTGGGCTTACGGCGAGGGGGCCTTTCACCCCCTTTATCGCTACTCATGTCAGCATTCGCACTTCTGATACCTCCAGCATCCTTTACAAGACACCTTCACAGGCTTACAGAACGCTCTCCTACCATGCACTTACGTGCATCCGCAGCTTCGGTATATTGCTTAGCCCCGTTACATCTTCCGCGCAGGACGACTCGATCAGTGAGCTATTACGCTTTCTTTAAAGGGTGGCTGCTTCTAAGCCAACCTCCTGACTGTTTTAGCCTTCCCACTTCGTTTCCCACTTAGCAATATTTAGGGACCTTAGCTGGCGGTCTGGGTTGTTTCCCTCTTGACACCGGACGTTAGCACCCGATGTCTGTCTCCCGTGATTGCACTCTTCGGTATTCGGAGTTTGCTATGGCGGGGTAATCAGCAATAGACCCCCCAACCATGACAGTGCTCTACCCCCGAAGGTGAGACACGAGGCACTACCTAAATAGTTTTCGGAGAGAACCAGCTATTTCCAAGTTTGTTTAGCCTTTCACCCCTATCCACAGCTCATCCCCTAACTTTTCAACGTTAGTGGGTTCGGTCCTCCAGTACGTGTTACCGCACCTTCAACCTGGCCATGGATAGATCACTTGGTTTCGGGTCTACACCCAGCGACTGAACGCCCTATTCGGACTCGCTTTCGCTACGCCTTCCCTAATCGGTTAAGCTTGCCACTGAATGTAAGTCGCTGACCCATTATACAAAAGGTACGCCGTCACCCGTTTCCAGGCTCCGACTGTTTGTATGCATGCGGTTTCAGGATCTATTTCACTCCCCTCCCGGGGTTCTTTTCGCCTTTCCCTCACGGTACTGGTTCACTATCGGTCGATTACGAGTATTTAGCCTTGGAGGATGGTCCCCCCATCTTCAGACAGGATTTCACGTGTCCCGCCCTACTTGTCGTACACCTAGTTCCACAATACTGTTTTCGCATACGGGGCTATCACCCACTATGGCCGGACTTTCCATTCCGCTTTGCTAACAATACTGCTAAAGAGTACAAGGCTGATCCCATTTCGCTCGCCACTACTTTGGGAATCTCGGTTGATTTCTGTTCCTGCAGCTACTTAGATGTTTCAGTTCACTGCGTTCGCTTCTGTTACCTATGTATTCAGTAACAGATGACCCATGCGGGCCGGGTTTCCCCATTCGGATATCTGCGGATCAAAGCTCGTTTGCCAGCTCCCCGCAGCTTTTCGCAGGCTACTACGTCCTTCATCGCCTGTAATCGCCAAGGCATCCACCACATGCACTTATTCGCTTGACCCTATAACGAGTATGTCTCGCTATAGGCTGAGTTCTCGCGTTGTGCCGTATTCCAAGACAATCTTTCGATTGCTCTGGTAATACTGGTTGATACAATCACAACCCAGTGTCGCGTTTTGATTGTGCGTCTCATCAACGCACCGCGACACCTTTACTACATTCCATATTGTTAAAGAACAGCCGAACTTTTACGCTCGTCTTGGCTAGGCCAAACGCAAACACCATCGACACAGCGTCGATGCTTGCGTTTGGCAACCAAAAGGTAATGGTGGAGGATGACGGGATCGAACCGACGACCCCCTGCTTGCAAAGCAGGTGCTCTCCCAGCTGAGCTAATCCCCCAGTCACGGCAGAGAACAACTTCCACCGTCCGTAACTTGGTGGGTCTGGTAGGACTTGAACCTACGACCCCCGCCTTATCAAGACGGTGCTCTAACCACCTGAGCTACAGACCCTTGGCTGTAACATCAAACAAACCGATAAGTGTGGACGCCTAACGTCGGATGCACGCTCTTAAAGGAGGTGATCCAGCCGCACCTTCCGATACGGCTACCTTGTTACGACTTCACCCCAGTCATGAACCCTACCGTGGTAATCGCCCTCCTTGCGGTTAGGCTAACTACTTCTGGTAAAGCCCACTCCCATGGTGTGACGGGCGGTGTGTACAAGACCCGGGAACGTATTCACCGCGGCATGCTGATCCGCGATTACTAGCGATTCCAGCTTCACGTAGTCGAGTTGCAGACTACGATCCGGACTACGATGCATTTTCTGGGATTAGCTCCACCTCGCGGCTTGGCAACCCTCTGTATGCACCATTGTATGACGTGTGAAGCCCTACCCATAAGGGCCATGAGGACTTGACGTCATCCCCACCTTCCTCCGGTTTGTCACCGGCAGTCTCTCTAGAGTGCCCTTTCGTAGCAACTAGAGACAAGGGTTGCGCTCGTTGCGGGACTTAACCCAACATCTCACGACACGAGCTGACGACAGCCATGCAGCACCTGTGTCCACTTTCTCTTTCGAGCACCTAATGCATCTCTGCTTCGTTAGTGGCATGTCAAGGGTAGGTAAGGTTTTTCGCGTTGCATCGAATTAATCCACATCATCCACCGCTTGTGCGGGTCCCCGTCAATTCCTTTGAGTTTTAATCTTGCGACCGTACTCCCCAGGCGGTCAACTTCACGCGTTAGCTACGTTACTAAGGAAATGAATCCCCAACAACTAGTTGACATCGTTTAGGGCGTGGACTACCAGGGTATCTAATCCTGTTTGCTCCCCACGCTTTCGTGCATGAGCGTCAGTGTTATCCCAGGGGGCTGCCTTCGCCATCGGTATTCCTCCACATCTCTACGCATTTCACTGCTACACGTGGAATTCTACCCCCCTCTGACACACTCTAGCCGTGCAGTCACCAATGCAATTCCCAAGTTAAGCTCGGGGATTTCACATCGGTCTTGCACAACCGCCTGCGCACGCTTTACGCCCAGTAATTCCGATTAACGCTTGGACCCTACGTATTACCGCGGCTGCTGGCACGTAGTTAGCCGGTCCTTATTCTTCCGGTACCGTCATCGACCCCAGGTATTAACCAGAGCCATTTCTTTCCGGACAAAAGTGCTTTACAACCCGAAGGCCTTCTTCACACACGCGGCATTGCTGGATCAGGCTTTCGCCCATTGTCCAAAATTCCCCACTGCTGCCTCCCGTAGGAGTCTGGGCCGTGTCTCAGTCCCAGTGTGGCTGATCGTCCTCTCAGACCAGCTACTGATCGTCGCCTTGGTGGGCCTTTACCCCACCAACTAGCTAATCAGACATCGGCCGCTCCTATAGCATGAGGCCTTGCGGTCCCCCACTTTCACCCTCAGGTCGTATGCGGTATTAGCTAATCTTTCGACTAGTTATCCCCCACTACAGGGCACGTTCCGATGTATTACTCACCCGTTCGCCACTCGCCGGCAGGAGAAGCAAGCTTCTCCCCCGCTGCCGTTCGACTTGCATGTGTAAGGCATGCCGCCAGCGTTCAATCTGAGCCAGGATCAAACTCTTCAGTTCAATCTGCTGTTTTCGCTCTTTACGAGCGGTCGCTCACTCTCAGAATCTGACTTGAACTTTCGTTCAAACCTTACTTCTGTGCGAGCACTTCATTACTTGTAAGCTAACGAACTTGCGTTCGTCGCATCCAGTATTAAGCGCCCACACTTATCGGCTGTTTGCTTGTTAAAGAACTTCGCGATCAACTTTGTTCATCGCGTCGCTGCGTTGTCTGCAGCAGAGAAACGAGATTATGCAGAGCTTTTTCGTCGCTGTCAACAACTCGTCGAAGAATTTTTATCCGTCAACTCGCTGCCAACCACCACCCGATCTACCGCCAATCGCCAACCACACAATCGACCGCAAACCCGCTCCACTCCTGCTTCTCCACCACTCAACACCATCACCGTCTCTTGCGTTTCGGCGCTGTGTTTTGCAGCGAGGGGCGAACTATAGGCGGGTTTCTCGAACAGTGCAAGCCCTTTCTTGCGACAGGGTTTTTCTGCGCTTTTTCTGGGTTTACGGCGCTTTGTGAGACCGCATCCATCGCAGCCCCTTCGCTGCCCGCTCCCGCGCAGTGCAGGCGCGCTTGTGAAAGGCATTCACTATAGAAAGCGGTGGCGGCGCACCCAATAAGTCGGCAACGCAATCCAGAGCAACGCTCGCATCGTGCACTTCCCCCAAGGCGTCTTGCAATTTGCGCAAATGGTTGCGGTAGCGCTTGGCTGCGTGGGCTCCAAGCGCCGGGTAGAACGCTTCATATAGATAGCGCCACTGCTTGGCGGCGATTCGGGCGCGATGCAGCCGTGGTGCGGACGACCGCTTGGGATGGCGGCCGCGACGGATCAGCTTCCTTCTGAGCGCCCGGGCCTGGGCGCGAGCGAAACGGGGATGCTGCTGCGACTCGCCTTCTATATGAAACGCCGCGACCGCACGCTCAAGTTCGAGCAGCGTTTCCGCCACATCAGGCGACGCCAGTTCGGCTCGCAACGCCTCCCAAGCTCGATTGCGCGCCTCTTTGGACTTCGTGAGCGCCCGGTCCAACCACGCCCGGCCTACATCATCGTCATTAGATAAGAACTGCTGAGCCGCGGGCAGCCAATCGGAAAGCAGCACATCCCATTCGCGCACAGGGCCAGTGGATGCGGCAAGTGCACGCAGGCGAGGCTTCCACTCTGCGGCAAAACTGCGCGGCAAAACGGGCGCGAACGTCACCCAAGCCGAACGTAGACGGCGCAACGTGACTCGGAATTGGTGGAGATCTTCATCGCTGGGGCTGGGCGCGACCAGCTTGGCAAGGGCATCGCGCAAAGCAGCGATGTGCTCGGTGACGATGCCCGCGAAGATCGAAAGGATTGCCGCATGTGAGTGCTCGCTCACGATGCTCCCCGTATGACGAGTCTGGACGACAGAGCGGCTCGCAAGGTGCGCGCCTTGTCATTTCACTGTAGTCGACGGGGCGAAGACTGCAGGAGCGCCAGATCAAACATCAGAGCGTTTCGCTGGCGACGATCACGTCGACCTCTGCAGCCCGGAAGACTTCGGCCATCGGCTCGGGCACCGGGACGTCGGTGAAGAACTTGTCGATCTGCGCGACGTGGCCCAGGCGGACGACGGCGCGGCGGCCGAACTTGGAGTGATCGGCGACGAGCCAGACCTCGCGCGACTGCTCGATGATGGCCTGGGCGACGCGTACTTCGCGGTAGTCGTAGTCGAGCAGCGTGCCGTCTTCGTCGATGCTGGAGACGCCGATGATGCCGATGTCGACGCGGAACTGCTTCATGAAGTCGATCGTGGCCTCGCCGACGATGCCGCGATCCCGGTTGCGCACGAGGCCGCCGGCGACGATGACTTCGGCATCCGGGCTACCGGAGAGGATCGACGCGACGTTCAGGTTGTTGGTGATGACGCGCAGGCCACGCGGGCCGTTCTGGCCGACCAGCGCCTTGGAGACTTCTTCGGTGGTCGTTCCAATATTGATGATGAGCGAGCGGCCGGGCTCGACGTGGCGCGCAACGACTTCGGCGATGCGGCGCTTGGCGTCGATGTGCAAGACCTGGCGCTGGTCGTAGTCGATGTTCTCGACCGACGACGGCAAGCCGACGCCGCCGTGGTAGCGCGCCAGCAGGCGCTCGTCTTCAAGCTGACGGATATCGCGACGGATGGTTTGCGTCGTGACACCGAGCACGCGGGCAAGCGCGTCAACGGAGGCATCGCCGTGCTGGCGAACGTATTCAAGGATTTGGCGGTGTCGCGGAAGCATCAAGTCACGAAATGAACACAAACGAACACATGTGAGCGGATTAGGCGATTCCCTATGTTGCTTTATTTTCGCCCTTCACTAGACTATCCGCCAACGCGTCACTATTCGCAAGAAAAGACGCGCAAATCAACAGATTCCAACCCATGCAACTTTCTGACGCGTCGCATCTGGACTGTGATCTGCTGGTGGTCGGAGGCGGCATCAACGGCGTGGGCATCGCGCGTGACGCTGTAGGCCGTGGCCTGTCGGTGGTCTTGTGTGAAAAGGACGACCTGGCCCAGCACACCTCTTCGGCCTCAACCAAGCTGATCCACGGCGGGCTGCGGTACCTCGAATATTACGAATTCAGCCTGGTGCGCAAGGCGCTGCAGGAGCGCGAGGTGCTGCTGCGCATGGCGCCGCACATCATGTGGCCCCTGCGTTTCGTGATGCCGCACGATGCCGCGCAACGCCCGGCGTGGATGATCCGCGCGGGCCTCTTCCTCTATGACCATCTGGCGCGCCGGCGCTTTCTGCCCGGTTCGGAATCCATCAAACTCGCCCAGCATCCGGCGGGTAAGCCGCTTAAGGCAGGCTACACGCGCGGTTTCGTCTATTCCGATGGCTGGGTGGACGACGCCCGCCTGGTGGTGCTCAACGCCCGCGATGCGGCGGACCGCGGCGCGCACATCTTCACCCGCACGCGCTGCCTGAACGCCGAGCGCCGCGCCGATGGGTGGCACGCCTCTCTGGCTGGCCCGGACGGCATCCGCTCCGTGCGCGCCAAGGCAGTCGTCAACGCCGCAGGGCCGTGGGCGGCGGAGTTCGCCCGCTCTGCGCACGCGCTGCCGAGCACGCGCGGCCTGCGCCTGATCAAGGGCAGCCACATCGTCGTGCGGCGCATGTTCGATCACCCGTTCGCCTATATCTTCCAGAACCCGGACGGGCGGATCGTGTTTGCGATCCCGTACCAGAACGAGTTCACGCTGATCGGCACGACGGATCTGGAATACAAGGGCTCGGTGGACCAAGTCGCCATCGACGCGGACGAAATCCAGTATCTGTGCGAGATGGCCAGCCGCTATTTCACCCAGCAGCTGACGCCGGCCGACGTGGTGTGGAGCTACTCGGGCGTGCGGCCGCTGCTGGACGACAGCGCCGCCAACGCTTCGGCCATCACGCGCGATTACCTGGTCGAATGCGAGACCGGCGCCGACGGCACTGGCGCACCGCTCGTCAACGTGTGGGGCGGCA
Source organism: Ralstonia wenshanensis (assembly GCF_021173085.1). Lineage (NCBI taxonomy): Bacteria > Pseudomonadati > Pseudomonadota > Betaproteobacteria > Burkholderiales > Burkholderiaceae > Ralstonia > Ralstonia wenshanensis. Next base: position 3,002,034 of record NZ_CP076413.1, read on the forward strand.
AGATCACGACCTACCGCAAGCTGGCTGAAGAAGCGCTGGACCAGTTGGCCCCGCATCTGCCGCTGGCCGGCAAGCCTTCGTGGACAGCCACTGCATCGCTGCCGGGCGGCGATCTGGAAGCGCCAGGGCAGTTGGTTGCCGAATACACCTTCGACGATTTTGTGACGCGCCTGCAAAAACGTTTGCCGTGGCTGCCTACCCAACTGGCGATGCGCTATGCGCACCAGTACGGCACGCGCCTGAACACGCTGCTGGCGGGCGCCACGCGGCTGGAAGAGCTGGGCGCCGAGGTGACGCCCGGCCTGTATGAAGCCGAAATCCGTTACCTGATCGAACACGAATGGGCTCGCACGGCGCAGGACATCCTGTGGCGGCGGACCAAGCTGGGCCTGCACGCCAGCGATGCCGACCGCAGCCGCCTGGAAGGCTGGCTGGCGCGGCATCTGCCGGAAGGCGAGCCCGCGCCAATTGCGGAACGCGCGCCCTGACGCACCGGGCCGGGCGCACGCGCCAAGACATCAAGAAATCAAAGCAGTAAGACGGGAGACATCAATTGATTCTGGAACTGGACCAGGTTACGGCCATGGTCGGGGCGCAGACGCACCTGTACCCGACCAGCCTGCGGCTGGCGCCCGGCGCCATCAACGTGCTGCTGGGGCCGACGCAAGCCGGCAAGACCACGTTGATGCGCATCATGGCCGGGTTGGACCGGCCGACCACCGGCCGCGTACTGGTCGATGGCAAGGACGTGACGGGCGTGGGGGTGCGCGATCGCAATCTGGCGATGGTGTACCAGCAATTCATCAACTACCCGGCGATGACGGTGTTCGACAACATCGCCTCGCCGCTGCGCCTGCAGGGCACCAACAAGGGCGAGATCGACACGCGTGTGCGTGCCGTCGCCGCCAAGCTGCACATTGAACACCTGCTGCAGCGCCTGCCGGCCGAGTTGTCCGGCGGACAGCAGCAGCGTTGCGCGCTGGCCCGGGCACTCGTCAAGCGTGCGCCGCTGGTGCTGCTGGACGAGCCGCTGGTCAACCTCGACTACAAGCTGCGCGAAGAACTGCGTGCCGAGCTGGCATCGCTCTTTGCCGACGGCGGCACGACGGTCGTCTACGCCACCACCGAGCCGCAGGAAGCGCTGCTGCTGGGCGGCCACACCGTCGTCATGCATGAAGGCCGCGTGCTGCAGGATGGCCCGACGCTCGACATGTATGAAGTGCCGGTGTCGGTCAACGCAGCAGCCATCTTCAACGACCCGCCGATGAACGTGCTGGACGCCACCGTGGTCGAGGGCAACCAGATCCGCCTGCCGCAAGGCATTGACGTTGCATGGACGCGCCCGCTGCCGATGGCGGCCGGCACGCGCTGTCGCATCGGCCTGCGTCCGAGCCACATCCGCCTGTCGCCGCGCAATGCTGGCGCGGTTGCCCTGCCAGGCACGGTGGAGCTGGCCGAGTTGTCGGGTTCCGAAACGTATCTGCACGTGCGCGCGCACGCCGCCGGCCAGTCGAGCACGATCGGCTTGGTCGCGCAGTTGCCGGGTGTGCATGAGTTCGAACTCGGCGCGGCGCTGGACGTGTTTGTCGATCCGGCCGAACTGTTCCTGTTCGATGAAGCGGGCAAGCTGGTGAGCGCGCCCAAGCAGGGAGGCGCACATGGCGCGCATTGAATTCCGCAACCTGGGGCACAGCTACCGCCCCAATCCGCAAAGTCTGAACGACTACGCGCTGCAGCCGATGAACATGACGTGGCGCGACGGCGGTGCCTACGCGCTGCTCGGCCCGTCGGGCTGCGGGAAGTCTACGCTGCTGAACATCATCTCGGGGCTGTTGACGCCGTCCGAAGGCCAGGTGCTCTTCGACGACCGCGACGTCACGCACGCCAGCCCGCGCGAGCGCAACATCGCGCAGGTGTTCCAGTTCCCGGTCATCTACGACACGATGACCGTGTTCGACAACCTCGCCTTCCCGCTGCGCAATCGCAAGACGCCGGAAGCCGAAGTGAAGAAGCGCGTGGAGGAAGTGGCCGAGATTCTCGAGCTGCAGCATGCGCTCAAGCGCCGCGCCTCGGGCCTGGCCGCGGACGCCAAGCAGAAGATCTCGCTGGGCCGCGGCCTGGTGCGCAAGGACGTGGCGGCCATCCTGTTCGACGAGCCGCTCACCGTCATCGATCCGCACCTGAAGTGGCAACTGCGTCGCCAGCTCAAGAAGATCCACCAGCAGCTCAAGCTCACGCTGATCTACGTGACGCATGATCAGGTGGAGGCGCTGACCTTTGCCGACGAGGTGGTCGTCATGACTGAAGGCAAGGTGGTGCAGCAAGGCGGCCCGGAAGCGCTGTTCGAGCGGCCGGACCATACCTTCGTCGGCTACTTCATCGGCAGCCCGGGCATGAACCTGTACCCGGTGACGGTAGATGGCGATGTGATCGCGCTGGGCGACCAGCGCCTGACGGTCGGACACGACACGCTCGCTACGCTCAAGAACGCAAACGGTTCGCTCAAGCTCGGCATCCGTCCGGAGTTCGTGCAGCTGGCCGCACCGGGAGAAGTCGGCACCGTGGCGGCCAACGTTCATCAGGTGCAGCAACTGGGTACGCACCAGCTGCTGACTGCAAGCCTGGGCGAGGCTGGCGGCCCGCCCATCAAGGCCAAGCTGCCGAACGAAGTGAGCGTGACCGAATCGCGCGTATGGCTGCGCCTGGATGCGCCGCAGACGCTGTACTACAGCAATGACGAGAGGATCGGCCGATGAACAAGCCGTTCAACAACAAGGCATGGTTCCTGATCCTGCCGGTGTTCCTGTGTGTGGCGTTCTCCGCCATCCTGCCGCTGATGACGGTGGTGAACTACTCGGTGCAGGACATCATCAGCCCCGAGCAGCACGTGTTCGTGGGCGTCGACTGGTTCCGCCAGATCCTGCGCGACGGCGATCTGCAGGACGCCCTCACGCGCCAGCTGATCTTCTCGCTGTGCGTGCTGGCCGTGGAGATTCCGCTGGGCATCGGCCTGGCGTTGTCGATGCCGTCCAAGGGCTGGAAGGCCTCGGCCGCGCTTGTGGTGCTCGCCATGCCGCTGCTGATTCCCTGGAACGTGGTCGGCACGATCTGGCAGATCTTCGGGCGCTCCGATATCGGCCTGGCCGGGTACTGGCTCAACGAGATGGGGATCGACTACAACTACACGTCGCACTCGTTCGATGCGTGGATCACGGTGCTGATCATGGACGTGTGGCACTGGACGCCGCTGGTGGCGCTGCTGGCGTATGCCGGGCTGCGCTCGATCCCGGATGCGTTCTATCAAGCGGCGGAGATTGACGGCGCCAGCCGCCTGGCCGTGTTCCGCTACATCCAGCTGCCGAAGATGCGCGGCGTGCTGATGATCGGTGTGCTGCTGCGCTTCATGGACAGCTTCATGATCTACACCGAGCCGTTCGTGCTGACCGGCGGCGGCCCCGGCAATGCCACGACGTTCCTGTCGCAGTACCTGACGCAGAAGGCGGTCGGCCAGTTCGACCTGGGCCCGGCGGCGGCATTCTCGATCGTGTACTTCCTCATCATCCTGCTGTTCTGCTTCGTCCTCTACAACTGGATGCAGCGCATGGGCAGCGCCAGCACGGCCGTGGGAGACGACCATGCCTAAGCAGAACAACAACAACGAGCACAAGCGCAAGATCGCCCGCGCGATCACGCTGGCGGTGTACGTGGCGTTTGCCGTGCTGCCGCTGTACTGGATGCTGAGCATGTCGCTCAAGACCAACGAGGAGACGCTGGCCGGCTTCTCGATCTGGCCGAAGCTCGTCACGTTCGACAACTACAAGATCATCTTCACCGACCCGTCGTGGTACTGGGGTTACATCAACTCCATCATCTACGTGACGATGAACACGGTGCTCTCGACCGTGGTGGCGCTGCCGGCGGCCTACGCCTTCTCGCGCTACCGTTTCCTGGGCGACAAGCACATGTTCTTCTGGCTGCTGACGAACCGCATGACGCCGCCTGCGGTGTTCCTGCTGCCGTTCTTCCAGCTGTATTCGACGGTCGGCCTGATGGACACGCACCTGGGCGTGGCGCTGGCGCACATGCTGTTCAACGTGCCGCTGGCGGTGTGGATTCTCGAAGGCTTCATGTCGGGCATCCCGCGCGAGATTGACGAGACGGCCTACATCGACGGCTACAGCTTCCCCAAGTTCTTCCTGAAGATCTTCCTGCCGCTCATCAAGGCCGGCGTGGGCGTGACGGCGTTCTTCTGCTTCATGTTCAGTTGGGTCGAACTGCTGCTCGCGCGCACGCTCACCTCGGTCGATGCCAAACCCATTACCGCGGTGATGACACGCACGGTGTCGGCCTCGGGCATGGATTGGGGCGTGCTGGCCGCAGCGGGTGTGCTGACGATCATTCCGGGCGCGCTGGTGATCTGGTTTGTGCGGAACTACATCGCGAAGGGCTTCGCGATGGGCCGCGTGTAAACGCGATCAGGACGATTCTGACGGCCCGGCGCGGCCTTGCCGTACCACACGTACTGTCTGCGGCCGCGCCGAACCGTCAGAACCGCTGCGCTTCGCCCTGATCACGTTTCCACGGACGAGGGAACGAATGTTGGAGAAATGAACATGTTCAGCTGGATGGCCTGGACGCCCGAAGTGGCGATCTTCTTTGGCTGCATCGCCTTGATGCTGGCCAGCATGACGGTGTGGGAGGTCGTTCGACCGACCGTGGAGCGCAAGGGCTTCCTGCCTATCGCCACCACGCGCGGCGACCGCCTCTTCATCGGCCTGCTGACCGCGGCCTATATCAACCTGGCGTGGGTTGGGCTCACGTCGGAAGAGACAAGCGCCTGGGGCGGCTTCATCGCCTCGATGGTGGTGCTGCTGATCGTGATGTGGCGCGGTTGATGCGCCATCGAACTTGAATTTGCAGGTCCGGGGGCATCGGCACGCGTTGATGCTTCCACGCCCAAATTGACGTACGGGCACAGGCATTCCATCACGCTCCCCGCGTCGGAATGCCGGATGTTTTCGCTGCGGGGAGAACAACAAGCCAACAAGCACGAGGAGATACCGATGAAAACATCCTGGCGCATGACGCTCCAAATCAGTGCCATTGCACTGGCGAGCGCCCTGGCAGTCGGCGCAGCCCATGCCGGCGAAGCCGAAGCCAAGAAGTGGATCAGCAGCGAGTTCCAGCCCAGCACGCTGAATCAACAGCAGCAGATGGCGGAAATGAAGTGGTTCATCGACGCCGCGGCCAAGCTCAAGGCCAAGGGCGTGACCGAGATCCACGTCGTGTCGGAAACGCTCGACACGCACGCCTATGAATCGAAGACGCTGGCCAAGGCCTTTGAAGAAATCACCGGCATCAAGGTCAAGCACGACATCATGCAGGAAGGCGATGTCGTCGAAAAACTGCAGACCTCGATGCAATCCGGCAAGAGCATCTATGACGGCTGGATCTCCGACTCCGACCTGATCGGCACGCACTACCGCTATGGCGTAGTGATGCCGCTGTCGGACTACATGGCCGGCGAAGGCAAGGAGTTCACCAACCCGGGCCTGGACCTGAAGGACTTCATCGGCACGAGCTTCACCACCGCGTCGGACGGCAAGCTGTACCAGTTGCCCGACCAGCAGTTCGCCAACCTGTACTGGTTCCGCGCCGACTGGTTCGCCCGCAAGGACCTGCAAGACAAGTTCAAGGCCAAGTACGGCTACGACCTGGGCGTGCCCGTCAACTGGACAGCCTATGAAGACATCGCCAACTTCTTCACCAACGACGTGAAGGAGTTGGACGGCAAGCGCGTCTACGGCCACATGGATTACGGCAAGAAGGACCCGTCGCTCGGCTGGCGCTTTACCGACGCCTGGCTGTCGATGGCCGGCTCCGCCGACAAGGGCATCCCGAACGGCCTGCCGGTCGACGAATGGGGTATCCGCGTGGAAGGCTGCGCACCGGTGGGCGCCTCGATGTCGCGCGGCGGCGCTACCAACAGCCCGGCCGCCGTGTACGCCCTCACCAAGTACATCGACTGGATGAAGAAGTACGCCCCGCCCGAGGCGACCGGCATGACCTTCAACGAAGCCGGCCCGGTGCCCGCACAAGGCCACATCGCCCAGCAGGTGTTCTGGTACAGCGCCTTCACCGCGCCGATGACCAAGCCGGGCCCGGTCGTGAACGCCGATGGCTCGCCCAAGTGGCGCATGGCCCCGTCGCCGCACGGCCCGTACTGGAAGGACGGCATGCAGAACGGCTACCAGGACGTCGGCTCGTGGACGTTCTTCAAGTCCACCCCGTTCGAGCGCCGCTCGGCCGCGTGGCTGTACGCGCAGTTCGTCACGTCGAAGACCGTGTCGCTCAAGAAGTCGATCACCGGCCTCACGTTCATCCGTGACTCCGACATCCACAGCGACTACTTCACCAAGAACGCAGCCAAGTACGGCGGCCTGATCGAGTTCTACCGTAGCCCGGCCCGTGTGGCGTGGACGCCGACCGGCAACAACGTGCCCGACTATCCGAAGCTGGCACAGCTCTGGTGGAAGAACGTCGCCACGGCCGTCACGGGCGAAAAGACGCCGCAAGGTGCGATGGACAACCTGGCCAAGGAAATGGACCAGGTGATGGGTCGCCTGCAGCGCGCAGGCATGAAGAACTGCGCGCCGAAGCTGAACCCGGAAAGCGATCCGTCGAAGTGGCTGTCGACCGAACACGCCCCGTGGAAGAAGCTCGACAACGAGCGTCCGAAGGGTGAGACGGTGGCCTACGACAAGCTGCTCGCAGCCTGGAAGGCCGGCAAGGTGCGCTGATCACGCGCCGCCCGCAGGGCGCCGGTCTTTGACGACGGCCACCTGCGGGCTACCATGCTTGTTTCCGTTTCATCCACTGTCGGGCAGGGAGCACCCTGACCTGGCCCGACAGTCATCAGACTCTGCCTTATGGAATACCTCCTCGCGCTCGACCAGGGCACATCCAGCTCACGCGCCATCGTCTTCAACCGCGCCGGCCAGATCGTCGCCAGTGCCCAGCAGGAGTTTCCCCAGCATTTCCCGCAGCCCGGCTGGGTCGAGCATGACCCGTTCGACATCTGGAACAGCCAGCTCGCCACCTGCCGCGCCGCACTCGAACAAGCCAAGCTCTCCGCCGCCGACATGGCGGCGCTTGGCATCACCAACCAGCGCGAAACCACCATGGTGTGGGAACGCGCCACGGGCAAGCCGATCTTCAACGCCATCGTCTGGCAGGACCGCCGCACCGAAGCCATCTGCGAACGCCTGCGCGCCGAGGGTCTGGAAGACGAGGTGCGCAAGCGCACCGGCCTGATCATCGACCCGTATTTTTCCGCCACCAAGCTGCGCTGGATTCTCGACCACGTGGACGGCGCCCGCGAGCGCGCCGCGCGTGGCGAACTCGCCTTCGGCACCATCGACAGCTGGCTCGTCTGGCAACTCACCCGCGGCCGCCTGCATGTGACCGACGTATCGAACGCTTCCCGCACGATGCTGTGGAACATCCACACCGGCGAATGGGATGCGGACCTGATGCGCGCACTCGACATCCACCCGAGCCTGTTGCCCGAGGTGCATCCGTCTGCGTATCAATTTGGGCAGACCGATGCCGACTGGCTCGGCGCCTCGCTCACCATCGGCGGCATTGCCGGTGACCAGCAATCCGCCCTCTTCGGCCAAGCGTGCTTCAAGCCCGGCATGGCCAAGAACACCTACGGCACCGGCTGCTTCATGCTGCTCAACACGGGCGACAAGGCCGTCCAGTCGCACAACGGGCTGATCAGCACGGCGGCCTGTCAGAGCGGCCCGAAACGCAGCTACGCGCTCGAAGGCAGCGTGTTCGTGGGCGGCGCGGTGGTGCAGTGGCTGCGCGACGGGCTGCGCGCCATCCAGCGCTCCGCCGACGTCGAAGGCCTGGCCGCCTCGGTGCCCGATTCCGGCGGCGTGGTGTTCGTGCCGTCGTTCACCGGCCTCGGTGCGCCGTACTGGGATCCAACCGCGCAAGGCGCCATCGTGGGCCTCTCGCGCGGCACGACCATCGGCCACATCGCCCGAGCCGCACTGGAGTCGATTGCCTTCCAAAGCACCGCGCTGCTGCAAGCCATGACGCGCGATGCCGTTTCCACCATCTCGGAACTGCGCGTCGATGGCGGCGCATCGGCCAACAACCTGCTGCTGCAGTTCCAGGCGGATTTGCTCGGCATTCCGGTCGTGCGCCCCGAGATCATCGAAACCACTGCGCTCGGCGCAGCCTACCTGGCTGGCATCGCCACCGGCTTCTATCAGGGGGAGGACGAAGTCGCCCAGCAATGGCGTGCTTCGCGTACCTTCCACCCCGTGATCAGCCGCGACGAGGCGGCGCATCGCATCGCCCAGTGGGAAATGGCCGTCGCGCAGGTCCGTCTGCCGACAACACGCGGGCACTGACGGCGGAAGCAACAGGCAGAAAAAAGGCGACCCTCGGATCGCCTTTTTTCATGTTCGGCCGGCGGCTTACTTGCCTTCGCTGCTCGGCGTCTGGGCAGGGCCGCCTTGTTCGCTCATGGCTTCCTTGCGCTTGGCGCGGGCTTCCTTCTTCTCGGCCTTGCGGTTGGCCTTGGCGGCCTTCTTCTCTTCCTTGTACGCGGCCTTGGCGTCGGACTTGCGGGCCTTGTATTCGTCGCTGGCAGCCTTGTCGTCAATGCGCTTCTGCACCAGCGGGTCAGACGACGAGGTGGCCGGCCCGCCTTGTGGGGCGGCCTGCACGGTGCCGGTGGTCTGCGGAGAAGTCTGCGGTGCCGGCGTCATCTGTGCGAAAGCAGCCGACGCAGCAAACGTGGCGGCCACGGCGAGGGCGGTTTTCAGGCGCAGTTCAATCATGGTTGAGCTCCTTCTTTTACAAAAACACGGAATGGACTGACCACATAAGCGGCGCGCAAAGCACCCGAAGTGATCTCGGCGCACATCAAGGGCGCGCGCCGGACGTTGCAAATCACAACACCCATTCCGTCGCAAGAAGCGCTCCCACACCATCGACTACACTGCGCGCTGTCTCATCCCTCCCCGCACGCCGTGTCCAATCACGCCCTCGATTTCGTCTTGCTCGATCCACCCGCCGATGTCCTCAACTTGGACGCGGATGCCGCCGCCCTTCATGTCGCGACCGTGCAGCGCTGGCTGGAAGACGCCGTCATCGGCCTGAACCTGTGCCCCTTCGCCAAGGCCGTGCACGTCAAGCGGCAGGTTCGATACGCCGTCAGCCGCGCCACGATGGACGGCGACGTGCTAGACCACCTGCGTGCCGAAGCCGACCGGCTGCACGCCACGCCCGCCGCACAGATCGACACCACGCTGCTGATCGTCCCCGCCCTGGCCGACTTCCTCGATTTCCACTCGCTCACGGAGCGCGCCGAATCGCTGCTCGCTAAAGCCGGCTACGAAGGCGAACTGCAACTGGCCAGCTTCCACCCCCACTTCGTCTTCGCCGATGCCGACCCAGACGACATCGCCAACGCCACCAACCGCGCGCCCGTCCCCATCCTGCATCTGCTGCGCGAAGACAGCATCGCCCGCGCCGCCGCAGCCGTACCCGACGCAGCGGACATCTACGAACGCAATATCGCGACGATGGAAAAGCTGGGCGCGGAAGGCTGGGCAGAAATGGCAAAGAGGTTCAGCAAGACACCGCCCCGCGATTAACCAACAGCAGCGACGGTGTAGCCGTACCCTGCCCTATGCGGCGCCTTGAATTTTTGTGAGCGGGCGGAAAAAGGAAGGAGGCTTGTCTGAGCGCAGCGAGTTTGCCTCCTTCCCCGCACGGTCACACAAATTCAAGGAGTCTTTCGCCGCATCGGGCGCGCCTTTCTTTGCTTACTTTCTTTGGCAAGACAAAGAAAGTGAGTCAGCCCCGGCAGGGGATGAAACAAGGGGCGCACCACCCGCATCCATCAAGCAAGCCAAAGAATCAAACCGCCCGATCCACCGGCGGCGTCCACTGATACGCCCAAGTCTCAGAAAGCAACCGCTCCCCCGACTGCAACGTCAGCAACAACTCAATCGGCGCATTGCTCGCATCCGGCACCACATCAAACATCGCCCGCACACCATCGATGCTCGCCAGCGGCCGCGCCGACGCAATCTCCACCCGCCCGCGCGAGGCGCGGATGACAGGCTCCACGGTGGACCCCGCCGTGCTGCGCCCCAGCCGCGACAACTCGCCGCCGGCAAAGTCCACGACAAACCGCCACGAGAAGTATTTGCGCGGCTGCCCCACCACCCCGCCAATGCCCGTGCGCGTGGCGACCACGCGCGCCAGTGGTGAGGCCGCAGCAGGCTGCGCGCCCCACGTCAGCCGATAGCCGAACGCCAGCTCCTGCCCTGCATGCGGCGCCACGGCCGGCCGCCAGAACGCGACGATGTTGTCGAAGGTTTCATCGTTGGTCGACAGCTCCACCAGTTCCACTGCGCCCTCCCCCCAGTCGTGCGTGGGCTCCACCCAGACGCTCGGGCGCTTCTCGTAGAACACGCCGTCGTCCTGGTAATGATCGGGATTGCGATCGCGCTGCAGCAGGCCAAAGCCGCGCGGGCTGTCGTCGGCAAAGCGCTGACTGCGCAGCATGGGCGGATTGGCCAGTGGCCGCCAGACCCACTCGCCCGAGCCACGCCAGATGGCCAGGCCGTCCGAATCATGAATTTCCGGGCGCCAGTCCGATGCGCGCCAGCGGCGGGCTGCGCTGTGGCGATCACCGGCGCGGTCGGTGCGGTCGTTCTCGCCGTAGAGGAACATGCTGGTCAGCGGCGCGATGCCCAGGCGCTCGATCGGCTTGCGCACGTAAAGCGTGACGGCCACGTCCATCACGAGCGTGTCGCCGGGGCGGATGTCGAAGCGGTAGACGCCCGCCACGCTGGCCGAATCGAGCAACGCATAGACGCGCAACGTATCGGCATCGGCGGTCGGGCGCACCAGCCAGAATTCAGTGAAGTCCGGAAACTCTTCTGCGCGGGGCAAGCCGGTATCGATCGCCAAGCCCCGCGCCGACATGCCGTACTGCCACTGCCCGCCCACAGCGCGGAAGTAGCTGGCACCCAGGAACGCGGCCACATCGCGCGTCGGGTCCGCCTTGGTGGTCAGCCGAAAACCGGCGAAGCCGAGATCGGCCGGCAACGCCTGGCGATCCAGCCCGCTCTTGCCGTAATCGAACATGGCGGGGTCGTAGGCAATCAGGCGGGCGTGGCCGTCGACCACCTCGTGCATCTGCACTGCTGACTTGAAGAAGAGCCCCAAATGGAAGAACTTGGCCTCGAACGGCAGGTGCTGGCCGGCCCACAATGCGTGATCAGGGCGATAGCCGATGGATTGGTAGCCGTCCCAGTCCAGTGCGGCCAGCGGCTTGGGCAGTTGCGTGCTGCGCGGCCGGTACGGCCTTGCGGCCAACGCACGGGCGCGCGCCAGCAGGCGGGCTTCGTCAAACGGTTCGGGGGCGCCAGCGGCGGTGCCGGGCGTGGCGCTGCGGGACAAACCAGGCGCCAGGGCAAGCAGCCCGGCGGCCAACTGTTTGAGCAGGTCGCGACGGTGCATGGATCGGGGCAGGACCAGGGGTGAGCCAGGGGGTGATTCATCTTCGCACAACCCACGCCCAGGCAGCATCCGGGAAAAACCTTTCATTGGACCCACAACCCTGCGCCATGACCGGGATTGCCCCTGTTGTGCGTGGCGCGGGGCAACCAGTTGGAGCACAATCCCGGGTCTGTTCACATGTACAACGCAAGTACGTCGCCTATGGTGAACAGAACAGATTCGAGCAATCGGCCTGGCTGAAACGGGTCGACGCCCGCCACGATCATCACGGCGCACATGCTTTCACAATCCTCCACGTCCCCGCTGCCCGATACGGCCACCGAGCTGTCCGCCGCCACTGAGGCTGCGCTCGCGTCATTCGACCGCTATTACGACGACGTTCTGCTGCCCATGTGGCTCGGCCCGGGCTGGAACGCGCAGGCCGGTCTCTGCTATGAGGCCCTCGTCGTCGACAACGGCGCGCTGGTGCCAGCGTCGACCACGCGCTACCGGGCGATGGCCTGTGCGCGACAGTTGTATACGTTCGCGCGCGCTACGCAGCTCTCCAGCCGCCACCGCGATCTCTGCGCCGAACGGGCCGCTGCGCTGTGCCATGCGCTGGACACGCGCTTTCGCGACACGATCCACGGCGGCTGGGTATTTGCGATCGACAGCGCGCTGGCCCCGCACGACACCACCAAGGATCTGTACACGCACGCCTTCGTGCTGTTTGCCGCCGCACATTGGCTGGCCGTGAGCGGCGACCCGCGTGCGGCCGCGTTGATGCATGACGCGCACGACGTGATCGCGCGCAGCTTTGCGCGGGCCGGGGTCAAGCCGCTGCCGGTTGCGTCCATGGACGCCACGTTCAGCACCACGCTGGCCGGTGTCGCACAGAACCCCGTGATGCATCTGACCGAGGCCTACCTGGCCGCCGCCGCGCTGGACGAACCGCCCGCCTGGGCCGAAGCCGGCGTGCGCACGCTGGCCGAGGGCATCCTCGCGCGCTTCATTGATACGCGCACGGGCAGCATCGCCGAGTTGCCGGTTGACGAGGCCAGCACCGACAACCGCATCGAGCCCGGTCACCAGTTCGAATGGTTTTATCTCGTGCGCGCACACGCCGATGTCTTTACGCGCTCCGAAGCCGGCCGCCATCTGGCCGATAGCCTCGCCCGCGCGGTGGATGCCGCCTGCGCCGACGGCGTGGATGCCGAGACGCAGGGCGTGTGCCTCTCACTCAATCTGGACGGCACGATGCGCGACGCCAGCCAGCGCATCTGGGCCCAAACCGAATACGGCCGCGCCCTAGCGCTGTGCACCGAAACGCAAGGCGCCATGCTCGCGCGCCTGCTGCCGGCGTGGTCGGCACGCTTCCTGCACGCACAAGGCTGGAACGAGGTGATCGACCCCGCCGGCCAGCGCCTGCGCGCCGACATGCCGTCGAGCACGCCGTACCACATCACCACCTTTTACGAGGCGGCCCGCAGCTCGCTGTCTGGCTCGCCCGCACGTTGTACCCAAGCTGTTGAGTGAGACCCACCATGCATACCTCCAACCCCAACGAATCCAAGGCCCGCACCATCTTCCGGGTAGTCAGCGGCAACTTCCTGGAGATGTACGACTTCATGGTCTATGGCTACTACGCCAAGGCCATCGCCGACACCTTCTTCCCGGCCGGCAACGAGTTTCTCTCGCTGATGCTCTCGCTGGTGACCTTTGGCGCCGGCTTCCTGATGCGGCCGCTGGGCGCGATCTTCCTGGGCGCCTACATCGACCGTCACGGCCGCCGCACGGGCCTGATCGTCACGCTCGCGCTCATGGCCTGCGGCACGCTGCTGATTGCACTGGTGCCGGGCTACGCCACCATCGGGCTGGCGGCGCCGCTGCTGGTGCTGATCGGCCGGTTACTGCAAGGATTCTCTGCCGGCGTGGAGCTGGGCGGTGTGTCGGTCTACCTGGCCGAAATCGCCACGCCGGGCAAGAAGGGCTTCTTCGTGAGCTGGCAGTCGGCCAGCCAGCAGGTGGCGGTCATGTTTGCCGCGCTGCTCGGCGTGCTGATGTCGTACCTGCTGCCGCCGTCCGAGATGAGCGCATGGGGTTGGCGCGTGCCGTTCCTGATCGGCTGCCTGATCGTGCCGTTCCTGTTCATCATCCGCCGCTCGCTGCAGGAAACGGAAGAGTTTCAGAAGCGCAAGCACCGTCCGGACCTGCGCGCCGTGTTCCGCTCGATGGGCCAGAACTGGCGCCTGGTGGGCGCAGGCACGCTGATGGTCGTGATGACCACGGTGTCGTTCTACCTGATCACCGCCTACACGCCGACGTTCGGCAAGAGCGTGCTGCACCTGTCCGACATGGACAGCCTGATCGTTACGCTGTGCGTGGGTGCCTCGAACTTCTTCTGGCTGCCGGTGATGGGCGCGGTGTCTGACCGCGTCGGCCGCCGCCCGCTGCTGATCCTCTTTACCGTGCTGATGCTGGTGACGGCGTACCCGGCCATGCAGTGGCTGGTTGCCGCACCGTCGTTCGCGCGCATGTTGATCGTGCTGCTGTGGCTGTCGTTCCTGTATGGCAGCTACAACGGCGCGATGGTCGTCACCCTCACCGAGATCATGCCGCCGGAAGTGCGCACCACCGGCTTCTCGCTGGCATACAGCCTGGCCACGGCCATCTTCGGTGGCTTCACGCCGGCGATTGCCACGTGGCTGATCCACACCACCGGCAACAAGGCGATGCCCGGCGTGTGGGTGTCGTTTGCCGCGCTGTGCGGGTTGATTGCCACGCTGGCGATTGTGAAGCCGGCGGGCAGGCATGAGCATGGGGCGGGGACGGCGCCTGTGGCCTGACGGGTATTTGGAACGAATGAACGCCTCTCGGGGGATCTCTCTGAGAGGCGTTTTTTCTTTGTGCTTTTGGTTTTTGCTGGGGTTTCTTGTTGGTGGTGCATCCCTTGTTTCATCCCCTGCCGGGGCTGACTCACTTTCTTTGGTCTTGCCCAAAGAAAGTAAGCAAAGAAATGCGCGCCCGAGATGGCGAAAGATTCCTTGAATTTATGTCGCAGGGAGGGAGGGGAGGCAAACTCGCTGCGCTCAGACAGCCTCCCCTCTTTTTCCTCCCTGCAACAGAAATTCAAGGCGCCATCTAGGGCAGGGAAAGTCAAAGGCGAAACCATCGCAACACAAGCCCAAACGACAAGGCCAACCCCACGACGGGTTGGCCTTTTCTTTTGACGTTAGGCCCTTGATGGCGCCTTGAATTTTCGTAAGCGGGCGGAAACAAGACGGGAAACTGTCTGAGCGAAGCGAGTTTTTCCCGTCTCCGCCCGGTTACGAAAATTCAAGGGATGGGTCGCCATCTCGGGCGCGCCTTTCTTTTGCCTACTTTTCTTTGGCAAGACAAAGAAAAGTAGGTCGCCCCCGCCAGGGGACGAAACGGGCAAGAAACCAAAGCCAAAGGGAAACTCCACACTTCGAGTCCCAAACCCCATCCCCCGAGAACAAAACCCCTCGCTTGGCGTTCCGAACCCGACACGCCAAGCAAAAAGGCTCGCGCTCGGCGTTCCGAACCCCACACCGTCGAGAAAAAAACCTCACGCGTGGCGTTCCCGACTCTGCGGGCCGAGTCAAAAACCTCACACTTCGAGTTCCGGACTCGGCGTGCCGAGCAAATAGGCTCACGCTTGAGGTTCAGAACGCCATGCATGAGATTCCGAACTCGGCGTTCAGCGTCACGAACCCCATCATCGCAGTGCGAGCGTTACTGGATCACCAGCCCATTCGGCCCCACCACGCCCAGCTCCACATAGTGCGAGCCCGGGCGCGTACGGTCGGAAAAGTCCACCATGAATCCGCCCCCCACATCGAAATTGCGCAGATGGGCCAGCTCGCGGCGCACCTGGTCGCGCGTGGGCTTGGGGCCGGCGCGGCGCACGGCTTCGGCCAGCACCTTGGCGGCCACAAAGCCTTCTACCGCGCGGAATGAAAGTTCGACATCTCTGGCGCCCACGGCCGTGCGTGCTCGATTGAATTCGCGGATGACGGGGTTCACGCTCTTGCCGGGGTTCGGCATGACAAGTGCGAGGGAATAGCCGCGCACCGCATCGATGCCGGCCACCTTGAGCAGGATGCCCGGATCAATGGACGACAGCCCCAGGATCTGCGCACCGCCGCCGCGCGCGCGGTACTGCTTGATGAACTGCGCGGCGGGCTCCGCCGTGGCGCCGAGGAAAATGGCCTGCACATCGGAGCCGAGCAGCTTGTCGACGGCAGCGCTCACCGAGGCCGTATTGCGCGGGTATGAGGCGGTGGCCGCAATCGTTAGCTTGTAGGGCTTGAGCGTGCGCTCCACGCCGGCCAACACTTCCTTGCCCAGCGCATCGTCCTGATACAGCACCCCGATGCGCGTGACGCCGATGGTGACGAGCGCGCCTACCATCTTGTCCATCTCTTGCTGGTAGCTCGCCTTGATGGGAAACACCAGCGGATCGCCGGTCATGCTGGAGGCCCCGGTGGCGGGGCCGACCAGCGGCAGATTGGCTTCGGCCAGCACGCCGCTGCGCATGAGCGCTTCCACATTGGCGGTGCCGACCACGGTGAGCGCCGCCACGGGGTTGTCGATCTTGGCCATGTCGCGCACGTTGCGCAGGGTCTGCTCGACCTTCTGCTCGTCGTCGCGGGCGACCAGGCGGATGGTCTCGCCGTTGATGCCGCCATCGAGGTTGAGCCAGTCGAAATACAGCCGGGCCCCGGCATTGAGCGCCCGCCCCGTCGCGGCTTGTGTGCCGGACAGCGGCAAGGACTGGATGATGCTGATGTCGGCACGGGCGGCCGGCGCTGTCAGCGCCGCCATGCATGCCACACACGTGGCAAGCGCGGCCCACGGCCGCAACCATCCCATCGCCCCGCGCGCCCCCCGGCTACGCGTGTGATTTCCCGTTTGCATTGTTCGCACCCATGTCGCCGCGTGCCTCGTGGGCGACGGCGTTTTTGTCGAGACCGCTTGAGCGATCCGCTTTGTTGTGTGACGCCAAACTTCACCGGCGCCGGGCGATAGCCTGCCATCGACATCTGGCTTCGACAAGTCCTGCTGCCGCATTTACACTGGCCCGACCGTTTCTGTCGCAAACCCGCCATGCCACAGCGCATCCTGCCAACCGATATCGAAGGCCGCACGCCGCCGTCAGCGGCACATCCGGTGCGGCTTTACACGCGGCAGATGGACGCCAACACGCGGTTTCCGCGCCACACGCATCCGTGGGCGCAGGTGGCGTATAGCCACAACAGTGTGCTGCGCGTGCAGGCCGGCGACACCGCCTGGGTGGTCCCGCCCTCGCGGGCGATCTGGATTCCGCCCGGCATCGAACACGAAGTGTGGGTGGTCGAAGCTGCCTTCCTGCGCACGCTGTATGCCGATCCATCCGTGGTGACCGGCACGCTCGCGCAGTGCCGCGTGATGGAGGTGTCACCATTGCTGCGCGAGCTGATTGCCGCGATGGATGTCCGCCAGCCCCTGCCGGCCGCGCGCGAGCAGGCGCTGGCCATATTGATCCTCGACGAGTTGCGCCGCAGTGCCCCATTGCCGCTGGATTTGCCGATGCCTGCCGACAAGCGCCTGCGCGCCCTGTGCGAACGCGTGATGGCCGACCCGGGCACCTCGCTCACCTTCGACGCGCTCGCCCGCGATGTAGGCGCCAGCGCCCGCACGCTGGCGCGGCGCTTCCGGGACGAGCTGGGCGTGAGCTTTTCGCAGTGGCGCCAGCAGGCCGTGCTCGCCAGCGCCATCCCGATGATGTCGCAGGGGATGCCGCTGTCGCGCGTGGCGCAGGAACTCGGCTACAACAGCCAGAGCGCGTTTTCTGCGATGTTCCGCCGGGCGTTCGGCAGCAGCCCGAGCGCGTTTCTGCATCGACCGGGCGGCGAAGACGCTTAGCGCGCCTAGAACGCCCACATCCTGCTGCGCCTACAACGGCGGAAGCGTCATGGCGGGCAGCAGCACCGCAAAGCGTGCACCGCCCGCCGTTGCCGCATCGAGGCGGACGTCGCCGCCATGCACCAGCGCAATGCGCCGCACGATCGCCAACCCCAGGCCGAAACCTCCGGTGTGGCGGTCGCGGCTGGCATCCAGGCGCAGGAACGGCTCGAACACGCGCGCGCGATCGGGCTCGGGAATGCCGGGGCCGTCGTCTTCGACCGTCAGGCGCAGCGCGCCGGCGGGGCCGGCTTCAGCGCGGATGGTGATGGTGTTGCCGGCATAGCGCGCGGCATTGCGGATCAGGTTGAGCAACGCGCGCGCCAGCAGGCGCGGGTCGCACACATGGTGCGCAGGGGCGGCATCGGCATGCACAGCCAGGGTGAGCTGGCGGTCGGCCACGTCGTTGGCCACGCTGGCCACCACGCTGTCGAGCCATTCGCCCACCGCCACGCGCATCAGCACAAGATGCGTGGCGCCCTGCTCCAGGCGGCTCAACGCCAGCAGCTCGCTCACCAGCTCATCGAGTTCGCGCACGTCGCGGCGCAGCGCATCGAACCGCACGTTGCGCTGTGCTTCCGACTCGGGCGACTGCAGCAGCGCGATGCCGAATTCCAGCCGCGCAATCGGCGTCTTCAGCTCATGCGAGATGCCGTTCATCATCTCGCGCTGGTGCTGGATCGAGCCCTGGATGCGCTCGGCCATCTCGTCGAACTGGCGCGCCAGGGCATACACGTTCGAGCGCTTGCGCAAATTGGCGCGCGTGGCCAGATTGCCTGCACCAAAGCCGCGCGCCGCATCTTCCAGAACGCGCAGGTCGCGCCAGTGCATCCAGACCCAGAGCAGCAACGGCAGCAGCGCGGCAATGGCGATCAGCGAATAGGCGATCAACTGGATGCCGAGGTAGTCCATATCGGCGCTGTAAGCGTGCAGCACGGCGCCGTCGTGCAGCGGCAGGTAGTAGTCCTTGCCGTTGGTCATCAGCACGAGCTTGTGGTCGGCCAGGTCGCGCCGCTGCTGCGCCGAGAAATCCGGCACGGTATCCGGATCGACAATGTCGAATTTCTCCCAGGCGTTCTTGTTCAAGCGGGCGATGGCGGCATCGCGGCCAGCGGGGTCAGTGCGATCGGCGCGGTCCAGATACTCCTGCAGTACGAAGGCGTAGCCCTTGCGCACTTCGCGCTCGCCGTGCGTGAGCGTGTCGTGGAACAGCCAGACGAACGACTTGTTGACGCCGATGAGCGCGAGCGCCGCCGCCACCACGACCATCGCGTACAGCTTCAGTAACGACTTGAGCATGGTTCAGTCCTCCCACGCCGACGGGCTGAACAGATAGCCGCGTCCCCAGATCGTCTTGATCTTGTGCGGCTCGGGCGAGGCATCGCCAAAGCGGCGGCGCAGGCGTGAGATGCCGGAGTCGACGGTACGGTCCAGTCCGTCGAACTCGATGCCGCGCAACTGCTTGAGGATGTCGTCGCGGCTGAGCACGGTGCCGGCCGCACGCGCCAGGATCAGCAACAGGTTGAACTCCGCCGTCTTGAGGTCGACCGGCTGGCCGCGCCACGTGACGGTGCGGTTGGGCGGCGAGATGGCCAGCTCGCCAAAGACGAGCGTGTCGTCGCGCGGCGCCACCGGCTCGGAGGTCGACATGACCGGCGTCGAACGGCGCAGCAGCGCGCGGGCCCGGGCGACGAGCAGGCGCGGCTCGATGGGCTTGAGCACGTAGTCGTCGGCGCCGATTTCCAGCCCGGCCACCTGGTCGTACGTGTCGACACGCGCGGTCAGGATCAGCACCGGCACGCGCGAGAACGCGCGGATGCGCCGGCACACTTCCATGCCGTCCATGTGCGGCAGCATCAGGTCGAGGATCACCAGCGCGGGCTGGTGTTCACGCACGGCGGCCACGGCAATGTCGCCGCGGCGCACGACTTCAACTGCAAATTCATAGTTGCCCAGGTATTCGCCGACAAGCTGTGCGAGACGGTCGTCGTCTTCGATCAGCAACACCTTGGTCTTGAGCGGCGCGTCGGTCATCGCGTTCATCGCCCGTACCCCCGTTTCTTCTTGTGTTGGCGCGCAGTGTACGGCGCCCGCCTTGCGAGCGGATGGGGCGGAGAAACTTGCAGACACTCGCGCACAATTGCGCACAACTTCCCGGCAATTTCCAGACAGACGTGCGTGCGGCACCTCGCCAGACTGCGGGCTCTCTCTCAAGAGGTCCAACAAGAGGTCCTACGTGCTCAATCGTCTCTCCCCGCGGTTTTCCTTCGTTTATCTGGCCGTGCTCTCCGGCATGTGGCTGCCGCCGTCCTCGGTGTATGCCGATGAATCGTCGTATTCGCTGTCGCTCAACGCGGGCGTGGCGCCGCGCTACCAGGGCAGCAAGGAGTACACCGTCACGGCCGGCCCGGGCTTCCGGGCAGATTTCGGCAACGGCTGGTTCATCGACCCGACACAGGGCGGCGCGGGCTATGCCCTCCGATTCCTGAACGGCATGTTCGCCTCGGCCGCGCTGTCGTACGACCCGGGCCGCTCCGATACCAACCGCTACGGGCGCCCCGGCTCGGATCACCTCAAGGGCATGGGCACCGTCAAGGGATCGCTGCTGGGCGTGTTCACGGTGGGCGGCAAGCTGATCGGCGACACCACGGGCAGCGCCACGCTGGAAGTGCCCATCACCCACCGCGAGCGCGGCTGGTCAGGCCACATTGACGTGGCGGCGCCGGTCGTGAGCTGGGGCAGCGACAAGATCACCGTGAGCCCCAGCCTGCATTTCGGCTCGAGCAAATACATGCAGACGTACTTCGGGGTGACGCCGCAGCAGTCGGTCAACAGCGGCTTCGCCCAGTACAGCGCGAGCAGCGGCCTGCAGGCGGCCACGCTCACGGTGGCCTGGACGCATACGTTCTCGCGCCACTGGGCGGTGCAGACGGCGGTGGGCACCTCGCGGCTGCTGGGCAACGCGGCCAAGAGCCCGATCGTGCAGAACAAGCAGAGCTACTTTGGCGGCACGGGCCTCGTCTACACCTTCTGAGCAGGCCCTCAATCAAGCGAGGGCATCGAGCCACGCCACGGTTTCGCGCCACCACGGCGCGCCGGACGATGCCCGGAAGAAGCCCATGTGGCCGACACCCTTGGCGCCCAGCGCAGCGCCGCTCACCTGGCGGCGCGTGACGCGGGTGGCAGGAAACTGCGCGATGAGCGCGTCGACGGCGCTGGCCGGCGCCATCGGATCATCGTCAAACCCCCAGGCGAGCAACGGCGCGGCGAGCCTCGGATAGCGCGAGGTGTCCTGCCCGGAACGCGGCCCGAAGATGTAGCCGCGACGTCGGGCAAAGCGCGCCCAATCACCCAGGATGGCAGCCGGAATCGACATCGGTCCCATGCCGACGGCTGCCAGCGGCAGCATGCCGCCGCGCACGCGCGCCACCGCCAAGGGAATCCGCACATGCAGCAGCCAAGCAAAGTGCGGACGGGCCAGCGGCCCGCGCCACGGCCACAACCGCGCATCTGCCAGCGGGACCGCCACGTGCACCAATGCATCGGCATGCACGATGTGCGGCGCCAACCCTGCCAGTTGCCCACCCGCGCTGTGACCGAGCACCACCAGCCTGCGGCCGCCGCAGCCCTCGGGGACGAGCGTGTCGTGCACCCATTTCAGCACCGCGTCGATGTCGTGCCGGCCCCAGTCGGCAAAGCGCGGCGTGCCCGGGCCGGTGGCCACCGCCTCGCCAATGCCACGGTAGTCGAACGTCACCACACGCCAGCCCGCCAGGCACAGCGCCCGCGCAAACGCCGCGTAGAACTGGCGCGGCACGCCCAGCGCCGAGCAGATCACCACCGTGCCGTGCGCGCCCAGCCCGGGGCTGGTGACCGTCACGGGCAGCGTCCAGCCGTCGGCCGTGCGAACGTGGTCGTCGCGGGTGGGAAGGGCATCGGCGGGGTAGTCGATCGGTTCGCGCTGCATGGGCACTCCGCTCGAGGTATCGGGTTGGGATGGACCGAGTATTGGCGACGCCAGAGGCGGTCACAATTACGCGGCAGGTAATCGCGGCAGCTACCTGACTCTGCTTCAATAGGTGACATGACGCCCACCAAGCCCACCCCCACCTCGTCCATCGACGACACCCTCATGCTTGAAGACGCCCATGCCTCCCATGGCGCCCAGGTGGCGATCGAGCCGCCTGAAGCAGCGCTCTCGCGCTTCCCGCAGTTGCTGCGCTTCTGGCGCACGCGGCGCGGCTATAGCCAGCTGGCACTGGCCCTGGCGGCGGGTGTGTCGCAGCGGCATGTGAGCTTTCTGGAATCGGCCCGCGCTACGCCCAGCCGCAACATGATCCTGCAATTGGCCGAGGAGCTGAACGTGCCGCTGCGCCATCGCAACCAGATGCTGCTGGCGGCCGGTTTCGCCCCCGCCTATTCCGAACAGGGCCTCGCCACACCGCCCGATGAGGGCTCGCCGATGATGCAGGCGGTGCGCCACGCGGTGAAGCTGATCCTCGACAAGCAGGCGCCGTATCCGGCCATCGTGCTCGACCGTTTCTGGCATGTACTCGATGCGAATGCCGCGCATCGCCGCCTGATGCGCTGGGCCATCGGCGACGACCGGTCCGAAGGCGCGCCGGGTGCCGTCAACATGATGAAGCTGGTATTCGATCCGACCGCGCTATGGCCGGCCATCGCCAACCGCGATGCCGTCGGGCGCTACCTGGCCCGGCGCGTGCGGCAGGAACTGGCGCTGCAAGCCATCGACCCGGCGACGCAGCGGCTGCTGCACAACATCCGCGCGATGCAACCGGCGCTGTTCGATGCGTCGGATGCGCCTGCAGCCAACGCTGCACCCGCGCACGATGCCGGCGATCCGCCCCCTTTCCTGCCCATCTCACTGCAGCGCGACGGCGTGACGATCTCGCTGTTCTCCACGCTCACCACGCTGGGCACCCCGCGCGATGCGGGGCTGCAGGAGATGCGGATTGAGTGCTTCTATCCGGCGGATGAAGCGTCGCGGCGGGCGTTGGAGCGTATTACGTTGTAAGCTGCACCCAATTGCAACGAGAATCATTCTCATCTATATTGGCCGGTCGATTTGCCTCCCTCCGGCGGCTGTTACGCCGCCTTGTGCTTCATGACCGACCTGTCCCATCCCCCGCTTTCGGCCGAGCCCGCCGCCAAACCGGCCGCCAACGCCCGCCCGGCAAAGGCCAAATCCGAACACCCAGCCAACCGCCGCGCCACGATCGTCCGGTGGCTACGCAAGACGCATGGATGGTTCGGGCTGTGGGGCGCGGTGATGGGCCTGATCTTCGGTGTGTCGGGCATCTGGCTGAACCACCGCGCGGTGCTGAAGCTGCCCGTGGCGCAACAGCGCATCAATACGCAGATCGCCCTGCCCGACCCCGTGCCGGCCACGCCCGAAGCGATGGCCGCCTGGCTGCAGCAGACGCTGAACACGCCGGAGCCGGCCACCCGCACGCGCGTGGAAAAAGCCAAGCCGGTAGCCTGGGCCGAGCGCCCGGCCAAGGGCGAAGGCGCCAAGGACGAGAAGACCGCCGACGAGCCGCGCGAACCCGCCGCCAAACCGCTCATGCAGCCCGAGCAATGGACCTTCAACTTCGGCAGCGCCGCCACGCAAATCCAGGCGGAATACTGGGCCGGCAACCGCTCGGTAGCGATCCGCCAGACTGACAACGGCTTCCTCGGCACGCTGATGAACCTGCACAAGGGCGTCGGCATGACGGTGCCGTGGATCCTGCTGGTAGATACGCTGGCCGGCTGCCTGATCTTCCTGTCGATCTCAGGCCTGTGGCTGTGGGTGATGACCACCAAACGCCGCACGGTCGGCTGGACGATCTTCGGGTTGGGGAGCCTGCTGGCGATCGGGCTGGCGATCTCGCGGCTCTGAGTACCGCATGTGTTGTAGATGGCGCCCGCGTGGCGCCATTTTTTTCGCCTTTGCTGCTTCGTCGCCGTCGCTTACGGGCGATCGACGCTGCGCTCGGTCAGCAGTCGCTGGATTGCCCGCATGCGCGAGCGCACCATCTCATCGCGGCGCTGCGCCACGCACGTCATCAAGATTTCGATGACGGTCAGATGCACGAGGTACGCCTCGGTGCCGACCCGCATCACCGCATCTTCCGGCACGTCCACCGTCAGCGCGATCTGCGCGCGCTCGGCCAGCGGCGTGCCCGCCTGGGTGATGGCGATCACGCACGCGCCCTGCTCGGCCGCATAGGCAATCGACTCGAGCAGATACGGCATGCGCCCCACGTGCGAGAACGCCACCACAACGTCGGACGCGCCCAGCATCGCCGCCGACACAAGCTGCAGATGCGCATCGAAGTAGGCGTTGGACGCGAGCCCGAGCCGCATCAGCCGCGCCTGCATGTCGTTCGCCATGAACGATGAAGCCGCACCGGCCGCATAGCAATCGACGCGGCGCGCGCGGGCAATGCGCTCGGCAGCGGCGTCGACCTGCGTGGTGGACAGCGATTCACGCAGCTTGGCCAGCGCCCGCGTGGCGCCATCGATGACCTTGCTGGCGACCAGCGCAGGCGGGTCCGCCCGGCCGACATGCCCCGGCAGCGTCGGCTGCGCGTGCGCGAGTTCAGCGGCCAGCGTGGCCTTGAACTCGCGCAAGCCTTCAAAGCCGAGCGCCTGACACATCCGCACGATGGTCGGCATCGACACGCCTGCGCGCACGGCCAGCGTCTCGACGGATTGCTCGAGCGACAGCTCCGGCGCCTCCAGGATCAACCGCGCCACGCCCTGCTGCGCCGGCGAGAGCGCAGACAACTGGTCGCGCAGGGCGTTGAGCAGGGGAACGGAGAACGAAGGCATGGCGGGACCGTGGGCGGCGAACGGAAATCAGCGTCGCCAGTGTAGCGGCAGCCCCGCGCCACGCCGCCTGCCCGAGGGAAAACCCCCAAGAATCTGTAAGCCCGCGGTTTACGCGCGATGCCCCTTCAGCGGGCAACGCTCCAACCTGCACGGCGTGTGCGGCGCTTTGCCGGTGCATGCGTAACTTCAACCCTTACAGAGCAGACTTGCCTGAGAGTCGGCCCCCGAGCCAGGCCGGAAAACCCTTCCGGCCAACACAACAGTCGTTACGACAACAAGGGAGCCACATGACCACTTCGATCCGTTCCATTCCGCTATCGGCCGTTGCACTGTCGGCACTGTCGGCACTGCTGGCCTGCGGCGCTGCGCATGCGCAATCGAACGTCACGCTGTACGGCGTGATGGAAACCGGCCTGCGCTACAGCACCAACAACGACGCCGACGGCCACGGCAAGGCCGAGATGGCGGGCGGCTACTACAGCGGCAGCCGCTTCGGCATTCGGGGCTCGGAAGACCTGGGCAACGGGCTGAAGGCCGTGTTCCACCTGGTCAGCGGTTTCGCGCCGGACACCGGCGTGGGCTCCACCAACGACATGGGCCTGGGCGGCTACAAACCGACCACGCCCGCCACCTCGCGCCTGTTCGGGCGCCAGGCGTATGTCGGCTTGGAAGGCGGCTTTGGCTCGCTGACGTTCGGCCGGCAAGAGAACCTCGTCTTCAACACGGCCGGCCAGTACGACGCGCTCTCCATCGGTAACCTCGGCGCAACGGCGTGGCACGTCACCGCCACCGGCGTGCGCATCGACAATGCGGTCAAGTACGTGGGCGATTTCAACGGCTGGCGCCCGGGCGTGATGGTCGGCATGGGCGAGCAGGCGGGCGCGTTCTCCGCAGGCAACTACAGCGCGCTGTCGCTCAACTACGCCAGCGGCCCGTTCGCGTTCGGCGGCGCGTGGGAGCAGCAGAAAGACCTGCAATCGGTCGGCACCCGCACCTGGACCACCGGCGGCAGCGTGCAGGTCGGCCCCGCCAAACTGATGCTCGGCTACATCAACTACCGCGATGGCACGCCCACCAAGAACGACCTCATCCTGGGCGGCGTGAAATACGACTTCAGCGGTCAGTACAACCTCGTGGTGGGCGGCATGGCCACGCGCCAGCGCGACCCCGACGGCCTGCGCTACACCGCCTACGCGATCATGAATTACGTGGTCAGCAAGCGCACGTGGCTGTACGTCGGCATGGACTACACCCACCAGAAAGACGCCGGTACCGTGCTCGCAGCCGCGCTACCCAAAGCCTCCCAGACCGGCGTCATGGTCGGCATGCGCCACGGCTTCTAAAACGAAGCACAAGGCCTGGGCGCCAACACCGGCGCCCAGACGGTTTGGCCGTACCCTGCCCTAGATGGCGCCTTGGATTTGTGTCGCGGGGAGGAAAAAGAGGGGAGGCCTGTCTGAGCGCAGCGAGTTTGCCTCTCCTCCCTCCCCGTGACACAAATCCAAGGAGTCTTTCGCCATCTCGGGCGCGCCTTTCTTTGCTTACTTTCTTTGGCAAGACAAAGAAAGTGAGTCGGCCCCAGCAGGGGACGAAACAGCAGCAAACCACCAACGCCCTTACGCTGGCGCCGCGGCAGGTGGTTCATTGGAAGCCGACGCCCCTTTCTCCTGCCCACCCCGCGTCATCCACGCCTCAAACGCCGCAGAAGTCCGCAACACCGTCCCCGGCGCCGCCAGCGGCACGCCCGCCTTGTCGAACGCATCCTTGAGCACAACGTTGAACGCCCGCAGCACATCCGCCTGCTTCTGCGGACGCGTCTTGAACCGCCCCTTGACGATCATCGCGCCACCTTCAAAGCGGTCCAGCCCGAAGATCTCCGCACCGCCGAGCAACGTGTAGCTAAAGCGCGGCTCACCCGCAATCTGGTCGGCCGCCGTACGCACGAGATCGATCGCCTGCTGCGGCTCGGCCTCCATCGCCACGCGCACTTCAAAGTCGGCAAACGAGTAATCGCGCGAAAGATTGCGCACGGTCTTGATCTGGCTGAACGGAATCGACAGCACCGCGCCGGTGCCATCGCGCAGCCGCACCGTCCGGATGGTCAGGTTGATGACGGAGCCCGTGGCCACCCCCACGTCCACCGTATCGCCCACGCTGATCGTGTCCTCCATCAAGATGAAGATGCCGGTGATGAAGTCCTGCGCCAGCGACTGAGCACCAAAGCCCGCCGCCAGACCGATCACCCCGGCGCCCGCCACCAGCGGCGTCACGTTGACGCCCAGGTTGGCCAGCACGCCAATGCTGGCTGTCACCACCAGCGTCACCTTCAGGCCATTGCGCAGCAGCGGCAGGATGGTCAGCGCGCGCGTGCTGGGCTGCGCCCGCGCCGAGGCCGGCGAGAGCGCCCGCAGGATCGCCGTGTCGAGCAGGATCCAGACCAGCCAGGTGGCAAAGACGGTGCTGATCAGGCCCACCATGGCATCGGCGATGCGCTTGCCATTGACGGAGCTGTGCGCGACCTCCACCAGCGTGTGGCCCCACACGCGCAGCACCAGCTCAAGGAAGGCGATCCAGATGACGAGCTTGATCAGCGCGCCAACGAAATGCTTGAGCCGTTCGAGATAAGGCGAGCTGCGCGCCAGACGCAGGTGTGAGCGCCAGTTGGCGCGGGGGCGGATGAGCGCCGACAGGAAGAACGCCGCCACCAGCAGCAGCGACGTCATCACGGCACGGCGCGCCACCACGTCAACGTTGTCGGGCGTCGTCAGGGTGGCCACGACGGTGGCGCTCGCCAGCACCACCACGGGCACCGGCCAGAACGCGGCCAGCAGACGGCGGACCTGGTTGCCGGTGTGTTCGCCGCTGCGCAGCTCCAGCGGGCGATTGGCGATCAACTGCCCGATCGGCCGGCGCGCCCACAACGCGCCCACCGCCAGCATCAATGACGCCACCACGTTGCACACCGTGGCCAGCAGCAGACTGAGCGAGCCGCCCAGCACCAAGGCAACGCGCGGATCGACCAGCGCGTCGCCGCAGGCGCCCAGACTGGCCGTCAGAAAGATCGGCCACATGCCGTGCTTGAACAGGTATTCCACCGCCACACGCCGGTGCGCGCTGCCGGAAAAGAGCGAGAACAGCATCGCCACACCGGCCGTGATGATCGCGCCCCATACGATGGCGTAGGCCAGCACCACCGCCAGGACAAAGCCGGGCGAGGCATCGCGCTCCAGCCGCATGATGACGGCAAAGGAAATCGCCCATGGGCCGATCTTGCGCGCCGCGTCGATCAACAGCGCGCGCGTGGTCGGATGCGGCCCGAGGCCTGCGGTGAGACCGAACACGCGGCGGATCAACCAGCCCAAGCCAAGCAGGCCAGCGGCGATGGCGGCCCAGATGCCCACGGTGCTGGCAAAGTCCGCAGCCAGCGGCATGCGCTTCTCGGGCGAGAGGAGCAGGCTCGCGTTACCGCTGGCGGCCTCGATACGGCGCAGCCAATACCGCGGGGCGCCGGCTTCAACATCGGCCTGCAACGAGCCGTTCTCGATGAGCGACGCCACCGCGCCCAACAGACCCGGCGCCTGTTCGGCCTGCACCTTCTGCTGCGCGCTCATGCCGTCGCGCAACTGCTTCAGTTCATTGACGAGAGCCGTGCGCTGCTGGTCGTTGTTGAGCAGCGTGATGACGGTGTCGAGCGACTGGCGCGTCTGCGCAGGGTCCGCTGCCGGCGCCGATGCGCTGGCGGTGGAGGTTGGCAGCCCAGCCAGCTTGGAAAACGACACCGGGGCAGCGTCGGCCGGGTTGGCGACGCACGCCATCAGCAAAAGCAGGACCGATGCGAGCGGCCACAGTCGCCGCGTCAGGAAGAGAGAATGAGTACGCATGACAGGGAAAGCGATCGTGCAGACATCGACCACGGCACGATACGCGAATTCCCAGGGTGCACAACGTCAGCGCTTGGCGCCCGGCGGCAGCGGAGCGCGCCGCCAGAGCCACGCTGCCGTGCCGAGCGCACATGCCATGCAGGCCATCACCAGGGCCACCACCCCGGGCCAGCCCCACGGTGCGTAGAGCTTGCCGCCTGTGGTGCCGATCAGGCTGGAGCCCAGGTAATACGCCAGCAGATACAGCGCCGCAGCCTGCCCCTTGGCACGCTGCGCGCGGCGCCCGACCCAGCCGCTGGCGACCGCATGCGCGCCGAAAAAACCGAAGGTCAGCAGCGCGATGCCGCCAATCACCAGCACTAGCGGCCCCGCCAAGGTCAGCAGCACGCCCGCCGACATCAGCGCTGTGCCGGCCAGCAGCATGCGGCCGCGGCCATGGCGATCCGCCAATCGGCCAAACCAGGCGGAAGCGCCAATACCCAGCAGGTACACCATGAAGATGCCGCCCACCGCCGTCTGGCTGAGGGCGTACGGTGCATCGAGCAAGTGGAAGCTCGCGTAGTTGTAGATCGTGACGAAGCCGCCCATCAGCAGAAAGCCCATGGCGAACAACGAACGCAGGCCCGGCTCGCGCAGATGCGCGCCGAGCGTATCGAACAGATCGCCCAGCGCCACACCCTTGCGTGGCACAAACCGGCGTGATGGCGGCAGCAGCCACAGAAAGGCCAGCGCTGCGAGCAAACCCAGCATGCCGGTAAAACCCATGGCAGCACGCCAGCCGAAGTGATCTGCCAGGGCGCCGGTCAGCACACGCCCGGCCATCCCGCCGAATGCCGTCCCGCCGACGTAGAGGCCCATCGCCATGCCGAGCCCTTGCGGATGCACCTCTTCGGCCAGGTACGCCATCGCCACCGCCGGCACGCCGCCCAGCACCACACCCAGCAACGCCCGCGTGGCCAGCAACCCGTGCCAGCCCGGCAGGACCGCCGCCGCCAATGTGAGCACCGACGAGAGCACGAGCGACACGCCCATCAGTGTCTTGCGATGGATGGACTCCGACAGCAGCCCCGCAAACAGGATCGCAAAGGCCAGCAGCAGCGTGGACACCGACAGCACAAGGCTCGTCTGCGCGGGCGTGAGGCCAAAGTCGTGCGCCAGCATCGGCATGAGCGGTTGCACGCAATACAGCAGCGAAAACGTCGAGAAGCCCGCCGCGAACAGCGCCAGATTGGCGCGCAGAAAACCGGGATGCCCCCGGACCAGCCAGCGCGAAGGATCGGAGGGTTCGATGGCGGGCGAAGGAGAAAGCGGAGCGTTCACGGCGGGTGGGTTGAAACAGGCGCAGGGGCAAGCGCCTATTATCGTTCGCAGGCACCGTTCCCGCTGCGATGCGGCATCGCTCTTGCTGCGCAGCCCCCACCTCGCTTATCCGCCCGACCATGGAAACCACGCTCTACTACTGGCCCGAAATCCAGGGCCGCGGTGAATTCGTCCGGCTGGCGCTGGAGCAGGCCGCCGTGCCCTACACCGACCTCGGCCGCGAAGACGAAGCCGCCATCGAGGCGTTTCTGAACGACGCGGGCATTCCCACGCCGCCGTTCGCGCCGCCGTTCCTGGTGGCCGGCCAATTGGTGATCTCGCAGACGGCCAACATCCTGCTTTACCTGGGCCAGCACTACGGCCTGGCTCCGCACGACGAAGCCGGCGGCCTTTGGACGCACGGCCTGCAACTGACGATTGCCGATTTCGTGGTGGAGATTCACGACACGCACCACCCCATCGCTTCAGGCGAGTACTACGAAGACCAGCGCGCCGAAGCGAAGCGCCGCACGCAGGATTTTCTCGACAATCGCGCGCCCAAATTCCTGCATTACTTCGAGCGCGTGCTCGAGCGCAACCCCGCCGGCCCGACTTGGGCCGTGCGTGATGCACTGACGTATGTGGATTTGTCGCTATTCCAGATCGTGGCGGGGCTGCGCTACGCATTTCCTCGCCACATGCAGCGATACGAGCATGAGCTGCCACATCTGGTGGCGCTACATGATCGCGTGGCGGCGCAGCCGAACATCGCGGCGTATCTGGAATCGCCCCGGCGCATTCCGTTCAATACGATGGGCATCTTCCGCCACTATCCGGAGCTTGATGCCCTGAAATGACAAAACCCGGCGCAGGGCCGGGTTCGCGGTGGATACGTCGTTCAGGCTGCCAGTGGTGTATCGGGCAATCGGTCGGGCAACCGACGGCGGATGTCTTCCAGTGCCGCGGGCCAGCTTTCGATGGCCGCCAAGTCGTGGATGTCCTGCAGATCGATCAGCAGATCGACCACCTGGTCGTCGTCGACATTCACGCCGGAGCAGCGCAGCGCACGCGCAAGCGGGTCATCGCTCGGCACACGCAGCAGGCTCACGCCCAGGCGCTCGATCGCGGCGCAGTAGAACGCATCGTCAATAAGAATGCCGACGCCGCATCGGCGGTTGTCGAGCCCGCGATAACGCGGCTCGCCGTCGGCGTCTTCAGAGCGGCATTGCTGTGCGAGCAGGTGTGCGCGCACGCGTTCAAAAATGTCCTCGATGCCGAGGAACGTCCCCTTCCCTTTCATGGTGTCACCTTCTATAGGGTGATCTGTGACCGGCCGGTCGGTCAGAATGTATCGACAAGAGCGCCGCTGAGGCCGAATTGGCGCGCAATCGACTGCAGGCGTTCCTTCCACTCCCACGTGCCGAACACGTCATGTGCGTTCTGCAGCTTGGAGAGCAGCTCAACGGTGTCGCGGTCGTCCACATCGATGCGCGCGCGCTTGAGCGCTCGGCGCAACGCCATGACGCCCGCGTCCATATAACGCGGAATCTCGTTGGTGGGCTTGAGGATGTAGCGCACCGGCACGCTTTCCATCGACGTCGTGTAGTCACGCACGCTGATCAGGTTTCCGATCGGGCAGCAGCGGCCGCCCTGGCCGTGGTACGCCGCACCGCCGCGCGGCAGGATGGCAGCGCCCCCCTGACCGAACAGATGGCGAACCGCGCCGTCGTAGATTTCTTGCTTGCTGAGATATTGCGTCTTCATGTTCTTTCCCCTGACCCCAAGATTGCAGGCGCCGCCGCTTCGATTCACTTCCGACTTACGGCCTGACGTTGCGTCCGACGTCGCACAATCTGCCATCCGTGCGATCTATCTTGGTTCAGGATGCACCAGAACCATGGGCCGAAAAAGGACCGGAATGTAAGTCATTTTTACCGTTTGCTTTTTGGCAACGGATCGCCCGCAAAGGTGCGCCAGTCAACGCTTTACGGGTGCTTCAGACACCACGCGACGGGGCCGTTTTGGCATGCCCTGATGCGCGTTCGCAACAGCATGTGCGCATGACTGCGCGCACGTGGCGCATGCGTCGTAGGTGCGGCGCTTACATCCCGATGATCTGGTCTGCGTGGCCGAGACAGAAGCCACGTCGGTCATGGTGCCCACAGGTGGGCATCACCTCGTAGCCGGCAGCGCGCAGCAATACCGCGCGCGCGGCCACCTCCACGGGGGGCAGGGGCTGCCCCGAGTCTTCATCGCGCACCAGCCGGCCGAGTTGGGCAAACGGCTGGCGCAGCAGATGGTTCAGATCCAGCGAACCGCAGTACCGCATCACATCACCTTCTTCAAAATGGCGGCGGCACCGCGGTGCGCCGATTACATCGATTCGTCTGCCAGCTCAGGACACGCAACCAGCGTCCGGCGCACACGCGCATAAGCGGCACGCTGTGCCCAGATCGCGTCGGTCAAGGCCGCAATCAGCGCGTCGCGGGGCAGGCTTTGCGGTGCCACGCCGAACTGCGCCTCCACGGTACGTAGAGCCTCCGTCACTTCGCTTCGCCATCGGGCGTCGAGTCGCTGGGTCATGTTGTTCTCGTTGGGTCGGTTCTGGCGCGGTGGGCGGCGGGCTTGTGCCCACTCTGGCCGCGCTGGGAAGGGATTGGCGGAATGGGTTCCGCTCTTGTTTGTGAAGAACGGCACACGGGACTGAAACTTGATCGCCTCGGCGGGGGGTAAACCGGTCGCCCGGGATCGGGTGCCACTGAGCGCCTCTCCGCCAAACGGGCTCCCCCATTCGCGCAGCAACTTCGGCGGGTGCCCGTGGCCCAATCGGTTCTGAAACCGCCACCCGAGCCACCGATGAAGATGGAGCGTCACGTGTCCCGACTGTCTTTCCTGCACCGTACCTTGCTGACCGTTGCGTGCGCGCTGGCCTTGCCCGCCGTTGCGACGGCTGGCGCCCCCGATCCGCGTCAATACATGCATGGCATCAGCGCGGTGCCTGGCGCCAAGGCCGACACCTTCAACGTGTTCTTCAGTAGCTCGGGCCTGCCGCCGCGCGGTGCCGATCGCAGCGGAAACTGGCCGCACGATGTCTATGTCGCGCAATGGCATGCCGACACGGGCGTGCTCGATGCCCCGCGCATCTTCATTCAGAAGCCCGAAGCGCAGGAGCCCGTGACGGTGGCGCGCAACCGCGCCGGCCAGGTGATGGTGTCGTTTGAAGACGGGTGGAATGCGCCGGAAAACGTCAACCAGCGCTTCGGCATCTACGACACCGCGCTGCGGCCCATCAAGCCGTATCCGCAACTGGTGGAATCCGGCAGCCATTCGGGCCATATCACGGCCGTGGGCGACCGTTTCGTGGTGTTCTACTCCGACGGCTGGATCACTGGCGGTGGCGTCGACAACCTCGGCAGCGGCAACGGCGTCTACCTGAAGGTCTACGACGGGCGAGGCCGTCGTCTGCACAACGTCGATGTTGCCGATGGCCGGCGCGAATGGTGGCCCATGGTGGCTGGCGGCAGCACCAATGCGCTGCTTGCCTGGCAGCAGTTCGTGCCGGGCCAGACCGAAGCCAATCTGAAGATCGCCGTGTTCGATCCCGTTAGCGGACGCGTGACCGGCGAGCAGCTTCTGCACAAGCATCTGCAGTACTACACCTACAGCGTCACGTGGATGCCGGCGATCGAGCGATACCTGCTGGTCGGCGTGGCCAAGGGCAACGGCTTTGCCGATCTGATCGACACCACGGGCAAGGTGCGCGCGTCCATTGCGTGCATGCCGGCAACGGTGCGCGAAGCGGGCATCACCGTGAACCAGAACACCGCCTATACGCCCGCCGCCGATGGCCGCCTGCTGCAACTGCAGGCGGGGCCGGATTCGCTCACGCTATCGGCCACGCTGCTGAACACCGACGGCAAGCGCGTGCAATGGCGGCCGGTCGGCAGCACCGGTTTGCTGCGCACGTCGGGCGCGATCGACTGGATGTCGCTGACGGAAAAGGGGCTGGAGCAGTTGCACTTCGACCCCGCCAAGACGCAGCCGGCCAACGCGGTCGACCAGTGCCGCTAGCGCGACAACCTCAAGCGTCCGTAACAAGCACGCGCAGGCGCACGAGACCATCCCACCTTGTGTGGATGGCATCGGCGATGCGGGCGATTTCGGCGGCCAGCGCTGGTGGCAGGACCAGGTCGACCTCCACCGCGCCATCGACGTAATGGAGCACGCAGTGGCGTGCGTCCAGCGGCGTGCCGGGCGGCAGCAGTTGGGCCAGCACGGCGTGCAGCGCATCGCGGTCGGGGAGCGGCACGGGGTCGGTTGCGATGTGCTCGCGCGGGTCGACGTGAATCTGCACGTCGAGCACCGCCATCGCCGTATGCGCACTGAGTACGTTGGTGCGGGCCCGCACGGCAATCGCATGGCCTTCGCTTACCGAGACGCGCGGATCGACCTCGATATGCGCGTCCACCAATGCCTGGTCGCCTGTCACACGCGTACGCAAGTCGTGCACGTTGATCACGCCCGGCGTGGCTTCCAGGCTGGTCCGGATCGCCTCTACCTGCGCGGGCGGCAAGGCGCGGTCCATCAGGTCGTTGAGCGCTTCCCACCCAAAGCGCACACCCACACGGCCAATCATCAGCCCGACGATGCAGGCGGCTATCGGGTCCAGCCAGTGATAGCCCATCAGGTTGCCCGCCACGCCGACGGCCGCCACCAACGACGACACCGCATCGGAACGCGCATGCCACGCATTCGCAATCAGCATGCGTGAGTTGATGCGCTTGGCCACGGCCAGCATGTAGCGGAAGAGCCCTTCTTTGGCTGCCAGCGCGATCAGCGCCACCACCAGCGCCAGTCCATGCACGGGCGTCGGCCCCTGCGGCGAGCGCAGGCTTTCCACCGCGGCCCAGATCATGCCCGCGCCCGCCCCGATCAGCAGCAGCCCCAAGCCCAGCGACGCTGCGTTTTCGTAACGCGCGTGGCCGTACTGGTGGTCTTCGTCCGGCCCCTTGTGGCTGTTGCGGTTGGCAATGAAGACGATGCCATCGGCAATCAAGTCGGACAGCGTATGCAGCCCGTCCGCCACCAGGCCTTGCGAGTGCGACCACAGGCCCGCCGCAATCTGCCCCGCCGAGAGCAGGCAATTGACGCCAGCGCTCACCAAGGTGGAGCGCTCGGCGCTCTGCTTGCGTGCGGCCGCAGAAGGTGCTGTCGAGGATGTGGGCGTCATGGGAAATCGGTGCGATCAAGCGTGCGAGGCAATCGCCAGCATTGTGCCACGCACCGGTACACCGCCCGGATCCGAAATGCTGGCCACGATCGCAACGTGCTGCGACAAATTTGCACCAGAAGAGCGCGGATTGGGGCGCATTTATAGGACGTTTCCGATGTTCCGCCCTGGAGGCTTCGGCGATTCTCAGCAATGCGGCAAACACATTGCCGCGCGTTACACGCTCGGAGACACGTCGAATGCAGAACCCCGTCCAACTCGTCATTGCAGATGATCACCCTGGCGTGGTGGCGGCCGTGCGGCGCCTCGTATCAGGGGTCGACGGCTTCGAGGTGGTGGGCGAAGCCAGCAACGCCGATGAGCTGCTCGCCGTGCTGGGTCGCGTGCGATGCGACCTTGTCATCACCGACTACGCCATGCCTGGCAGCCGCTACGGCGACGGCATCCTCCTGCTCGAATTCCTCGTGCGCCGCCACCCCGACCTGCGCGTGATGGTGCTCACCATGCTCGAGACGCGCGCACTGATGAGCAACATCCTGCGCGCGGGCATCAAGGTCATTGTCAGCAAATCCGACGAGCCACAGCACATCCTCGAAGGCATGCATGCGGCGGCGGGCGGTCGCATCTATCTCTCGCCAATGCTCAATGCCAAGCTGCTCTGCCGTAACGGCGAGCCACAGGCTGTCCACGACGACCCCGTCGCCAAATTGGGCAAGCGGGAGTTGGAAGTGCTGCGCATGTACGTGACCGGCAAGACGGTCAGCGAGATTGCCTTGCAGCTCAACCGCAGCGTCAAGACCATCAGCTCGCAGAAGCAGACGGCCATGCGCAAGCTCGAGCTTGGCACCGAGGCGGCGCTGTTCGACTTTGCCGTGCGCCACGGACTGCTTGGCAGCAGCGAGGCCTGAGACGATGGCCCGCGTCACGCTTTCGGTGTCGGCTCGCCTGCGCATCGGCATCGGCGCGGGGTTGCTCGCCTGTGCCGTTGCGCTGGGCTGGCTGGGCAGCTCGCCCGATGCCGATGCGGAAGATGCGGCGCAGGCCGTTCAACGGCTGACGCAGTTTCCGCCCAAGGTGACCGTGGGCGTCATCAGTGATGCCATGGCTCCGCTGGAGGGCGTCGAGGCCGACCGGCTCAGCGGCTTCTCCGGTGACCTGCTGATGCATCTGATTCCCCAGGATCAGGTACGCGTCATCCCGCACGTCTTTTCACGGCGTGATGAGCTGCTCAAGGCGGCTTGCCGCGGCGACGTCGACATCATCATGAGCGTGGCACCGCGCTCGCAGTACGACCATTGCCTCATCTATTCGGCGCCATACCTTGAACGTCCCACCGCGGTGGTCGCGCGCAACGACAACACGCAAGTCGCGCAGAACCCGTTTGCCTCCGGCATGCGCATCGCCGTCGAGCAGGGCTCTTCGCTCGAAGAAGAGTTGGCTGGCCAATACCCGAGCATCCGCCTGATCAGTACGCCAACGGCGGCAGACGCCCTGGACGCCGTTCTGCATGACGCGGCAGACGCTTACGTGGGCGTGACCTATCCGACGCGGGAGTTGATGTCGCAGCCTCGCTACCGGCGGCTTTCAATCGTGCAGCTTGTGAACCAGCAGGTCGACGCGCTGCACTTTGCCGCGCCGCGCGGGCAGGCGATGTTGATCCGCTATCTGGACCGCCATCTCGCCCAGTTGCCCGACGCCACCATGAGCGAGCTGCGCGCGCGGTGGATCACGCAAGGCGGCGGTTCGTTTATGGGCGTGCAGCTGTCGGACAACGAGCGGGCCATGCTCGCGTCGCTCCCGCCCCTGCGCTACGCCGCCGACCCCGACTACATGCCCTACACCTTCAACGGAACGGGCGGCGGGATGCTGGGTATCTTCCCGGAATATCAGAACTTCCTCTCGCGTACGCTCGGGTTGCGCTTCGAGCGGGTGACCGTGCGCGACTGGGCTGAAGCACTCGCGAAGGCGCGCAGCGGCGAGGTCGACATCCTGCTCGGTATATCCGATCAGGATTCCCGCCCGCCCGGCTTCACACTCTCTCAACCGATCGATGCCACTCCGATGGTGATCGTCGGGCGCAGCGACGCGCTCACGGTAGCTGCGCTTCCCGAACTTTCCGGCAAGACCGTCGCCCTGCCGGCAAGCGAGACCCTGACCACGTTGCTGAACCAGAATGTGCCGAAGATCCGCATCCTGCCTGCACGCTCGGTCAGCGATGCATTGTCAATGACGGCGACCGGGGAAGCCGATTTCACGATCGTGAACCTGCCGGTGGCCGATGCGCTGATCCGTCATCACTTTCCAGGCGAGCTGAAGGTGACCGGTTCTGCGAACACGATCGAGAGCATCGGCGTGGGGGTATCGTCGCGGTACGCTGCGCTGGTGCCGCTCATCAACCGCGCGCTCTTCGCCATGCCCGAAGGCGAACAAGTGAGCATCCGCAACAAGTGGCTGTCGGTCAGCTACCAGTTGGGGCCGTCCACTTCGGCTGTGCTTGGCAAGTTCGGGCCAGCGGCGGCGCTGGTGCTGGCTGCACTGGTCGCACTGTCCATCAAGCAGATGCAACTGCGCCGTGAGAACCACCAGCGCCGCCGCGCCGAGGAAAGCCTGGCGCGGCAACTGAGCTTCCAACGCGCGCTGATGGAGGCCGTGCCGTTCCCGCTCGTCGCCCATGACGCCGCGCACCGTTACGTTGCGGTGAATGCGGCGTTCTGCAACATGTTCGGCCGGACACGCGCGTCGCTGCTCGGGCACACGCCGCAGGAGTTGGGGCTGTATTCGGTCGGCGACACGTCGCCGCTGTCCGATATCGACCGACGCGCGGCGCAGGCCAGCGAAAGCACGCGCGAAGAGCTCATCATCGACACGCCGGACGGCCAATCGCGCAACGTGCTGTACTGGATCGAGCCGTTTCACCTGCCGGACGGGCAACCTGCCGGCACCGTGGCCTCGCTGGTCGACATCAGCGAGATCCGTGAAACGCAGGCGCGGGCCGAACGCCTTGAGCAGCGCCTGCGCGAGGTCACCGAGTCGTTGCCCGCGCTTGTCTATCAGTTTGAGCTGCCGCCGGGCCAGGGGCAGGGCCGCATCACCTACGTGGCCGGCAAAGCGCACGAAACACTCGGCGCACAGCCCCAGGACCTGCTGAGCTACCTGTCCACACCTGAACGGCTCATCCATAAAGAGGACAGGCAGCGCATGATCGACACGGTGCTTGCCTCTGCGCAACACCTGACGCCGTTCGACCAGCAATTCCGCCACGTTTGTGAAGATGGGACGGTGCGGTGGCTGCACGCGCGCTCGATCCCGCACCGCGAGCCGGACGGCCGCACGGTCTGGAACGGCTACCTGAGCGACGTCACCACGGAGCGCGAGCAGGCCGACGCGCTGGAAGCCGCCAAGAACGCAGCGGAATCGGCCCTGCACGCGAAAGACCGCTTCCTGGCCATGATGAGCCACGAAATCCGCACGCCCATGAACGGCGTGCTCGGCCTGGTCGAACTGCTGCAGCAGACGAAGCTCGAGGGCGAGCAGAAGCAGATGGTTTCGTTGGTACAGGATTCGGGGCGCGCGCTGCTGCATATCCTCGATGACATCCTCGATTACGCAAAGGTCGAGGCCGGCCGACTGGATATTTCCCCCTCAGCCACAGACCTTCGCGAAGTCTTTGACGGCACGGTCGGCCTGCTGGCAAGCCGCGCACACGAGAAATCGCTCGCCGTGCACGTGGATGTGGGCGCCGATGTGCCGGCCAGTGTTTCTGTCGACAGCATTCGGCTACGGCAAATCCTGTTCAACCTGCTCTCCAACGCCATCAAATTCACCGACACGGGAAGCGTACGACTGTCAGCCGACTGCACGCGTGTTACGGACGGCACGGCGCACCTCGTCGTCTCTGTCATCGATACGGGCATCGGGATCTCACCGGAGGTGCAGGCAACGCTGTTCGCGCCATTCGTGCAGGCCGAGCGCTCGACCACGCGGCGCTACGGCGGCACCGGACTGGGGTTGGCGATTTCTCGTCAGCTTGCGGGCCTGATGGGCGGTGAACTGGTCATGGAGAGCGCCCCCGGATACGGCACGGCTGTCACGCTGCGGCTGGCCGTGCCGGTTCTGCAAGCGCGGTATGCGCTGCCGCAACTGGCGGGCCGCAGCGTCGCCATCGCGGTGGACGACCCTGCCGTGCGCCACTGCCTCACGCAATTCGCGGTTGCGGCCGGGCTGCAGGCCGGCCACCCACCAAACGCCGACATCCTCATGACCTCGGCGGCGCAGGCAGACGCGCGCGCCATCCGCATCACGTCAGAAGCAGGCTATGCGGGACCGGGCAACGCGCTGAGCGTCAATCCGCTGAGCTGGCACGCTTTCGTGCAGGCGTGCGAGCGCGCCCTCCCGCAACCCGAATCCATGCAAGCCGCCAGCGCGACGGTACACGCGCTTCCCGCCGCCGCGCCCACTGAGGCGCCCGGTGCTGCACACATCCTCGTGGCGGAAGACCATCCGATCAACCGCGAGCTGATCGCCAAGCAACTGCGTCTGCTCGGCTATCGGGTCACGCTGGCCGAAGATGGCGTCGTTGCGCTTGAGCGTCTGCACGAACACCGTTTCGACGCCTTGCTCACCGATTGCCACATGCCGCGCATGGACGGCTTCGACCTGGCCCGGCACATCCGCCACGAAGAACAAGAACGCGCGGACGGGCTTCGCCTGCCCATCATCGCCATCACCGCAACGACGCTGGCTGAAGAGCACGCGCGCTGCCGTGCCGTTGGAATGGACGCGAGCCTGCTGAAACCAACCACCCTCGCCACGCTGCAGGAAGCGCTGTCTGCGCTGTGGAGCCTCGATGGTCTCGCGGTTGCGGGCACGCCCCCGGAAGATCCATTCACTTTGTCGCTCGACGACCTGCACGCCGCGCTCGGTACGGACCCGGTCGCAGCCGGGTTGGCGCAGGTCTTTCTGTCGTCGCTGGCCGAGGATGCGCAGCGGCTCCAGCCGCTGCTGGACGCGATGGACCGCCCCGCCCTGCGCCAATGGGCCCATCGCACCGGCGGCGCACTGGCACTTCTGCACAGCCCCGACGTCGACGCTGTGGCGGAAGCCTTCCGCCATGCCGTGCATGACGGTGGCGAGCGGGGCATCCGTGTCGCTGGGAAGCACGTCATGCGGCTCCTTGTGCACATCAACGCGTTGCTGAGCGCCTTTGCACCGTCGGCCGCCGACGTTGTGCACCGCACACAAGTGACGGATTCATAAGGGAAAACCGTTTCAAGCGATCGATGCATCGCTTTTAGATTTGCCATTCCAATCGCCCGATTGACTCGGTCCTGGCGGCCTCCTACGATGACATCGACCAATGTCACATTAAGAGGCGCCCATGTGGTGCCCACGGAGACACCACGTGAACGCACGGACCGATTTTCCGCGCCCCGACGCTTTTGCGCCGACCCCGCGCAGCCCTGACGCCCCCGCCCTGATCGATGCCGCCATCATCGGGACGGGCTTTGCCGGCCTGGGCATGGCGATCCAGCTCAAGCAGAACGGCATCGACAACTTCCTCGTCTTCGAAAAAGCGGGGTCTGTGGGCGGCACGTGGCGCGACAACCACTACCCCGGCTGCGCGTGCGATGTGCAATCGCACCTGTATTCGTTTTCGTTCGCACCCAATCCGGACTGGTCGCGCATGTATTCGCCGCAGCCGGAAATTCGCGCGTATCTGGAGCGCTGCACCGATGAATTTGGCGTGCGCCCGCACGTGCGCTTCCATCACGAACTGACGCGCGCCACGTTTGACGAAGCCGCCGGCGTGTGGAACCTGGAAATGGCCGACGGCCGCCGCTACCGCGCCCGCACGCTCATCTCCGGCATGGGCGGCCTGAGCCGTCCGGCCTGGCCGAACATTCCCGGCATCGAAACCTTCCAGGGCAAGGCTTTCCACTCGCAGCTCTGGGAGCACGATTACGACCTGCGCGGCAAGCGCGTGGCCGTGATCGGAACCGGCGCGTCGGCCATCCAGTTCGTGCCGCAGATTGCGCCGAAGGTCGGCCGCCTCGACCTGTATCAGCGCACGCCGCCGTGGATCCTGCCCAAGCCCGACCGCAAGGTGTCGCGCGCGGAGCATTGGCTCTTCCGCCACCTGCCGTTCACGCAAAAGCTGATGCGCACGGGCATCTACTGGATGCTGGAGTCGCGCGTGCTCGGCTTTGTGATTCATCCGAAGCTGATGAAGGCGGTGGAACGCATGGCGCGCAGCCACATCAAGCGCCGCATTGCCGATCCGGTGCTGCGCGAGAAGGTCACGCCCGACTACACCATCGGCTGCAAGCGCATCCTGATCTCGAACGACTACTACCCGGCGCTCACGCGCGAGAACGTCGACGTGATCACCTCCGGCATCGCACGTGTGGAGCCCAACGCCATCGTCACCACCGACGGCACGCGGCGCGAGGTGGATTGCCTGATTTTTGGCACCGGCTTTCATGCGACGGACCCATTCCCGCGCGGCGTGCTGCTTGGCAGCCAGGGCGTCGACATTGTGGATGCGTGGGACAAGCACGGCGCCGAGGCCTACCTGGGCACCACCGTGTCGGGCTTTCCGAATTTCTTCATGGTGGTGGGCCCGAACACGGGGCTCGGCCACTCGTCGATGGTGTTCATGATCGAGTCGCAGGTGGCGTACATCGTCGACGCCCTCAAGTCGATGCGTGCGCACAACGTGGCGGCCATTGACGTACGCCCCGACGTGCAGCGCCGCTTCAACGACGGCATCCAGAAGCGGCTGTCGAATGCGATCTGGTCGGCCGGCGGCTGCGTGAGCTGGTACCTCGACCCGAAGACCGGCAAGAACACCACGCTGTGGCCGGGATTCACGTGGCAGTTCCGCCGTGCCACCGCGCATTTCCGGCTGGCCGATTACCGCACGCGCCCGATGGCCGTCCCGAAGGGTGTGCCGCTGCGCGTGCCCGCCCGCACGGTGCCGGCCGCCCAAAACACCCCCAACGAAGAAGCGCTCGACCGCGTCTGAAGCGCGCCAGCCCCACGGAGACCACGCCATGAAGTCATTCAACAACCAGGTTGCCGCCATCACCGGTGCCGCGTCGGGCATGGGCCGCTCGCTGGCGCTGCAGCTGGCGCGCGAAGGCTGCCACCTCGCACTGGCCGATCGCAATGAAGCGGCGCTCGCGCAGACGCTGCAACTGGTGCGCGCGCACGAAGGCGACCGCATCCGCGTGACCACGCATGCCGTCGACGTGGCCGACCGCGCCGCGGTGTACCGCTGGGCAGAAGAAGCGGCCGCTGCGCACGGCAAGGTCAACCTGATCTTCAACAACGCGGGCGTGGCCCTGTCCAGCACGATCGAAGGCATGGAAGACGACGAGCTGGCCTGGATCATGAACATCAATTTCTGGGGCGTGGTGCATGGCACCAAGGCGTTCCTGCCGTTGCTAAAGGCGACCGGCAACGGCCACATCATCAACACGTCGAGCATCTTCGGCATCTTTGCGCAGCCGGGCATGGGCGCCTACAACGCCAGCAAGTACGCCGTGCGCGGCTACACCGAGGCGCTGCGCCAGGAACTGGACCTGATGAACTGCGGCGTGTCAGCCACGTGCGTCCACCCGGGCGGCATCAAGACCAACATTGCCAAGTCGAGCCGCGTCTCGCCGAGCATGAACGGCTTCCTGGTGCGCGACGAACAGCAGGGCAAGGCGGAGTTCGAGAAGTTCTTCATCACCTCGGCGGACAAGGCCGCGCAGGTGATCCTGGATGGCGTGCGCAAGAACAAGCGCCGCGTGCTGATCGGCCCCGACGCCCACGCCGCCGATGTAATGGCCCGCTTGCTGCCGGCGGCCTACCAGGCGCTGGTCGTGCGCGAAGCCCGCCGTACGCGTAAGAAAGCGCTGCGCGACGATACGGCGCCGGCCACCGCCCGCGCAAAGTAGGAGGCCGCCGATGAACACGGCCACCACCGGAGAATTGTTCGCCAGCCCCCCGCGCGCGAACCTGCTCAACGTTGCACGCGCCATGCTGCGCCCCGGCCGCATCGGCCTGCGCAGCATCGGCCGCGATGTGCTGATCGCACGCTACGCCAAGCCGCAGTCGCGCTACCTGCCGTTGATGGGCACGCGCGTGCATTACACCGATGAAGGCGCAGCCAACTCCGAAGGCACGCTGCTGCTGATCCACGGTTTTGGCGCGTCACTGCACACGTGGGATGGCGTGCTGCCGCAGCTCACGCGGCGCTACCGCGTCATCCGGCTCGACCTGCCGCCGTTCGGCATCACCGGCCCGCTGCGCGATGCGCAAGGCCGCCCGCGCACGATGGAACTGCCGCTGTACCGCGACTTCATCGACGCGTTTGTCGACACGCTCGGCCTGTCGAAACTCACGCTGATCGGCAATTCGCTGGGCGGCATGGTGTCGTGGGACTTTGCCGTGCGGCACCCGGGCCGCGTCGAGAAGCTCGTGCTGATCGACTCGGCCGGCTTTCCGATGAAGCTGCCGATCTACATCGACCTGTTCAATCACATTGGCGTGCGGATGACGTCGCCGTGGATGCTGCCCGAAGGCATCATCCGCGCCGCCACGCGCGATGTGTATGGCGACCCGTCGCGCGTGTCCGAGCCCACGCTGCGCCGCTACGCCGATTTCTTCTATGCCGACGGTGCACGACAGGCCATCGGCAAGATGGTGCCGAAGTTCCGCTTTGACGATGTCGATACCAGCGGGCTGGCCTCGATCCGAGTGCCCACGCTCATCCTCTGGGGCCAGCGCGACCGGTGGATCCCGCCCGCGCATGCCGGCGAATTTGCCCGCCGCATTCCCGGCGCCACGCTGCGCATGTATCCGGCGCTCGGCCATATCCCGATGGAGGAAGACCCCGTACGCGTGGGGACCGACCTCTGTGCATTCCTCGACCAGGGGCGCGCGTCGACGCGCCTTTCAGAAACCACATTCCAGGAGAACCGCCCATGATGCCAGTCCGCCGCGACGTGCATCCTCACCTGCCGGCTGATCGCATCAGCAACTGGCACGAGCGAGGCACGCATGTCACCCACTTCCTGAACGCGCTGTCGATCTTCTTCCCGACCGGCGAGCGCTTCTTCATGGACAGCGTGCGCAACTACCGCCATCTGGTGACCGATCCCGAGCTCAAGCAGGCCGTGGCCGGCTTCATCGGCCAGGAAGCAATGCACACGCGCGAACACGTGCTGTACAACGACCTGCTCGACCGCGCCGGCCTGCCCGCCACGCGCATCGACCGCTTTGTCGGCAAGTTCCTGAACATGCTGCGAAAGTACACGCCCAAGTCGCACCAGTTGGCGGTGACGGTTGCGCTGGAGCATTACACGGCCATGCTGGCCGGCCAGGTACTCGCCCATGAAGATGGCCTGGGCCGCAACTCCGAACCCGGCTACCGTCAGGTCTGGATGTGGCACGCCA
This sequence comes from Ralstonia wenshanensis, assembly GCF_021173085.1. Taxonomy (NCBI): domain Bacteria; kingdom Pseudomonadati; phylum Pseudomonadota; class Betaproteobacteria; order Burkholderiales; family Burkholderiaceae; genus Ralstonia; species Ralstonia wenshanensis. The sequence goes on from NZ_CP076413.1 coordinate 3,046,227, forward strand.
TGGAAGAGACCGAGCACAAGGCGGTGAGCTACGACGTGTGGAACCTCGCCATCAAGCCTGGCCTGCGCCGTTACATCCTGCGCACCTCGACGATGCTGCTGACGACCGTCACCTTCTGGGCGATGGTGTTCTACGTGCACATGCGGCTGATCCTTGCCGACCGCACCTGCAAGAACAAGTTCTTCGGTCTGGGCAAGGCGTTCCATTACCTGTGGATCCACCCGGCACCGCTGCGCAAGATCATTCCGGAGTTCTTCGACTTCTTCCGGCCGTCCTTCCACCCGTGGGATGAAGACAACCGCGCCGCACTCGAACGCCTGCCCAAGCTGATCTCGGAGATCGAAGCCTATGCGGCTGCCAACGGGGAAGCACCGTCGCCGTCGATCCGGCGCAAGCTCTCGACGGCCGGTGCGGCCGGATCTTGAGCAGGCATTCAAAACGCCTGCAGCACCCGTCGTATCAGGATCAAACTAGAAATAGATAAGGCGCGCCCCACGCATGGGCGCGCCGGAGACACTAGCCTTTGTCCGGCCCGGGCGTGCTGCCCGGCGGTTCATGCATGTGCTCGATGACCTGCGCCACACGGTCGCCCAGATATTTGTTGGCGGCCGTCTCAAGCGCGCGCATCAGCTCGGCTTCGACCGCCACCAGCGCCAGCGGACGGATGCGCCAGATCACGTCGACCAGACGCGGCACGTCTTCGACCGGTGGCAGATCGCTGCCGTACTTGTCGAGTTCGCGCACGACCATCGAGACGAGATCGTCGGCCACCGCCTGCGTATGCGGCCGGGCACGCTCGATGATGTCGAGCACTTCGACGAGCGGGAAACCGGCCTTTGCCATCTGCGCGCCGGCCAGCAATGCTTTCGGGCTGCGCGCCAGATAGCCGAGGCCATCGGGTTCAAGCAGGCCGAGCGAGATGGCCCGCGCCAGCGCCTGACGCGACATGGCGCGGCCAAACAGCTTGGCAAGCGCCAGAAGCGAGTAATGCTTGGGCGACTCGTCCGACCACGGGCTGGCGATGGCGGATTCGAGCCCGAGGATGGAGCGCAGGTCATGGCCCTCGACGATGGCCTTGAGCAGCTCCTGGATGTTGGAAAGCGTGTAGCCGCGCCCGAGCAGGTGATTGATGAGCTTGAGCCGCCCCAGATGCGCCTGGGTGTAGATACCCACGCGACCACGCCGCTCGGGCGGATCGATCAGGCCGCGGTCCTGGTACGAGCGGACGTTGCGGACAGTGGTTTCGGCCGCGCGCGCGAGTTCATCGATGGTGAACTCGCGGGCGGGCGGATTGGCAGGCGGACCGGCGTCGCCGGTTGGTTTGCGGGCAGGCATGCAAAAAATTCTACACGAGCGCGGCAACAGACCGCGTCGGTGACCGGAACGTTTCCGGTGCGTTTCTCACGACGAGGAGACCGTCGATGTGGGACTTGACCTTGCGTCATCGAAATAGCGCGCTGCGGGCTGCGGGCGCGGTGGTTGCGGCGCTGCTGCTGCAAAGTTGCGCCACCGCCGGCGACGGACACGGCGCCATCGAGGCTGACAAAGCCAAACAGCTTGAAGACGCGCGGGCGCAGGCGCGCGCGTCATTCCAGTCTGGCAATCTCGCCACGCGCGAGGTGCGGCCCGCCACGCTGCGCGACTCCGGCCAGCCCGATGCGATCTCGTATCTGCGCCACGTCGATTTCCGCTTCGATGGTGGCGTGGGCTTCCTGGTCGATCAGCTCGCGCTGCGCATGGTGCCGCGTGCGCCCGGCGACCCGGTGTGGCTCGACGATGTGTCGTCGTACACGCTGCAGCCGGTGAGCGGCTCGGTGCGCGTCACGGCTCAGAGCATGGCCGCACTGTTCAATACCGTGGTCTTTGCGCGCGGGCCGGGCGATGATCCGCCGCTGCGTAACTTCACTTTCTCGCTGGACGACGGCACGCTCGACATGCGTGCCGAGATGCGCCGGCGCGGCGCGTGGGTGCCGATCGAGCTGCGTGGTCCGCTGGTCCTGCGCGATCCGCAGACCATCGTGTTCCGCCCCAACGTGGTCAAAGTCCGGGGCCAGGACGCCAGCGCGCTGATGGGCGCCGCGCATATCGAACTGGCCGATCTGTTGCCGGTGTCCACGCCGGCCGTGCAACTGGCGGGCAGCGAGATCGTCATGCAGGTGCCCAAGCTCTTTCCGCCGCCCGCGCTGGATCTGAAGCTCTCCGCCATCCGCGTCACGCGCGAGGGGCTGCTCATGCAGATCGGCGATGGCAACCCGCAGATGCCACCGCTGGCCAACGCCGCCGACGCGCAGCGCCCGTACATCCTCTTTCGCGGCGGCGACATCCGCTTCATGCGCTCGATGCCGATGAATGCGCGCATCGATATCGTCGTCGCCGATCCGGCCAAGCCGTTCGTGTTCAACCTGTACCGCTATCGCGATCAGCTGGTGGCAGGGTCACTGCGCTTCTCGCCCGATGGCGGCATTCGCGTGCTGATGCCGTCGTTCGACACACTCAGCGCTGCCAGAGCCGCCAAGGCACCTGCCGTCGCCAAAGCGGGCAAGCCCGCCCTGCAACTCGCCAAGAGGACCGCGCCATGATCGCCCCCGCCTTCGCTCTCGCCGCCCTGATGTTGCGCCTGGTGTTTGTGACGCTCGGCTTGACCGGTCTTCTTGCCAGCGCCGTCGCCCGCGCCGCCGAGCCACCCATGGCCGGCGCACAGCGCAAGGAGTTGACCACCGTGCGCCAGCAATGGGGGCAACGCTGCGATCCGTCCTCCGGTGCACCCAACGCCAGCGGCCCCGCCGTTGCGCGAGACTCGGGCACGGCACCGCCCGTGGTGCAGATGCGTGATGTGGATTTCCGTATCACCGGCGACATCGGCTTTCGCGTGCACCAACTCACCGCGCAGCTCGTGCCGCACAAGCCGGGGCAGCCCGTCGACATGGACGACCCGAGCCAGTTCGACATCCGTATCCTCGGCGGTGAAGTGACGGTGCCCAAGGATTCGCTCGACGCGCTGTTCAACCGGTATCTGCTCGACTATTCGCCGCGCTCGCTCAATGCGCTGTCGCTCACGCCCGGCGACGGCGTGCTCGACGTGTCGGGTGGGCTCAAGCTGCGCAATCATTTTCCCGGCGTGTGGCTGCCGTTCGGCATGCGCGGCACATTGACGCTCAAGGAATCGCGCTACCTCGTCTATACGCCCACCGAGGCCCGCGTGATGGGCATCCAGACGCTGGCGCTGCTCAAGGGGATGGGGCTGGAGCTGTCGCAACTGGCGCCGCTCAATCGCGACGGCGCCAAGCTGGATGGCAATGAGATGGTGCTGGACCAATACACGGTGTTTCCGCCGCCGCGGCTGATCGGTCAGATGAAAACGGCGCGTGTCACGCCAGACGGGCTGGTGCTCGGCTTCGGCCCCGCGCCGGCCCTGTGCGCGTCTGCGCCAACCGACGCGGCCAGCCGCATCTGGATCCAGTCCGGCGACCTGAAGATGTACAACGTGCTGGTCTCCAACAGCCGCATTCTCGTGACCGATACGTCAACGCGTGGGCCGCTGCGCTTCGACCTGTATCACTACCGCGAGGCCGCTGCGCGCGGCACCACGCGCATGGATGCGGACGGCACGCTGCGCGTCGACCTCGCGCCGGCAGCGGCCGTCCAGTAACGCCGTCGTCAACGCGCTATTTCTGGCAAACGGCGCGCAGGATCGCCTCGCCTTCTGAACGCGGCACGACGGCCTCCCAGCGGGGGCCGTCGATGGTCTTGGTGAGCACCGTACCGTGCTGGCTATCCTGGATCAGCGCGCTGACCGGCAGGATGCGCCCCTCCTTGCAGTCGTAGACGGACGTGCGCGTGTCGTACTGATACGCCCTGCCGTCCGAGAGCTTGCGCGGCGCGTCATAGGCGTCGCGCGTCGTGGCGCGCACGGTGCCATCCTTGTTGTGCTCGATGGAGTCCTTGTCCAGATAGAGCGAGCCGCCGTTGTCGGCCAGCGGGGCAAGCTTGACCCAGTTGTCGGCCGCCATAGCGGTCGAGCTACCGATTGCCAGCGCGGCAGCCACCCAGTAGATCAGCGTCGTTCGTTCCGTTCGCATCGCAACCTCCGTTTGCCTCATTGCACAGACGTATGCGGAACGAAGCGGCATGGCTGCCTCGTTCTCCGCACATTCGAATTAGGCGTAGCAAACGACATGCCTCACGCGTGTCACTGCCGGAGCAGGCAACAAAAAAGCCCGCACGAGGCGGGCTTCTTCGTGAATGCAGGACGGCTTACTTGGCAGCGGCGGCCATGTAGTCGACGGCAGCTTTCACGTCGTCATCGGAGCCGGCATAAGTGCCCTTGGGCGGCATCGCGCCCTTGCCGTGCAGCGCGGATTCATACAACTTGGCCTTGCCTTGGGCAATGCGCGGCGCCCAGGCGGCCTTGTCGCCAAACTTGGGCGCGCCAGCCACTCCGGCGGCGTGGCACATCTGGCAAGTCGACTCGTAGACCTTCTTGCCAACTTCCCCCGCCGAGGCTTGCGGTGCGGCAGCGGCGGCCGGTGCGGCCGGCGCTGCAGCAGGTGCCGGCGCTGCAGCCGCCGGAGCCGGGGCGGCCGCCGGAGCCGAAGCTTCCGATGTCGATGCTGCAGCCGGGGCTGCACCCGCGCCCGCCGGTGCAGCCGGTTCCTGCAGCTTGCCGCCAGCGGAGTTGGCCATGTAGACGATGGCGCGTTCGATTTCGTAGTCGCTGACGTCATCCGGCGACGTGCCGCCGCGTGCGGGCATGCCGCCCTTGCCGGCCAGCGCCACCTTCGTCAGGCCATCCAGGCCCTGCGGCAGGCGCGGACCCCAGCTTGCCGCGTCGCCGAACTTGGGCGCACCAGCCACGCCTGCTGCGTGACAAGTCGCACAGACTTCCTTGTAGAGTTGCTCGCCCGTCTTGAAAACGTGCGGTGCGTTCGGGTCTTTCAGTTCGAGCTGTGCAACGGGCTTGATGCGATCGTTGACCGCCTCTTCCGACATGCCTGAACCGCCGGCGCCTTCCCTGGCACCCAGGCCGACGTAATTGGCCAACAGGATGATGATGAGAATGGGAACGGCAAAGGCGGCGATCACCGCGATGATCAGCTGCTTGGGGGTCTTGATCAGAGGCTCGTGTTCGTCGTGTTGCGCGTCGCTCATGCTCAACTCTCAGGATGGTGAAACCGCTCTTGGAGCCCTCAGAGCGCCGCCGGCAAGGTCACGAGCATCGCCGGCAGGGCGTGGGGGCCGCATTGGATCGCGATGAGGGCAGGAAGACCATGGCGATTCAATCGCCGCGTCGGCCCAAACAGACCTGTCCCCGTCTTTCTTCTGGCAAATAACGCGCGATTATATCCGTAATGCTTTGGCCTTTGACACGCGGGACAGCCCTAGGCGCCGCTTTTCGACCTGCGTCAAAAACCCAACGAAACGTTGCAGCAGCAGGCCTCGTATCCAGGGGTTCACGGGCGTGCGATGGACGCTTGGGCCCAAATGCGCTATCCTGCGGGGCTTCTCTTTCGGTGCGTTCTGTGCCGATATGCGCCCGTAGCTCAATGGATAGAGTACTGCCCTCCGAAGGCAGGGGTTGCTGGTTCGATCCCAGCCGGGCGCGCCAAAAAACCAAAGATTTACGCAACTTGTACGGTTTTCCGACGCCAGAACCGCGCTTCTGCCGCAACGTGCAGGCCTGCCTATTCCCGAACCTTATTCAGCTTCCCAGCCTTTTTCGATTCATCGATCGCGCTGCGGGCACGCTTAGAAAATAGTCACCTCATCAGGAGTCAAGCTGTGAGCCGTTACTGGAGCGATATCGTTCAGCAACTTGTGCCCTACGTCCCGGGCGAGCAACCGGCCATCGCGCGGCCCATCAAGCTGAATACCAACGAGAACCCGTACCCGCCATCGCCGCGCGTGGTGGCTGCAGTCTCTGCGGAGCTGGGGGAGACGGGCGAGAACCTGCGCCGCTACCCCGATCCACTGTCGCACCGGTTGCGCGAGACGGTGGCCGCGCAGGTCGGACTCAAGCCTGAGCAGGTCTTTGCGGGCAACGGGTCGGACGAAGTCTTGGCGCACGTCTTCCAGGCGCTGCTCAAACACGACAAGCCGCTGCGCTTTCCCGACATTTCGTACAGCTTCTACCCGACCTACGCGCGGCTGTACGGCGTGCAGTGCGAAGTGGTGCCGCTGGCGGACGACTTCTCCATCCGCGCCGATGACTATCTTGGCGACGCAGGCGGCGTGCTGTTTCCAAACCCGAACGCGCCGACCGGCCACGCGCTGCCGCTGGCGGAGATCGAACGGATCGTCGCTGCGAACCCGTCGTCGGTGGTCGTAGTGGATGAGGCCTATGTCGATTTCGGCGCCGAGTCCGCCATTGCGCTCATCGACCGCTATCCGAATTTGCTGGTGGTGCACACGACGTCGAAGTCGCGCTCGCTGGCCGGCATGCGCGTGGGCTTTGCGTTCGGGCATACGGCGCTCATTGAGGCGCTCAATCGCGTAAAGGACAGCTTCAATTCGTATCCGCTGGATCGCCTCGCGCAGGCGGCCGCCCAAGCGGCTTACGAAGACGATGCGTACTTCCGTGCCACGTGTGCACGCGTGGTGGCGAGCCGCGCGCGGCTCACGCAATCGCTGCAGTCGCTGGGGTTCGAGGTCGTGCCGTCGATGGCGAACTTTGTGTTCGCGCGGCATCCCGCCCACGACGCGGCAACGCTGGCAGCGCGGCTGAAAGAGCAAGCCATCTTCGTGCGCCATTTCAAGCTCCCGCGCATCGACCAGCATCTGCGTATCACGGTCGGCACCGATGATGAATGCGACGCATTCTTAAAGGCGCTGCAAGGTCTGCTGGCGTAAGCACCCACGCCTCTGCGGCAAATTGCCACCGGAGTGGACCAGCCATTTGGACGACTGCGATTGCGCTGACGCCGGCATTCCTCGACCACACGGTGCATCCGCGGCATTGCGTGGTGTGGATCGAAGGCCACGAAAGCAACCGATTGCTGCACTCAGGTATGCGGAACATTGACCGTACGCAGATGCTGCCGGCCGATTGCTGTGCCAGAATGCACGAGCGGGTAAATGGCGCGCCGACGCCGTCCGCTGTCCCCTAGGGCGAGCCTGAGCATTGCACGGGCGGCACGGGACGCCACACAACACACTCCCACAAAAGGAATCAGCATGTCCAATCGTCGTCAATTCCTGAAGAGCATCCCCATCGTGGCCGCCGCGGGCGCCGTCATGTCGATGTCGGACCTGGCACTGGCTGCACCGATGGTGGCGGAAACCGACCCGCAAGCCAAAGCGCTGGGCTACGTGGCTGACACCACCAAGGCCGACAAAGCAAAATTCCCGAAGCACACGCCGGATCAGCATTGCGGCAATTGCGCCCTGTACCAAGGCGGTGCGGCTGCGCAAGGCGCCTGCCCGCTGTTCGCCGGCAAGGACGTCGCAAACAAGGGCTGGTGCAGCGCCTGGGCCAAGAAGGCTTGAGCGGAGCGGTATCGCATGCAGGCAAAACGGACCCTTCTGGGTCCGTTTTTTTATGGGCGTGCCCTCTACAATGCGTGCCATGCCGTTCAAATTCACACCCACCGTCCTCGTCATCGACGACGAACCGCACATCCGACGCTTCGTCCGCGCTGCACTGGAGGAGGAAGGCTGCGAAGTCCATGAAGCCGACCGCGTCGAGCGCGGCCTGATCGAAGCGGGCACGCGTCAGCCGGATGCAGTGATCCTCGATCTCGGCCTGCCCGATGGCGATGGCATGCAGTTGATTCGCGAATTGCGCACCTGGACGGAAGTGCCGGTGCTCGTGCTTTCGGCCCGGGTGGATGAGCGCGACAAGATCGACGCGCTCGATGCCGGCGCAGACGATTACCTGACCAAACCCTTTGGCGTGGGCGAGCTGGTTGCGCGCCTGCGCGTGCTGCTGCGGCGGCACGCCAAGCGCGGCGAAGACGGCGGCAGCGTTATCCGCTTCGGCGAGGTGGAAGTCGACCTCGCGCGCCGCCTGGTCAGCCGCAATGGCCAAGCCGTGCATCTCACACCCATCGAATACCGGCTGCTGGCAGTACTGCTCGGCCGCCGTGGCACCGTGATGACGCACCGCGAGCTGCTGCGCGAAGTCTGGGGCCCCGCGCATTCCGACAGCAGCCACTATCTGCGCATCTACATGGGCCACCTGCGCCACAAGCTCGAGCGCGATCCGGCGCGGCCCGAACACCTGCTGACCGAAGTCGGCGTCGGGTACCGCTTCACGGCGTAAGCCGGTTCACTGCTCCTTGATGCCTGCGGCGCGGACGATGCGGCCGTTGCTGTCGTATTCCGCGCGGATGGCCGCGGCAAACTGCTCGGCCGTACCGCCGGCCGGCACCACGGCGGCCTGCGTGAGGCGATCACGCAGATCAGGCGCAGCCAGCGCCTTGTTGATCTCCGCGTTCAGGCGGGCAATGACGGGCGCAGGCGTTTTGGCCGGCGCGAACACGCCAAAGGTCGACGCCATGTTGGCCTTGGCGTAACCCAGTTCGGTGAAGGTCGGCACGTTCGGCAGCGTATCGAGCCGGTGCGGCGCGCCCACCGCGAGCGGGCGCAGCTTGCCGCTCGCGATGTGTTGCATCAGCGTCGGGCCAACGTTAGTCGACATGATCTCTACCTGGCCGCCCAGCGCATCCGTCAATTGCTGGCCACCGCCTTTGTACGGGATGAGCGTGATATCCACATGCGCCTGCGACTTGATCTGCTCCAGCGCGAGATGCCCCACCGTACCCAGGCCTGATGTCGACCAGCGGATCGAGCCCGGCTTGCTGCGCGACTGGCTCAGCATGTCGGCAAAACTCTTGCCCGTGAACGCGGGCGTGCCCAGCAGGATCATCGGGGCGTACATGACATTGGCCACGGGTGCGATGTCTTTCTGCGGGTCATACGGCAGCTTGCTGAAATGCGGGTTCAGCGTGAGCGGGCTCACCGACGAAAAACCCAGCGTGTAGCCATCGGGCGGCGCCTTGGCCAGGGCGTCCATGCCGATGCTGCCGCCGGCCCCGGCGCGGTTTTCCACCACCACGGGCTGGCCAAGTTGCGCCGACAGCTTTTCGCCCAGTGCACGCGCCACGTTGTCCGAAATGCCACCAGTCGGGTACGCGACGATGATGCGGATCGGCTTGACCGGATAGTCCTGCGCTTGCGCGGGCACAGCGGCAAGCAGCGGCAGGCCGGCGCACAGCAGCACGGCAGAGGCAATCAGGCGGCGGCGGGCAGTACGTGCGGAAGTCATGGCGCAATGTCAGATGAACGAAACAGGAGTCAACATTGTAGGCGGATGCCCAGGCAACCTTGCCCGACGAAGCACAAAAACAGCAGGCAAAAGAAAAGGCGCCCGAAGGCGCCTTTTCCATTCCCAATCGAGTGACAGCGTCGATTAGAAGATGTGGCGGATACCCACGCCAACGCTGGTCTGGTTCGACTTGCCAGTGCCGGCTGCGTTGCCGCCACCCGACAGTTCCGGCAGAGCTGCGTCCTTGACCTTGTTGTAGTCGACCGTGCCATACACTTGCGTGCGCTTGGACAGGGCGTACTCAGCCAGCAGAACGCCGGTGTAGCGCTTGCCGTCGTTGCCGGCGGTCAGAGCAGCGTTCTTGATGCTGTCGTAGTAGAACGCGCCCGTCAGAGCCAGCGCCGGGGTGACGTTGTACGTCACGCCCAGGATGCCGACGTGGTCACGACGCTTCGTGGCGCCCGGGGTCAGGCCAGCGCCCGACGTGGCGTTGCCGTAGATGTTCAGGCCGAAAGCGCTGCCGCCGACGCAGTTTGCCGAGCTGTTCACGCAACCCGTTGCGTCGCTGCTGTCGATGTAGCCTGCGAACAGCTTGGCTGCGGCGATCGTGTAGTTACCACCGATACCCCAAACGGTTTGCTTGTTGCCAGCAACGTCCTTGTGCTGTTGTGCGAAGGCGCCGATGTAGGCCGGGCCGAATTCATAGGCCACCGTACCGCCAACGTACGAGTTCTGGCTTGCAGCGCCAGCCACTTCGCCAAAGCCGTAGGCCAGGCCGACCGACAGGCCGTTCCACTTGCCTTCGTACTTCAGCATGTTGGATTCGCGCAGACCGGTCAGGCCGTAGTACATCCAGGAGTTGCCGTCGTAGTTACCCACGCCCAGCGGGTCGAAGTTGCCGCCGGTCGTGAAGCCGAAGTTGTATTGACGGCCCAGCGTGATGGTGCCCAGATCCTTGTTGGACAGGCCCACGAACGATTGACGGTTGAACAGCGTACCGGTGCTGCTCATGCGGCCCGAATCCGAGTTGAAGCCGCTTTCCAGCACGAACAGCGCCTTGTTGCCACCGCCCAGGTCTTCCGAGCCCTTCAGGCCCCAGCGGCTGTTCGACACAGCACCGCTTTCCATCTGGGTCACGCTGTTGCCAGCTTGGTTGGCGTTGTTGATGTAGTGAATGCTGGTATCGACAATACCGTACAGCGTCACGCTCGATTGGGCGTAGGCAGAACCTGCGAACAGGGCGCCAACTGCAACCAGAATGGCAGACTTTTTCATGTGGGCTCGTAATAAAAGAGTTGTCTCAAACCGCCCGACCCCGTGTGCATGAGGTTGGGCTCCTCCGTTTCCTTAACTTCCGTGTCGGAAGTGCCGCGCAAATTTAACAAAAGCCCATATGCCCGGCAAAGTAATTCACGGAATCGTTCTACCAAGTGTGGTACGCGCGCATCGCTCTTAATGCACCGCACCAAATCGGCCTACGGCAAGGCTTGCCAGCGTGCACTGCCCTGCCGTGGTGCACCAACGCGGACCGCCGGCTTTGAACCGCTCTCTTGATTAGTCAAAAAGGTTGGGGGATTGCCGGGGGCGTTACGCCATTGGCGCGATATTCAGCGCCGTTCACGCTGACTTGCATCATTTCGGCACCGACAACAAACCGTTCGTCGCACCACCGTGGATACGGCATGCCCCCTGACCTAGGCTGTAGACCGTGGCAAGACATCAAATGACCACGCCTAAAACAGCACCGAAAATCAGTTGAAGAAGGAGTTCGCCATGCGACTCAAGCAAATGGGGTTGGCCGCCATGTTGGCGGTCGGGGCCCTCGCGGCGGGCAGCGCTTGGGCGCAGGCCAGCCGCGTGGAAGTGTTCGGCCAGAATGCGCGGGCCGAACGGTTTGACGTCTATAGCGACGGTGCCCGCACCGGACGCTTCGACACGTATACAGAAGGCGCACGCAGCGGCCGCTTCGATCCGTATTCGGACGGCATGCGCAGCGACCCTGCCGGCCGCTCCCGCGAGGGCGGCGGTACGGTCTACGGGTACCCGGTTCCGAATTGATGCGCTGATCGGCATGCACTGCGTTCGTCACGCAGTCGTTACGCATTGATCAATTACGGGCCGGTCTCCAGGCATCCTCCGTTTTTCCGCCTCTTGGCCCACTCAGGCCCCGCTGGTGATGCGCCAGCGGGGCTTTTTCATGCGCGCTCAGATGAGCTTATCGAGCGTGATCGGCAATTCGCGCACGCGCCGGCCGGTGGCGTGATAGACGGCGTTGGCAATGGCCGCCGGCACGCCCGTGATGCCGATCTCGCCAATGCCCTTGGCGCCCAGCGGGTTGATGTGCGAGTCCGCCTCGTCGAGCACGAGGATGTCGATGTCGGGCACATCGGCGTTGACGGGCACGTGGTACTCCGCCAGGTTGTTGTTGACGATACGGCCGTAGCGCGTATCGAATAGGCTCTCTTCGAACAGCGCCATGCCCATGCCCCAGACGATACCGCCCATGAGCTGGCTGCGGCCCGTCTTGGCGTTGAGCAACCGCCCCACGCCGTAGCTGCCGACGATGCGCGAGAGGCGGACCACGCCCAGGTCCGCATCGACATGCACCTCGGCAAACACCGCACCGAACGAGTGCATCGAGTACTTCTGCTTCTCCTCGCCCGGCTGCACCTTGGCGGTCGCCTCGATGGGGCGGCCGTAGCGCGCGACCACGGCAGCCACGGGCTCGCGCGCACCGCTGCGCGCAGTCAAGATGCCGTCGGCCACGGTGATCTCGCTTGCGGCCAGCCCATGTAGCGGCGAGCTGGAATCGGCAATGGCCGCGGCAATCAGCGCATCGCGAGCCTGCGCGCCGGCGGCCTGCACGGCGGGCGATACGCTGGCCACACTTTGCGAGCCGCCCGACACCGGTGCCTCGGGCATGCGCGTATCGCCCAGGCTGAAATGCACCCGGTCGACGGGCATGCCCATGGCATCGGCCGCCACCTGGGTCATCACCGTGTAGGTGCCGGTGCCCAGATCCTGCGAGCCGGATTCCACCTGCGCCGTGCCGTCCGGCAGGTAGCGCGCGGCGGCGCCGGCCGCGCTGCGGTTGGCGGGGTATGTGGCCGTTGCCATGCCCCAGCCGATGCGTGTGTTGCCCTCGCGCATGCTGCCCGGCTGCGGGTTGCGGCGCGCCCAGCCGAAGCGCTCGGCACCAGCGCGGTAGCACGCCGCCAGCGATTTGCTCGACCACGGGATGCGTTTTTCCGGGTCCTGCGCGGCGTCGTTGCGCAGACGCAGCTCCACCGGATCGATGCCGAGGGCGTAGGCCATTTCATCCAGCGCCACTTCCAGTGCGAACGTTCCGGTGGCTTCGCCCGGCGCGCGCATGAACGTCGGCGTGCCGATGTTGAGCCGCGCGAGCCGATGCGTCGTCCGCTGGTTGGGCGTGTCGTAAAGCATGCGGGTGACGATGGCGCAGGGCTCGGTCCAGTCCTCGATCATCGACGTGGTGGTCAGCGAGTCATGCGAGATGGCGGTGAAGCGGCCATCGCTGGCGGCGCCCAAGGCGATGCGTTGCTCAGTGCGCGGGCGCCCGCCGACCGGCCCGAACATCTGCGGGCGTTCCAGCACCAGCTTGACGGGCCGCCCCGCCTGGCGCGCGGCCATCGCCGCCAACACCACGTGCGACCACACCGAGCCCTTGCAGCCGAATCCACCGCCCACGAACGGGCACACCACACGCAGCTTGTCGGGCGACAAGCCGAGCGTCTTGGCAACAGTGCGGCGCACGCCCGAAACGTATTGCGTGCTGTCGTACAGCGTGAGCGAATCGCCCTCCCAGACAGCGATGGTCGCGTGTGGCTCCATGGGATTGTGCGTTTCCATGGGCGTGCCGTAGACGGCCTCGATGCGCTGCGCCGCCTGGGCCATGCCAACGGCCACGTCGCCGCGTGTGGTGTCGGCCGATTGCGTCTGCACCTTGCCGGGCGAGTGCGCATCGGCGCGGGCGGTCTGAAAATCGAGCCGCGCGGGCTGCTGAGCGACCTCCACCCGCACGATGCGGGCTGCGGCCTGGGCGTGTTCCAGCGTGTCGCCCACCACCAGCGCAATGGGCTGGCCGTTGTAGTGCACCTGATCGTCCTGCAACAACGACAGAGCGCGTCCTGCCGGTGGTTCCAGCGCGGGCTTGCCGCCGTTGGGCAGGCGCGGGGCGTTCTCGTGCGTCATCACCAGCAGCACGCCGGGCATGGCCTGCGCGACGTGTGTATCGACCCGCGTGATTCTGCCGGCGGGCACCGTGCTTTGCACCAGCACGGCATGCGCCAGGCGCGGCACCTGGAACTCCGCGGAGTAGCGCGCCTGGCCGGTGACTTTGAGCAGACCGTCTGTGCGGTCCAGCGGTTGGCCGACGTTGCTCATGCCACACCCCCAGTCGGATTGGTCGGATTGGGCGAATTGGGGGAATTGGCCGCCCAGTTCAGCGCGCGCGCCACCGCCCGCTGTGCGAGCGGTACCTTGAAGCCGTTGTCGCGCAGCGGCTGAGCGCCCTGCAGGGCCAACGCACCGGCCTGGGCAAACAACTGCGCGTCCAGCACCTGCCCCGCCAGCATCTGTTCTGCCGCATGCGCGCGCCAAGGCTTGTGTGCCACGCCGCCCAGCGCGATGCGCGCCTCCCGGATGGTCCGACCATCCGTCTGCAACGCCAGCGCGGCCGCCACCGACACCAGCGCAAACGCATAACTGGCGCGGTCGCGCACCTTCAGGTAATGCACATGCGATCCGAACACGGGCGGCGGCAGATCGATGGCGACGATCAACTCGCCGGGCCCGAGCGTCGTGTCGATCTCGGGATGCGCTTCGGGCAGCCGGTGGAACGCTTCGATCGGGATACGCCGCTCGCCGTGCGTGCCGTGCACAACCACAGTGGCGTCCAGCGCGGCCAGCGCGACAGCCATGTCCGACGGATGCGTCGCCACGCACGCCTCGCTCGCACCGAGGATGGCGTGCATGCGGTTGAACCCCTCGCGCGCGGCGCAGCCGGAGCCGGGCTGCCGCTTGTTGCACGCCGGGTACGCCGTGTCGTAGAAGTAATGGCAGCGCGTGCGCTGCATCAGGTTGCCGCCGTTGGTGGCCATGTTGCGCAGCTGACCCGAGGCGCCCGACACAATCGCCTCACTCAGGAGCGGATAGCGCGAGCGCACCAGCGGATGCGCCGCCGTATCGGCATTGCGCGCCATCGCGCCCAGTCGCAGTCCGCCGTCGGGCAACGCACGAATTTGCGCAAGCGGCAGGCGGCTCACGTCCACGAGCCGCTGCGGCTGCTCGACGCCGCCCTTCATCAGGTCCAGCAGGTTCGTCCCGCCGCCGATATAGCGCGCGCCCGGCTCATGGCCCAGGCGCACGGCGGCCTCCACTGAAGACGCACGGTCATAGGCAATCGATTGCATGGCGGCTCCTCAAACAGTGTTGCCGGACTTGGCAGCCACCACGCGGATCGCCGCCACGATGTTGGGGTATGCGCCGCAGCGGCAGATATTGCCGCTCATGCGTTCGCGTATTTCGTCTTCGGTCAGCGCAACGGGGCCGTCATTGCCCAGTGCTGCGGGCGACGTGACCGTGCTGGGCATACCGCGGCGCGCCTCCTCCAGCACCGCCACGGCCGAGCAGATCTGCCCCGGCGTGCAATATCCGCACTGAAACGCGTCGTGTTCAAGAAACGCGGCCTGCACCGGATGCAGCGCCGCGCGGTCGACCAGGCCGTCTTTCGCGTGCGCTAGCCCTTCGACGGTGGTGATGGAGTCCCCCTCGTGCATGATCGCCAGCGTCAGGCAACTGTTGATGCGCCGGCCGTTCACGAGGACGGTGCACGCGCCGCACTGGCCGCGGTCGCAACCTTTCTTGGTGCCGGTCAGCGCCAGCACCTCTCGCAGCGCATCGAGCAACGTGACGCGCGGCTCCAGCGACAACGCATACGGCTTGCCGTTGATATTGAGCGAGACCGGCCGCGCCGGCGCCAACGCGGCTGAACGTGCCGGGGCAGACGCAGAAGCGCGCGCGCCGGCCGACTCGTGCGGCAGCGCAAACGCCGACGCCGCAGCTGCCGCGCCCTGCAGAAAGCCGCGCCGGCTCGGGCGCGCAGGCGACCCATCCGGTTCGTCGGCGGGGTCATTCGATGCTGGGAAGGGATGTTCGGACATGGCGCGCGCTCCACCGGCCGGGGCGGCCGTAGCTGGGGACATGCGTCAGCGGAAAGCAAGCGGAATACCCGGCAGCCGGGCGTTGGGAAGCCGCTGAGCAGCGGCTTCGCGCAGGAGATGTGCTGCGGCGCTTGTAAGCCTTACGCGCCGCGTTGCAGTGCGGTTACCTGGCCGGGCCGACGCGATCGCGCGACACATCCATGACCATGCGCGTCAACAGGTACAGGCGCGGCACGATGGAATTCAGATCGACATATTCGGCGTCATTCGAGTGCGCGCCAAAGCTCGCCAGACCGAAGCGCTCGATCACGGGCGCCTTGGTTTTCGAGGCGGCGAACGCGGCATCGGTACCTCCGCCCTCGGCCTTGTCGTCAATCTCCAGCGTCTTGCCGAGTTCGCCATAGATCTTCTGGGCGTGCTCGGCCAGCGCGCGCGAGGCCGGCGTGGCTTCCAGCGGCGGGCGGCGGCGCTCGAACTTGGCCGAGACCTGCGTATCCGGGATCAGCTTGTTCTTGATGCGTTCGTTGACGATTTCTTCGAGCTTGTCGGCGTCGGCTGCTCGCAGCAGCCGCACATCGGCCTGGGCGCTGGCCACGGCCGGGATCACGTTGCGGTTGGTGCCCGCCTGCGCCACGGTCCAGTTCACCTTCAGGCCGGTTTCCGGCTTGGACAGATCGCGCATCTGCAGGATCTGGTGCGACAGCTCGTACAGCGCGTTGCGGCCCTGCTCCGGCGCGCCGCCCGCGTGCGAAGCCTTGCCCTTCACATCCAGCAGGATCGCGCCGATGCCGCTGGTGGCCAGCGAAAGCTTGTCCGACGTCACGCGCGTGCCTTCGCAGGAGAACACGGCGTCCTGCTCGGCGCCCAGCTTGGCTTGCATGGCCCGCGCGCCCGGCGAGCTGATCTCTTCATCGCCGTTGATCAGCACCGTGAGCGTGCCGTACTGCTTGAAGTTGACGGCCTGCAGAATCGATACCGTGTGCAGGATGACCGCCACACCGTTCTTGTCGTCGGCAATGCCCAGGCCGTAGGCGCGCTCACCGTCGATGCGGAATGGCTGGTGCGCAAGCATGCCCTTCAAGTACACGGTATCCATGTGCGCGATCAGCATGATGTTGCGCTTGCCCTCGCCCTTGAAGCGCGCAAGCACCATCTTGCCGATCTTCTCGGGCGTGTCGGCCATGCGGTAGGCGTGGTCGCTGGGGTCAATGAGCTTCACGTCGCCGCCCATGCCGCGCAGCCGCTCGGCGATCACGCCGGCAATCTTGTCCAGGCCTTCGATGTCCTTGCTGCCCGATTCGATCGAGACCAATGTCTTCATGGTGTCGATCAGCGCCGGTTTTTCCTGCTGGGCGCGCTTGTAGATTTCAGCCGGCGGCACGGCGGCGGCATGGCCGGCAGCCAGCACACCCACCATTGCGACGACGGCGAGCACTGCGGGGCGCATGCCCTTGGGCAACAACGGGGCTCTCATGAATGTTTCCTCACCTGTTCTTAGTTATGGTCTGCAACAAAACGGCGATTTTCGCACGCCCGCCTGAGCATTGCCCGAGGGCTATCCCCCCTTTGGATAGGCGCATGACACCGCGCAAAGGAATACTGATAGAGATGCGCAAAACGAAAGCGCTGGGCTGACACTCTCGCTACAATTGCTGCCATGCAATACATCCATGTCGTCAACGGCGATGTTGCCGGCGCCACGCTCAAGCAGGCGCTCGCACAGGCTGGCCGCCCCGATTCCGTAGTCGTACTGCGCGACGATCTCGCCGTCGGGCCGCTGGTCGACGTCGATAGCGTCGCCATGGCGCGCTCCGGCTTCTGGCAGCGCGTGGCGCCCAACAGCAATATCGACTTCGCCGCCGAGATGCGCGACGCGCTTGCGTCGCTCGCCGACCTGCGCGATGCCACTACCGAAGTCGCCATCTGGCACGGCCAAAGCGCGTCGGACCAGCTCATGCTGCGCCGGGTGGCGTTCCACCTGCACCAAGCGCCCCAGCGCATCAATGAAGTCGGCATGGATGTGCGCGAACTTGAGGCGCCCAACGGCCAGGGCCCGCTGACGACCATCGGCATGTATTCGGGTGCCCGGTTGGCACGGCGGTTTTCGACCATCGCGCCGGTGTCGGTGTTGCGCATCGGCCGCCTGGCCTACGAATGGCAGCAGACCGTGCGCGAGAACGCCGACACGCGGCTGTGGAAGGGCAACACGCTGGTGCCGGTGTCGTACGGCACGGTGGACGAAGTGATCCTGGAGCACGTTCCCACCGACTGGGCCAGCGCCCGCGACGTAGTCGGCAGCATCATGGGCGCCATCGACGGCCTGCTCGCCAGCGACTGGTTTGTCTTCTGGCGCTGCCGCGAACTGGTCGGCAACGGGCAGTTGCTGTTGCGCGGCGAGGCCGATTCGCTCAGCACCTGCGAGCTGCGGCGCAATGTGAGCGTGGCCGTGTAAGTGCCGCCCTAAACCTGGATCTGCCGCGAGGAGCGCCAAAAGCGCTCCTTTTTGTTTGTGCACGGCTTGCGCATGAATCGCGACCGTAACCGGCGCGAGTCAACCGTCGCGTCGGAGGCCCGCGCGTGCGGGGCAATCGATCGGGGCATCGGCGTCGCCGCCGTCGACCTCGTTGGCGAGATCGCTTTCGGGCTGCATGTTTTCCACATCGCTATGGACATCGCCCTCGCCCCAGGGCATGCCGGATTCGCGCAGACGCTTGCGCTGTGTGCGGTCGCGCTGGAACATTTCGGCCAGCTCGTCGCGCCCCTGCTGGGCAAGTGACACGAGCTTCTTCTGATCGCGGTAAACGGGGTAGACCTGCTCCATTGAGTTGAGCGTGTGGCGGCGGAACGTCTGCGCGATGCGGTGCGCTTCGTACGGCTCCTTGCCCAGCCCCTCCAGCACCCGGCGGCTGAGCATGAGCGAGCCCTCGAACATCTCCCGCTCGATCACTTCCACGCCGCGGTCGCGCAGTTGGTACACGTGCGACACGTTGCGCGCCCGCACATACAGCTTCAGGTGCGGAAAGCGCTCGCGCACACGGTCGACCACCTCCAGGTTGGTTTCCATGTCGTCGATGGCGACGACCATCATGCTGGCCTTGTCGGCGCCGGCGGTTTCCAGCAAGTCCATGCGCGTGGCGTCGCCGTAGAAGACCTTGAAGCCGAAGCGGCGCAGCATGTCGATCTGGTCCGGATCGTGATCGAGCACGGTGGCGCTGTAGCCCTGGCTGTAGAGCATGCGGCCGACGATCTGCCCGAAACGGCCGAAGCCCGCGATGATGACCTGGTTGTCCTGGGGCTCGATGGCCTCGGGCGCGCGCTTCTTGCCATCCATCAGGCGCGGCACCAGCAATTTGTCGTGCAGCAGCAGGAGCATTGGCGTCGCGGCCATCGACAGCGCCACCACGAGGTTGAGCGCAGCGGCCGTCTCCGCCCCGAGCACGTCGCCAGCCACGCCGGGACCGAATACAACGAACGCAAATTCGCCGCCTTGCGAGAGCAGGAACGCAAACAGCCATGCCTGCCCACGCGCAATGCCAAAGCGGGTGGCAAGCAGGCGCAGCGCGCCAATCTTCACCGCCAGGAACACCGCCACCAGCCCGATCACGGCCAGCGGCTGGCGCATCAGCACGCCAAAGTCGATCGACATGCCAACGGCCAGGAAGAACAGGCCGAGCAGCAGGCCCTTGAAGGGCTCAATGTCGGTTTCGAGCGCGTGACGGTATTCGGAATCGGCCAGCAGCACCCCGGCAATGAAGGCGCCCAGCGCCATCGACAGGCCCACGCTGTGCATCAGCAGCGCAATGCCCACCACCAGCAGCAGCGAGAACGAGGTGAACATCTCGCGCATGTTGGTACGGGCAATGGCGCGCAGCACCGGCCGCAACACCGTGCGCCCGCCAAAGATCACGGCCGCCACCACGCCAACTGCCTTGGCCGCCGCCACCCAGCTATGACCGCCGGACGCGTCGCTTGCCTCGGTTGCCAGCAGCGGCAGCAACGCGATCATCGGAATGGCGGCAATGTCCTGGAACAGCAGAATGCCGAAACTGGCCGTGCCCGCCGGCGTGCGCATCAGGTTGCGCTCGGAAAGTGTAGCCAGCGCAATCGCCGTGGACGACAACGCCAGCCCCAGCCCCGCCACCACAGCCGCGCGCCACGGGTGGCCCACCGCCATGACCGCCAGCCCGACGGCCAGCGCACACACCAGAATCTGCAGCCCGCCGTAACCGAAGATGCTCCGCCGCAGCGACCACAGCCGCGCCGGCTCCAGCTCCAGGCCAATCACAAACATCATCAGCACGACGCCGAATTCCGAGAAATCCAGAATCGACTGCACATTGGTGATGAGCCGCAAGCCCCACGGCCCCACGATCACCCCCGCCAGCAGATAGCCGAGCACCGAGCCCAGCCCCAGCCGACGCGCAAGCGGCACTGCCGCCACGGCCGCAGCCAGGTAGATGACGAAATTGACGAGCAGATCGTGCGATTGCATAGGCAGGGAGGAGATCGGAAACGTCAGGCGACGGAGTCGGCGTCAGTCGGGAGCCAGGGTTGCAGCGCGGCGCGCACCTGGGCGATATGGGCGTCGATGACATCGGCAGACACATCGTCGGCATCGTGCAGCACGTGCGGTGGCTGCCATTGCATGCCGCACAACGCAGCCGTCTGTTGAAGCGGCAGCAGGAACATGTCGAACGTGTGGCCATGAACGCCGTCCGGGTTGTAGGAATGCGCGCGACCGCCGGTCGTGGCCAGCACCATCAGATGCTTGCCGCGCAGCGCCGTGCCGCCCGGCCCGTAGGCCCAGCCCATCTCCAGAACCACGTCGATCCATTCCTTGAGCAGCGACGGCGTGGCGTACCACTGCACCGGAAACTGGAAGACGATCAACTCCGCCGCCTCCACCGCTTCCTGCTCAACACGCACATCGATGTCGAAATCCGGGTACTGCCGGTACAGGTCGTGCATGGCCACGCCGGGCAGGCTGGCCAGGGCACGCGCGAGCGGCTTGTTGGCGCGCGAACGGCGCGGCGCAGGATGCGCGTAGATCACAAGAAGGCGCGAGGGCGTCATGGAAAATCAGGAGGCTGGGGCGTCTTGATGGCGCATCTTCGCACGGCTATTGTTGAGCGGCGTTACGAACGGCGGCGGCAGGTAACCGGGCGATGTAACTTTCAGAGCACCCGGAAAGCGCGCCTTCGCTCGCTTTTGCGCGATGCAACATTTACGTTGTTGCCACGCCACACCTCTGGAACCTACCGTCGGATGCGTTAAATCAATGATTTACCGGGAAATCCTCTGGAAAGTCTGACACCAGACTTACGGGGAAACCCTGATTGCACTACAATAGCATGGTGCATTGCACAACACTCAGTTGCACCCGATTGAGTGCCCCGGAGGTGCCATCCGCGCCTCCGACTCATCACTTCGCAGCCTTCCACTGAAAGGCGCGATCAGAACAGGAAACCGTGTCGTGAACCCGCTCGAGCTGAGCAAGGCCATCGGCGTCGTCACCCAGGACGACATCGACAAAACGGAAGCAGCGCAAGGCGCGCCGCGTTCCACCGTGCTGGTGCGCGAGCTTGCTGCGCACCACCGGTCGCGCCTGCTCAAACACCTGCTCGCCCTGGGCGAGGAAGACCGCCTGCTGCGATTCGGCCAGGTGGTGCGGGATCACGTGATCGAGGCGTACGTCGACAGCATCGATTTCGACCACGACAAGGTCTTTGGCGTCTACGACGAGCGTCTGGAGCTGACGGGCGTGGGCCACCTCGCCTACCTGCGCGACAACCCGCAAGGGCGCGTGGCGGAGTTCGGCGTGTCGGTGTCGGAATCGGCGCGCGGCAAGGGCGTGGGCAGCGCGCTGTTCCAACGTGCCGCCATGCATGGCCAGAACACCAAGGTGCGTACGCTGTACATGCACTGCCTGTCGCGCAATGCAGCCATGATGCACATCGCCAAGAAGGCGGGTATGCGCGTGCAGTACGCCTATGGCGAAGCCGATGCCTATCTCGAATTGCCGCCTGCCGACACGATGAGCCTGCTGACGGAAGCCATCGACGAACAAGTGGCCGACCTGGACTACATGCTCAAGCGCAACCTGCGCGATGTGCGCCGGTTTGGACAGCGCTTCTGGCGCTCGCTGGTGCCGCAAAAGCGCACGGTGTAACTGCTTCGCCCAACAAGAAACGCCCGGTTCCCCCCGGGCGTTTTTGCTTTGCGCGGCGCATTTGGATTGCTCGCAATTTAATGCAAGTCATTTCAATAAAATAATATCTGCAAAAAGCGTCATCGATATTCCCAGCCTTATTTTGTGATGCCACTCCGACGTGCCATTACGCATATTGAGTAATTTGATTTAAATCACTCAAGCTCCTGCCATACCGCTCGATAGTGCATTCGTTATCGATTATGACGGGGACAAAGATGCGCTTCTCGAAAATGAAGGTGGCCACCCAACTGGCGTGGGGTTTTGGCTTGACGATGGGGCTGCTCGTGCTGCTCATGGCATTCAGCCTGCAGCGCATGTCAGATTTTCGACGGCTGCTGGAGGACACTACGGAAATCAACGCCGTGGAAGCCAAGCTCGCCGCAAAAATGTATTCGAGCGTTACTGAACGGGCATTGGCTTACCGGAATATCGTGCTGCTGGAGCAGCATGACGAAATCCAGATCGAACTGAGCCGCGTTGATAAACAGGAGGCCCTGTACAGCGAAGCCGACCGCAAGCTTGGCCGCATGTTCGACACGTTGCCGGACACTACCGCCGAAGAAAAAACGCTGCTTGCGCAAATCCGGCAGCAGGCTGAATTGGCCGCGCCGTTCGCAGCGCGCGTCAAGGCGCTGATTGCCGCCGGCCACAAGGAGGACGCGTACAAGGTGTTGCGCTTCGAATTCCGCCCCGTGCAGCGCACCTGGTGGGATCTGCTCGGCAAGCTGCAGGCGTTTGAAGAAAAGCTCAACGACGAAAACACCGCCAAGGCCAAGTCGAGCTACATCGACAGCCGCAACTGGCTACTGGCACTGAGCGTGCTGGCACTGCTCGTGAGTCTCGCGGCCAGCGTCCTCATCACGCGCGGGCTGCTGCGCAAGCTCGGCGGCGAGCCCGGCACGGTGGCCGACATTGCCAGCCAGATCGCCGGCGGCAACCTGGCCGTGGCCATACCGACGCGCGACGACAATCAGACGAGCCTCATGCACGCCATGAAGCGCATGCGCGACAGCCTCGCGACGATTGCCGAACAGGTACACACCAGCACCGACACGCTGGCCACGGCATCTGAGCAGATCGCCACCGGCAACTTCGACCTGTCGACCCGCACGCAGGAACAGGCCTCGGCGTTGGAGGAATGCGCCGCGTCGATGGAAGAGCTCAACGCCACCGTCAAGCAGAACGCCGATCATGCGCGTCACGCCAACCAGCTCGCCGCCACGGCTGCCGAGGTCGCTACGCGAGGCGGTACGGTGGTAGCGCGCGTGGTGGACACGATGGGCGCGATCAGCGAATCGGCACGCAAGGTAAGCGAGATCATCGGCGTGATCGACAGCATTGCTTTCCAGACCAACATCCTGGCACTCAACGCAGCCGTGGAAGCGGCCCGTGCCGGCGAGCAGGGACGCGGCTTTGCGGTGGTCGCCAGCGAGGTGCGCGGGCTGGCGCAACGCTCTGCTGCGGCAGCCAAAGAGATCAAGTTGCTGATCAACGACTCTGCCAACCATGTCGACGCCGGCAGCACGCTGGTGGAACAAGCCGGCACCACGATGCAGGATGTCGTGACCAGCATCCACCGCGTAACTGCCATCGTGACCGAAATCATGGGCGCGACCGACGAGCAGGCCAGCGGCATCGACCAGATCCACCGCGCCATCACGCAAATGGACGAAGTCACGCAGCAGAACGCCGCGCTGGTTGAAGAAGCGGCCGCAGCAGCGGAATCGATGCGCGAGCAGTCGAGCCGACTGGTGGGCGTGGTGAGCGTATTCAAGCTGGCAAACCAGGCGAAAGCGGCAGCCCCCGCAGCAGCGCGCATCGGCTATCACCAACCCGCCCTGTTGCCGGCCTGACGCGGAGGACGCCGAGATGAAGCCTGCGCTCTCTTCCTGCGCCAGCCCCGGCGCACGGAATGTCTACTGGCATACCGGCGCTGTGGCTGACGAAGCCCGCGCGCATCAGTTCGGTCATGCGCCGCTCACGCTGTGGCTCACGGGCCTGAGCGGCGCGGGCAAGTCCACCCTCGCCTATGCGCTGGAAAAGCGCTTGTACGAGACGTGCCAGCGCTGCGCCGTGCTCGACGGCGACAACCTGCGCCACCACCTGAACCATGATCTCGGCTTTACTGAAGCCGACCGCACCGAGAACCTGCGCCGCGCCGCCGAGGTGGCGCGCCTCATGAACGACGTCGGCCTGATCGTCGTGACGGCGTTCATCTCGCCGCTGCGCTCCGATCGCGAGATGGCGCGCGAGATCATCGGCGCAGACCGGTTTGTGGAAGTGCACGTCTGCACCACGCTCGATGTGTGCGAGGCGCGCGACCCAAAGGGGCTATACGCCCGGGCGCGAGGCGGGCAGATCCCGCAATTCACCGGCGTTTCGTCGCCGTACGAGGCACCGGAGGCGCCGTCGCTGCGGCTCGATACCGGCGCCATGCCACTGCTGGCAGCCACGGCCGCGCTGCACGCTCACTTGTCCGCCTGGCTGGACAATCGCCAACCGGAGACCGTTCGATGACCGCCCTGCCACGCCCCGTCCTGATGATTCCGCTGCGCCGCTGCGGCAGCCATGCGCTCCGCCTGCGGCTGAACTTCAACCCCGCGTTCTACGCGCCGTATCCGCTGCACATCGTCGACTTCATGCCGCTGGTGCCGCTGTACGGCGACCTGCAGGACGATCGCGCCTACTTCCGCCTCGTGACCGACGTGATCGGCCTGCAGGCAGCGAGCATGGTGAAGTGGCCCGGCATGGTGTTTGATCCGGTGGAGGTGTTCGAAGCCTTGCGCAACCAACCGCGCAGCGTGCACCGCGTGGTGTGGGAACTGCTGCTGCGTGCGGGCGCGCAGCACGGTGCCCGCGTCGTCATGGACAAATCACTCGACAGCGTGCACTACGCCGCCGAGCTGATGACGCTCTTCCCAGACATGCGCTTCCTGAATGTCGTGCGCGACCCGCGCGCCCAAGTCGCGTCAATGAACCGCGCGATCATCCACGACTTCGACACGCTGCTGAACACGCAGACCTGGGTGGCCGCGCACCGCGCCGCCAACGCGCTCATCGCCCAGTACCCGGAGCGAACCTGCACCATCCGGTATGAAGATTTCCTGGTCGATCAGGAAAGCACGTTGCGCCGCGTTTGTGCTTTCCTGGAGATCGATTTCCTGCCGCAGATGCTCGATGTCTCGCGCTCGGCCGAAGCGCGGCAGATTTCGCGGTTGTCAGCGTTGTGGACGTCCAACTGCTTCGCGCCCATCACGGCCAATATCGACAAATTCCACCAGCAGTTGTCGATGGATGAAATCACGCTCATCGAAACCCTGGCGCGCGACGACATGGCCCGCTACGGCTATGCCCCGCTGACCGCCGCCAACGCCCGCATCGAAACACACACACAGGAAGCGGCGCGCATGCGCTCGGAATCCGGCCGTCAGGCGGCATGGCACGCACTGGAAACGGACAACTACCGCGATTTTGTCTTGCGCCGCCACCGCGCTGATTTTCTGGGCAGCGTGCGCGAGCGGCTCATGCTCCAAGCGATGACGGCGACGGCCGTCAAACCCACGGCACCGCACCGGCTCGAGGCGCTGGCCGACCCGGCTGCGTTTGAAGTCACGGACTAGCCGACGCCACCGCTTGGGTGCACATGCATTGCCGTGGACAGCCGCCAGCAAGGTACATAAACAGCCGTTAACACGCGGCCGGCGGGCGCTGGCTACCATGCCCCTCCATAGGTCAAGCAACCGCGGAGGGGCACATGGTCACCAAGGCCCAGGCCAAACCGAAAACCGATTTCGAGCGCTGGCAGGATTACATCAACACCTCTACCCAGCACCCCGACCGCTGGAACGGCTACGACTGCGATATCCAGTCTGCGGTGGGGGAATACAACCGCTACCTGATGGGCAACGCCGGCTATCTGCCGCTGGACTGGCAGATCGTCAAGGCGATGGTGTGGGTCGAAACTGGGGCAGATTCGGAAGCGTGGCAGACCAAGCCGATGCAGATCGGCAACCTGGGCGACCCCGGTCTGAATACCCTGCTGCGCGGCGAAGAAGGCAGCGACCTGATCGTGCCGCCGGCCATCCGCACCCGGTTGAACGCGGGCCTGGCCCGAACGGTACCCGCGTGGAACATTCGCGCCGGGATCGGCTACCTCCTCACGCGCATGGCGAAGTTCGACGTCCGGAGCGTGCGCGATACCGACGACAAGGTCTATGAGGTCACCGTCAAGGCGGGCGACAGCCTCGACAAGATCGCCCGCGCACAAGGCTCAACCCTGGCGGAAATGCGCACGCTCAACCCGAACGCCGCAACACTCAAACCCGGACAGGTGGTCAAATACCGCAAGGCCGCCATGCGCAAGATGATTACCGGCTGGCGGCCCGTGACGACGCAGAACATTGCCGTGCTGTACAACCACGGCGACGCAGCGTACATCCGGAAACTCGATTACGTGCTCACGCTTATCCCGAAGATCGGAACCGCCGCATGCAAGTAGGTCGCCTCCTTATCGTCGCGTTGCTGCTGGCCGCGCAATCGGCCACGGCTGCAGATACCCTGACCGGAACCTTCCGCGGTGATGGCCGCGCCTGCTACGGCGCGCTGTTCGTCCGCCCGAAGACCATCGAGTGGAACGCCAGCTTCTTCAAGTGCGGCCCCACGCGCTACAAGGTGATCGAGCAGGACCTGTCGGGCGAGCATCCGCATGCGGCGTTCAAGATTGAAGACCACCGCAAACGCTGCGGCCTGGCCGTGATCGAAGTCTCGCGGTACAGCGAGTTCTCCTGGAGCGTAAAGGGCTACCAGACCGTGGAGGCCTATCAGAAGCGCGAGGAACCCGGCTGGAAGGATTCCGCCGACCCCGCACGCCAGGTCGCCCTGTGCGGCATGCGCAAGGAATAGCGCAGCCAACGCGCCGCCGCCATGCAGCCGCTCCAACGCTTCGCCCTGGAGAAACACAGCGGCCCGTATGAGCAGTGGCCCATGCGCACACGCGTGATCGTCGACGGCGTGCCGCACCCCGCGCTCACCATCCCCGGCTACGAGCTGCTCCGGCAATACCAGACCGACCTCGGCTTCGTCCTCATCACCAGCTACGACTGCCCGTTTGAAGAGGCCGTCTCCATCACGCTCATCGCGCCCGACCTTTCACGGGCGATCAGCACCGGCACCATCGGCGCGGCGTACTACACGTTCTGGCTGGATGACGTCGAGTGGATCGACGCAAGCCACTTTCGCCTCACCTGCGAAGACGCCGTGGGTGATTGGCTGGTCACGCTGCGCGCCCGCCATATCCCGGTGTTATCGCCGGCCGTCTTCATCAAGCGCCGTGTGGCGCCGCCGGTCGAGCCTGCGGTGTAGAGTGAAAGGCCGCCCTTTCATCGATACCTGCCGCCATGACCGACGACGAACGCGCCATCCGCAACGTAGTGGACACTTGGCTCGCCGCCAGCAAGACCGGCGACCTCGATACCGTGCTCGGCCTGATGACCGACGATGTGTTGTTTCTCACGCCCGGCCAAGCGCCCTTTGGCAAGGACGCCTTCTCCAAGATGTCCGGCGGCATAAAGGACGTGCACATCGACGGCACGAGCGATATTCAGGAGGTGCAGGTGTTTGGTGAAATCGCCTACTTGCGCAACGCGCTGCGCATCGTCGTCACGATGCCGGATGGGAAGGTGGCGCGGCGCTCAGGGCAGACGTTGACGATTCTGCGGAAAGAGGCGGATGGGAAGTGGCGGGTGGTACGGGATGCGAATTTGGTGATGGCGGATAACGCCTGATACGGGCGCCCTCAAACCACCACCGGCAACGCCGTCGTATCTTTAATCCGCTCCAACGCAAAGCTGCTCTTCACATCGATCACCGCCGGGTGCGCAAGCAGCTGGTCGCGGATGAAGCGCGCGAAGTGCTCCATGTCTTCCACGAACACCTTGAGCAGGTAATCCATCTCGCCGGTCATGGCGTAGCACGTGACCACCTCGGGCCATGTCGCCACGGCGGCGCGAAAGATGTCTGACGGCCCCTTGCCCTTGGGCGCACCGCCCTGCTTTTCCAGCCGCACGTTGATGTAGGCCGACAGCCCCAGCCCGATCTTGGTCGGGTCGAGCAGCGCGGCGTATTGGCGGATCACGCCGGACTCTTCCAGGCGGCGAATACGTCGCAAACACGGGCTGGGCGACAAATTCACCCGCTCGGCGACTTCGAGGTTGGTGAGGCGGCCGTTGTTCTGCAGGACTTCCAGGATCTTGCGGTCGATCTTGTCGAGTTCCACTTTATTCATTTTTGTTGCTCCGCACCAATTAATTCGGCAATTTTCTTGCGCAAATTTAGCAAGGTGGGCACAACTTCGCAATTTTTGCTTGGAGGGACACTCCTACACTGCGAGGATCGTCAAAAACCTGAGCGCTCCAGAGCGCGCCCCCACAGGAGACTCACCATGCAATTCACGCCTTGGGAAAACCCGATGGGCACCGCCGGTTTCGAATTCATTGAATACGCCGCGCCGGACCCCGTTGCCATGGGCAAGCTGTTCGAGAACATGGGCTTTACCGCCATCGCGAAGCACCGTCACAAGAACGTGACGCTGTATCGCCAGGGCGAGATCAACTTCATCATCAACGCCGAGCCGGATTCGTTCGCGCAGCGCTTTGCGCGCCTGCACGGCCCGTCGATCTGCGCGATCGCGTTTCGCGTGCAGGACGCCGCGTTCGCCTACAAGCGCGCGCTGGAACTGGGCGCATGGGGCTTCGACACCCACAGCGGCCCGATGGAGCTGAACATTCCGGCCATCAAGGGCATCGGCGATTCGCTGATCTACCTGGTCGACCGCTGGACCGGCAAGAACGACGCCAAGGCCGGCGACATCGGCAACATCAGCATCTACGACGTGGATTTCGTGCCCATCGCGGGCGCCAACCCGAACCCCACCGGTCACGGCCTGACCTACATCGACCACCTGACGCACAACGTCTACCGTGGCCGCATGAAGGAATGGGCCGAGTTTTACGAACGCTTCTTCAACTTCCGTGAAGTGCGCTACTTCGACATTGAAGGCCAGGTCACGGGCGTGAAGAGCAAGGCGATGACGAGCCCGTGCGGCAACATCCGCATCCCCATCAACGAGGAAGGGACGGAGAAGGCCGGCCAGATCCAGGAGTACCTGGACATGTACCACGGCGAGGGCATCCAGCACATTGCGCTGGGCTCGACCAACCTGTTCAACACGGTGGACGCACTGCGCAGCAACGGCATCACGCTGCTCGACACGATCGACACGTATTACGAACTGGTCGACAAGCGTATCCCCGGCCATGGCGAAAACGTGGCGGAACTGAAGAAGCGCAAGATCCTGATCGATGGCGCGCCGGGCGACCTGCTGCTGCAGATCTTCTCCGAGAACCAACTCGGCCCGATCTTCTTCGAGTTCATCCAGCGCAAGGGCAATCAAGGTTTTGGCGAGGGCAACTTCAAGGCGCTGTTCGAGTCGATCGAACTCGACCAGATGCGCCGCGGCGTGCTCAAGGCCGACGATCAGCCGGCCTGAAAACCCTCAACTTCAGGCGAGCTGTACCCGCACCCCGGTGGTTCGCCATCGGGGTGTTTTTTTTGGGGCGTCGCGGCAAGCAATAAAAAACGGCGCCCGAAGGCGCCGCTTGCTTACAACCGATACCGCGGGTGGAAGGCTTATTCGCCCTTGGTGGCAGACGGGCCGCCCGGCATGGCCGCGGCTGCAGGGGTGTTCTTCTGCGCCTTGCGGGCATCGTGACGGGCCTTCATGTAGGCGCGGATTTCGTCTTCGGTGATCTTGCCGTCGTGGTTGGCGTCGATCTGGTCGAAGTTCTTGGCCAGACGCGGCATGCCGGCCTGCACTTCGTCCTTGGTCAGGGAGCCGTCGTTGTCCTTGTCGGCGGCCTTGAACTTGGCGTCGAAGCGTTGCGCCATCTTTTCGCGCATCTCGCCCTTGTGGGCCTTGTGCCAGGCGGCCAGCTCGTCCTTGCTGAGTTGGCCGTCGTGGTTGGTATCGATCTGGTCGAAGTTCTTCTCAAGCCAGGTGTGACCCTTGGCCTCGTCGCGCGAGATTTGGCCGTCGCCGTTGGTGTCGAGCGCCTTCAGGCCGCCGCCGTGACGGCCAAGCTTGCCGGCAGGCGCATTGGCTTGCGGCGCAGCGGGCACTGCCGCGGGCGCCTGTGCGCTGGCGGCTGGGGCGCTGGCATCCTGGGCGCGGGCGTTCATGCCCGACATGGCCAGGAACAGGGCCGAGGTGGCGAGGAAGGCTTGGACAGCACGTTTGTTGGTCACGGTCAGCTCCTTTTCACATGGACTGTGTAGCGGATTAGAACCCGACAATGCCGACGCGTTGCCGGCTTTTACACGCTGTTACCCCGATGACATGCCCTGTAATATGCGCGCCCCACCGCATGGCGGGGCCGCCCCATGCCTATTGGTTGGCACCCGGCTGGGGGTTATCGCCCTTGCGTGCGGCCGCCGCCGCGCGGTGGCGCGGGCCGACGATACCGCCGCCCTGGCTGGCAGGCTCGTCACCCGTGTTGATCTGAGCGGGCGCAATGGGCAGCATGGCGCCCGGCATGGCGGTGTTGGCCGGGTTGTTGGCAACTGGCGGCGCGGGTGGCATAGCGGGCGTCGATAGCGGAGCTGCGGCACCTGCAGGCGGCAGCGGCAGAGGCGGCGCATGGCGATTGGCCGGCGACACGCCGGCCACGGCGCTGGCTGGCAGCGGAATCTCCTGGCGCGCGCCGTTACGCTCGATCACTACCGAGCGCGCCTTGATTTCCACCAGCTTGAGGTTGGGTGACAGCGACTTGCCGGCCCGAACCGCCTGCGGTGCGCCGCCGTCCACCGACACGATGGCCGCGCCCGAACCATCGGCCAGATCAGCCACCACGCCCATCACCTGCACATCGCGCGGGCCATTCTGCGGGCCACCGCCAAAGAGCGTGACGGCCGCGCCGGTCTCCAGCGCGTCGGTCTGGGCCACACGCGCCTCGCGCGGCGTACCCAGCGAGCGCAGTGACGACAGCGTCAGCACCCAGTGCGTCAGGAGCGCACACAGGGCAGCAAACAGTACAAGACTGAGCAGGCGGGACGACTGTCGAGCGTTCATGAAATGGGGCAAGGCACCGTAGGAATACGCCGATTCTATCCGCCCTTCATGCCGGTTCGGTGAACAGCTTGGAGGTGCGGCTCTAGAGCCAACGCGGCATGACCCCCGCGTGCAATATATGGTCATATGTCACGGATATACTGTGTCTCTTCCCCTTATTGCCAACTCTGTCGCCATGATGCAAGGCCAACTTCGCTCTTCCTTCCGCCAGCGCGCCCTCGCCCGACATGCGGCGCGTGGCTTCACCCTGATCGAAATCATGGTGGTGGTGGTGATCCTGGGCATCCTCGCCGCGCTGGTGGTGCCGAAGATCATGAGCCGTCCTGACGAGGCGCGCATCATTGCTGCCAAACAGGACATCGCTTCCATTTCGCAGGCGCTCAAGCTCTATCGCCTGGACAACGGCCGCTACCCGACCACCGAACAAGGCATCGGGGCGCTGGTCGCCAAGCCGACCACCGAGCCGATCCCCAACAACTGGAAAGGCGGCGGCTATCTGGAACGCCTGCCCAAAGACCCGTGGGGCCACCCGTACCAATATCTGAACCCCGGCGTGCGCGGTGAAGTGGACGTCTTCAGCTTCGGCGCGGATGGCCAGGCCGGTGGCACGGGCAACGACGCCGACATCGGCAACTGGGACAACTAAGCCGCCGCCGTCCCCCCAGCCCCCACCCGCTCACCATGCTCGGCCATCCACATCGCCGCCGGCAGGCTCTCGGCTTTACGCTGCTGGAGTTGCTGGTGGTGGTGGTCATCATCGGCATCGTGCTGGCCGTGGTGGCCGTGAACGCCACGCCCAACCCGCGCTCGCAGCTGGCCGACGATGCACAGAAGCTCGCCCGCCTGATCGAGCTCGCACAGGAAGAGGCGCAACTCACCTCGCGCCCCGTGGCGTGGGAAGGCGATGCGCAGGGCTGGCGCTTCTACGAATCGACGCCGAGTGGCTGGCGCGTGCTCAACCAGGACGTGCTCGCGCCGGGCCACTGGCGCCAAGGCATGGACAACGTACAGATCGTAGCCGGTGCCGCTGCGGTGCCGGGCGCCCCGCAGCGCCTCGTGTTCGGCCGTGAGGCGATCGGCCTGCCGTGGCGCGTGGCACTCACCTCGCAGGGTTCGCGCGTCGACGTGGTATCAGACGGCGGCCCGCGCGTGCTGACGGAGACGCAAACGCAATGACGCGCAGCCACCGTCCAACGCGCACGCGCGGTTTCACCCTGCTCGAAGTGCTGGTAGCGCTGACCATCGTGGCCGTGGCACTTACCGCCACCATGCGGGCCATGGGCAGCATGACCACCGCAAGCGACTCCCTGCAGACGCGCATGATCGCCACCTGGAGCGCCGAAAACCACCTCGCCAACCTGCGCCTGGCACGCGCCTTCCCCGACCCCGGCGCGCGCGGCTTCGCCTGCCCGCAGGGCGATACACAACTGTGGTGCGAAGAGACCATCGCCACCACGCCCAACCCGGTGTTCCGCCGCGTGGAGGTGTCCGTCTATCCGGACGCTTCCAAATCCGTGCGGCTGGCCTGGCTCGTGACTCTGTTGCCGAACGATGCGCGCAATGTCTTCTAACCGTTCGGCGCGCGGCTTCACCCTGCTCGAACTGCTTGTGGCGATCACGCTGCTGGCCATCCTGGCCGTGATCGCCTGGCGCGGGCTCGACAGCATGACCCGCACGCACGAGGCGCTGGCCCAGCGCGACGAACGCATCGAAGCACTCAAGACGGCCTACGCCCAGTTCGACGCCGATTGCACCCAACTGGCCGATCCGAACACGCTGTCGCGCTCACCGGTGGAGGTGGACGCCAACCGCGTGCTGATGGTGCGCGACCGCCGCGACGATGGCCAGCCGCCCGCGTGGCAGGTGGTGCTCTACCGCATCGTCGACGGCCGGCTCGAACGCCTCCAGACCCAACCGATCACCAACCGCGGCGACCTGCGCAATGCGATGGACAACCTGCGCCAGGGCGGCGCGGGCGCGGCGCGCTACCTGCTCGCCGCCAACGTCGACAGCATCAGCGCCCGCGCCTGGATCGAACCCGGCGGCTGGATGGACAACACGGGCGCGCTGTCGGCGGCGCTGTTCCCGGCCGGCAGCAACACCACCACCCTCACCGGCTTGCCGACGGCTTCCGCGCCCAGCGCGTCGGCGCCGTCGGCCAACAGCCCGGGCGTGGTCGTGCCGGCCGCCTCGGTGCGCGCGGTGGAACTGGCATTGCTCGTGCGCATGACGCCGCAGGGCGCGCCGCAGCGCTTCACGCGCATCTGCATGACGGGGCTTTGACATGGCGCGATGCTCTCGTCAACCTGCCCAACGTAACGCGCGTGCCCGGCGCCAGCGCGGCGCGGCCATCATCACGGCCCTGCTGGTCGTCACGCTGGCCGTGGTCATCGTGTCGGGCATGTTGTGGCGCCAGCAGGTGGAGATCCGCGCGGTGGAAAACCAGCGCCTGAAAGCGCAGGCCACCTGGATTGCGCGGGCCGGCATCGACTGGGCGCGCCTCATCCTGCGCGATGACCAACGCCGCACCGGCGCCGTCGACCATCTGGGCGAAATCTGGGCCGTACCGATCCAGGAAACGAAGCTGTCGGACTTCCTCGGCAGCTCGCTGCGCACGGATACGACCGGCGAGGAGTCGTACCTGTCGGGCCGCATCTTCGATGCCCAGGCACGCTTCAACCTGATGAACCTGCTGACGGCGCAGACGCTGGGCGCCCGCACCCTCATCACCGGCCGCGACAAAGACGCCATCAAGGCGTACGGTCTGCTGCTGCAATCGCTCAACATCGACCCGAGCCTGGCCAATATCACGGCGACGTACCTGGCGCAGATGCTGGGCGGCTTCCAGTCGATCGAAGGCATGCAGGGCGGTCAGCAAGGCGGCGAAGACAGCGGTGGCGGGAGCGGCGGCAGCAACAGCAACGGCCCCCGGCCGCTCGACGACGTGGCCAGCCTGCTGACGATTCCCGGCTACACGGCCGACATGATCGCCAAGCTGCGCCCCTACGTGATCGTGCTGCCAACCCGCACGCAGATCAACGCGAACACGGCCAGCGCCGAAGTGCTGGCCGCCGTCATCCCGAACCTGAGCCTGGACCGCGCCCGCTCGCTGGTGCAGGCGCGCGACCGCGCTTACTTCCGCAACATCGGCGATGTCACCAATCAGTTGCGCGGCATCGCGCCCGGGGTCGACACCACCGCCGCCGCCAATCTGCTGGACGTGCAGACCCACTATTTTCTGGTCTACGGCATGGCCCGCCACGAGCGCGCCCGGATCGGGGAAGTGGCGCTTGTTTCACGTGGCGATCCGATCAACAATAACGCGACCCGCATCGTCTGGGTCCGCCGCATCGACGAGATTCCGTCATGACGGCGGCGCAACACCCCGCCACGTGCGTACGCGCCGCTTGTAGACAGACCCTGGCCTTCGCCGTATTGTCATCCGCATCGTTCAGCATCGCGGGTTTTGCGCAATCCGGCGCTTCCGTCGGCAGTTCGCATTCACACTCTCAAGATCAATATCAATAGAGGAGCGGTTTGACGACCTCCCTGTACGTGCGCCTGCCGCACCGGCCCATTCAATCGCCCGAACGCTGGTCGGCGGGCGCGCTTGCCTCCGTGCCATTCGCGCTGGTGCGTGAAGAAGGCGCGCAGGGGCCGCAACGCGTTCAGCGCGAAGGCACGTCGCGCACCGACGAACTGCCCGCCGCTGACCGCCTGATCCTTCTGCTGCCCGCCGCCGATGTGCTGCTGGTGCCGGCCAACGTGCCGCCGCTGGCGCTGCCCAAGCTGCGTCTGGCCCTGCCCAACCTGGTGGAAGACCGCCTCGTGCAGGACGCGCAGCAATGCCATATCGCCCTTGGGCCCCGCCTCGGAGATGCACCGGCCCGTGGCTGGCGCGCCCCCCGCGAGCCGCAGTCGCGCGCGCTGATGATTGCCGATCGCGCGTGGGTCCGCTTCATCCTCGATACCTTTGCTGGCCACAAGCACCGCACCTGCCATCTGCTGCCCGCGCAGCTTTGTGTGCCGTTTGAAACGCCTGCCGTAGCGGCAGCGCCGATTGCAGAATCGGCAAACGCCGTCGAACGTGCTGAGCCGTCGCTTGACGCTTCCTCTGCCGCTGAACCCGCAGCCGACGCGCCTGCTGCTGAAACCGTGGCCGCGGTCGCTCCGGCAACCATCGCGCTCGATGCGGCACCGCCGTCCGACCCGGATGCGCCCGTCGCCATCGACATCACCGTACGCACCGGCCGCGCCGAGGGCTACGGTCTGCGCGTGCTGCCCGCAAACGTCGGCAACTGGCTGGGGATTGCCCCCACGCCGGCCACGCTGATGGTGTCCCCGGCACTGCGCGAGCTGGCGCCCGGCCTCTCCGCCGACCCCGCCACCGCCACGCTCGACTGGTCCACCTGGACCGCCGGCGCACGCGACGCCCTCGCGTCAGGCGAAGCCGACCTTTGCCAGTTCGACTTTGCAAGCGGCGGCGTGGCCGGCATGGATTGGAGCCTGTGGCGCCTGCCGATCGCGCTGGCCGTGCTGATCGTGGTCGTGCAGCTCATCGGCATGAACGCGCGCTGGCTCACGCTGCGCGCCGAGCAGAAGCGGCTCGATACCGCCATGCGCGCGCAATTGCAGACGGCATTCCCGAATACGCCCGTGATCCTCGACCCGCCCGCGCAGATGCGCCGCCAGGTCGAGCAACTGCGCTTGGCCGCCGGCAAATCGGCGCCGGAAGACTTCCTGCCGCTGGCCGATCGCTTCGCCCAGGCTGCCACCGGCCTCGCGCCCGACGCGTTGCTCGCGCTCGACTACCACGGCCGCGCGCTCACGGTCACGCTCAAGGACGGCACCGACACCGCCAGCCTGCGCACCGCTGCTCGCAATGTCGGCCTGAACATGGACACCGCCGAGGCCCCGCGCGGTGCCGAGGCGACCGTACCGGGCTCGCGCTGGACGGTCTCCATCGCCCAATAACGATTCCTCCATGGCGACTTCCTCCTCTTCTTCCCGATCGTCATCCCGCCGCCTGCCGCGCATTGGCGTGCCGGACTCGGTGCGCGATGCGGCCACGACCTTCTGGATGCAGCGCGAGCCGCGCGAGCGCCGCATCCTGGCTGGCGGCGGCGTGGTGCTGTTACTCGTGATCGTCTACCTGGTGCTGTGGGAGCCGGCCTTTGAAGGCCAGCGCCGCATCGAGAAAGCGCTGCCGCAGATGCGTACCCAACTCGCCGAGATGGAAACGCTCGGTCAGGAAGCGCGCAGCCTGTCGGCCATTGCCGCTGCACCCGTGCCGCGCGGTGCGGAACTGCAGCAGGCACTCAACACGAGCCTGACCAACCACGGCCTGAAGGCCACGCGGATGGCGATGTCGGGCGAGAGCGTGCAGGTGCAACTGGACAAGGTGCCCTTTGGCGCCGTCGCCGAATGGCTGCAGGAGGTGCGGCAGGCACAGCGCATGAAGGTGATCGATACGAACATCAAATACGTGGGCGCGACGGCCCTGGTCAACGTGACGGCGACGCTGCAAGGCCCCGCCGCCGCGGGCCACTGACGGGTCGGATCGTGCCGATGGGAATTGAATCGCTTCCGCCGCTGCGCTTGCGCCGCCGCGCCGAGTCCGACGAGCGCACGAGCCTCGGCTGGCGCGTGCTGTGGTGTGGCGTGGCGCTGCTGGCCGTGGGCGTGACCCTGGTGGCGCAGTATCCGGCCGCATGGGCGGCGGAGCGCATCGCCGCAGCCACGGGGCACCGTGTGTTGCTGGCCGACAGCCAGGGCAGTATCTGGCACGGCAGCGCAACGCTGGCGCTGACGGCCGGCAACGGCGGCGCCGATGCAACCGTGCTGCCCGGTCGGCTGTCCTGGTCGATCGACATGCTGCCCCTGCTGACCGGCACGCTGCGCGCGCACCTGACGCACGATCGCGCGCTGGAGAAGCCGGTCACGCTGACGGTCACGCCAGGGCATTGGGACGCGGAGGCGGGTACGGTCGCCCTGCCGGCATCGTTGCTGGAAGGCATTGGCGCACCGTTCAACACGCTCAAGCTGGACGGCCGGCTGCGGGCCCAGTGGACGCCGCTCTCGGGCCGATTCGGCCGTGGAAAGGGCCAGCCAGACACCGCCCAGGGCGCG
The DNA here is from genome assembly GCF_021173085.1 of Ralstonia wenshanensis. Taxonomy (NCBI): domain Bacteria; kingdom Pseudomonadati; phylum Pseudomonadota; class Betaproteobacteria; order Burkholderiales; family Burkholderiaceae; genus Ralstonia; species Ralstonia wenshanensis. Next base: position 3,083,135 of record NZ_CP076413.1, read on the forward strand.
CTGACTGTCACGCTCGAGCAGGTATCATCCAGCCTCAGCCGGGTACGGCCGCTGGGCAGTTACCAGGCGGTGGTGTCGTTTGGCGGCGTGAGCGGTGCGCCGATGCAGTTGTCGCTGTCGACGCTGGCCGGGCCGCTCACCCTGCAGGGCCAGGGCACCCTTGGCCAGGGCGCGCATTTTGCCGGCGTGGCCAGTGCCACGCCGGAGTCGGAACCGCAATTGATTGGCCTGTTGAGTCTGCTGGGCCCGCGCGACGGGTCCAATCATCGACTCCGCTTTTGATCCTCAAGCCGGCGCGCGAGCCAGCGTGCCGACAACCATGAACGAGACCATGTACAACGCCTCTTCCCGACTCACCGTTCGCGCCATCGTCCTGGCATGCTGCGCAACAATGGTGGCCGGCTCGATGCCAGTCTTTGCCGCTCCGCCGAGCGCGGCATCTGCCCAGAACGGCGCCGCCGGCAACCCCGGGGATGAGGTCTCGCTGAATTTCGTCAACGCGGATCTGGACTCGGTGGTCAAGGCCGTCGGCCAGGCCACAGGCAAGAACTTCATCGTCGACCCGCGCGTGAAGGGCACCGTCAACCTCGTCACCGAAAAGCCGGTGACGCGCGCGCAGGCGCTGGAATCGCTGGGCTCGATCCTGCGCATGCAGGGCTACGCGATTGTCGAGGGCAACGGCTTCACCAAGGTCGTGCCGGAAGCCGACGCCAAGCTGCAGGGCTCCCCCACGAGCGTGGGCGCGGCGGGCTCGCGCGGCGGCGAGCAGGTCGTCACGCAGGTTTTCCGCCTGCAGCATGAATCGGCCAACAACCTGGTGCCGGTGCTACGCCCGATGATCGCGCCCAACAACACGATCACCGCCTACCCGGCCAACAACACGCTGGTCATTACTGATTACGCCGACAACCTGCGCCGCATCGGCCGCATCATCGCCTCCATCGACACGCCCGTGGCCGGCGAGACCGAACTGATTCCGCTGAAGAACGCCGTGGCCATCGACGTGGCGGCCACGCTGCAGAAGCTGCTCGACCCGTCGGCCGGTGGCGCAGGCGGTGCGGGCGCCGGCGCTGCGCTGTCGGACCCGAGCCTGCGCACGTCGGTCGTGGCTGAACCACGCTCGAACAGCGTGATGGTGCGTGCGTCGAGTGCGGCACGCCTTGCGCAAGCCAAACAGCTGATCGCCAAGCTCGACGTTCCGAACGCACGCCCGGGCAACATCTGGGTGGTACCGCTCAAGAACGCCAACGCGGTGCAGCTGGCCACCACCCTGCGCGCGATCGTCGCGGCCGATGCCACGCTGTCGGCCTCGGCAGCGACCGGCCCGGGCGGCCAGAGCGCCGCGCAAGGTGCGACCTCGCAGCCGGCGGGCGGCGTGAACACCTCGCAGAACCAGAACACGCAGAACACCAACTACGGCAGCAGCTCGGGGTCGGGCAGCGGCTCGGGCAGCGGCAGCTCTTCGTTCCGCGCCTCGTTCGGGCAGAACAACACGCCGACCACCGGCGGCATCATCCAGGCCGATCCGGCCACCAATGCGCTCATCATCACCGCCAGCGAGCCGGTCTACCGCAACCTGCGCGCCGTGATCGACGACCTCGACGCGCGCCGCGCACAGGTCTATATCGAATCGATGATCGTGGAAGTGACGGCCACCAAGGCGTCGCAACTCGGCATCCAGTGGATGGTGGGCGCGGGCGGCCCGAACACCTACGGCGGCGGCGGCACCAACTTCGGCACAGGCTCGGGCAACCTGCTGACGCTGGCCGGCACGATTGCCACCATCACGACGGGCGGCATCGGCAGCACGGCGGCGCAGACGGCGCTCTCGAACGTGAACGTCGGGCAGCTCAATGGCGGCAACTTCGGCGTCTTCAACAAGGCCAGCGGGCTTGGCGCGATTCTGTCGGCGCTGGGCTCGGACGGCTCTGTCAACGTGCTGTCCACCCCGAACCTGATCACGCTGGACAACGAAGAGGCCAAGATCCTGATCGGCCAGAACGTGCCGATCACCACGGGCTCGTATGCGCAGACGGGCACGTCCGCTTCGGTCACGCCGTTCCAGACTTTCGACCGCAAGGACGTCGGCATCACGCTGCGCGTCAAGCCGCAGATCACCGACGGCGGGCTGGTGAAGATGCAGATCTTCCAGGAATCGTCGGCCGTGGTGCCGGGCACGCAGAATGCGACGCAAGGCCCGACCACCAACGTGCGCTCGATCGAGACCAACGTGCTGGCCAATGACGGCCAAGTCGTCGTGCTGGGCGGCCTGCTCGAAGACAACTACCAGGACGGCGAGCAAAAGGTGCCGGGCCTGGGCGACATCCCCATCCTGGGCGCGTTGTTCCGTTCGGAGAACAAGACGCGCGTGAAGACCAACCTGCTGGTGTTCCTGCGCCCGATCATCCTGCGCACGGCCGATGCCACGGGCGCGCTGTCAGACAACCGCTACAACTACATGCGCGATACGCAGCAGGGCTTTGTCTCGCCGAACATGCTGCCGACCACGTCGGACAAGGACACGCCGGTGCTGCCCTCGCCCAACGCCATGCGTCCGGCCGACAACTACGGCGATGTGTCGATCGTGCCGAAGGGCCCGGCCGGCACGCAGGTGCCCCCGGGCGCCCCGATGCCGATGCCGCAAGGCACCACGCGCAGCCAGCCGCGCCTGCAGAACTTTGCGGCGCCCACCTCGGGCGGCTACGACGGCAACGCGCCGCGCAATGGTGGCTGACAACGGACAACGAACCATGGCAACGCAAGCTCCCACCACCGACGTCAGCGCGCTCGAGCTGCCCTCGCAGTCAGCCGTGCGGCTGGTGCCGTATGCGTTTGCGCGCGACGCCAAGCTGCTCGTCGCCCGCCAGGACGTCGACACGCTGGAGGTGTGGGTCTGCCCCGAAACCTCGCGCACGGCGCTGGCTGAACTCGGCCGCGTGTTCGGCGCGCTGCAGTTGGTGACGCTTAGCACTGCAGCGCTGTCCACGGCCACACAGACGGCCTACAACGCGCAAGACGGCAGCGCAGCCCAGGTGGTGGGCGAAGTAGAAGGCGAAGTCGACCTCTCGCGCCTGATGCAGGACATCCCTGCCGTGGAAGACCTGCTCGAATCCGAAGACGACGCGCCGATCATCCGCATGATCAACGCGCTGCTCACGCAGGCCGCGCGCGAAGGCGCCTCGGATATCCACATCGAGCCGTTCGAGAATGCATCCGTCGTACGCTTCCGGGTGGACGGCACGCTGCGCGACGTCGTGCGCCCCAAGAAGGCGCTGCACGGCGCGCTCATCTCGCGTATCAAGATCATGGCGCAGCTCGACATTGCCGAGAAACGCCTGCCGCAGGATGGCCGTATCACGCTGCGCGTGGGCGGCCGCCCCGTGGACGTGCGTGTGAGCACCCTGCCCACCGGCCACGGCGAGCGCGCAGTGCTGCGTCTGCTCGACAAGGAAGCCGGCCGGCTCGACCTCGGCAAGCTCGGCATGGGCGCCGGCACGCTGGCGCGCTTTGACCACCTCATCAACCAGCCGCACGGCATTGTGCTCGTCACCGGCCCGACGGGTTCGGGCAAGACGACCACGCTGTACGCGGCGCTGTCGCGACTCGATTCCGCTTCCACCAACATCATGACGGTGGAAGACCCGATCGAATACGACCTCGACGGCATTGGCCAGACGCAGGTCAACCCGAAGATCGACATGACCTTCGCCAAGGCCCTGCGCGCCATCCTGCGCCAGGACCCGGACGTGGTGATGATCGGGGAAATCCGCGACTTGGAAACCGCGCAGATTGCCGTGCAGGCCTCGCTGACGGGTCACTTGGTGCTGGCGACGCTGCACACGAACGATTCCGCATCTGCCGTGACGCGCCTGATCGACATGGGGATCGAGCCGTTCCTGCTGTCGTCGTCGCTGCTGGGTGTGCTGGCGCAGCGTCTGGTACGCCGCCTGTGCGTGCATTGCCGCCGCGAAGAAGTGCTCGAACTCACGCCTGCCGAGGTGGAAGCCGTGGCCGGCACGCCGGTTGCCGATGGCGTGGCACCCGCTGCACCGGCACGCAAATCGGTGTGGCATCACGTCGGCTGCGACCGTTGCAACCATTCCGGCTATCAGGGCCGCACTGGCGTGTACGAACTGCTGACCGTCACGCCCGAGATCCAGACGATGATCCACCGCCAGGCCGCTGAATCCGAGATCAAGGCGTTCGCCATCGGCCAGGGCATGCAGACCATGCGCATGGATGCACAGCGCTGGATCGACACCGGCGCCACGTCGCTGGAAGAAGTGCTGCGAGTCACACGCGACTAAGCCGCGATTACACGAATAGCGCATGCCAGCCTTCCGCTACGAAGCCGCCGACGCCACCGGCAAGACCGACAAGGGTGTCATCGAAGCCGACAGCGCGCGTCAGGCCCGCACGCTGCTGCGCGCACGCGGGCTGACGCCGCTGCTGGTCGATGCGTTGGGCGCACAGGCCACCAAGCGCGGCGGGTCGAGCTTCGGCAAGCGGCTATCGGCGCAGGAAAACGCGCTTGTCACGCGCCAACTCGCCAGCCTGCTCGTGGCGGGCCTGCCGCTCGATGAAGCACTGGCCGCGCTGGCCGATCAAGCCGAACGCGCGTACGTCGGCGAACTGCTCGCGGCCATCCGCGCGGAAGTGGTGGGCGGCAGCTCGCTATCGGTGGCGCTGGCGCAGTATCCGAAGGATTTTCCGGACATCTACCGCGCGCTGGTTTCAGCGGGCGAGCACTCCGGCAACCTCGGCCTCGTCCTCTCCCGCCTGGCCGACTACATCGAGAGCCGCAACGCGCTCACATCGAAGATCAAGCTGGCGTTCACGTATCCCGCCATCGTCACGGTGGTGGCGTTCGCGATCGTGATCTTCCTACTGTCATACGTGGTGCCGCAGGTGGTCAGCGTGTTTGCCAACACCAAGCAAAAGCTGCCGACGCTCACGATCATCATGCTGTGGCTGTCGGATTTCGTGCGGAACTGGGGATGGCTGGCGGCGATCGTGCTGGCGGCCATTGGCGTACTGATCCGCAATCTGCTCAAGCAGCCGGCGTTGCGGTTGTCGTGGCACAAGTGGCTGCTGACAGCGCCGCTGTTCGGCAAGCTCGTCCGCGGTTACAACACCGCGCGGTTTGCAAGCACGCTGGCGATTCTCACCAGTGCCGGCGTGCCGATCTTGCGGGGCTTGCAGGCAGCGGGGGAAACGCTGAACAACGTTGCGCTCAAGACCAACGTGGAAGACGCATCCACGCGCGTGCGGGAAGGGACGTCGCTGGCGCGAGCGTTGGCGGCGCAGAACCAGTTTCCGCCTGTGCTGGTGCATTTGATCCGCTCGGGAGAGGCGACGGGGAATCTGCCTGCGATGTTGGAGCGGGCTGCGCAGGGGGAGGCGCAGGAGTTGGAGCGTCGGACGCTGTTCCTTACTGGCTTGCTTGAGCCGGCGCTGATTCTGACGATGGGTGTGGTGGTGTTGTTGATCGTGTTGGCGGTGTTGATGCCGATTATTGAGATCAATCAACTGGTGCACTGATTATTGTTCTTGGTGTGCCCGTTGTTTCATCCCCTGCCGGGGCTGAAACAAGGGATGCACCACAATCAAAAAAAGCAAAACCAACCAGCGCCCCGCAGCCCTCACGACATCACCGCGCCCACCGCCTGTGCGCGAGCACTGTCCCTCCACTCCTGCACGTAGTCAGGCGTACCCCCCGGCGCCGCCTCCACCACCGGCGGTAACGGCAGCAACGCCATCGGCAGCACGCCAGCCCACACCGGCAGGTCCTGATCCTCAGGATCATCCTTCGGCCCGCCAGTGCGGACCTTGCAGGCAGCCTCATCCAGCGGAATGCGCAGCACGGTCGTGGCGGCAAGTTCCTTCGCATTGCCGGGCCGCGCCTGTCGCGAACGGCCAGGCGCGAGCACTTCCATGAAGGTATCGAGCACCGCAGTCTTCTGCGCCTCCGGCACGACTTCGAACGCGCCGTAGATGACGGCCGACCGGTAGTTCATCGAATGGTTGAATGCCGAGCGTGCCAGCACCAGGCCATCGATGTGCGTAATGGTCACGCAGACCTGCGCGCCGCTGCCCGCCAGCTTGAGCATCCGGCTGCCGTTGGAGCCATGGATGTAAAGGTGGTCGCCCTCGCGCCAGCACGCGGTGGGAATGCAGTGCACGCCATGCTCGTCGGCGAAAGCGATGTGGCAGACGTACGCCTCGTCGAGGATGGCGTGCAGCGTGGTGCGGTCGTAGTGGCCGCGGTGCGCGACGCGGCGCACACGGGTGCGAGCGGTGGGCGATGTGGGTTCTGTGGTGGACATGCGGGGGCTCCGAATCGTCAATCGATATGCCGACGATAAAAAAATCGTGGCACCATGCATAGACCCACAAAAATCCAAAATCATAGAGCCACGATGGACTACGGCGTCCTGCTGTCGAACTACGAACGCACGGCGATGCACGGCGAAGGCGCAGCGCGCACCTCACAACAGCATCGGCTGTATGCCTGCCTGCGTGCGGCCATCCTGAGCGGGCAGATCGAGGAAGGCACGCGCCTGGCACCATCGCGCACGCTGGCCGAAGAGCTGGGCATCGCGCGCAACTCGGTGCTCTACGCCTACGAGCAGCTCGCCACGGAGGGTTTCGTGCTCAGCCGGCGGCAGGGCACGGTGGTGGCGCGCGTTGGCCTGCAGCAGACGCCCGCGCAAGCGCCCGAAGCCGCGCCCGAACTGTCGCACCGCGTGAAAGACCTCGAACGCCCGCGCGGCGAAATGAGCGACCTGCTGCCCTTCCTGCCCGGCACGCCTGCGCTGGACGAATTCCCGCTGGCGCAATGGCGCCGCTGCATGGAGCGCGGATGGCGCCGCATCGGCCCAGGGCAGATGGGCTACGGCCCCGTCGAAGGCAACGTCGCGCTGCGCCAAGCCGTGGCGGAATACCTGCGTGTTTCGCGCGGCGTGCGCTGCGATGCGACGCAGGTGTTCATCACCGATGGCACGCAGAACAGCCTCGACATGTGCGCCCGCACGCTGGCCGATGCGGGCGACACCGCATGGATTGAGAACCCCGGCTACTACGGGGCGCGCGCCGCGTTGCAGGCGGCCGACATGCGTCTGGTACCGATCAGCGTCGACGCCGACGGCCTCGCCCCGCGCGCGGAAGACTGGCGCGACACGCCGCCCAGGCTCATCTACATCACGCCGTCGCACCAATACCCGCTGGGCGCGGTGATGAGCCTTGAGCGCCGTCTTGCGCTCATCCAGCACGCACGCGCAGCCGGCGCGTGGATCATCGAGGACGATTACGACAGCGAGTTCCGTCACACGGGGGCGCCGCTGTCCGCCGTGCAAGGGCTGACCGAAGATGCGCCCGTCATCTATCTCGGCACGTTCAGCAAGATGCTGTTCCCGGCGCTGCGCCTGGGCTACATGGTGGTGCCGCCGGCACTGGCGCCCGCGCTGAAAAAGACGGCGGGTGCGCTGATGCTGCGCGGGCGCGTAGCCGAGCAGCTCGCGCTGGCCGAGTTCATCGAGGCGGGACATTTCACGCGGCACCTGCGCCGCATGCGTCGCCTTTATGGCGAGCGCCGCGACGCGCTGCAGACCGCAATCGAGCGACACCTGGCCGGCATCGTCACCGTATCGGGCGGTGCGGGCGGCATGCATCTTTCCACCCGGCTCGACGCGCCGGTGCCAGACACGGAGGTCAGCCGCGCCGCCCGGGAACGCGGGATGGTGCTGCGGCCGCTGTCGCGCTTCTGCCTGCCCGGCACGCTGAGCGCGCAATACAACGGCCTCGTGCTTGGCTACGGCAACGTGCCCGCCGAAGCGATGGATGGATTGGTCCTGCGCATGCGCGACGTGATCGAGAGCGTCGCTGGCTGACCGTCAGGCGGTCGACGATCGCAAACGTTGCATGCACCGCACAACCGGTGCAACCACCGCTTCCATCCCCCTGCATGCGTGCATCGCACACCACAACCAAGGGAAAACCCACCCCCATTCTTGCTGCGTTGCACGGTGTTCGGAATGTCACGCGATGCTACGATGCCTCGACCCACAGCTGTCTGCCAGTTTCCACAAGAAGCGGCGCAGGCAGCACCAAAAGAGACCTGCTGTCGGTGATCCCGACACACCCACCCGGAGCACGCATGAATGCCCCTCTGAACGACGCGCTACGCCGCGCGCTCGAAACCGTTTCCCTTGACGACAAGTACACGCTCGAGCGTGGCCGCATCTACATCAGCGGCACGCAGGCACTGGTGCGTCTGCCGATGCTGCAGCAGGAGCGCGACCGCGCCGCTGGGCTGAATACGGCGGGCTTCATCTCCGGCTACCGCGGCTCGCCGCTGGGCGCGCTGGACCAGGCCTTGTGGAAGGCCAAGAAGCATCTGGCCGGGCACAACATCGTCTTCCAGGCGGGGCTCAACGAAGACCTGGCCGCCACGGCGGTCTGGGGCTCGCAGCAGGTCAATCTGTACCCGAACGCCAAGTTCAGCGGCGTGTTCGGCATGTGGTACGGCAAGGGGCCGGGCGTGGACCGCACCATCGACGTGTTCAAACACGCCAACTCGGCGGGCTCGTCCGCGCATGGCGGCGTGCTGGTGCTGGCAGGCGATGACCACGCCGCCAAGTCGTCCACGCTGGCGCATCAGTCCGAGCACGTCTTCAAGGCGGCCGGCATTCCGGTGCTGTATCCGTCGAACGTGCAGGAATACCTCGACTACGGCCTGCATGGCTGGGCGATGAGCCGCTATTCCGGCCTGTGGGTGTCGATGAAGTGCGTGACGGACGTGGTGGAATCGTCCGCGTCGGTGGATGTGGATCCGCATCGCGCACAGATCATCCTGCCCGAAGATTTCGTCATGCCGCAGGGCGGCCTGAACATCCGCTGGCCCGATCCGCCGCTGGTGCAGGAAGCCCGCCTGCTCGACTACAAGTGGTACGCCGGCCTGTCGTATGTGCGCGCCAACAAGCTGGACCGCGTGGTGCTCGACTCGCCCCAGGCGCGCTTCGGGATCATGACCGCCGGCAAGGCGTACCTCGACGTGCGCCAGGCGCTGGTCGACCTCGGCCTTGATGAGGAAACCTGCCGCCGCATCGGCATCCGCCTGTACAAGGTCGGCTGCGTGTGGCCGCTGGAAGCGCACGGCGCGCGTGCGTTTGCCGAAGGGCTGCAAGAGATTCTGGTGGTGGAAGAGAAGCGCCAGATCCTGGAATACCAACTCAAGGAAGAGCTGTACAACTACCGCGACGACGTGCGCCCGCGCGTGTACGGCAAGTTTGACGAACGCGACAACGCCGGCGGCGAATGGTCGGTGCCGATGGCCAACTGGCTGCTGCCGGCGCACTACGAGCTGTCGCCTGCGCTGATCGCGCGCGCCATCGCCACGCGTCTGGAAAAGTTTGAGCTGCCGTCGGACGTGCGCGCACGCATTGCCTCGCGCATCGCCATCATCGATGCCAAGGAGAAGGCGTTGGCCAAGCCGCGCGTCACTGCCGAGCGCAAGCCTTGGTTCTGCTCGGGCTGCCCGCACAACACATCGACCAACGTGCCGGAAGGCTCGCGCGCGCTGGCCGGCATCGGCTGCCACTACATGACCGTGTGGATGGACCGCCGCACCGACACCTTCAGCCAGATGGGCGGCGAAGGCGTGGCGTGGATCGGCCAAATGCCGTTCTCGGGCGACAAGCACGTGTTCGCCAACCTGGGTGACGGCACGTATTACCACTCTGGCCTGCTGGCGATCCGCGCATCGATCGCGGCCAAGGTGAACATCACCTACAAGATCCTCTACAACGACGCCGTGGCCATGACGGGCGGCCAGCCGGTCGACGGCCCGCTGTCTGTGCCGCAGATTGCCGCGCAGGTGCATGCCGAAGGCACCTCGCGCATCGTCATCGTCACGGACGAGCCCGAGAAGTACAACGCCGCTATCAAGCTGCCCGAAGGCGTAACGGTGCATCACCGCGATCGCCTCGACGCGATCCAGCGCGAGCTGCGCGAGGTGCAAGGCACCAGCGTGCTGATCTACGACCAGACCTGCGCGACGGAAAAGCGCCGCCGCCGCAAGCGCGGCACGATGGTCGATCCGGCACGCCGCGCGTTCATCAACGACGCGGTGTGCGAAGGCTGCGGCGATTGCTCGGTCAAGTCGAACTGCCTGTCGGTCGAACCGCTGGACACGGAGCTGGGCACCAAGCGCAAGATCAACCAGTCGTCGTGCAACAAGGATTTCTCGTGCGTGAACGGCTTCTGCCCGAGCTTCGTGACGGCCGAAGGCGCGCAGGTGCGCAAGCCGGAATCGCACGGCGTGTCGATGGAGGGCCTGCCGCTGCTGCCGCATCCTGAGCTGCCCGCCATCCAGCGCGCGTATGGCGTGCTGGTGACCGGTGTGGGCGGCACGGGCGTGGTCACCATCGGCGGCCTGCTCGGCATGGCAGCGCACATCGAAGGCAAGGGCGTGACCGTGCTCGACATGGCAGGCCTGGCGCAGAAAGGCGGCGCGGTGCTCTCGCACGTGCAGATCGGCGAGCGTCCGGATTCGATCCACGCCACGCGCATCGCCATGGGCGAGGCTGACCTGGTGATCGGCTGCGACGCGATTGTCTCGGCATCAGACGAAGTGCTGTCGAAGGTGCAGCACGGACAGACGCGCGCCATCGTCAACAGCACGGCATCGCCCACGGCTGACTTCATCAAGAACCCGAACTGGCGCTTCCCGGGCAGCTCGGCCGAGGCGGACATCCGCGCGGCCGTCGGCGATGCCTGCGCATTTGAAGATGCCAACACGCTGGCCGTGCGCCTGCTGGGCGATGCCATCTTCACCAACCCGCTGGTGCTGGGCTTTGCATGGCAGAAGGGCTGGGTTCCGCTGACGTACGACGCGCTCATTCGCGCGATCGAACTCAACGGCGTCGCCGTCGAAAAGAACAAGACCGCGTTCGAATGGGGCCGCCACCTCGCGCAAGACCGCGAGGCGGTGCTCAAGCTCGCCGGCGATGCGCCGCGTGCCAAGGCCGACGTCATCGCCCTGCCCTCGCTGGACACGCTCATCGCCCGCCGTGTCGATCTGCTGACCGCGTACCAGAACGCAGCGTATGCCGCAGAATTCCGCGCGGTGGTGGAACGCATGCGTGCAGCAGAGGCCGCCGTGGTGGGTGCGGGCCAACCCCTGGCGCTCACGGAAGCGGTGGCGCGCAACCTGTCGAAGCTGATGGCGTACAAGGACGAATACGAAGTCGCCCGCCTGTACACCGACCCGGCGTTCCTCGACAAGCTGCGCGCGCAGTTCGAAGGCGAACCCGGCCGCGACTATCAGCTCAACTTCTGGCTCGCACCGCCCATGATCGCCAAGCGTGACGAGAAGGGCCACCTGGTCAAGCAACGCTTCGGTCCGAGCACGATGCGCATCTTCAAGGTGCTCGCCAAGCTCAAGGGCCTGCGCGGCACGGCGCTCGACCTCTTCGGCAAGACCGAAGAGCGCCGCACCGAGCGCGCGCTGATCGGCGAATACCGCGCGCTGGTCGATGAACTCGTGAAGGGACTGACGGCGCAGAAGCTCGGGCAAGCCGTGGAACTGGCTCGCCTGCCGGAGGATATCCGCGGCTTCGGCCACGTGAAGGAAGCCAACCTGGCGGCGGCGCGCATTCGCTGGAACAAGCTGCTGACACAGTGGCGCGATCCGGCGGCGGCGCAGCGGGCAGCCTGATCGGCGCTAGGCATTCAGCATCACCATAAAAAAACGGAGGCTTCGGCCTCCGTTTTTTTTTGATGCGCGCTGGCTTCGTCAGCCCGGCACGATCTGCTGCGCGTAGTCGTACAGATCCTGCAAGATGGTCTGCGCACGCGTGTCGCCGTTCTCCGCCGCTTCCGCGCCCAACTGTTGAAGCCGCTCGCCAAAAATTTCGAACGTCATATAGCCGTCACGGCCCTCAAACAGGCGCTCGGCGCGCAACTGCTCCCACTGCTCGTATTCCTCTTCGTTCAACGTATCGGGAAAGTTGCGTGCGCGGTAATGGAACAGCAATTCAGGCAGACGCGCATCGGCAAACTCCGCATGCAGACGCGCGAGCTGTTCGCCGCTGAGCGTGCGCAGTTCGTTGAGCAGGCGGCGATCGTCGTTGCCGACAAATCCGCCGTACAGGTTCTGGTCGACGTCTTCGATCGGCTCCAGTTCGCGGGCGTATACCTGACGCCACGTTTCGCGCATGTCGGGCGCGCCCTGGGCGATGGCGGCATGGCGCTCGATCGTGGCGAAGTCGATGCCCCAGCGTTCTGCCTGCGCGGGCTGCAGCGTCTTCATGTTGCTGATGACGATGGGCGACTTGTTGATGTGGATCGACTTGATCGGCAGCCGCGTGGTGCCTTCTGCCAGATCGGCTGTGCGCGTGAACATGCGCTCGCGGATCGTCGCCACATCCATGTGGAACAGCTCGGACGGGTCGAACGCCAGATCCCACACGATCAGTTCGTTCTTGTTGGTCGGATGACCACCCAGCGGCCACACCACGGCCATGCAGCCGCGCTCGACGCCGTACATGCCGGAGATGTGCAGCAGCGGCCGCGGCGCATCGCCAATCTCGGCCACCACGCGGTCTTTCTTGCGCAGCGCCAGGCAGAAATCGAACAGGCGCGGCTGCGCGTTGCGAATCAGACGCGCCAGCGCGATCGTCGCGCGCACATCGGACACCGCATCGTGCGCCGCATCGTGCACCAAGCCGTTGGCCTTGGACAGATGCTCCAGCTTGAAGCTCGGCCTGCCGTCTTCATGCGTCGGCCATTGGATGCCTTCCGGGCGCAGCGCCCACGTGGTGCGCACCACGTCGAGCAGATCCCAGCGCCCGCATTCGTTCTGCCACTCGCGCGCATACGGGTCGATCAGGTTGCGCCAGAACAGGTGGCGCGTCACCTCGTCATCAAAACGGATGGTGTTGTAGCCGACGCCGATGGTGCCGGGCGTGCCGAGTTCGCGCTCGATCGCCTGCGCGAAACGGTATTCCGGAATGCCTTGCCGGGCGCACTGCTGCGGCGTGATGCCGGTGATGAGGCATGACACCGGATCGGGCAGCCAGTCGTTGGAGGGCTGGCAGAACAGTTCGACCGGCTCGCCGATCTCGTTGAGTTCGGCATCGGTGCGGATGCCGGCAAACTGCGCGGGGCGATCACGGCGCGGCACGGCGCCGAACGTTTCGTAGTCGTGCCAGAGAAAGGTGGGAGTCACGGGCAAGGCGGCAGCTCGTTGGAAAGACTGAAGATGCCGGCATGTTAACAGTGTTGCCCATCCCGCACGCCCTCCTCGGCGGTTGACTCACATCAACCCACCCCCGCCAGGCGTCGACCAGACTGGTATCTCCCCCCAACCAGGAGATGTCTCATGGCCCAGTCGATGAAAGCCGCGGTAGTCCATGCGTTTGGCGAACCCTTGCGCATTGAGGAAGTGCCGGTTCCCACACCTGGGCGCGGACAGATTCTTGTCAAGATCGCGGCCTCGGGCGTCTGTCATACGGACCTGCACGCCGCCGATGGCGACTGGCCCGTCAAGCCAAGCCTGCCGTTCATCCCCGGGCACGAAGGGGTGGGTTATGTGGCGGCCGTCGGCGAAGGCGTGACCGCCGTCAAGGAAGGCGACCGCGTGGGCGTGCCCTGGCTCTACACCGCCTGCGGCCACTGCGAGCACTGCCTGAGCGGCTGGGAAACCCTCTGCCACGAGCAGCAGAACACCGGCTACTCCGTCAACGGCGGCTATGCCGAATACGTACTGGCTGACCCGAACTACGTCGGCCACCTGCCCGCGCAGGTCAGCTTCGAAGAGATCGCACCCATCCTCTGCGCGGGGGTGACCGTCTACAAAGGCATCCGCATGACCGATACGCGGCCCGGCCAGTGGATCGCCATTTCCGGCATTGGCGGCCTGGGCCACGTGGCGGTGCAATATGCGATTGCGATGGGCCTGCACGTGGTGGCCGTCGACGTGGCGCCAGAGAAACTTGCGCTCGCGCGCGAGCTGGGGGCCAAGCTCGTCGTCGATGCCTCACAACAGGACCCGGCGGCCGTGATCCAGAAAGAGATCGGCGGTGTGCACGGCGTGCTGGTGACGGCCGTGTCGCGCAGCGCCTTTGCGCAAGCGCTGGGCATGGTGCGGCGCGGCGGGACGATCTCGCTCAATGGGCTGCCGCCGGGCGATTTTCCGCTGCCGATCTTCTCCACGGTGCTCAACGGCATCACCGTGCGGGGCTCGATTGTGGGCACGCGGCGCGACTTGCAGGAGTCATTGCAGTTTGCCGCCGAGGGGTTGGTACGCGCCCACATTCACCGCGACAAGCTCGACAACATCAACCAAGTGTTCGCCGATCTGAAGGCCGGCAAGGTGGATGGCCGCATCGTCCTGACGCTCTGAGCGCCGGCACCCGGCGGTGCGAGTAAGCTGCAGGCATCACGTCCGCTTGCCCCACCGCCATGCGCATTCTCTTTTTCAGCAGCCACCGTTACGACGAAGACAGCTTCCGCGCCTCACTCGCGCGCGGCGGTCATAGCTTCGACCTCGTTTTCCAGCGCGCGCACCTTGAAGCGCAAACGGCGCCCCTCGCAGCGGGCTTTGAAGCGGTGTGCCCGTTCGTGAATGATTGCCTCGAAGCGGAGGTGCTCGAAGCGCTGGCAGCGGGGGGTACGCGGCTGATCGCGCTGCGCTCGGCAGGCTTCAACCATGTCGACCTGCCCGCCGCTCAGCGCCTGGGGCTGACGGTGGTACGCGTGCCGGCGTATTCGCCGCACGCGGTGGCCGAACATGCGGTCGGCATGATCCTCACGCTCAACCGGCGGCTGCACCGTGCCTGCAACCGCACGCGCGAAGGCGATTTCTCATTGGATGGATTGCTGGGCTTCGACCTGGCGGGCAAGACCGTCGGCGTGGTCGGCACGGGGCAGATCGGGCAGGTGTTCGCGCGCATCATGGCGGGCTTCGGCTGCCAGTTGCTGGCATTCGATCCGTTTCCGCAGGCGTCGCTTGCGGCGCTGGGCGTGCGTTACGTGCCGCTGCCTGAATTGCTGGCGCAGGCCGATATCGTCAGCCTGCACTGTCCGCTCAACGCCGATACGCATCACCTGGTCGACGCCAGCGCGCTGGCGAGCATGAAGCCGGGCGCGATGCTCATCAACACAAGCCGCGGCGGTCTGGTCGACAGCCCCGCGCTGATCGACGCCCTCAAGACCGGTCAGCTCGGCCACCTCGGGCTGGACGTGTACGAAGAAGAGGCCGATCTGTTCTTCGAAGACCGCTCCGCCGACGTGCTGCAGGATGACGTGCTGGCGCGGCTGCTGAGCTTTCCCAACGTCATCGTGACCGCGCATCAGGCGTTCTTCACACGCGAGGCGCTGGCGGGCATTGCCGACACCACGCTCGCCAACGTAGCAGCGTGGGCGGCAGGCACGCCCGTCAATGTGGTGAAGGCCTAGGCCGGCACATCACGCTGCCGCGGCCTTCGGCTGCGACAGTTCGCTCTCCCCTTCCTTCACGTAGATGGAGTTGCGCGGCTTGGCCAGCACGCGCCGCACCATCGGCTCGAAGAACGACAGCGGCAGGTTGTCGTAATCGGGCATGAAGGCCGCAGCGTCGTACTTGGCGCAGAACTCGGCGGTGCGCTCGAACAGCTCGGGCTGGCTGCGGTACTGCTCGCGCAGGTTCCGGTCGAGCCCGAGATGATGGAAGAAGTAGTAGCCCTGGAAGATGCCGTGCTTCTCGACCATCCACAGGTTTTCGGGGCTCACGAACGGCTTGAGGATGGCCGCGGCGATGTCCGGGTGGTTGAAGCTGCCCAGCGTATCGCCAATGTCGTGCAGCAGCGCACAGACCACGTATTCCTCGTCGCGGCCGTCGCGGTGGGCGAGCGTGGCGGTTTGCAGGGAATGCGCGAGACGATCGATCGGGAAGCCGCCGCAATCGCCATCGAGCAGTTTCAGGTGCGCGAGCACACGGTCGGGCAATGCGCGGGCAAAGGGCATGAATTCAGCCGAGATGGCGGCCCAGTCTTCGCGCGTGCCGTGCTCCATATGGGAAAACGTTGCGCGCGGGGCGGTGTGTTGCGGATCGGTCATTGGGGGTGTCTCCTTCGTCGCCGGAATGGTCGCGTCGGTGCCGCGTCGTATTGGTTGGATGGTGGTGCGCGGCTGGCGGACCATTCTCTGCCCGGCGCTTGCATGCAGACTGTCAAGCGTTTGACAATGATCGGACCGCCCTCGCCGCATCCTGCCGCCATGCCCGCAGACGCCTCCCATACCGCCCCGGCTCCTACGCCCTCGCAGCTCGCGCAGGGCTGGCTGCGCGACGCCCCCGCCGACCTGCTGGGCGAGATCGCGCCCACCGCGCGCCTGGTCACCTACCCCGACGGCGAGTGCATCCACCCGCACGGCGGCCCCGCCCAGGGCATGTTCCTGATCGTGCGCGGCCGCGTGCGCATCAGCCGGACGACCGACGGCGGCAGCGAACTCGTCTACGGCGTGCTGCGCGCGGGCGAATGGTTTGGCGAGATCGCGCTCATCGACGGCGGCGGCCGCACGCACAGCGCCCATGCGCAGGGGCCGACCACGCTCGTCCTGCTGGGCAGCGCGGCGTTCGCGCGCGTGGTGTCGGCCTACCCGGCCGGCATGTGGGCGCTGATGCAGCAGCTCTGCCAGCGCATCCGCCTGATCTTCGACGAGTTCGAACACGCCAGCGAAATGCCCGCCGATGCGCGCCTCGCCCAACGACTGCTGCAGCTTGCCCGCGCCGGCGATGGCCGCACCGTGGCCGCCAGCAATGAAGAGCTGGGCCGCATGCTGGCACGCTCGCGGCAGACGATTTCCAAGTACCTGCAGGCCTGGCAGCGCGCGGGCTGGATCCGCTGCCATTACCGCACGGTCGAGATCGTCGACACGGCAGCTTTGCGGCGGCTGATGGACGGGCACGCCTCCTGAGCGTGCCCTGCGCATGGGGCACGCGCGCCGCAATCTCCGCCGATAGAATGGTTTTTTGCTGCGCCGATCTACCCCCCACCGCTCCCATCTTCATGAACCCCATGTTCTCGCCAGGCTCGCCCGAAGGCGGGCGCCTTGTGTTGCTGCTGGGCCTGGCACAAATGGTCTCCTGGGGCACGCTGTACTTCACCTTCACCGTGTTTCTGGGGCCGATGCACGAGACGCTCGGCTGGGCGCGGCCGTTCCTGGCGGGGGGGTTCTCACTCGGGTTGCTGGTCTGGGCGTTGTGCTCGTTCTGGGTCGGGCGCGCGCTGGACCGCTGGCCTGCGCGCCGCGTGATGGGTGCAGGCACCATGCTCGCGGCGGGCGGCCTGCTGGCGTGGTCCTTCGTCTCGAGTGAGGCGGCCTTCCTGCTGCTCTGGCTGCCGATGGGCCTGGCGATGGCCACTACGCTCTACGACCCGGCCTTTGTCGTGCTTCGCCAGGCGTTTGGGGATGCGTATCAGCGCCCGATCATCGGCCTCACGCTGATCGCAGGGTTCTCCAGCACGCTGTGCATTCCGCTCGCGCAATGGGGCGTGGAACACCTCGGCTGGCGGCATACGCTGCAGCTTTTTGCGCTGGCGCATGTGCTGATCTGCCTGCCGATCCATGCGCGCCTGCGCGTGCGGCCGCCCGTGCACGCGCCAGCCGAGGCGCTCGACCCGACGGCACCGGTGCATGCCTCGGCATGGCGCATGGTGTTGCGCGTGCCGGTGTTCTGGGCGGTGGTGCTGGCCTTCGTGGCCACCAGCCTGATCGCCACCGTGCTCGGCGCGCACCTGATTCCGCTGCTGACGGAGAAAGGCGTGCCGACCAGTCGCCAGTTGCTGATCGCCGCGCTCATCGGCCCCGCCCAAGTGCTCGGGCGGCTGGCCATGATGCGTTCACGCCCGGCGCACCCGGTACGCATTGCACCGTGGACGTACGGCGCCATGGCTGGCGCGCTCGGCTTGCTGGCGCTGTCCAGCGGGCCGCTGCTGATCGTGTTTGCGCTCGTCTATGGCGCAGCCAACGGCATCAACACGATGGTCCGCGCGATTGCGATGCCGGAGCTGGTTTCGCCCAACCAGTACGCCACGCTCAACGGCCTGATGATGACGCCCGTGCTGCTGGCACAGGCCAGCGCCCCATGGCTGGGCGCACTGCTCTGGCGGGCGAGCGGCGGCTATGCTGCAGTGGAATGGGCGATGGTTAGCGCTGCTCTCGTCGCGCTCGGGGCCTTCGCCTACGGCTTGCGGAACGCGCGAAAACGCACCGTACCCACCGCTGCGTCGCGTACAGGGGTGACGCAATCGTCATGACGCATTCACCACTTTGAAAGCAAGAGATTGCTTTTAGGAACCTTTGGAAGCGCACATCTGTCTTGAAACATGGAACGTGATGTTTCATTCTCATAGCAGAGGCGGTCCGCTTTTTGCGAGATTGCCGACGGAGGAAGCGCCTTGTCACAGGTTCATCTGGAAACATCTGAGAGCGAGCGCATGCCGTGGTCGGTCCAGGAGATCGCTTACGACAGCATCGACGTCGCACGCGTACGCGAAAACGGCACGCTGTTCTACCTCGTTGCCAGTGCGTCGTTTGTGGAAAGCGGCTCCGACCTCTATGCCGGCAACCTCGCTCAGTACTACGCCGACCGCCCCGAAACTGCGCACTGGCTGATCCACCATTGGGAACGCGAAGAGCTTCAGCACGGCCGCGCGTTGCGCCACTACGTTGAAGCCGTCTGGCCCGAGTTCGACTGGGAGCGCGGCTACGCCCGTTTCTTCGAGGAATACTCGGTCACGTGTTCGGTCGACCAGTTCGAACCCACGCAGGCGTTGGAAATGGTCGCGCGCTGCGTCGTCGAAATGGGCACCGCCACTTTCTATCGGGCCATCGCCCAAGCCGCGGCTGAAGCCGATGAACCGGTGCTGCGCGACCTCGCCAGCCGCATCTCGGCCGATGAAGTCCGACATTACAAACACTTCCTGCGTTTCTTCAACGAATGCAACGCGAGCGAGGGCGTGGGCCGCGCGCGCGTGCTCAAGGCGCTCGCGTCGCGCTTGCGTGAAATCAAGAATGAAGATTCGATGATTGCCCTGCGCAATGTGCTGCGCATCGAGCGCAGCCAGGAAGATGTGCCCGAAGCCGATGTCCGCGCGCTGAACTCGCGCGTGAGCGCCCTGGTGCGCTCTTATCTGCCGCTCGACATGGCTGCCAAGATGCTGCTCAAGCCACTGCGCCTGCGTCCGGGTTTCGAGCGCTCGATTCGGCCGCCCCTGGTCGCCTTGGTGCGGCGGGTGATCCTGCACTAGATCGCCGCGCACGAAGGAGGCGCCAACAAAAAACCCGGGTTAAAGCCCGGGTTTTTCTATCTCGCCAACCGGGCGCACAGCCCCGCGGCTCAGGCGAGCCGGAACACGTCCACCGCGCCGCGCAGTTCCTGGGCTTGTTGGCGCAGGCTTTCGGCGGCGGCGGCCGCTTCTTCGACCAGCGCAGCGTTCTGCTGCGTCACCTCGTCCATCGACGTGACCGCATGGTTGACCTCTTCGATGCCTTGCGACTGCTCTCGCGAGGCGTGGCTGATCTCGCCCATCAGACCGGCGATGCGCTCCACGCGCGTCACGATGTCCTGCATGGCGTCCCCGGCGCCGCGTGCGGCCTCGTTGCCTGCCTGCACTTCTTCAACCGAGCGACTGATCAATTCCTTGATCTCCTTGGCGGCGGCTGCACTGCGCTGGGCGAGGCTGCGCACCTCGCCGGCCACGACGGCAAAGCCCCGGCCCTGTTCACCTGCGCGGGCAGCTTCCACGGCAGCGTTCAGCGCCAGGATGTTCGTCTGGAAAGCGATGCCGTCGATGATGCCCGTGATGTCGGCAATCTTCTGCGCCGTGGCGTGGATGCCCGACATGGTGCCGACCAGTCGCTCGACGGTCTGCCCACCAGCGTTGGCCGCCTCGCTGGCGGACTGCACCATGTCATGCGCGTGGTGGGCGCTTTCGGCGTTCTGGCGCACGGTGGCGGCCAGTTGTTCGATGCTCGATGCGGTGCGCTCCAGATTGCCGACCTGCGCTTCGGTGCGGGCGGAAAGATCCGCATTGCCGGCCGCGATCTGGCCGGTGCTCGATGCGATGGTGGAGGCGCTGGCGCGCACCTTGTCGACGATGCCTGAAAGGCCGTCGCCGACACCGTTGACGGCGCGCATGACCTGGCCGATCTCATCGCGGCGGGTGGTGGGCAGCCGGTGCGTGAGATCACCCGCAGCCACACGCTGGGCGACGTTCACCACCTCGGCCAGCGGCGTGCTCACAGTACGGCGCAGCATCCAGTACAGCCCGCCGGCCAGCAGCGCACCGAGTGCCAGGCCCAGCAGCAGGAAGCGATTGCGGGCGGCCACCAGGTCGGCGTTGAGTTCATCGACGTAGGCCGTGCCCGCAATCACCAGTTGCCAATCCGGGTATTGCGTGAAAACGGTCAGGCGCTCCCGGGCGGTGCCGCCTTTCGTGTCGGCCAGCGTATGACGCAGCGTGCCGTCCTTGCGCGCGATCATCTCGCGCACCCAGGCTTGGCCTGCGGCGTCCTTGGCGTCGAGCAGGTTCTTGCCCTCGCGGGCTTGCGTATGGTCGATCAGCACCTTGCCCTGATCGGCGCCGGGCTTGCCGTCAACCACGAAATAGCCGCCCGTCTTGCCGATGCCGTGCGAGCGGATCTTGTCCTTGAGCAGGGCCAGCTCCGAGCGCACGTCCACACCCACATACAGCGCGCCAATCACCTTGCCCGACGCATCGCGCACGGGTTCGTACTTGCTCATGTAAGGCACGCCAAACAACCAGGCCAGGCCGCGGAAGGACTCGCCGGCCATCAACGCTTTGTAGCTCGGGTGCGCGCGGTCGAGCAGCGTGCCGATCGCCCGTTCGCCGTTTTCCTTCTTGAGCGAGGTGGTCACGCGCACGAAGTCGTCGCCGGTGCGGGCGAACACAGTGGCGATGGTGCCGCCGGTGCGCGCGAAGAACTTGTCCGGCACGGTGAAGTTGAGGTTCAGCACCGTGTCGCCGCTTTTGAAGGTGGGCGTCGGCTTGCCCGCCACTTGCACGATCTGCGCCGGGTCCACGCTGTAGGGGCCGGGCGCGGCGTCGGCAAAGGCGGTCAGGAAGCGGTCGGCCTCGGTGCGCATGGTGCCGTCGAACAGGCCGATCATGTCGCGCATGGCGGCTTCCTGGTTGTGCATGGCCGATTGGGTATTGGCCTCCAGCATGCGCAGGCTCGATTGCGAGTTCGCCAGGGCAAACATGCCGAACACCGCCACCAGGGCGATCAGGCCAATCGCGGCCAGCCGGGTACCGAGACTGGTCGGGGGTTGTGAAACTTCAGAAAGGGGCGCAGACGCTCTCATGCTTTTTTTCCTGGGGGTCGTCAGTCGGGTTAACAACGGATCGACCAGGAAAAGCTTGAGCGCAAACGTTTTTCCTCCCGCTATGTCTGGCAAACAAGACATTCGCCCGTGTTTCGGACGTCATTTTTCGCAGGTCAGCTCGACGTGCTGGGGCGCGGGCTTGGCGGGGTTGCCCGTACCCAGGTCGATGCGCCACTCAGCGCCATGTGAGCCGCTCACTTCACGGCCATCCACGGTCGCCCGGCAACGGGCTGCATTGGCAAAGCGGATGAAGGGCCGCGTATAGCCGGCCACATCGACCGACAGCGAACGGCCATCCACACCACGCTGCCAGTTCGACAGGCGGCCGCTGGCATCGCGCACGTAGGGCTGCGTTGGCGCGGCGTTGTTCAGGGTGAAGCGCGCCGAGCCGCTTGTGAGGTGGATGTAGGTGCCGCCCGGGCCTGCAGCGTAGCCGGCCACATCGCGTGCATCGGCAAGGCACGGTAAGCCGGGCCCGGCCCAGCGCACGGTCCGCAGATCGCCGTTGCCGCGCACGACCCAGGCATCGCCGTCACGCGCAACGGCCATGGTGCGGAAGTCGAGCACCTTGCGGATGTAGTCCGACGCGTAGATCGGCATGACCGGCTGCGCGACCGCCCAGTCATATACCTGCCGCAGGGCGGTGAGCGAGGCCAGCTTGGTGCCGGAATACATGTGGTAGTAAATGCCGATCGGCTTGAAGCGATACGGTTTTTCGGTCAGTTCGAACGTTTCGATGGCGCGCGAAAAGCCGTAATACGGGCCGTGCCAGAGGTTGGTGTAGATGTTCTCGTTCTGGTCGGGCGCAAATACCTGGAAGAGGCCATCGCCTTTGTCCACGCCAAGCGGCGCCACGGCCGTCCAGCTCGGGTTGGAGCGCGTGATGTAGGTGTCGCCGCCGTTCATGTTCAGCACGCCGGCCTCGACGGTCTTCTGCACGGCAATCGGAGGCACCTGGCCGTTGCCGCTCCACAGCAGCACCTTCACGCGCTTGCCCGGTGGGGCCAGCTTGGTGTTGATGTAGTGAATGGAGCCCGCGATCTCGCGGTCGAAACTGAAGCGGTAATTGGGAATCCTCAACGAGAAAGCGGTGTCGGCGCCTTCAGGCGTTTCGGCAGAAGTCGGGTCGGGCGGGTTGGTGGTACGCAGCCAGTTGAACGGGTGCGAGAATGTGTGGCTGGCCAGTTCCACATAGGGCTGCGCAAAGATGCTGCGCGCGATCGGCTCAAGCTGCGGCGTGAGCTTCGGGTACACACCGTCGGCCGCCAATTCGCCCTCGATGATCGACACGGTAGTCGGCACCTTGTAGCGATCCAGAATGTCGCGCAGCAAGGCCTGGCCGGAGAACTCGCCGGGCGGGAACTCGGTGCGGGAGGCGAATCCATCGCCATCGATATGCACGGTCATCAGCCGGCGGCCGTTCTCCGTGGTGGTGTCGGGTACCGGCATGGCGGGCAGTTGCAGCGCGCGGCGCAGAAAGTCCAGCGGCTGGATGACCCAGCGCGCCTGGTCGACATCGGGCATGCGAAACACACCGAAGGGCTGAAGCACATAGCCACCCCACGGCATGATGGCCGCCGCATCATAGGTGTAGCTGCCGGCGGAGAGCCGCAGCAGCGATTGCGCCCTCGTCACACCAGGGTCCACCTGCACGCCCACGGCCATGCGCCGATCGGGATGGGGCTGCAGCTCGAAGCCCATCATCGGATCATGCGAGACGATGGCAAGCGGCCCCGCCGGCGTGCCGGGCATTATTTTCAGATTCAACATCTGCGCCGTAGGCGCATCCATGTTCAGCCCGAACTGGTTGAACATCGCCACACGCACGCCGGCGCCCATCGTGCGCCTGAGCCACGACGCCCACGCGCCCGGTCGCGATGCGTTGCCGTCGAACCAGGTGACGACGCCGGCATAGCGGTCGGGCGTGACGGCCGGCAACGGCTTGTTGGCGTCGGCAAATTCGGTGCGATAGCCCAGATAGTTGATAGGCATGGCCAGATAGAGCACCGACGGCGCGGTGTTGCGGCTGGTGCCGGGCTCCTGAGCTTCGACCAACAGGACACGGCGCGGCATCACTTCCAGCCGGCCAATGCCGATGAAGTCCGCGCCCGGTGTGGTGGCGTAGCTGGTGACGCCCGCAGCGCGCGCCACATCGGCGGTCTCACGCAGACACGTGCGGTTGTAGTTGACGCAGTAATCGAGCGCGACCGCGAGCAGGTGATACTGCGCACCGATGTTGCGCAGCGTGGCAATGCGCGCGTTGCGCTCGGCATCGTCCACATCACGCAGACCTTCGCCCCCTGCGCGCTCACGCACCAGACCCGCCGTCACGACGCCTGACAACTGCGGCGCCAGCGTCTCGAGCCAGGCCGTACCACCAGCCAGCAGCTTGGCGTTCGGTGCGCGCGCATGCAACGCCGGCATCAATGCCGCAATGGCATTGGCGGCATCGGGGGCGTTGCGTTGGAGTGTGTCCAGTCCGTCGAGCAGGAAGCCTTGGTAGCCTTGCGCGAGCAACGGCGCAAAGACCTGGTCGATCACATTGGCAGGCCAGGCGCTCGAGCGCATCGCATCGGTCTGCTGTGTCAGGTCGACGCGAGCGAACCAGAGCGTGGACGATGGCTGCTTCGGATCGAAACTGCCGGCCGTTGCCGGGTCCACCACGACCCAGTCAAAGGCTTGCAGTTCAGCGGCGGGCACATCGCGGCCGTAGTAGAAGGCGATCTGCGGATCTGCAGGCGCAGGCGTTGTCGGCTGCTGTGCGCGAGCGGCCGCAACACCGAACGCCAACGTAACGGCACCCAGCCATGCCGTCCGCCACCACAAACCCATGCTGCCCACAGCTCGCTTGCCCTGCATCCCGATCCTCGAAAATCAATCCGACTTTCATTGTGACGGGCTGCCGTCCGATTGCAATGTTTGTTGCCGGGGCGTGCCCGCCACGATGCCGGGGCACGTGGCGGGGCAGGCGGCTCAGTAACCGACCACCGTGTACTGCGGAAATTGCGCTTCGAACGCTTTTTCCAGATCGTCGACGCTGGCGACTGCGGAAGTGTAGACAGCCGTTGTCGTGCCGCTGTCGTAGGCCAGCGTGACGGCCCAGGTGGCGTGCGCCTGGTTGACGCGATCGCGCGCAGCCTGGGCCGCCAGTTGACCGGGGCCGTTGTCAGGTTTGGTTCCGTAGACCTTGCAGTGGGACATGGCAATCACTCCGAAAATGTGGAAGGAATGCCGCCAACGCACGGGCAAGGACACGCTCGGTCTGGCTGGTCTGCGTTCTCAACGATACGGGCGAACAGACGCGCTGCCGGCTTGTCCCGCCGGCATGCACCAGCGGCACGGCCAGCGTAAAAGCCGGGGCCGCACGCCGGAATGGTGCATTCGTCAGGGCTGACGTTCTAGAACGCCGACTTCACCACGCCGCCGTCCACGCGCAACGCAGCGCCCGTGGTGGCCGACGACAGCGGGCTCGCCACATAGGCAACCAGGTTGGCCACCTCCTTCGTGCTGGCAAAGCGCTTGATGAGCGAGGTCGGTCGGGCGGTCTCGAAGAAGGTCTTCTCGAACGCTTCGAAGCTCTGGCCGCCGGAGAGCTTCTCGACAAACTCATCCACGCCTTCGGAACGCGTCGGGCCCGGCAGCACGGCATTCACGGTGATGGCCGTGCCGGCCGTCAATTCGGCCAACCCGCGCGAGAGGCCCAGCAGCGCGGTCTTCGTGACGCCGTAGTGGATCATCTCCACCGGAATCTGCACGCCGCTCTCGCTGCTGATGAACACGATGCGGCCCCAGTTCTGGGCACGCATGCCGGGCAGGTACGCGCGGGACAGACGCGCGCCGCTCAACACGTTCACGTTGAAGAAGTGCTGCCACTCGGCGTCGTCGATTTCCTCAAACGGTTTGGGGTCGAAGATGCCGAGGTTGTTGATAAGGATGTCGACCTTGGGAAAGCGGGCGACCAACGCATCGGCCTGCTCCGCGTTGGACAGGTCACCGGCAAAGCCCTCGACCGGGGCGTCGGGCGCCTCGGTGCGCAGGCGCGCAATTGCGTCGTCTACAGACGCTTGAGTACGGCCGTTGACGATCACGCGGGCGCCTTCGGCGGCCAGTGCTACAGCAATGGCATGACCAATGCCCTTGGTGGAGCCGGTCACGAGCGCGAGCTTGTTCTGAAGGTGGAGGTCCATGGCGTTCAAAAAAGGAATATGGAGGAGGACGAGCACGCCGCGCCACATGCGTCGGCTGCCACGTTTCAACCATGATACGAACCATCCCACCCCTTGGCAGCCGCAATCGTTTTGCAGCGATATCCAACGAGATTTGACGATCTGCGTTGGTATCGATCCCGGCTTGACGGCCTGGGCAAGCGACGATTAGTGTGCAATGAAGCACGCTAGCGTTACGGGAATGCGGCGCGCCTTACAAGCCGGATCACCGGCAGAACGGGGAGCACCACCATGAGCATCGACGTACAGACACCTGAGGCCGCCGACACCAGCACCAGTGAAGGCGCCTACCAGCTTGACACCATGGACCGCGATACCAACATCGGTCGGCTCGTGCATCGGGTCCGACACGCGTTGGTGACACACATCGACAGTGCCTTGGCATCGCTGGACCTGACGGCCGCGCAGTGGACGGTCGTCATCTACCTGGCTGAAGACCTCGCCACCACCCCGGCCGAACTCTCGCGGGCGCTGCACTACGATCCGGGCGCGATGACGCGACTGATCGATCGGCTGGAGAAGAAGAACATCGTCAAGCGCGCGCCCAGTGATGCGGATCGCCGCTCGGTGGTGGTCTCGCTCACCGAGCAGGGCCGCGCGCTGTATCCGGAAATCCGGCCACTGATCATCGACGTGCTGAACCACCTGCTGCGCGGGTTCTCGCAGGCCGAGGTCAAGCAGTTGGAGAACCTGCTGCTGCGCGTGCTGCACAACGCCTGACCAGTTCAGGCGTTCGCGGTTCGGTCATCTGAGCCGACAGCGTTGCCGGCGTGCAGGGCGTGGCTTGGGCGCCGCTGCGCTCACTGCCCCTCAAGCTCGTGCTTGATCTTGAACAGCTCGGTATCGGTTCGGATGCCCAGCTTGCGATAGGCAGATTGCTTCTGCGAGCTGATGGTCTTGATGCTGCGCGCGAATTTCTCGGCAATGTCCGTGACCGACATGCCATCGAGGCAGCAGCGCAGCACTTCGCGCTCGCGCGGGCTAAGCTCGGAGCGGTCGAGCAGTGCAGAGAACTTACTGCCATTCGCGGTGGGCGGGGGCGCATCGGTAGAAAGCGCGTTGCTCTCCATCTCGGCAGCCAGCGCGGCGTTCAGGCGCTTGCCGCCCGTGGCCACGGTGCGAATGGCACGCACCAGTTCCGACAGCTCCTCTTCCTTGCCGACAAACCCGCGCGCGCCGGCATGCATGACCATGCCAACCGTCGCCTTGTTGTGATGCGCCGAGGCCACCAGAATCTTCAACTCCGGATAGCGCACGCGAATCAGGCGGATCAGGTTCAGCCCGTCGATCTCAGTGGGCCCCAGCGAATAGTCCATCAGCAGGACATCCACCTCGAAGGTGCTGTCCTTGAGTGCCCGCACGATTTCGCGGCCTGACGCAAACATGCCGCAGACCTCGATGTCGGCCTCCTGCTTCAGGCGCGCAGCCAGACCATGGCGGACGACCGCATGATCATCGAGCACGACCACGCGGATCGGTCGGGTCGCGGTCCAATTCATGTTCGCAGGTTCCTATTCGACTTGTTTTGAGTGACTGTGCAGGCTCCCTCAAACGGGCATCGCGCAGCCAAACGGGTCACATATTAATGTCTTCATGCCCCGACCTGAACCGGGCTGAATCGAGATCAAGCGTTGCGAGGGCGTTTATTTGGCTTCGACGACCGTGTCGTCGCGGGCATAGATCGAGCAGTTCTGATAACGCTCCTTGCACGACGACACCGCACGGAATTCAGCGTTCTGGCCCCATTCGTAGACAAATTGATCGCCGTCGGCGGCCACGAAGATCTTGGGCCACGGCTTGTGCAAGTACGCACCAAAGGCGGCTTGCGACTTCGGGCCTAGTTCACCGGGCTTGCGCGGCTGTGGAGCGATGGCCGCAGCAGGCGTCGTATTGGCTGCCACCGACGACGCTGCTGCAGCGCGCTCGGCCAGCGCCTTTTGCGCACGGGCGGGAACATCGTTGATCCACTCGGCGGGCGCGGCAAAGTTCAGGTTCTGCCCGTAGACGGCGGACACCATGCGCGACGTGATACCGACCAGCCGCGCGTTGCTGTCGAACAGGCCCCCACCGCTGGAGCCCTGCGAGATCGCGGCCGAAGTCTGGATCGCCTTGAGCTCGCCGTTTTCATCATGCCGCAGCGACGAGATCAACCCCTCGCTGATCGTCAGGTCAAACCCCAGTGGGTTGCCGATTGCGTAGACCTTCTGCCCCGTCACCAGCGTGCTGCTCGGGACGATGGTGACGGCCGGGTAGTGGAAATCGGCAACGCGAAGCTGGCACAGGTCGCGCTGCACGTCGGGATACAGCAGGCGCGCGCCAAAGCTGGCGTTGCCGCGCTTGAGGCTGACCTGCTTGCCGCCGCGCAGCACGTGGCAGTTGGTCACGGCCAGCCCGTCGCCGATCACCACCGCGCTGCCGATGGCCAGCGGCTGGCCGGCGGCGTTGGATACGCGCACCTCCCAGATGCTGGGCGCGACCTTGGCGAACACTTCGGCTGGCTCCAGCGCAGCCGCCGGCAACGCGGCCAGTGCCGATGCAGTGGCCAGGAACGTGCGGATCATGAAGGTAGTGCGGCGGGTCATTGCGGCGTCAGCAGATCGGAAAGGTCGCTTAGCGTGGTGGAGCCGTCTTCGGAGCGCGTCTTGTCGCGCATGAAGGCAACGTCTACGTCGGTCAGGCCGGGGCAGCTTCCGGTGCCCCACGACGGGTTGATGCGGTAGGTGCGATAACGCGCGTTGATGGCGTGCCACGACCGGCCGTCGTCAGACTCAACCACGCCGGCGCGGCACACATGGGCGTTGGTGGGGTAGCTGGCCGTCATCTTGTACTGCTTGCCCGCCTGCGGTACGAACGTCGCCGACACGCCGCAGCGATAGATGAGCGTGCCCGAGGTGCGGATGAAACTCGCGCCCAGCGCGGTCGGCACACCGGCCAGGACGCGGATCGGCCGCGTGGCGTCAGCCGGCTTGAGCGCGGTGCGCGGGTTGCCGCAATACTTTGGGTCGTCAAACGCGAGGATGGTGGCGTTGGTGCTGGTCAGCGGGCGGACGAAATCCACCGTGGCCGTGTTGGCGCCGGCAGGCGGCTCGGCATAAGGCGCTGCGCAGCCCGTCAGCCACAGCGCGCCTCCGATTCCGATGGCCGCAGCAATCGTTCGGCTCGTCATACCCAATTCCCCCGCGAGTCTTGTGTTTGGTGTGTTTGTGCGACTGCGCACAAGTGTAACCAAAGGTGGCGCGGAGGGACGCCCGCGGCGGCGCACAGGCGTTGCTTGCGCGCGTCGCTGTTGTGAGGTCCGCTCAGGCGAGCGCCGCATCGATGCGCGCCCGCGTGCTGCGGCGCGCGCGCTCGAATACCGCCATGTCGCCCATCAGGAACGCCACATTGGCGTTGGAGCGAAACGATTCGATTTCGAAGACGAGCTGATCGACGTCGACATCGGCGCGCAATTCACCAGCGGCCCGTGCCGCCGTGATCGTCTCGCGAAAGCGGGCGCGCATCGCCTCCCGATGCCCGCGCACACTGTCCTGGATGGCGCCTGGCCGCGCGCGGTATTCGTAGCTGGCCGCGCAGACAAAGCACCCACCCGGCGACGCCCCACTGGCCACGTAGTCGAACCAGCCTTCGGTCAGGGCACGCAGACGGGCAAGCGGGCTTTCCAGCGCCAGCGCCGGCTCAACCACCGTCGCGCGGTAATGCACGACGCCCGCGTCCAGCGTGGCCAGTTGTAGCGTTTCCTTGTCGCCGAAGAGCACTTGGATATTGCCCTTGCCCACGCCCGCATCCGTGGCCACCCGGCCGATAGTCAGGCCCTCAAGCCCGTCAGTGGACGCAATGGCGGTGGCGTGCTCGAGCACCTGGGCGCGCGCACGTTCACCACGCTGGCGGCGGCCGTCGGTTTCGTTCATGGCAATGCCCTATCGGTGAGTGGGGTCAACGCAATCGGCGCTTGACGTGGGCCGACTGCCTTCTAGTATACGTACGACCGTATATTAATAAACCGAGATCCCCCATGTCAACGGAATCCCTTGCTGCCGGCGGCGTTGCCTCGCCAGCCAAACGGCACTGGCCGGCGTTGGCGGCGCTGCTCACCGGCAACTTCGTCACCATTCTCGACCTGTTCATCGTCAATGTGGCGATTCCGGACATCCGTGCCGGTCTACACACCAGTTTTGCCGAAATCCAGCTCGTGATGGTCGGCTACAGCGCCGCGTATGCGGTGTTCCTCCTCAACGGCGCCCGCCTGGGCGACCTGTTCGGGCGCAAGCGCATGTTTCTGGCGGGCATGGCGTTGTTCACGCTGGCATCCGCGCTGTGCGGCCTGGCGACCACGCCGTGGATGCTGATTGCCATGCGCGTCGGCCAGGGCCTGGGGGCGGCCATTCTGATGCCACAGGTGATGGCCTCGCTGCGCGTGCTGTTTGATGGCGATGCGCGTCGCCGTGCGTTCGGCACCATGGGCGCAGTGCAGGGCGTGGCGGCGTCGGTCTCGCAGATCATCGGCGGCTGGTTGATTGCGCATCCGCTGGCGGCCGACGTGTCGGGCTGGCGGGCGGTGTTCCTGGTGAATGTGCCGATCGGCATTGTCGCGCTGCTGGCGGCGCGGGCCTTCGTGGCCGAATCGCGTGCGCCGGTGGCGGCCCGGCTGGACGTGCACGGCGCCGTGGCAGGCGCGGTGGCGCTGGCGATGCTGCTGGTGCCGATCATGCAGGGCCGTGAGTCCGGCTGGCCCTGGTGGTCGTGGGCGGTGCCGCTGGCTTCACTGCTGGTGTTCCGCCATTTTGTGCGGGTGGAACAAGCGCTGTCGGCGGCTGGCCGCGTCCCCATCATCGAGATGGCGCTGTTCCGCAACCGCAGCTTTGTGCTGGGCGTGCTGGCGATCTTCCTGTTCTACACGGCCATCAGCTCGTACTTCCTGGCGCTGACGATCCTGCTGCAGTTCGGGCGCGGCTTGTCGGCGCTGGCAGCGGGGTTGGTGTTCACGCCGGCGGCCATGGCGTTCTTTACCGGCTCGCTGACGGCGCCCCGTCTGGCAGAACGCATCGGGCAGCGCGCCTTGCTGCTCGGCGTGGCCATCTTCGCCGTGGGCATGGTCGTGCTGGCCACCATGGCCCAGCTGGGCGCGGGCACCTTCTGGCTGATCCTGCCGCTGATGCTCAACGGCTTTGGGCAGGGCATGGTGATTCCGCTGTCGCTCAACACTATCCTGAGCGGCGTAGAAACGGCCCAGGCCGGCATGGGCGCCGGCACCGTCACGACCATGCAAGCCGTCGGCAACGCGGTGGGCGTGACGGTGGTGGGCGTGCTGCTGTTCTCGCTGCTCGGCCAGGTGGATGGAGCGGATGGCGCGGCAGTGGTGGACGCGGCCACCCACGCCGCGCACTACGGCCACGCGTTCGCGCTGGCGACGCTCTACAACGTGGGGGCGACCGTGCTGTCTTTCGTGCTCTTCTGGCGTGCTTGGCGCCGTCACGCCTGAGCGGGCTTACTTGCGTACCCAGCCGCGCCGCACGCACGGTGCCAGCACCACACCATGCAACGCCAGCCCCAAACGGTGCAGCGGTTCCGACAGGGTATGCGCCACGCGGCCGCTGCACAGCCAGGCACTCAAGGCCGACACGGCCGCCGCGCCCAGCATGTCGAACGGATAGTGCACACCCAGGTAGATGCGCGCCCACGCCATCGGCAAGCCCAATAGCGCCAGCAACACGCCCACGCGCCGCAGGCGTGCGTTCCACATCAAGCTGAACGCCACGGTCCACAGCGCGGTCAGGTGATCACTGGGAAACGACGAATCCGGCGCGTGCGGCAGCAGATTGGTGCCCAACGCAATCGCAAACGGCCTCGGGTGATACCACGCGAGACCGAAGCCAACGTTGACGGACAACGCCAGCGCGGCAGCCACACCGGTCTGCAGTGCCTGGCGCCGCGTGGTCGGCTCACCCCATAGCCAGGCGGCCACAAGCGTCAGTGGCACCAACCAGATCGCGTATTCGGCAAAGGCCATCGCCAGCCAGACGGTCGTGGCCGAAGCGTCGTCCGGCGCGTTGAGCCAAAGAAACAGCGTGTGATTGAGTGATTCCATACAGCGTCGGCCAACGGCCCGAGTGATTCAACAACGGCGAGAATGCCCGGCCCACACTACGGAAGATTCCCTTCAATTCCCTTGGAACACGGCCGCCGACTTAGGCCAGCCGTAGCGATATCCCGATCCCTGCCTAGGCTTTTCGCACCGTCGGCCGCTGCCTATGATGTAGGCACACCGACACGCGAGCAGGTCGGATCACACAATCTCGAACCCCGGGGGGTCGATGGAAAGTTTTCTGATTCAGCGAGCCACACGCCGGCAAGCGACGGTTGCCGGCGCGATCGCGCTGCTGATCCTGTTGACGCTCGCCATGGCCGCACCACGTGTGGGCCTGCAATGGCCGGCAATCAACCCGTTCATGCCGATGTGCGCCTTGACGGTGTTCACCACGGCCGGCATTGCCGCGTTTCTGCTGGGCGCGCAGTTCACCGTGACGCGGCAGCCGATGCTGGGGGCGCTGGGCGGTGCCTATGCCTTTACCGCGCTGGCCGTGGCGCTGCAATTGCTGACATTCCCGGGCGTGTTCTCGCCCACCGGGCTGTTTGGCGCCCGCCCCGCCAGTGCGGCATGGATTTGGGTGTTCTGGCACGGCGGCTTTCCGCTGTTCGTGATCCTGGCGGTGCTCATGCGCGATCGGCTCTCGCGCGATGCCGTTGCTGACGGGCGTGTCGGCCGGTGGGCCTCGCTGCTGATCGGCGGGCCGGTGGTGGTGGGTGGCCTGCTGTGCAGCCTTGCAGTGCTGACCGATCTGCCGCCGCCGCTGCGCTCCAGCAATGGCAACAACCCTGTCGCGGTCGTCCTGTGGGCCATCAACACGGTTGCCGTGCTCGCGGTAGCGGCCAGCGGCCGCTTGCGCACGGTGCTCGACGTTTGGCTGGCCATTGCCGCACTGGCCTGCCTGACGGACACCACACTCAACCTGCTGAGCACCGATCGCTTTACCCTGGGCTGGTACGTCGCACGCCTGTTCAGCATGTTCGCGCCCGGGGTGCTGGTCTGCATATTGGTTTGGGAAGTGACCACGCTGTACCGGCGGCTGTTCGAGGCGCACGTCTCGCTGCAGCAGGCGTCCATGCGCGATGCGCTGACGGGCCTGTACAACCGTACCTACTTCAACGAGCAGGTCGACAGCCTGATCCGCACCGCCCAGCGCAGCGGACAGCCGCTTTCGCTGGTGATGGTCGATGTCGACCACTTCAAGCGCTACAACGATGCCTTCGGCCACCTCAAGGGTGATGCCTGCCTTGCAGCCGTGGCCCACGCGCTGGCCGGCGTGGTGCACCGTCCGGCCGATTTCATCGCGCGCTACGGCGGTGAGGAATTCATCGTCGTCCTGCCTGACACCGATGCAAGCCAAGCGCAGGCCCTTGCCGAGCGCGCGCGCGAAGCCGTGCTGCGCCTGCGCATCGAAGCCACCGCGCCGTCGCGCTACGTGACCGTCAGCGCCGGTTGCGCCACGTCCGTAGCGGGCGACGGCGCCCTCTCCATCGACACGCTGGTCGAGATTGCCGATGCCGCGCTGTATCGCGCCAAGGCGGGCGGACGCAATCTGGTGATGAGTGCGCAGCCACTGCCGGCCGCGCTCACGTAACGCACGTCAAACGATCAAGCATCTTGCGCGTGTGCCCCGCCCGTCTTTGCTGTCTTCTTTATTTCTTCTGTATATAAAAATAGTAGTAGTAGATAACGGTGGATCGTTTCTGTGGATAGCTGCAGAAAACGCTTTCGCGTCAACGGCTTGCGAGCTGCACAACCCATCGGACAGTGTGTGCCGACGCGTGGATGACTCGTGAAGAGCGCGCCCCACCCTCTCGGCAACCACCAAAGTTATTCCCGTGCTGTGGACAACCTGACCCCGGACAGCCAACACAGTTGTCCCTGAAGTTCTTCACGTGCTTATCCACATATCCACATGTCCACAGCGGCAATCGCGACCATGCCTCTCAAACGCGCACTGACGAGCGGCGCCCTGGTGGCTCTGCTCGCCGCATGTGCGCAGACGCCCGATCGCGCAGCGCCGCAACTGGCCACGGCCGACGCAACCAACGCGGCGCTGCGTCGCGCGATGGCCGATGTCCCCGCCAACGGCATGGCGGTCGCGGTTATCGACGCTGGACAAACCGTGTACCTCCACGCGTTCGGGCGCCGCAACGCGGCCGGCGAACCGCTGCGAACCGACACAGTGATGGTGGCGGCATCGCTCACCAAGCCGGTCTTCGCCTACTTCGTCATGCAACTCGTTGATGAAGGACGTATCGATCTGGACACGCCAATCGAGCGCTACCTGCCGCAGCCGCTGCCAAGCTATCCGGCCTGGAGCAGCCTTGCCGCAGACGAGCGATGGCGTGCGATCACGCCGCGCATGCTGCTCAGCCATCGCTCGGGCTTACCCAACCTGCCCGCGCTCGAACCTGACAGGCGGGTGCACCTGCACTTCGATCCGGGTGCACGTTTTGCCTATTCGGGCGCTGGCATCAACCTGCTGCAGTTCGTGCTTGAGCGCGGGCTTGGCCTCGATGTCGATGCCGAATTGCGCCCCCGCGTTTTTCAGCGCTTCGATATGCGTCGCACCAGCATGACGTGGCAGCAGGCCAATGCCGACAATCAGGCCGATGGCACCACGCAGAACGGTGAGCCGCGCCGTCATCCGCACCGGCGGCGCGCCGCAACCGCCAGCTCCATGGACACGACGGTCGAGGACTACGCCCGCTTTGTGGCGGGCCTTGTGCGAGGCAACGGCTTGTCGGCGGCATCGCGCGCCGCCATGACCGCGCCACAGGGGCCAATCACCACGGCCACGGAATTCCCCACCCTCCAGCCGGAACTCCCCGCAGCGCTTCGGCGGCCTGATCTCGCAACGGGCCTCGGTGTGGTGGTATTCGATGGGCCGCAAGGGCCCGGTTTCTTCAAAGGCGGGCACGAGGATTTCGCCGGCAATACCTTCGTCTGCCTCACGCGATCAGCGCGGTGCGTTGTGCTTCTGTCCAACGACGTTCGGGCAGAGCGGGCGTTTCCCGGTTTGGTGGCGGCAATCTTGGGGGAAACAGGCGCGCCATGGCGGTGGGAGTACGGATATTGAGCGGTTACCGCTTCGGCGCCCGCTCAAGCCGCGCCGGGAAAGCCTCCACCAGCCAGTCAATGAACACTCGTAGGCGATGCGTGACATGACGCGTCTGCGGA
Source organism: Ralstonia wenshanensis (assembly GCF_021173085.1). Lineage (NCBI taxonomy): Bacteria > Pseudomonadati > Pseudomonadota > Betaproteobacteria > Burkholderiales > Burkholderiaceae > Ralstonia > Ralstonia wenshanensis. Next base: position 3,118,020 of record NZ_CP076413.1, read on the forward strand.
TAGACGACGTGAAACGGGTAAGGCGCCGGCCGCCACGGCTTCAAAATTTCCACCAGCGCGCCCTCGTTGATCGGCGCTTGCGCCGCATAACCGAAGGTCTGCACGATGCCCAGGCCCGCCAGACACGCGGCCAGATGCGCGTTGCTTTCGTTCACGCCGATGCGATGCTCGACCTTGATCTCGGTCTTTTCGCCATCGCGCGCGAAGCGGAACGGAACCGATCGCCCCGTCTGGCTGAACACGTAGCTCACCAGCCGGTGGCCATTCTTGAGTTCATCGGGGTAGGCCGGCGTGCCGTACTGCTTGAGGTATCCGGGCGTGGCGCACGTGATCAGCGGCGCATCGCCCAAGTGGCGTGCGACCAGAGAAGCGCTGTCCAGCGGGCCACCACGAATCACGCAGTCGACGTTGTCCGCAATCAGATCCACCGAGCGGTCTGACACGCCAAGGTCAATCCTGATCTCGGGATAACGCGACGCGAACTCTGGCAGCAGCGGAATGAGCACGTCACGCGCGGTCGATCCGCCGACATCGATGCGCAACGACCCACGCGGCCGCCCGCGAGCGAGGCTGAACGAGGCATCGATGTCGTCCAAGTCGCGCAGGATGCGCGTGCTCTTGGCGTAGTAGTCCTCACCTTCGGGCGTCACTGTCACGCGCCGTGTCGTTCGCTGCAGCAGGCGCACACCCAGGTGCGCCTCCAGTTCCTGCACCTGCTTGCTGACCGTGGCGATGGGCATGTCGAGCGAATCGGCCGCCCGCGTGAAGCTGCCCGCTTCCACCACCCGCGCAAAAGAGCGCATTGCCAGGAGCTGATCCATTCGAATATCCGCGCAAATTATCCACAACTGTGGATAGTAATTCTATTTGCAGCCCTTTTTCGAAAAGTTTCCGAGCCCTACAGTGCCTCCATGCCCAACGCGACGGGGCGACGCAGAGTAAGCCAACGCAAGACACAAGCCGTCGCGAGGTCATTCATCCAAACCCGAAATCACGACATGGAGCACATCATGAGCAAGCAACTGGAAGGCAAGATCGCACTCATCACCGGCGGCAGCAGCGGCATCGGCCTTGGCGCCGCCAAGGAACTCGCAGCCCAGGGCGCGCGGGTGTTCATCACCGGCCGCCGTCAGGCGGAGCTGGATGCCGCCGTCGCAGAGATCGGCGCCGGCGCCACCGCATTGCGCGCCGATGCATCGGTGCTGTCCGACCTCGACGCCGTCTATGCCCAGATCGCCAAGGTGGCCGGCAAGCTGGACATCCTATTTGCCAATGCCGGCGGCGGGGACATGATGCCGTTGGGCGCCATCACCGAAGAGCATTTCGACCGGATTTTCGGCACCAACGTGCGCGGCGTGCTGTTCACGGTGCAGAAGGCGCTGCCGCTGCTGACCGACGGCGCATCGATCATCCTCACGTCCTCCACGGTGTCCGTTCAGGGCACGGCCAACTTCAGCGTCTACAGCGCCAGCAAGGCCGCGGTGCGCAACTTCGCCCGCTCGTGGGTGATGGATCTGAAGGATCGCGGCATCCGCGTGAATGTGGTGAGCCCCGGCCCGATCCGCACGCCCGGCCTTGGCGGCCTGGCCTCGGATGAAACGCGCCAGGGCCTGTTCGACTACCTCGCTGCGCAAGTACCGCTGGGTCGCCTGGGCGAGCCGGCCGAAGTGGGCAAGGCCGTCGCGTTTCTTGCCTCGGATGCGGCAAGCTTTATCAATGGCATCGAGTTGTTTGTTGATGGCGGGATGGCGCAGGTTTGAGCGTCCGTAGCCGGAAGCGGCGACCAACTTCCAGGCCGCCGGTGTACACCTTGCAAAGCGAATGCTGAACAGCATGCAATGCGTGCGGGCAGCCAATCCTTGGCCAGGCACTTCTGGCACCTCATCGCAGTGGCCGGGCATGCTTTGATTGCTGTCGCCGGGCAGCATATTCTTATGCAGATGCACGGGAAGCGACTTTCAACAGGTTTGCCTTGGGCGCGCGAACCCGTTGCGATGAGGGCTTGGTATGGATACCAACGCAGGCAGATTGCGAAGACTGGGAAGCGATGCAGCAATCGCTCACGTGCCCGTGGAGGAGCGTTATCGCACCTTGGTGGACGCGATACAGGACTATGCAATCTTCCTGTTGGATCCGACAGGTCACATCGCCAGTTGGAATGCCGGTGCCCAACGCATCAAGGGCTATCGCGCCGATGAAGTCATCGGCCAACACTTCTCGGTCTTCTATCCTGCCGAGGCAATTGCGCAGAACTATCCGAGCGAAGAGCTCAAGCGTGCCGCCGCGCTTGGCCGCTGGGAGGACGAGGGGTGGCGCATACGCAAAGACGGCTCGCGTTTCTGGGCCAACGTGGTGATCACCGCCCTGCGGGATGAAGACGGCGAGCTGATCGGCTTTGCCAAAGTCACCCGGGATCTCACCGAGCGTGAGCGGCTCAAGCAACTTGAATACGCGAGCGAGCTGGCATCCCGAGTGGAGGCCACTCGCGAAGAAGAAAAGAAGCGCATTGCACGCGAGCTTCATGATGACCTCGGCCAGCAATTGACGGCGCTGAAGATGATCATCACCGGCTTGCTTGCCGATGGAGGCACCACGCCAGAAGCCCAGGCGTATGCGCGCGAAAGAACTCAGACAATGAGCAGTGCCATCGACCATGCACTGGCGTCGGTCCGGCGTCTGGCCGCTGGGCTGCGGCCGACCATCCTCGACGACCTTGGGCTGCTCCCCGCGCTCGACTGGCTCGTGACCGACTTCGGCCAACATACCGGCCTGCGGGTCGCGCTGAATTGCAACACGCATGCGGTAGCGTTCAACGACACCGCCTCCACTGCGCTGTTCAGAATCGTGCAAGAGGGGCTGACCAATGTTGCCCGGCACGCGACTTCGGCAACGGAAGTGGTGATCGATCTCCGATGCGACCGGTCCAGTTGCGAGCTGACGATTCGCAACGATGGCGCTGTTCTCACGCGCTCAACCGAACCGGCAGCCGGGCGGCCGCCGTCATCAGGTATCGCGGGCATTCGTGACCGCGTGCGCCGCCTGGGCGGGACTTTCACCGCAGGGCCGCAGCAACACGGCGGGTACCGCATCGAGCTTTCGATTCCGCGAAAAGCGGTTGAACTTGAATAGAAAGCCCTGCTGGTGACGAGCGGCGCTTCGTCGCAGCGGTATTGGGCGCCGGGCAGGCACGCTTTGACGACGGAGTTGCCCACTCGGCGGTCTGCAATGTCATGGACTCACTGCCCGCTTCGTCATGCCGCAGCAACACGCTGCCTCCAGGCGGCTTTGGCGACGGCAGTGCTACTCGGGCTTTTCCGCGCCCATCGCGTGGTGATGCATTGAACCGGAGTCGTGCCCCGCCATGGCGTCATGGCCGTGATCGGCCAATTGGGCATCAAACCACTGGTGCAGCGCGGTAACCAGGCGACGCCGATCGCTCTGATAGATGATCTCGGCGCCGTTGGACAGCTCGCGATAGCTTATTTTGAGCTCACCAGGCTTTGCTGCGCGCAGTGCCGCCAATCCGGGCATGGCATTGCCATGGATATGCTCCGGCCCTTCGAAGTCGCCGTCGGAGAATTGCCGAGCGATCATTGCCAGGTGCTGGCGGATCAGCGCAGCCTGGCTGGGATCGTCCCGCTTGGTCACGACCTGCTGGACACCGCCGTCGGCCGTCTTGGTAAAGATGTGGGTGGTTGCCGAGAGGGAAAATGGCATGACGTCCGCCCCCCGCTGAGCGACCTCCTGCTGCCGCGCCGGCGTGTCGGCAATCGCGGGGCACGACAGTATTCCTGCCGTCAGCAATGCAGCGAGTAGATAAGCCACTGATGTGCGCGGCATGAATGTCTCCCGTGTCGGATGCAGCGCAGTCTGGCGTTACCGTCTACCGCGCACTATGACTGGAATCATATCGTGCGGTTTGGTGCTGGCGACGCGCGTTTGTGACATTGCTGCGGCAGCCATCAGCGGTGGCGCAATGTTCGGCACCGCTCCCCGAGACCGTGCGGTAGCCAAACCGGAAGGCATTCATCGATCGGCGCTACCAGGCATCGATGCGCGGGATCAGGAGGGAACATCATGGTGCGAACCGTCAGCGCTCGTCGTTCTGTGATCAAGGCCGCGACATATCGGATCGTGATCATGTGCCTGGACTTCGGCACGCTTTATCTGCTGACCGGTACGGTTCACCTGGCAGTCGGTTTCATGATCGCCAGCAATATCTACACGTCGATCGCCTACTTTGCCCACGAACGCATATGGGCTCGCATCAAGTGGGGCGTCTTCGAAACGTAGATGAGCGGCCGTCCTTCGACAGAAGCAGAGAACAGCGACCGATCCGCATATACGAACCCCATGGGCAGTGCGACGCAGAATGCCCGCGCCGTCCGCACAGCGTGCAATAGTCGTCCATGACAATGACCTTTATCGAGAGCCGGGTGCCGACAGGTTCAGTATCGGAGGGGCGCCCGGCCGCCGCTATCAGGGGACGCCAATTGTCTTGTCCGGGCGTGCCCTTGTTTCTGTAGGTCAATCCCGCAGGCGCTGTCAGCGCAGGCTGACAGCTTCCGGCGCCGCCGATTGTCGTGCGTGCAGTGCTGCTCAGGCTCTGGAAGCCACCCAGATCTTTTTGCGGTTCAGCAGCAGCGGGATCACGCCGATGGCGATGCCGCCCATCCCGACGAGGTTGGTGACCCAGTCGAAGGTCGGGATGCTGTAGAGCGCGATGAAAAACAGGAAGAGCCCGCTCGCGACCGGCCAGATGACATGGGTGATGGCGACCCACGGCCCCTGTGTCAGCACCTTGCGGTAATACCAGCCGCAGGCAAGCCCGGTAAGCCCGAGGTAGAAGCAGATCTGGAAGCCGATGGCGGTAATCGAATCCTGCAGGATGACGTTGATCGTTGGCAGATAAGACGACACGAACAGCAAGGCAAGCCCGGTAATCCAGATGAAGAAGATGGCGATGTGGGGCGTGCGCCAAACAGGATGCAGTCGCGCATAGCGCGCGTGAAGTGCGCCGTCGCGGCTTTTGGCAAACAGCGTGCGCGTGAACTGCAACATCTGGGTTTCAACCGTTCCCACCGTGCTCAGCAGTACCGCAACGATCGCGACGTAGCCCCAGGTCGGCCCAAACAACTTCTCTGCAATGGCGAAGATGATGTTCGTGTTGTAGTGCTGGATCTCGGTGTCGGACAGTCCAAGCTGCGTAATGACGATGAAGATGAGAAAGAACGCCATCAAGAACACCATCGACCAGAACGCAGCCCGGCCGGGCGTGTGGTTGGCGTCCCGCGTCTCTTCGCTGAGGTTCATCGTCACGTCCCAGCCGTAAAAGAAGAAGATGGCCACCAACGCGCCGTTGGCGAACATCTGGGGCGTGAACGTGAAGGGCCAGAACCAGACCCACGAGAACGGATGCGCTGGCGTATGCGGGAACACGATGAAACTCGCGACGATGATCACGAGCAGGATGATGCCCTCGACAATCGTCATCAGCACCTGCACGTAGCTGGTGAGCTTGATGCCCTTGACGACCACCGCGCTGACAACCGTGAGCCATGCCGCAGCGATCAGCGTCACGTAGTGCACGTTGTTCATCATGGGCCGATCAAAGATGAGCAGCGTGGCATTTGCCGCCGGAATCATCGCCGACACCATGAACACGCAGCACAGCACCAGAAGCGCCCAGCCGGCAAGGAAGCCGAGCGCACGCCCGAACACCATGCTCACCCACGAATATGAGGTGCCGGCGCTCGCCAGGGCGCGATTCATATTGATGAACGCGTAGGCGATGCCAAACATGATCAACCCGCACACCAGAATGCTCGCCGGTGACTGCGTGCCAGCCGTCCCGATGATGGTGGAAGTCGTAATCTCGATGCTGTAGGCCGGTGCCGTGCCGGCAATGCCCATGATCACCGATTCGACGACGCCCAGGGAATCGGCATTGAGCTTGGCTGGTTGGTCCATGGGGGTAGGCGACTCCGGGTCGACATTGGGCAATAGACCGATTTTTACCCTGTGCCGGATGTGCCGGCAATAGGGGCCTCTCTGGACCGGGCCAGTGCTTGGGCGGGGGCTGGCAAGCCTTTGGCGATAGGGCGACGTAGCACGCGTTTGCGCGTGTGTTCTTCGTCCAGCACCCAATGGCCTCTTGAAATTTCTCCTTGCTTCCTTATTTTAGGTGTCGTCAATGCAGTCGCGGTTTTCGCGCTGCGTGTTTCGATTTGTTTGTCAGTGGCCCGCCACGGACCGATGAACTGGAGCGCGTAGTTCGGTTCAGTCTCCGTGCGGGCCCTTCAGGAGCCAGCCATGAGCGATCTGTTTTTTGGCACCGATCTGCTGGGCGAATTCGATCGCCTGCAACGGCAGATGGCCACTCTTTTTGCGGGGGCACCCGCAAGCCTGCGCGCCACGCGCCTCGGCACTTTTCCTCCCGTCAACATTGGCAGCACCGATGACTCGGTCGAGATCGTCGCGTTCGCCCCGGGGCTCGACCCCGCGCAGATCGATGTCTCGATCGACAAGGGGCTGCTGACCATCAGCGGCGAGCGCAAGCGCCCCGATTTCCAGCTCACCGAAGAGACGCGCGTGTATGCCGACGAGCGCTTCACGGGCGCCTTCCGCCGTGTGATTGAGCTGCCACAGGACGTCGACCCCGACAAAGTCAGCGCGCGGTACGTCAACGGCTGCCTGACCATCAGCGTCGGCAAGTCGGAGGCATCGAAGCCGCGTCAGATCACGGTGCAAGGCTGAACCGCGCCCGGCACAAGCATGAAGGAGCACATCATGAACGACACCACCCAATTGGCGACCCATGCACAGCCCGGCAACGCCGCGGCTGCAAAGCAGATGGCTGAACAGGCGGCCGCCCGGCAGACTCACATGGCGCCCCCGGTCGACATCTTCGAGAACCGCCAGGGCATCACGCTATATGCAGACCTGCCAGGCGTGCCGCGCGAGAAGCTTGATATTCGCGTGCAGGACGGCACGCTCACCGTCGATGCCGAATTGATGGTGCCCACACCGGCGGGGCTGCGGCTGCAACACGGCGAAGTTCGGCACCCGCATTTCTCGCGCACCTTTGTGCTGAGCCCCGACTTCGACGCTTCGCGCATCGATGCGCAGTTGCGCGACGGGGTTCTCAAGCTGACGATCCCGCGCCGCGACGAAGCCAAGCCGCGGCGTATCGAGGTGCAGGCCGGCTGACCACATCACCGGCCGTTGTTTGCCTTGCAAGCGGGCGCGCTACTTGCGCGCCCGCGCATCTGGCACGGTGCTCTCGGGCAATCGTTGTTTGTCACCAGGAGACAAAAACGTAGCTCCCATCCGGCACTGAACAATTCATAGAAAAATAGCTTGCAATTCAGTAGCGCACTATCTATATTTGCGTTCATGAACACACGCAAGCCCTCCTCCGCACGCCGCGACCTCGCCCTGGACGAGCAGCTCTGCTTTGCCCTGTACTCGACCATGATCGGGATTAACAAGGCGTACCGGCCGCTGCTCAAGGCGCTGGACCTGACGTACTCGCAGTACCTCGTCATGCTGGTGCTGTGGGAACAGGATGCGCAAACGGTGTCGCAGATCGGTGAGCGGCTGTTCCTCGACTCCGCCACGCTCACCCCGCTGCTGAAGCGGCTGGAAGCATCCGGGCTGATCGAGCGACAACGCTCGGCCGAGGACGAGCGGCGCGTGATCATCTCGCTCACGGCGGCCGGCAAGGCGCTGGAGAAGCGGGCCGAGAAAGTGCCGGCATGCATGGCTACGGCCATGGAGTGTGCGCCCGGCGAGTTGGAAGAGTTGCGCACACAGTTGAATGCATTGCGAGGACGGCTCTTCAAGAACGCCGCCTGAGCACACACGTATCGCCGACGGGCGCCTGACCGCGTCCGTTTTTTTAAACCAATTAAGTAGCACGCTATTTAATAGCAAGCAATGCGGCACGGCCTCGACAGCCGATGCACGCACCTCAACCCCTCCCTAAGGAGAATCACCATGTCGATCGAAAACGTCCTCTACCGTGCCAATGCTCGTGCCACCGGCGGCCGCGATGGCCGCGCCATCACCGACGATGGCCGGCTCGAAGTCCGGCTGACCACGCCCGCCGAACTGGGCGGTGCAGGCGGCGAAGGGACCAACCCGGAGCAGCTGTTCGCGGCCGGCTACAGCGCGTGTTTCCTCGGTGCAATGAAGTTTGTTGGTGCGCGCGACAAGATCCGCGTGCCGGCGGATGTGTCCGTGCAGGGCAGCGTTGGCATCGGTGCCATTCCGAACGGCTTTGGCATTGAAGTGGACCTGAAGATCAGCCTGCCCGGCATGGACCGCGCCGAAGCGCAAACGCTGATCGACCGCGCGCACATCGTCTGCCCGTATTCCAACGCCACGCGCGGCAACATCGACGTGCGCCTGAGCCTCATCTGACCCGCACGTCCATTCACACCATTCCCCAACCAACCGATTGGAAGCACTGCCATGAACCGCATCACCAAATTTGCCGCCGGCACCCTGCTCTCTTTGGCAGCAAGCGTCGCCCTTGCTGCGGGCAGCCCCGGCGTGGAGCGCAACACCCAGGCGTTCCTCGACGCCCTGGCCGCTGGTGGCGGAAAGCCGCTGGAGACGCTGTCACCCGCCGATGCGCGCGCCGTGCTGGTGGGAGCGCAAGCCGCAGCAAAGGTGTCGCTGCCGCCCGCTGACGTCAGCCAGAAAACCATCACCATGGATGGCAAGCCGATCAGCCTGACCATCGTGCGCCCGGCCGGCGCGAAAGGTACGTTACCCGGCTTCATCTTCGTTCACGGCGGGGGCTGGGTGCTGGGGGACTTCCCCACGCACGAGCGCTTTGTGCGCGACCTGGTGGCCGACTCCGGCGCCGTCGCCGTCTTCGTCAACTACACACCGTCGCCCGAGGCGCGTTATCCGGTGGCAATCAACCAGATCTACGCCGCCACCAAATGGGTGGCAGAAAACGGCGCGCAGATCGGCGTAGACGGCAAGCGGCTGGCCATTGCGGGCAACAGCGTGGGCGGCAACATGGCGACCGTGGTGGCGCTGATGGCCAAGGCGCACGGCACGCCCGCACTGCGCGCGCAAGTGCTGTTCTGGCCGGTCACGAATGCCAGCTTCGAGAACGCTTCGTACGACGAATTTGCGCAGGGGCACTTCCTGACGAAGCCGATGATGCAGTGGTTCTGGAACGCCTACACGACCGACCCGGTGCAGCGTCAGGAGATCTACGCATCGCCGCTGCTGGCGACGCCCGATCAGTTGAAGGGGCTACCGCCCACGCTGGTGATCACGGCCGAAAAGGATGTGTTGCGCGATGAGGGCGAAGCCTACGCACGCAAGCTCGATGCAGCGGGCGTGGATGTGACCGCCACGCGCTACAACGGCATGATCCACGACTTCGGCTTGCTCAATGCGCTGGCCGGCGTGCCGGCAACACGTGCAGCGCTGCATCAAGCCAGCGAAGAACTGAAGGCGCGGTTGAAGTAATCGGCTGGGCGGGTTGTCACCGCCTATGCCTCATCGCAAACGCCGAGGAACAGCGCGTAGGCGGGCTCACAGCTCAAGACAGAAGCCCTGCCTTGCGCAATGCTTCCTCGGCCGCCTCGTGGTCCTGGGCAGCGCTGCCCCCAGAGATACCGATGCCGCCCACCAGCCGACCCTCGTAAAAGATCGGCACGCCGCCGCCCACCGGCATCAGGCGCGGGTGGTGCGCCAGCGGGGCAACGGCGGGCTCGGCCATGTACTGGTTCCATTGGTGCGTGCTCATGCCGAACGAGGCTGCCGTCCATGCCTTGTTGATGGCAACCTCAGCGGTCAGGAAAGGCGCGGCGTCCGCACGCTCGAACGCGCGCAGGTGGCCGCCTGCATCGGTAATGGCGATGGTCGCGGCAAACCCGCGCGCAGCACAGGCACGGCGTGCCTCTGCCAACAAGGCCTGCGCGCCTTCCAGGCTGATCGTTGCCGTGGGGACGATAGGGAGTGTCATGGTGAGGCTCCTTGTCAGATGTCTGCAGGGTTCAGCCGTTGGCAACAACGACTTTGCCGATCATGTTTCCAGCTTCCACCAGCGCATGCGCCTTGATCAAGTTCGCGGCGTTGATGCCATCGATACGCTGCGTCAGGGTGTGCTTGATGCCGCCGCGATCGACCAGTTCGGCCACACGGCGCAGCAACGCGTGTTGTCGGGCGATCGTGGCGGTGGTGAACATGGCGCGGGTGAACATCAGCTCCCAGTGAATCGAAATGGATTTCCCCTTGAACGGGCCGATATCCAGATCCGCCGGGTCGTCGATGAGGGCGAATTGCCCCTCGGGGCGCAGCACAGCGGCGATCTGCGGTACGTGAGCGGCGCTCTGGTTCAGCCCAGCCACATGCGTCACGTGATCAATGCCAAGCGCTGCCAGTTGGGGCGCCCACGGTTGACGGTGATCGATGACGTGGTGTGCACCATGCGCCAACACCCATTCACGGGTTTCGGGCCGCGAAGCCGTGCCGATCACGGTCATCCCCGTCAGCGCGCGCGCCAGCTGGGTCAGGATGGAACCGACACCGCCCGCCGCTCCGGTCACCAGCAGCACGCCGTTCTCCGTCGGATCGGCCGCCTGGACCCGCAGTCGATCAAACAGCAGTTCCCACGCAGTGATGGCTGTCAGCGGCAGCGATGCGGCCTGCGCAAAATCCAGCGATGCCGGCATGGGGCCCACGATGCGTTCGTCCACGGCATGCAGTTCGCTGTTGGTGCCAGGCCGCGTAATGTCGCCGGCATACCAGACACGGTCACCCGGCTTGAAGCGGGTGGCCAGCGGGCCAGTCGCGCGGACGATGCCCGCAGCGTCCCAGCCGGCAATACGCGCCTGCCCTTCTGGGATGTCTCCGCCACGCCGGATCTTGGTATCAACCGGGTTGACGGACACCGCTTTGACTTCCACCAGCAGATCGTGGTCGCGAAGTTCAGGCGTCGGCAGCTCGATGTCTTGCAGCGCCTGGGGATGGCTGATCGGGTGGTTCTGATAGAAACCGATGGCTTTCATGCACGTTCTCCAGGAAGTGAATGAGGGCCATGCTATCTTTCAGCGATATGCGGATAAACGGGCTGCTCGCCCAAACACTTTCGGCATTTCAATGAAAATCATCCGCCTCGATGACGTGCAAATCTTCGTGCACACGGCCGACGCCGGCAGCTTCTCCGAGGCGGCCCGCCAGCTGAACATCGCGCCCGCGCAGGCAAGCGCATCTGTGCAGCGGCTGGAAAAGGCGCTGGATGCGCGCCTGTTCACCCGGTCCACACGCAGCATGCAGCTGTCAGAGGCTGGAGAGCGCTACCTGCCGCATGCGCGCGTCATGCTGGGCGCGCGGGAGCAAGGCGAACAGGCGCTGGCCGGTGGCCGGGAAGCACTCTCCGGCCCGTTGCGACTGTCTGCTCCGTCCGATTTCGGGAGAAACCTGCTGCTGCCGTGGCTCGACGATTTTCAGCATGAGCACCCCGGCTTATCGGTGCACCTGAAACTGAGCGACCGGTCGGCCGACCTCATCCGCCAGCCGCTGGACTTTGCCGTGCGCTACGGGGCGCTGCCCGATTCATCCCTGCTGGCCATCAAACTGCTCGACAACAACCGGCGTGCGTTGTGCGCGGCGCCGTCGTACATCGAACGACATGGCGCACCGGCCAAGGTGGACGACCTGCGGCGACACAACTGCCTTCGGTACATCTGGAGCGAGCAAGTCCACGAACGCTGGCGCTTCACGCTGCCCGGCGGCGAACGCACCGTGGCAGTCACCGGAAATCGCGTCAGCGACGATGCCGATGCGGTGCGCCGCTGGGCCATCGCAGGCGAAGGCCTGCTCTATAAATCGCGACTGGATCTCATCAACGATTTGAAGGCCGGCCGATTGGTCGAGATCTTTCCGCAGGAATACGGCGAGCCCGCGCCGCTGCATTTGATTTGCGCCCACCGTGCGCAACTGACACCCGCCATCAAAGCGCTGAGTGCCTTTCTGCGGGAGCGCTGTATGGCGCTGCTTGCAAGCTATTCCGCGAAAGGCTCGCCATCCGAGAAAAACGGTGCCGACCGACTCACACTGAATTCGCAGCCGGGCGCGGACCACTCGAAGGCTGCACGCTGAACAGCCGCGCTCCGGCGGCCCGCCTCACGATTGCGCGTTGCGGCCCGACGCAAGGTTTGCATGGATCCACGCTGCCACGTCAGTGACAGGAATGGCGTGGCGTTGATTGAACGTCCCGCGCTTGTCCCATGCGACACCCCGCCCTTGGGCAAAAGCCGCACGATACTTGCGCATCACGTTGTGCGGGTCGCGTGCCAACTCGTCGAGCAAATACTGCTCGGTCCACTCTGAGCGGCTGACGGGACGACCGAGGGCCGCTTGCAGCTTGTCCGCGACTTCACCGTAGGTCACGGTGTCGCCGGCCAGATAGACGATCTCGTTGCGGATACGTGGTTGAGCGAACACGATCTCGGCAGTGAGCGCGCCGATGTCATCGGGCGTTGTCAGCGTCACAGCGGTGTCCAGGCTGCCGAGGGCGTGAACCGCATGGTTTTGCAGGTCGACAACACCAAAGTCCGGCTCAAACAGGTAGCTCATGAACATGCCGGTCGAGATGATGACCCACTCGGTCTGGTGCTGACCGCGCAGCAGCTCGCGCACATCCAACTGCGCATCGAAAATGTCCTGCGGACTGCCGCGACCGATCACATCAAAGTCCACGCCAAACTGCCATGGGAAGTACCTCGGGATACGTGCCTGCAAGGCAGCCCGCGCCAACTTCATTGGCGTGTCGATGCCAGCTGCATAACCCGCGCAGCCGATGACGGTGTCATATTGCGCGAAGACGTCGGCAAGCTCTTCGATGGAGCTTTTCACAAGATCGCCTACGACGATCTCGATCCCGAGACCTCGGATCTGAGCGATATCTTGTTGCTTGCCGGGTGCGCTGGACTCAACGGCGCTTGCACGCAGCAGCACGCTGATCTTTGCGCCGTCCACGCCCTTCGCGCGGCGTGCAAGATTGCGCAGTACAGGGAGACCGAGCTCACCGGCACCGAGTACGAGAATGTTCTGGGACGTAGCGTTAGGATCTGTTTGATTCATCATCTAGCCTGCCAAGGAATGTGTTGCGGCAGTCTAGCGATGCATGGGTGTGCATGGAAGAAGGCACACGCGTGATACTGGGAGCCACGCAGTTGGATCGAGACGAACTTCTCAACTATTCGCAAACCGTATGTGACGGCCTGAGAGACGACGATGATGGATTGCGGCGAGAGGTGCTCGCCCATGCCGGAAGCCGTTGGTCACTCGGCGTCGTCCACACGCTGGGCGTGTACGGCAGACTGCGCCATGCAGAAATCGGCAGGCGCATGCATGGCGTGACTCAACGCATGTTGACGCGCACGTTGCGACAGCTCGAGCGTGACGGCTTGGTGGTCCGTCACGACTTTGAAGAGATACCGCCCAGGGTGGAGTACGAGCTGTCCGACACGGGCATGGAACTGCTCGTTCGCATGGTCCCGTTGTGGACCTGGATCGTCGAGAATGCGGACCGCTTCCGAGAAGCGAGGCTGAATTTCGACAGCGAGCACCGCGATGCAGACGCATAGCCAGCTGGCGTTTCGATTCGCCTACGCGATGTTGGCTCGGGCCCTTCACCCCTCAGGCCGTCGACGCGCCCGGCAGGGTTGGTCCGCGCTTTACACCACGGAAGAGAAGGAGCGCCACGCCCAGCATGATTCCCATGTCTGCGACGTTGAACACCCCTGTTCGTAACTGGCCGATGCCCATGTTCAGAAAATCAAAAACCCGGCCATCGTAGACACAACGATCCAACAGGTTGCTGAGCCCTCCACCCAGAATGCAAGCTGCCGCAATGACTTCGGTACGGCGGAGCGTGGGCGAGCGCAGCACCCACACGAACAGGCCGACCAGAATCGCCAGGACGCCATAGAGGAAGACGATATTGCGCGTCGCATCCGACATTCCCGCCCCCAGGCTTAGGAACGCGCCGTGGTTATAGGTGGGTAGAACGAGCAGGCTTCCTGACAGCAATGACACGACTTCGCCAGGCGTCAATATTTGCTTGAACAAGGCCTTCGTCGCCTGGTCGATGATGATCCAGGCGAGCGCGCCAAGCAGCGCAGTGGCAACTCTTTGTTTTGTCGTCATTCGAGAGGTCATCTGTAGGCGGGACCCCATTCTAGTCAGAGTCAGATTCGGGGAACGGCTGCACGGGAGTTGTCCAGAACCGTGTTGAGGATGTCGACCAGCCGCTCCTGGCCGTAAGCTGCCCGATACGGCTTTCGTAATCTGCGATTAGGTATTCAGCAGCCGATTTCCGCATGCAGCGAAAGCGATGCCGCTGGCGTCAAAGAAGAAGGGGCCGAAGGTGGCGGCGTCAGCATGCCATCTGACAAAAAAAGGCCCCGGCCGGGACGGGTGGCCGAGGCTAGCTAGGACTGCATGGACGATCAGGGAGAGGGAGGAGCCTCCCCTTAATTTTCCAGGGGCGGAGTCTATGGAAAGGGCCCTGCCGAGGCAATTCAACAATTCTCAGCGGGACCGATGCTGCAAGGATGACGCCTCCGCAAACTGAGGGGTGTCTCGGGCCTCTTGAAGCATTGGAAGCGCTGACGTCATTGGACCAACGTCTGCTCTCCGCTGTGTGTGGGGGGGCTACCACCCTCACCTTGCCCCAGCATTCCCGGCCCGTCCCGGGAAGGCGTCAATCCATTGCAATGGGTTGTAGCCCTTGCGCTTTATGGCGGCTACCACATGCAACGTTTTCGGATCGACATCGCGGCCCCCAGCAACATCGAGAATGGCCCATGTTTTCTCCCTCGCACAGCGCGCAAACGTACAACCGGCATTTCCACGAGGAACGCCCCCTTCTTTGCAAGCACGCCCTGCCTTTGTGGCACGCGTAAAAGGTTGATCCGTATCAGGCTAATCGCGTCGGAGCGTTTGACAGTTCCGGCAGCGGCGCCTTTCATAGATGAGCGTGCTGGTGAAAAAACCGAACAAAAAAAAGTGGGGAGGGGCACCATGCGACGTTTCAATACTGCGCTCCATGCGCTCGCGGGGCTGCTGATCGGCGGCCTGATGGCGTGGTCAGGACAAGCCAGTGCGGTACCGGCTTTCGCCCGCCAGACCGGAATGGCATGCATGGCGTGCCATGTCAGTTTTCCTGAACTGACACCCTTCGGCCGCTTCTTCAAGATGACCGGCTATACGCTGGCCAACAACAAGACGATTCCGCTCTCGGGCATGGTGCAGATTTCGCGCACCAACACGCGGACGATCGATCAGGACAACTTCGACTTCGTGCGCAACGGAGACACGGTGCCGCAGCAAGTGAGCCTGTTCTACGCTGGGCGCATTGCGGGGCCCGTGGGTGCCTTCGCACAGTGGACGTACGACGGTGTTGCGCACCACAGCGCGCTGGACAACACCGATATCCGCGCTGCATGGCACCTCACGCGTGAGGACGTCGAGTTCATCTACGGCGTCACGGTCAACAACAACCCGACGGTGTCTGACGTGTGGAACAGCACGCCGGCGTTCGGGTATCCCTATGCCGCGCCCAGCATCGGCGTGCCTCCACTGGCAGGCACCCTAGTCGACGGTGCATTGGCACAACAGGTGGTAGGCGCCAGCGCATACGCATTCTGGCAGCGCCATATCTACGCAGAACTGGGCGCCTATCGGACTGCCGATCAGGCCTTCTCCGTGTTCCGTGCTGGGCAGGACACCGCAACCCCGGGCGGCGTTGCGCGCTTGAGCGGCGCGAACCCGTACTGGCGTCTGGCATACAACCAGGAGTGGGGTTCGCATTCGGTCATGTTTGGCACATTCGGGCTGCTGGCCAACCGGTATCCCGACAACACCATGCCGGGCACACCAACCGATCGCTTCAAAGACTATGCGCTCGACGCGCAGTACCAGTACCTGACCATGACCCATGCGTTCACGGCGCAGATGGCATGGATTCACGAGCAACAGAACTGGCGGGCCAGCTTCCCGAGCGGTGGCATCGGCGCGGGCCCCACGCCAGCCAACCCAACCGATCACCTCGATACCTTCAAAGCCAAGGCGTCGTATTACTACCAGCGCAAGTACGGAGGATCGGTTGCGTACTTTTCAACAACCGGCAGCGCAGACCCCGGCCTGTACGCCCCAGAGCCTGTAACGGGCAGCGCCAACGGGCGGCCCGACACGCAAGGCCTGATCCTGGAACTGGACTATTTGCCGCATCCGCAGATCAGGCTCGCGCTGCAGTACACGTGGTACCTGAAGTTCAACGGCGCCCATGCCAATTACGACGGCAACGGCAGAAACGCGGTCGATAACAACACGATTTACCTGCTTGGCTGGTTCATGTTCTAGCCGTAGGTCACGCGCGAAGATGCGAGGGGGGGAGAACGCCATGAATGGATTCCATCAGCACAGGCGAGTGTGGCTGACCGCGCTGGCAGCGTTGGCGATGATCGGCTGGTCAAACATGGCGGGCGCGCAGGATGGCGAGAAGCTGGCCGCGCAGCTGTGTTCTTCGTGCCATGGGGTGCACGGCAAGAGCGAAGCGCCGATGTTTCCGCGCCTGGACGCACAGGTGCCGCAGTACCTGGAAGCGCAGCTGAAAGGCTTTCGCAACCGCGGCCGCGGCGAGACCGACGCACAGGCCTTTATGTGGGGTATTGCATCGCAGCTGGACGACGCAACCATTGCGTCTCTGGCCGAATACTACGCACGGCAGACCGCACCTGCCGGCCCTGCGGGTGACCCGGCACTGATGGCGCGCGGCAAAGAGATTTTCGAGCACGGCCTGCCTGCGGAAGGCGTACCGGCGTGCGCGTCGTGCCACGGGGCGCAAGCGCAGGGCAACGGAACCTTCCCGAGGCTGGCGGGCCAGCATGACGCCTATCTCTTGCGGCAGATTGCGGTGTTCAAGAACGGCACGCGCGCCAACGCTCCCGTGATGAGCGCCGTTGCTCACACGCTGACAGACGACCAGGCGAAAGCCGTTGCTACGTTTTTACAGGCGCAGTAGCGGTCTGCATTTTTTTGATCGTACCGACAACGTACGTGACTGGCCGGAAGCGGCCGATCACGACAGCGTTTCGACAACGAACATCCGCGCTTGCTGGGCCTCCTGACGATCCGCCTTGATCGGCGCATAGGTCTCGGAATTGTAGAAAGCCAGCGCTTGGGCCAGCGTCGGGAACTCGAACACGCCGGCCATCGGCAACGGGTCTTCATCGCCCTCCAGAACCTGCGCGACCGGGCCGAAATGCAAGATTCGCCCACCCGCGTCTTGCAGTGCAGCTTGAAAGCGCGGAGCAAGCGCCGCCTGCTTGGCAGCGTCGAGGATGCGTAGATTGACGTGTACGTATGCCGGCATTGTGCCTCCTAAATAATGCATATACAGTATTGATGGCAGGCACGATTGTCAAACGAGGTAGGCATGAAGGGTTTTGATCCAGAGGCTTTGAAGAACGTTGCAGCGGAGTGCCCAGGCTTCCAGGCACGCGCAACAGCGCGCGCACTCACGCGTTACTACAACGCCTGTTTCAAGCCGCTCGGGCTCACGGCGGAGCAGTTCAGCCTCTTGGTTGGAATCGGTGGGGCCGAGGGCACGACGCTGGTCGAGCTGGCGGATAAGGCCGGGGTCGACCCCACTACCCTCAGCCGATCTGTCCAGAATCTGGAAAGCCGGGATTTGCTCCATGCCACCGGCGGACGCGGCCGCGCTGGAAAGCAGTTGACCCTTACGACATCGGGGCGTCGGCTCGTGGCCGATGCGCTGCCGGTGTGGAGTTCGGCCCGAGCAGAACTTGCCGAGCAGATGGGCGATAAAGCGCTTCGTTCAGCAACGCAGGCAATGGCGAAACTGGCCAACGCTGCAGAAACCTCGCGGGCGTAGCGCTCATTCCGGCCGGGGCGGCGGGTCTCCGCGCTTGCGGTAACTCGGGATATCCGGCGCACCGGCAGGCGACGGGTTCTGCTTCAGATCTGCGATGAGCGCGTTCATCTCGCCAATTTCCTTCACCTGCGCCCGAATGATGCCGTCTGCCAGCTTGCGCACGCGTGGGTCTTTAATGTGCGCGCGCTCACTGGTCATGATGGCGATGGAGTGGTGAGGAATCATCGCCTGCATGTACGACACATCCCCCACAGTCTGCTGACTCCGCACTAGCCACAGCGCGCCGCCAAACACGACCGCACTCACGAGCAGAATCGCCACGTTCAGTGCGGCTTTGGCGTACATGTTCCACATGAACGCGAGCATGATGGCGCTCATTGCCGCCCCCATGATCAGCGCCATCCACATGCGTGTCTGACTGAATAGAACGTGCTCGATCTCGTAGGTGTTCAAGTACATCAGACCGAACATGACGACCGTGGACACCACGATCATGGCTCCGAAACGGGCGTAGCTCATCTGTTGCCCCCGCGCGTTGAACGAATTGGCGGGGCGCGGTCATTGGCCCCGGACCATGCAAGCGCAGCATGCGGTATGCCCGCCTCGGGTATGTGTTCGTCAGCGCTGGCAACCAAGGCATCCACCGTGGTGGAGACCCGTCGCACAAAGCCACTACAATAGCGCCCCTTCGCCGGTGGCACCCGCTCCTGATATCCCGTGCAGGCGCATGCCTCCTGCTGCACTCCAGAAGCCACAATCCTATGATGTCAAACGCCTGCGGCGTCGATTTCGGCACGTCCAACTCCACCGTCGGCTGGCTGAGACCGGACGCCCCCACCCTGCTGCCGCTCGAAGACGGCAAGGCTACGCTGCCTTCCGTCATCTTCTTTCATGCCGAAGACCCGACGGTCAGTTACGGCCGTGCCGCGCTGGCCGACTATCTTGCCGGCTACGAGGGCCGCCTGATGCGCTCGCTCAAGAGCCTGCTCGGCACGTCGATGATGGACTACAGCACCGAGGTCATGGGCCAGGCCATGCCCTTTCGCAAGCTGCTCGCGCATTTCATTGGCGAACTCAAGCGGCGTGCCGAGCGCGCCGCCGGCCATGAATTCCGCCGCGCCGTGCTGGGCCGCCCGGTGTTCTTCATCGACGAAGACCCCAAGGCCGACCAGCTTGCCGAAGACACGCTGGCGGACATCGCGCGCGACGCCGGCTTTGACGAGATCGCCTTCCAGTACGAGCCCATCGCCGCCGCGTTCGACTACGAGGCCGGCATCAGCGGTGAAGAACTTGTGCTGGTGGCCGACATTGGCGGCGGTACGTCGGACTTCTCACTGGTGCGCCTGTCGCCCGACCGCGCGAAACGCCTTGACCGCCGCGAAGACATCCTCGCCAACGGCGGCGTTCACATCGGCGGAACCGACTTCGACCGCGCCTTGAGCCTGGCCAGCGTGATGCCGCTGCTGGGCCTGAACAGCACGCTGCGCAACGGCAAGGCGATGCCGTCTGGCCAGTATTTCGACTTGGCGAGCTGGCACACCATCAACCACGTGTACACGCGCAAGGCGTGGACGGTGGTGATGGACAACTACCGAGATGCCGCCGACACCGAAAAACTCGACCGCCTGATCCGCCTGATCCGCGAGCGCGCCGGCCACTGGCTGGCCATTCAGGTGGAAGCCGCGAAGATCGCGCTGTCGGACGCCCCGGTGGCGGAGATCGACCTGCACCGCATCGCGCCCGAATTGAAGCAGCCCGTCACGCGCGACGATTTCGACCAGTCGATCGGGAGGCTGGTCGGCAAGACGGTCTCGACGGTGCAGGCCATGCTGAAGACGGCGGGCGTGGCAGCGGAAGCGGTCGATACCATTCTCTTTGCCGGCGGCTCCAGCGGGGTGCCGATGCTGCGCGAGCAACTGGCGCAAGTGCTGCCGTCGGCGCGACGCGTGGAGGGCGACCTGTTCGGCGGGATCGGTTCTGGCCTGGCGCGCGATGCGGCGCGCAAGTTTGGCTGAGGGGCTGAAAGGGTGAAGGGCTGAGAGGCGGCGGGACGTTTCAAGCGTATCGAAACGGATCGCCTTGGGCGCGGCACGATGTCTCCAAAGGAAAACCAGATGAAGCTCCTAACCATCTCCGGCAGTGCCCGCCGCGATTCCGTCAACACGGCGCTACTGCTCGGCTTGAAAGACGTGGCCCCTGAGGGCGTTGAGCTATTGGTGTTCCATCGCCTCGACACCTTGCCGGTCTTTTCCCCTGACCTGGAAGGGCCACAGACACCCGCCGCAGTGCTGGAATTCCTGACACTCGTGTTCGGATGCGACGGAATCATTATTGCCAGCCCCGAATACGTTCGCGCGATTCCGGGAGGGCTCAAGAACGTCATCGATTGGATGGTCTCGCGATTCGAAGTCATCGGGAAACCCATTGCGCTCGCCCATGCATCTCATCGTGGCGACGACATGCTCACATCGCTCCGGCTGGTGCTGTCCACCGTCAGTGATCAATTTCTCGAAGACATATTTCTGCGCATCCCGCTGATCGGAAAAACGCCAGACGAAATCAAAACCCTGCTGATGCTGCCTGAGCGACAAACCGAAATGCGCGGATTTCTGTCCGCTTTCGTGGCTGGGATTCATGCTCGGCAGACAAGTGCGCATGGATGTCATGCCGTCACGAATGCGTCTTGATGGCTGTCTTTGACCATTCGCCGTTGACAAGCCGGCTTCGAGCCGCAGGCTGAGATCTGTTGAAGCTGTTCGCGCAGCATGCCCGGGCGGGACTGGTCATGCGTGCGCATGATGACGCAATTCCTCGATCGTCATTCTTGATCCCGTAACCCGTCGCCATAAGCGTTCCACTTGGCGCCACAAGCAGCGCAATGTTCCGCCTTTGGCGTTCGTAGCGGTTTCCCGCAGTTTTGGCACGTGGGCCCATAGAGACTCAGTCGATGGTGGAGCAGAGCATTCGGGTTGGTTTCCTTGAACCCTGTAATGCGCTCATAAGCAGCCAGCGCTTTACTTCCCCACCCCTTAAGGCTTGCTTCGGCAAGCGAGCAACCGGTTGTCTCGCGGTACAGCTTGATCTCCTCAATAATTCCTTCCGGCTTGACGAGGCTCCACTCCTCTTCCGTCAGCATCGGTATATCCATATTGCAACGCCAACAGTAGATTATTCGGGGCATTGCAGTTTCTCCTCGACCTCAAGTGCTTTGGATTCTCGATGATGGTTGTGGGGCGGCAATCTATCGATTTGCGGACGACGAGTGTGAGGTGAGGGCTGCGCGAACAGCATCTTGCAGTGCTGGATTTCCTACCAGGGAAACGGCCTGCTCTACGAGCGCATCCGCCCGTTCAATTCCGTCCGTCGCGCGGACAATCTGGACCACCATTCCTACTTCTTCGGCATAGATGCGAATCTTCATATCCGTGATATCGGCTTGCCTCTCCGGCGTGGAAGAGCGATTTGTCCGCTCGATACCCTCGACGAACCTGGAAGCGAGGTGCTCCACCGACTTCTCCGGGTCGGAGACAAGGCTTCGCGCAAGCTCAAAGTCGGAGGCCTTGAGGATCGCCGGCATTGCGACCTTCGCGCACCGCGCCGCGAAGGCGGGGGTGGCCTTGTTGATCAAGACGAACAGGTCGTAGGTCGCCTCGTCGTTACCCAACTCCCGGTTGATTGCAGTCACATCGTTGAAGAGCAACCAGTCCTCTTCGCCTCGTTCCAAACGTACGGTCTTCTCATCCCGAATGGATTGCAATGCTGCTCGGGCCGGCGGATAGTGTTCGGCCAACTCAAGCCAATATCCGAGCGCGAATGAAAGTCGGACTCCATGCAACGATGGTTGCTCATCCAGTGCATGTTCATGGAACCAAACATATTCACCTAGCGCCTCAGGAAATCGTCCCTCCTGGGCGGCAATTCGGGCAGCTTGCAGACGGTCATGAGCAGTCATTAGGGTCGCCAAAAAATAGATTACGTTGGGGGCTGACCGCCGCTTCTGGCCGGCGTCCATCGGTAGGCCGCTCTCTATCCAATCGTGTGATCTCAGTCGATGACCGGAACCTTGACCGGCATCCCATGCGAGTGCTGCTGCGTCAATGCAAACAGCTCCCCGAGGCTTAGCCTTTCGTTCCAGATACGGCGAAACTCCAACCCATACCTCTGCTCGATATCCTCAGCCAAGGCTTCAAGCTCAAGCGCGTCAGGGGTCCATTGAGATGGATATAGCGCTCGATATATGGCCAGGATTTCATCGTCCGGCCGGAGCATCAGCTTCTGCCTGACGGGCAGCGCAAACGCCCCTACGAACACGAGTAGGAATTCGCGAATCTCGAACTTTGAGGCAGACGGGAAAGCTCGGCGCCAACTCGTTCCCTGACAGGTCCTGAGGCTAAACGGTTTAGGCAACCCCCGTCCAACGAACGCGGACCATAGTAGGAGAAGCAGAAAAAGCGCGATAACGATGAATGTCGTCATGACTCTCCTTACCGCCATTTAAGGCTTGAACGATAGAGTGATTGCCGTGGGGCAGAACCGAGCACCACCTTGGCTGCCGTCAGGCGTTGGTCGACCTTCGACACGAAGAGAACACTTGGGCCGAAGCCGGAAGAGCAAGTCGCAGGTCGCTTCTCCGTTGCCGGTGTAAAGGTACACCCCCGCTGCGATTCGTCTCGCCTCGCCCGCTTCAGAGTAGATGCGATAGTTAGGGCCAAAGATGCGAAACCAGAAGCGTAGGCCCTTGTCGGACGTTGCTTCAACCAATGCCCGGTTGACAACACGTGCCCGACGGGAGGGTTCGCGCGCCGCGAAGATGTTATCGACGGTGGCGTATGCCTGCGGTTTGGCGCGCCATGCAGGTTCGTCAGCCTGTTCCGCGTGCGCTGTAGCGCAGAGCGCCGAGGTCAATACCATCAGGATGAACGTCGCAACCATCCGTGAGCGGCCGGCCAGCAGCTTGCTACATCCCAAACGATGCAAAAGGCCCGTCTTTTCCATGCCCCCCCTTTTTTTGAGTGCATCTTACTCCGGCACCTCAGGGCACAGCGTTGCCACGCTCCGTTCACGCTCTTCGTCTACGATCCCAGTTGCTATGCAGAACAATCAGACCAGCGTTGGCTTCGTAAAGACAGGGGGATTCATGCTGTATCGCGTGCGGCGGCTTGCGTGCATCGTGCCATTTGTGTTGTTGGCTGGATGCGCAAGCCAGCCACCCAATCCGCCAGAAAGCGGTTCGCCGGCAACACGTCCCCCGGCTGTTGGATGCACCACTCCGTTGCTGAACTATCCCGCCGAAGCTCGCCGCATGAGCATAGAAGGCACGGCTGTTGTGTCCGGCGTGATCGAACCGGATGGAGGCATCTCCGGGGTGCGTATCAAACGGTCTTCCGGCAACTCGCAGCTGGATGAAGCTGCCATGCAAGCTGTCCGGTCAATGGCGTGCGCCCCGTTCAAAGACCCCAATACGGGTCAACCAATGCGCGCCCCCTTTTCCAGAGCGTTCGCATTCGGCCTGGACCGCACACCGCCGATGCCGTGAGGTGGTCGCTGTCTCTGGTCAGAGGCTGGCAAATCCCACGACGAACGCGGAACTGCCTCTATAAGCCTGCCTCAGCATTCCCGCCCGTCACGGGAATGCATCACTCTGTTGTTATTGGCTGTAGCTCCGGCGCTCTATGGCGGCTAACACATCCCACGTCTGCGGATCGACGTCGCGGCCCCGAGCGACATCGATCCGTGCCCAACGCCACCCGATCGCCGCAGCGCCACGCCCTAAGCGTGGGTGCGCTGCGCGTGTCGCGAGGTCTCAGAGGCCGAGATCGCTCAGGCCAGGATGATCGTCCGGACGACGCCCCAGCGGCCAGTGATACTTGCGCTCGGATTCCTTGATCGGCATGTCGTTAATGCACGCATAGCGGCGTTGCATCAGGCCGTCTTCGCCGAACTCCCAGTTCTCGTTGCCATAGGAACGGAACCAGTTGCCCGAGTCGTCGTGCCATTCGTAGGCGTAGCGGACGGCAATGCGATTTCCGCCGAATGCCCACAGTTCCTTGATCAGACGGTACTCGTGCTCCTTCTTCCATTTGCGATCGAGAAACGCCTGCGCTTCCGCCCGATTGTTCGCAAACTCTGCGCGATTGCGCCATTTCGTATCGAGCGAATAGGCGAGCGCGACCTTGGCGGCATCGCGCGAATTCCAGCCGTCTTCTGCGAGACGGACCTTTTCCTTGGCCGATTCCAGCGTGAACGGCGGAAGCGGCGGACGAACTGCTGGCTGTTGAGTCGACATGACGGCTCTCCTTTTTCAGATTAGCGATTGGGTTGCATTGCACTTCGTGCATTGCGGATCGCCCGACCCGCGACGCGATGAACTCAGAACGGCTTGGTCGGCAGGTACTTGCCGTTGAGCGTGATGACGGCACGCTCGCCGCCTTCCGGGTCCGGCACCTTCTGGATATCGAGCTTGAAGTTGATTGCGCTGATGATGCCGTCGCCAAATTTTTCGTGCACGAGCGCCTTCAATGTCGAGCCGTACACCTGCACCATTTCGTAGAAGCGGTAGATGGTGGGATCGGTGGGCACGCCGCCCGGAATGCTGCCGCGCACGGGAATGGTTTGCAGCAAGCGCACGGCGTCGGCATCGAGTCCAAGGCGCTCGCCGACCAGCTTCGCCGGGTTCTCCGGCAGCGCGTGCTGACCGAGCAGCGCGGCTGTCGTGTACGCAACGCTCAAGCCCGTGCCTTCGTTAATGGCTTCAAACGTGAGGTTCTTGCGCACCTTCGCGTCGATGATGGTTTCCGTCAACGCTTCGCGCGCGTTCGGCGTGACTTGCGATTGGGTCATGATGTTGCTCCTTGAATAAGACAACGTGGTGAGATCTGCAGTCGGAATAACGCGCTGGAAATCAGTGCGCAGCCACGCACTCGGCGGGTGTTGCGGTGACATCGGGATGCGCCGCGAGCGGCACGAACCGGCGAGTCGCGGCGTCGAGCGCGTCGATCGAACCGGATTCGATGTCGTAGACCCAACCGTGCAGATTGAGGCGGCCCTGCGCGAGCGCCAGTGCAACGCAGGGATGGGTCTTGAGGTTGTTGAGTTGCACGATGATGTTCTCGCGCACCATCGAGTCGACGCGAGCGCGCTCGCTCGCATGTTCACGCGACTCGTTGACCAGCTTTGCCGAGTCCGCGTAGCGCAGCCAGTTCGCGACGGCGGGCATATGGTCCAGGCACTTGCACGTCGCGATGGCCGTCATCGCGCCGCAGTCCGAGTGGCCGCATATCACGACGTCCGTCACGCCAAGCGCGGCCACTGCATATTCGACCGTAGCCGACACGCCGCCAGGCTCGGGGCCGAACGAAGGCACGATGTTGCCGGCATTGCGAATCACGAACAGATCGCCCGGTTCGCGCTGCGTGACCAGTTCAGGAACCATGCGGCTATCGGAGCACGAAATGAACAGTGTGCGCGGCGTCTGGCTGGTGGCCAGCTTGCGGAACAACGCCTTGCGTGCGGGCACGACGTCCCGTTGAAACTTCAGAAAACCTTCGATGATCTCTTGCATGGTCTGCTCCGTTCAATCTGGCGTTCGCAACGTCGGTCAGTGCGATGCGTTGAACAGAGAATGGACCCGCCCCGTCATAGTGTCCAAGACGCGTTTATGATGCTCACCATAGGCAATGCCAATAGTTAGAGGACGAGGGAGTTCGCCATGCTGTTGCGTCATATCCGTTACTTCCTGGCCGTCGCGGAACACCGCAATTTCACGCGCGCCGCCGAGGCGCTGCATGTTTCGCAGCCCACGTTGTCGCAGCAGATACGGCAACTGGAAGACGCGCTGCGCACTCAGTTGCTAGACCGTTCAGGGCGGAACGTGCAACTCACGGATGCCGGTGCGGCGTGGATGCGCTATGCGAAGCTCGCGCTGCAGGATCTGGATGCGGGCGTGCGAGCAATACATGACGTCGGTGAACTGAGCCGCGGCAATCTGCGCCTTGCCGTGACGCCGACCTTCACGGCGTATCTCGTCGGCCCCGCGATTGATCGTTTCTATAGCCAGCATCCCGGCATCGCGATCGACATTCAGGAAATCACGCAGGATCAGATCGAAGCGCAGCTCGCCGATGACAGGCTCGACGCCGGCATCGCGTTCGATTCCTCTCACAGCGCGGAAATCGACAGCGAGCCGTTGTTTCGCGAGACGCTGAGCCTCGTCGTCGGGGGCGGCCACGCGCGCGCAAAGCGCCGCAAGCCGCTGTCAGCGCAGGACTTCGCCAACGAACGGCTGGTGCTGCTGAACAAGGCGTTCGCGACGCGGCGTTACATCGACGAATACTGCTCGCGGAACCAGATTCGCCCTCAGGTCGCCATCGAGGTCAGTTCGATCAGTGCGATCGTTGAGATCGTTCGGCGTGGGCAGCTCGCAACCGTACTGCCCGACGGCGTCGCGCGCGAGCATACCGAGCTGCACCCCGTGCTGCTCGACCCGCCGCTGCCGGCCCGCACGGCCGTGCTGCTGCAACGCAAGGATGCGTATCGGACGGCGGCGACCAAGGCCTTCGTCCAGGTGTTGAGGGAATTGACGGAGAACTTCCAACGCTGATGGGGTGCGCGTTACGTGCCGGTCTCTTCGCTTGGCGCGTCGCGCACTGTGATCTTCAGCTGACGCAGCACGCTCCCTCTCCCTTGCCCTAACCACTGTGGCATTCCCGCCCGTCACGGGAATGCATCAATCTGTTCTTATTGGCTGTAGCCCCGCCGCTCTATGGCAGCTAATACATCCCACGTCTGCGGATCGACATCGCGCCCACCGAGCGACATCGATACGTACGCATCAATCGCATCCACAAAACCTTTGATGAAATCCGGCGGGAAGGCGTGCGCAGAGAGGTGTTGAAGCTCTGCGCGCAGCATGCCCGGCCGACATTGGCCGTGGCTGCACATGGCGGTGCGTGTGCGCTTGAGATACGCCTGTGCTGCGATGGCGCCGTTCAGGTAGGTTCGGTTTTTGGTGAGCCTGCCTGTGTCGGATGACGTCGGCGATTGGGTGGGTGGTGCGGGTGGAGAGGGGTACGACGCGGGGCGGTGCCCGCTTTGAGAGTTTGGCATGAAGCCTCCACAGGGATTGAAGAGGCCTGCCGCTCATCGCCAGATGAGGGGTGGCGGGCCTGACGGCGGGGCTGGCGAACCGGCCCCTGTGGCGCCGGCAGACCCGAAGGTCTCCCCACCCGGCCCGCCATGAACTGGCTTGCGCGAGCGAACGCAGCACGTCACGCGAGGCGACATGCATTCACAGGAAATACTTCAGACGGATCGCCAGACCCGGCTGCCGTTGGTGCGGCAGCGGGATGGATTATAGCGATGGGGGCTGCTTCCAACTTCCTTCTGTGCATCACGCAGCGGCGGAACCGACTGCGCGCTGAACCGTCGCTGCCGTCCCAGCGGCATGCGTTCGCCTGCGCTGAATGACGTGAGCGCTCGGGCAGTGATGTTTGTGGAGATAGGTAAGGGCGCGTTGAGGACTTGGCATCGAGCCCCCTTCGATGTTTGGAGGTCCGGCAACTCAACGCCAGAAGAGGTGGCGGGCCTTGACGGCGGGGCTGGCGAACCGGCTCTCTGGAGCACCGGCAGACCTCGCGGTCTCCCCTCCCGGCCCGCCGTAGTGTGTGCACATAGCCACCAGTGCGGGTCGCCAAATCCAGTTGCCGTTGGGGCAAAAGCGGGATGGATTATAGCGATGGGGGCTGCTTCCAACGTCCGATTCTGTGCACCTGGCGTCCGGGCTCCAATGGCCGCGCGCGTACTGCACAACCTGGTCCAATGCCGGCGGCGATTGAGCTGCGGCAAAGCACGTCCGGCCCTCTACTCCACGCCGCTCTCCTGCAGAGAGCCGAGCGCCGCAGTTTTAGGTGCGTGTGTGGATCTCAAACATTCGATCTCGGAGGTCTGAGGGCGACACGCCACCGTCAGACAGTGGCGCATGGACCTCGGAGGCCCGAGCGCGGCCCAAAAATATCCGACACATCGGACCTCCGAAGCCCGAGCTTGGCCCTCAAACACTCGACGTTGACCCGTTGAGGCTGACGTTCCACCGTCCGAGGCCCGACGCCGGCAGTCTGAGGTCGAAATTTTCGAGCTTGGACGGCGGAAGGTGGGTGTTTGGGGGTCACGCTCCGCCCTCGGAGGCCCGAGCTTGACTGTTGGAGGTCCACGTTCGGACCTCAGAGGCCCGTCATCGGCAGTTTCTGGCTCGCACGCGGCCCTTCGATGCCCGTTCGCAGAAGCCGCCGTGCCGCCGTTGGAGCCTCGTCGGCTTCTGTCAAATGTGGTGACCTGCCTTGATATCGGGCCGGTGGCAAACCAATCTCGCCGGGGTCGCGTCAACGGGCGCGACCTTGTTATTACGTAGAGAAGGAATGCAATGTCACAGAACCTGATTTCGCTTCAACTCACCACCGCAGACCTGAGCGCCATCGATGCCGCGCTGAAGACGCTGGAAGACAAGTTCGTCGGCCTGATCGACCTGTCGATCGAGCAACGCAGCACGGTCACCAAGATGGGCGACAAGTCGGAAGCGTTTTGCCGCAAGGCCGTTGAAGTGCTGGGCAACAACCCCGGCGTGCTGGCGGCCAACTACAACTTGGCCGAGGTGAAGCGTGACCTCGCAGCATTCGACGCCCTGCGCCCTCGCCTCGTCCGCGTGGAAAAGCTGGTTGAAAAGATGCGCGACTCGCAGATGGCGCTGGGTAGCGACCTGATGACGGCTTCGCTGGAGGGGTATGCGTACCTGAAGGTGGCCGGCAAGGGCGAGGCGCTGGATACGGCTCGCGCGGCGCTGTCGGTGCGGTTTAACCGCGGGCCGAGGAAGAAGGTGGAGGAGAGTGTCCAGTGAGGTGATGGGCTGCTGATGGTGGCCTAGATGGGAAAGCCCGCGGTGCTTTTTGGCTCGCGGGCTTTTTTTGGGTATCGGTTGGCAAACTGAGCGGGTGAGTTGGTGACCAAAGGGCTAGCGAACTGCTACAAGAACGCCCAATGTGTCCGGGTGGTTTTGTACTTTGCCTATTTAGGATTCCCGAGGGGCAATGGGTGGCACGGCCTAGCAGCCCCACCTACACCACGGAATTTCCACGCTCCGCAGTAATACGCAATCAAGGCTCAACGCGAACAACCGCTGAGGCCGATACAAAGTCCGCGTCAGGCTTGCCGCGCCACCTTGAAGAGCCATTGTGAATCTGCATCTCTGCGGTCATGGAAATGATCGCATTAGCCGGAACAACAAGGGTTCGCATGTCGTCCATCTCGGCACCGGGAAGTAGCTGGTATTCACCCCCGGTGTTTTTCATCAGATCGACCTTCGCGATGAGTTCGCCCTCATCCTCATCGATCACTGTCGTCTCTTTCTTGTCCATCGCGATGCGACGGAAACGCAGCTCGAACGAATCTCCAGCCTTGCTCTGCAGGGTGAACTCGTAGCTGCTTGGATTTTTTGACCTGACATGCACAACCAGAAGGCGAAGATCGTCTCGGTAAGGGAGAACCTTCGTATCCAGTGCGATGTTGTTCGTCCAATCGGTCGCGCCGGACAATTCGTATTTGTAGATCGCCCAACCACCGCCTGCAGCAAGCGCGACAAATGTAAGCACGCGCAGGATAAAGTCAGCTTTCTCGAGCGGTAGCCTCATGCGCCCCTCCGCAACCGGCTGAAATGCCAATCAGAATATCGCAGCAAGCCGCAGCGGAGATTGTCACTTGGCTCAGCGGCGAACCTTAAGCCCCCTTCAAAGGGCGTGGCGCGTGCCGCAACGCTCGCCCCACTCTATCGATAGGCATTCGAATGCGACCACTTTTCACCATCCATGCAGGCGAATACATCGTTGGCGACTACATCGAGCAGCGCTTTCCAGAGCTAAGCGTTTGGATTCCTTCAAAAGACGACGGCGTGGATTTGCTCGTAACAGACAAAGCCCATCGCAAGGCAGTCTCGTTGCAGGTCAAGTTCTCAAAGGACCATCTGGCCACGGGGCGAAACCGAAATGCCACTGACGCCATTAAGTCGGGCGGATGGTGGACTTTCGACCCGAAGAAAATTACGCAGAGCCCTGCCGACTACTGGGTACTTGTCCTCTGCGAGTTCATCAGCAGAAGCTACGACTTTGTCATCATCGATCCAAAAGTACTGGCAGACCGATACGAGCGTATCGCGCCGAACAAGGAGACGATACAGAGCTACTTCTGGGTCACTCGACAGAAGGAGTGCTGGGAAACGCGAGGTCTAAGCAAGGAAGAGTTGGCGCAGATTTGCGAGGGAACCTACAAAAGCAGCCCCAGGCAGTTCACACCGTTCCTTAACCAATGGCAGCCGCTGCTCGATGCCTTGCGCCCTGGTTGAATGTCGACTTTCCGGAGCGGTAATCAGCCGAAAGCTGCCGACTGCGGGCTACATAGGAAGGAAACAAAAAACCCCGCAAACCTTAATAGTTGCGGGGTTTTCAGACTATCCCAAGTGCTGCTGAATGTGTTCTTGGTGGACCGAAGGAGGATCGAACTCCCGACCTCCGCATTGCGAACGCGGCGCTCTCCCAGCTGAGCTATCGGCCCGTGGAAAATGAGTCTACCCGAACTCCCCGGGCCCTTTCAATCGGGGGTTTAACCCCCGTTTTCCATGCCCGGATTGCCCTCCATGCCGACAATGCGCGGCGTGTTCAGCGGCCTTGCGGTCACTTCGCGCTCGTCGCGCAGCCAGTCGGCCAGCACGTCCCACACGGGGCGCCCGCCGGCCTTGCGGGCTTCGGGCGATACGGCGGCCCAGCCGGCCACTTTGTAGCGGCGGTCGGCGTCGATGGGCTTGCCGCTTCCCGGCCCCAGGCGCATGTCGGTAATGCGCTGGCCCATCGGCTTGGTGGGGTCGATGGTGTAGCGCAGGCCGCCGGTGCGCACCATGTCGCCGCCCTGTTGGTAGTACGGGTCTGGGTTGAACAGGTTGTCGGCCACGTCTTCCAGCACGGTCTTGATGGTGGCGCCGGTCATCTCGGTGAGCGTGGTGGCCGGGTACGTGATGGCGGTCTGGGCCATCAGCGCTTCCATGGTCAGGGCCTCGCCGGGCAGCAGCGTGGTGCCCCAGCGGAAGCCGGGCGAGAAGGCAATCTCGGCGCCCTGCGCGTGCATCAGGCCATCAACGATGAGCTGGTCGAACGTGCCGTTGAAGTTGCCGCGCCGGTACAGCAGGCCGCGGTTCGTGGCCAGCGTTTCGCCCAGCTTGTCTTGGTACGGTGCGCGCACGCGGTCAATCAGCGCCGTCATGGCCGGGTCAGGCGGCAGCAGATCGGCAAACACGGGCAGCAACGTATAGCGGATGTCGCGCACGGTGCCGCCGCGCACATCCAGATCGAGCACGCCGACAAACTTGCCGTTGGCGCCCGCGTTGGTGACGAGCGTCACGCCGCCCGGGTTGCTGACCTTGACGGGCGCGGGCACGGCATCGTGCGTGTGCCCACCCAGGATGGCGTCCAACCCGCGCACGCGGGAGGCCAGCTTCAGGTCCACATCCATGCCGTTGTGCGAGAGCAGCACGACCACCTTGGCGCCCTTGCCGCGCGCCTCGTCAATCATCTTCTGCAGCCGTTCTTCCTGGATGCCGAACGTCCAGTCGGGCGTGAAATCGGCCGGGTGGGCGATGGGCGTGTACGGAAACGCCTGCCCGATGATGGCGACCGGCACGCCGTTCAGCTCGCGCAGCACGTACGGGTCGAACACCGGGTCGCCAAAATCTGCGGTCTGGATGTTCTGCGCAACAAAGGCGACCTTGTTCTTGAAATCGTGATCGACCACGTGGCGTACGCGGTCGGCGCCGTAGGTCATCTCCCAGTGCGGGGTCATGACATCCACGCCCAGCGCAAGGGCCGCGTCGACCATGTCCTGGCCGTTGGTCCACAACGCGGTGGCGGAGCCCTGCCAGGTGTCGCCGCCATCCAGCAGCAGCGCATTCGGGCGCGTGGCGCGCAGCCGCTTGATAAGCGTGGCCAAGTGCGCGAAGCCGCCCATGCGGCCGTAGCGGCGGGCGGCCTCGGTAAAGTCGAGCGCCGTAAAGGCGTGCGCGGCGCGGGAGCCCGGCGCAATGCCGTACCGCTTGAGCAGCGCGTGCCCGACCAGATGCGGCGGCTGCCCGGCCCATTGCGCCACGCCCAGGTTGACGCTGGGCTCGCGGTATTCAATGGGCAGCAACTGCGCGTGGCAATCGGTGAAGTGCAGCAGGTGGACGTTGCCAAAGCGCGGCACGTCATAGCTGAACGTATCGGCGTGGGCGTCGGTCAGGCGCAGGCCGGCGGCTGCGGCAATCGCCAGGGCTTGAACGAATTCGCGGCGGTTCATTGTTTGGGGCTGTTTGCGTAGCGGGCCAGGTCGGCTACGTCGTCTTCGAGCATCTCGCCGACTTCTTTGCGCACCACGCGCCCTTTGGCGTCGAGCACGAGCAGTTCGGGCAGGCCCTTGCGCGGGCCGGTGGCGGCGCACAGCGCGTCGGTTTCCATCGCTACGGGCAAGGTGAAGTTGCGCTTGGCGACGTAATCCTTCGCGAGCTGCGGGTTGGCGTCGATGCTGATGGTGAGGATGCGCAGGTCAGTGCCGCGCGTGGCGTCGTAGAGCTTTTGCAGGCGCGGGTTCTGCAGCGCGCAGAACGGGCACCACGATGCCCACGTGGCGATGATGACGGGGTGCCCGCGCCATGCATCGCCCGGCACGCGCGTGCCGTCGAGCAATTGCAGGTCGGGCAGCGCCACCACATCGCCCACTTCGACGGCCTGCGCGGTGCTTACGGCAAACACCATCGCCGCTGCTGCCCACGTCAGGAACCGTCGAAGCGTTTGCATGGCGTTATTGGCTTACTGGTTCACAGGCGAGGCCGGATCGAACAACAACGCCATCACATCGCGGATCTGCTGTTCAGTCAGTATCCCCTTGTGCCCGAAGCGCGGCATGTTGGAGCACGCCGCATACGCGTTGGAGTTGTAGATCTTGCCCCACGTGTAGCGCAGGATTGCTTCCGAATCCCCGCGCAGCTTGCCGTACTGGTACAGCGACGGGCCAATGGTGCCGTACGACACCTCGTCTTTCGAAAGGCGGTGGCACGCGTAGCAATTGGCGCCGTTCGCGCCGCCGGCCGGGTCGGAGAACTGCATGCCGCGGCCGCTCTGCGCGGTCTTCTCGCCTGCCTTCCAGTCGCCCAGCCACTTGTCGTCTGCGGGGTAATGGATGGTCTTGAGCTGTGCGTCTTCCAGCTTCTTGGCCACGGCAGCGGGCACGGCGTTGCGGTCGGCAAACTGGCTGCAGATCTTCTGCACGTCGTCGCGCTCGGTCACGCCTTCCACCGTGGCCGGGCCCTTGGAGACAAAGCTCTCGTGGATAACCTTGGCGAGGGCCGCGTCGGCCTTGGCATCGGGCTTGGGCGGCGTGACGGCCTTGGCGGGTGCCGCATCGGCGGCATGGGCAGCGCCTGCAACGAGGGCCACGGCGATGAGGGTCAGTCGGATCATGTGCGGCATGGTCGGCCTCATCGTTTGATGGACGGCGCGTCCATCTTGCCGCCGTTGGCGTTGCGGGCGAGGAACATCTCCAGCGCGGTAATCACCTCGCTGCCGTAAAGCGGTTCCGGAAAGCGCTGTTGGCGCAGGCAGTCGTACAGGCGGTGCTGCATCGTGCGGACCTCGCCCTGCGAGACGCGATAACCCGGCCATGTGGAATACGCATAGCGCGCGCCGTCGGCGGTCAGCAGGTCGGGCAGGTCTTGCAGGCGGATGCGCAAACCCGGCTGGGCATGGCACGTGGCGCAGGCAAAGTCATACGCGCCGCCACGGTAGAAGAACATGCGGCGGCCGAGTTCGTACACGCGCTTTTCTTCGGGATGGGCGAGCGGAATGTCGATGGCCGCGCCGCGCGATTCCGAAGCCACGTACGCGATCAGCCGTTCAATGTCCGACGCCTTGCCCGGCGACGAGAACGGGCGGGCCGAAGCCTCTTCCTTGGTCAGCCCCTGCAGCGTCATACGGCAATACATGAGGCGCTGTTCGGCGTCCATCACGCGGCCGGTGTCTTTGAAGAAGCGCGGCAGCTTGGCGTAGGCGCCCTTCACCACGCCGGGGCCGAGGCCCAGGTCGCACGCTTCAAGCGAGGCCTGCTTGGGGCCGGCAGGCTTCTTCCAGAGTTCTTCGCCGGCGGCTTCCCAGAGTTCGGCCGGGTTGCCGTCGGCCAGCATCTCGCGGTACTGCGCGATGCCGGCGGCGGTGCTGTCCTTGGCGTCCTGCGCGGATGCCATCACGGCGCTGCCGGCAGCCAATGCCGCAGCCAGCACCATCGTCCATGTCTTGTGTTTCACGGTCCCCTCCGTGGGTCGCCTACGGTTTGATATAGGCGAAACCTTCTTCCTGCTGCAAGCGGGTGATTTCCACCACGCCGGCCGGCACCACCTTGGCTTCGAGCAGCAGCTTGTCTTCCGGCACCTTGAAGGCCATCAGCGAGTTGTGGCACACGCGAAACTCCACGCCCATGCTGGCCAGCGCCGCCACCGGCGCATCGAAGGTGCGGCCCTGCGCATCCTTGGCCCCCTCGACGAGAAACTCGATGCCATGCCCGAACGCCACCACCACGATCTTCGTGCCGGGTGCGCCGTTCAGGTGGTTGCGCAGGTTGCCGATGGCGCGCACGGCCTGGTCGATGCCTTCGCTCAACTGGTAGACGACCTTGTAGCGGGCACCGGCGCCACCAGCGCGCGGGGCGTTCTGGGCAGCGGCCTTGCCGGCCACACCCAAGGCCGCCAGCGCGGCGGTCACACGAAAGAAGCTGCGTCGCATGTGGGCCTCCTGGCGCTTACTGGATCGACGTCTCGTCGGTGCGCTTGTCGCCGTGGTTGTCCACCCACGTGACCGTCACCTTGTCGCCCTTGGCGCCGCCCTTGAACTTGAAATTGAGGAACGGATCTTTCGACACGGCCGGGCCGAACTGTGCATCGAGCACCGTCTTGCCGCTGTGCAGCACCGTCACATTGGTGATGTGCCAGGCCGGCACGACCTTGCCGGACGCGTCTTTGCGCTGGCCGGTTTCCATGTCGTGCTTCATCAGGATCTTCACGTCGGTCGTGCCGCCGTTTTCCATCGCGCGAATGCGCATCGGGTCTGCCATGTTGTTCTCCTGATGTTTAACCGCCGCAGCCACCAAGGGTGACCTTCACTTCCTTGCTCGCCAGCACCCATTTGCCGTTAGCGCGCACGGCGGCGTAGACCTGCGAGGTCTCGCCCATCTTTACGCGCGTGCTGACAAACGGGTCGGTGCCGGCCGGAATGGCAAACGTGGCGGCCAGCGTGTTCGGGTTCTTTTCGACCAGGATGGCGATGAGGTCGGTGCCCGGCAGCGTGCTCGTCACGACCAGCGGCACCACGGCGCCGTTCTCGGCAATGTCCGGTGCGGTGAGCTGGATGCCGGCGCCGCCCTTGTCGACCGCGCCGCCGCCCAGTTGCTTGAGCACTTCGTTCACGCCCTTGACGGCAAAGGCGGCCTTGTTCCACTCGGCCGCCTGGGCCGGCGTGGCAATGCCGGCAGACACCAGCAGCGCCATCATGGCGCCGGCGCGCAGCACGTCGCGGCGGCTCAGGTTGATTGCGTCATTCATCGTGCGTTCCTCACTTGGCCGGGGCGCCCGCGAGCACCCAGTCGATCACGGTTTTCAGATCGGCATCGGCAATCTTGGGATTGGCCGGCATCGGGATCTGGCCCCAGTTGCCCATGCCGCCTTCGCGCACCTTCTTGATGAGCCTGGCTTGCGCGCCGGCATCGCCCTTGTACTTGGCGGCAACGTCCTGGTAGGCCGGGCCGACGAGCTTGCGGTCGACGGCGTGGCAGCCCATGCAGGCGTTCTGGTTGGCGATGGACAGGGCGCGGGCAGCATCAACGGCAGCCAGCGCGGGCGTGGCGGACAGCGCCAGGCCGGCCAGCACCGCCGCAGCGGCGAGCGTGGGGGCGAACTTCATGTGGTCTCCAGAAGACGAGGCTGCCCGCATGCGTGTGCGGGCGAAATGGCGGGAATCGGACCCGGTATTGTGCCCGAAACGGGCCAAATCCTATGTCGCGCCCACAGCAAAACGCCCGGTACCTTGGGGCCCGGGCGCTTGTTTGAGCGGGGATGCAGCGATCAGGCCATCGCGCGCCGTGCCGCCAGCCGGCCACCAAACACGTTGAGCAGCAGCCCGGCCATGACCACGGCGCCGCCCAGCCATTGGGCGGGCACCAGGCGCTCGCCAAGCAGCACGGCGGCCGACACCAGCCCCACCACCGGCACCAGCAGCGTGAGCGGCGCGACCTGGCTGGCCGCATAGCGCGCCAGCAGGCGGCTCCACAGGCTGTAGCCGAAGATGGTGGCACCAAAGGACAGGTAGACGATCGCCCCGATGCTCGACGCACTGATGTTCGCCAGGCTATGCGCAATCTGCTCCGGCCCCTCCAGCCAGTAAGACAGCAGGAAGAACGGAACGGGCGGGATGGCCGCGCCCCACACCACCAGGCTCACCACATTTACCGGCCCGACGCGCTTGGTGACGATGTTGCCGCTGGCCCACGAAAACGCCGCGCACAGCGTCAGCAAGAAGCCGGCGGTGGTCATGCCCGTGACCGAGCCGCCGCCTGCCATGCCGATGATGGCCAGCCCGCCCGCAGCCACCGCCATGCCGGCCAGATGGAACCAGCGGATCGGCTCGCGCAGCACGATGGCGGCAATCGTCAGCGTAAAGAACGCCTGCGATTGCAGCACCAGCGAGGCCAGCCCCGCCGGCATGCCCACGTACATGGCCGAGAACAGGAACGCGAACTGCCCAAAGCTGATGGTGGCGCCGTAAGCCACCAGCCACTTGAGCGCAATCTTGGGGCGCGGCACGAACAGCACCGCCGGGAACGCGACCAGCGCAAAGCGCAGCGCACCCAGCAGCATGGGCGGCACGCCGTGCAGGCCCACCTTGATAACGACGAAGTTGACGCCCCACACCAGCACAACGGTCAGGGCCAGCAGCAGATCCTTGGGAGACATGATGATCGGAAGGTTCGGACGGCCGCCCGTGCGGCCACATGACGCACTGTAGGCGCCGGCCGCTGACGCGACTTGCACAATCTTGCGCATTGTTTGTGCCGGGCGCCGCGGCCTTACCTTCCCTAACCCAGCATGTCCGACCAGATGGCGCGGCTCCAGCCCTGAGCCAGCTTGCCCTCGGTTGCCGAAGGTGCATCGGAGAGCCCACCGGCGCCGGGCACCGTCACCATGGTGTGCTCGGCCGCGTCGTAGCGGTGGACGGTTGCCACGTGCATGGCCTCGTCGGGCGTGGCGAAGCTGTAGCAGGTGTTCGTATACAGCGGCGATGCGTCGGGCGCGTGGCCGGCCAGCATCGCCACCACGGCGGCGGCGGCCACCTTGCCGTGCTGGTTGGCCATGTGGCCCGACTTGGGCATCAGCGGCGCGGTCTGGATGGCATCGCCAATCACATGCACGCCCGGCGCCACCTTGGATTCAAACGAGAGGAAATCCACTTCGCACCAGCGCCCGTTGGCCGTCGCCAGGCCGGCCTGCACGGCAATTGCCCCGGCGCGCTGTGGTGGGATCAGGTTGACGACATCGGCCTGCACGTCGTCCTGCACATCGAACTTGAGCACGCGGCCCGTGGCATCGATGTCGACGGCGTTGTATTGCGGGCGATATTTAATGTGCTGCGGATAGCGCTCGGCCCACACGCGCTTGAACAGCGCGCCCTTGGAGGTGACGTCGTCGTTGGCATCGAGGATGAGCACGCGCGAATCGGGCTTGGCGCGCTGCAGCCAATGGGCGATGAGGCACGCGCGCTCGTACGGCGCGGGCGGGCAGCGGTATGGCGCCAGCGGAATGCTGATCGCCACCGTGCCGCCGTTGGGCATGGCTTCGAGCCGATGGCGCAGCGCCAATGTCTGCATGCCGGCCTTCCAGGCATGCGGCGCTTGCGCGGCGGTGGCCGCATTGGCGAGACCCGGGATGGCGCCCGGCACGAAGTCGATACCGGGCGAGAGAATCAGCCGGTCGTAGTCGAGCGTGCCGCCGCCGGTCAGCCGCACCTGCTTGGCTCCCAGGTCGATGGCCGATGCGCGGTCGCGCACCCACCGCACGCCGTGGCGCTCGACCAGCGCGTCATACGGCACGGTGATCGACGCCATGTCACGGTTGCCCGACAGCACGAGGTTCGACAGCGGGCACGAGACGAACGCGGCGTTCGGCTCAACCAGCGTCACGTCGACACGGCCGCCAGAAAACACGCGCACGTACTTGGCCGCCGTCGCGCCGCCATATCCGCCCCCAACTACGACCACACGCGCATTGCGCGCGCCCGACAGCGATGCGCATGCGGCCAGCGGCCCGGCCAGCGCGGTTGCCCCGAGCGCGCGCAAGAGTGCGCGTCGATCCTTGCGCAGCCATTCGCTCATGGCGCCTCCTGTGGTTGGCGTGACAGCCAGCCGGCAATGGCGGCGATCTGCGCATCGTCATAACCGCGGGCGATCTGGCCCATCACCGTGGAGGGGCGCGTGCCGCTGCGGAAGGCCTGCATTGCGTCGATCAGCTCGGCCTGGGAGCGACCGGCCAGCGGTTGCAGCGTCTGCGCGGCCAACTTGGCACCGGGCGCGGTATCGGCGTGATGGCAGCTGGCGCACGTGGCGGCCCAGGTGCGGGCCTGCAGGTTGGAGGGTGGGCGATCGGCCGCATGGGCCGCATGAGCCGTGAGCAGCGCCGCAAGCAACGCTGCGGCGGCAAGGCGATGGACGACGGGCATCGGGGGGCTGCGAAGTCGCGGAAGCGTCATACGCTAACACGCACGGCGCGCCGTGGGCCCGGTGATGCGCTTAGCCAACAAAAAACGCAGCGCGGTGGCTGCGTTTCTTGCATTGCGATGTAGCCGAGACGGCTTAAGGCAGTTGTTTGCCCGGCGGCAGCGCCGGCGAGTTGGTCGGCGACACGGTCACGCCAGGCGAGGCCGAGGTGACGGGCGCCGGTGCCTGCGTGGCCGTTGGCGTACCCTGCGCCGGCGCCGGCGTGCCTTGCGACGCATCGGGCGCGGTCGACGGGTTGGTCGACGTTGCATTGGCGTCCAGACGCTTGCGCTCGTCTTCGCTCACATAGTCGAACACCTTCACGACCTTGTTCACGCCGCTCACGGTGCGCACGGCTTCGGTGGCCTTGTTGCCTTCGGCCTCGGTCACCACGCCCATCAGGAAGACGGTCTGCGCTTCGGTGGTCACCTTGATGGAGTTCCAGGGCACGCCTTCGGTGCCGGCCAGCACGCTCTTCACCTTGGTGGTGATGTACGTATCGTTGGTGCGTGAGCCGAATGTGCTCGACTCCGGCGTCACCACGAGCTCGTTGACGACCTCGCGTGCGTTCTGCAGCTTCTGCGCGTATTGGCCGATCTCCTGCTTGGTCTGCTCGGTGCCGGCTTCGCCGGTCAGCAGGACCTTGCGGTTGTAGACCGTCACGTTGACGTGGGCACGGCCGTCGTAGCGCGAGATCAGCGTGTTCTCGGCTTCCATCTGCAGGCCGCGGTCGATGGTCTGGGTGGCGGTCGGGCGGCGGTCGGTGGCAAGCGCCACGCCGCCGGCCACGGCGCCTGCAAACAGCGGGAAGCAGGCGGTCAACTGCGTGGCGGTAACGCCGGCCAGGGCGGCCAGCACGGCGGTGCGCGTGACCGTGCGACGGAAACGGGCAAACGTAGGCGACGAGAGTTTCATGCTGTCCTTGAATGAAGTCCGGATGAAAGAAGAGCGAGGTTTAGGCGTCTGCACCAAAGGCATCGCGCATCCATTCGATACGCGCACCGTCGATGGCGATGACGTCAAAGCGGCAGGCCGGCACATCTTCAACCTGCCGCGCGAGAAAATCTTCAGCCGCGGCAATCAGGCGCCGCTGCTTGGCGGGCGTGACACTCGCCGCCGCCCCGCCGAAACGCTGCGTGGAGCGCGCCACGCGGGCACGCACCTCAACGAATACCAGGGCGCCGGCCGCATCGCGCATCACCAGATCGATTTCACCGCCCTTGCAGCGATAATTGCGACTGACCACGGCCAAGCCGCGCGCCTGCAAGTAGCGCAGCGCGCGGTCTTCACCGGCTTCACCGGTGGCGGCTGTGATGGGCTGCGGCGCATGCATTCGCGGTTTGAACCTAGGGCCTGTCTTCATATGAAACGTGCGCGCGCAAGGGGAATCTGGGTCGCAGGGCTCGGCGCGGGCGGCGCCGCTTGGTCGTTCCAAGCAAGCCGGCTGCAACAACGCCGTGTGACCCAAATTCCCCTTGCCCTCCGGGTTGACCCAAGCCGGGGCCATCTACTTTGTCGGGCACCTTGCAAAGGGAATTACCCTTTGCGGCGGTACCCTTCGCGTATCTGACCCCGGCTTGGGTCAACGCGCGTACGTTTCATATGAAGACAGGCCCCAACCAAGAGAAGTTCTCGTGAGTGATCCTGACTGGACCCTGCTGGCGCACGACCAGCACTATCCCGCCGGCGCATTATATGTGGTGGCCACCCCCATCGGGAACGCTGCCGACGTGTCGCTGCGGGCGCGCTACGTGCTGGGCATCGTCGACGCGGTGGCCTGCGAAGACACGCGCAACACCGGGCAACTGCTCAATCGGCTGGGGCTGTCGCGACCGATGCTCGCGGCGCACGAACACAACGAGCGCGAGGCCGCTGCGCGCATCGTCGCGCGCCTCGCACAGGGCGAGCGCATCGCTTATGTGTCCGATGCGGGCACGCCGGGCGTGTCGGACCCTGGCTCGCGCATTGTCGAGGCGGTGCGCGCTGCAGGCCAGCGCGTGATTCCGCTGCCGGGCGCCAGCGCCGTGGTGACGGCGCTGTCCGCCGCCGGGGAACTGCTCGACACGTCCGGTGGGCAATTCACCTTTGTCGGCTTCCTGCCACCCAAGGCCGGGCAACGCGACGCGGCCATCCGTCAATGGGCAGCGCACGGGCCGGCATGGGTTCTCTACGAGGCACCGCATCGCATCGAGGCCACGCTCGCCGCATTGGCAGAACACTTGCCCGCCCGACGCCTCCTGATCGGCCGTGAGTTGACCAAGCTGTTCGAGCAGATCGTCGTGCTGCCTGCTGCGGAGGCACCCGCATGGCTTGCCGCCGATGCCTCGCATGGCAAGGGCGAATTCGTATTGGTGGTGGAAGGCGCAGGCGCGCAAGACGCTGCACCGACGGCCATGGCGGCGGACCAGGTCTTGCGTCTGCTGTTGGCCGAGCTGCCCGCCAAGCGCGCAGCCAAGCTGACTGGAGCGATTACGGGGGCGCCCGTCGACGCGCTATATCAAAGCGCGCTGGCGTTGAAAAACGAGAGGAAGGACTGAGGCAGGAAGGCGGCCGAATCAGCGGCTCAGCGGTGGTGCCTGACGCGACGCTTGACCGCTTTCTTCTTCACCGGTGCGGGTTCATCGCCACCCACATCGGCATCGCCATCGTTGCTGGCGACATCGGTTTGCGTCAGCTCGGGGCGCAGCGCTTCAACTTCAGCGCGCGACAGTCGGCGGATTTCCACCTGCGTTGAACCGCGCTTGACGAAGTCGAGCCGCTTGGCCGCGGCATACGACATATCGAGGATGCGCTTGCCAT
This sequence comes from Ralstonia wenshanensis, assembly GCF_021173085.1. NCBI lineage: Bacteria > Pseudomonadati > Pseudomonadota > Betaproteobacteria > Burkholderiales > Burkholderiaceae > Ralstonia > Ralstonia wenshanensis. The sequence continues at coordinate 3,159,610 of NZ_CP076413.1, forward strand.
AGTACGGGCCGCGATCCGTCACCTTGGCCACGACCACACGATCATTGGCGAGGTTGCGCACGAGCACCCAACTCTGCAGCGGCAGCGACGGGTGCGCCACCGTGAAGGCGTTCATGTCGAAGCGCTCGCCACTGGCGGTGCGGCGGCCGTGGAAGCCGCGGCCGTACCACGAGGCCAGGCCGCGCTGCTCAAACGTGCCGAGGTCGGCGCGCAGGCCGGGGCTCGTATCGGTGTTCTCGTCGAGCTTCAGGCTGCTCGAATCCGGCGCGCCGCGGAACGACAGCGTACCCCAGGCATCGGGGTTGTCGCGCGGGTCGGCCACCTTCAAGGTGGGCGCTGCGGGCTTGCTGGCCTGAAGGCCGGATTGCCCACCCGCGGGCGGCTCGCCAGGAACGGCGGCACAGCCCGCCAGCACCAGCAGCGCGGCGCCATGCGTCAACCAGGCACGCAGCGTGCGGCCGGCCGAATGGCTGGAATTGAGGTGGGTCAACTTAAGCATGGGCGCGAGTCTAACATGCATGCTTCGATCGATTATTTACATTTCCTATTAAAACGATCACATCATGCTGTCATCTCGCACCAATTTTGTAATATTTTCTTTCTGATGTAACAGCGCACCCCGCGAGCCCAGTGCTGGCGCGGGCTCGGGCCGATACAATCGGGTTATCCCTGCCATGTGCAAATGCGCACAAAAAATCACATGAAAGTCGTTGTCGTTCCCGTTACGCCGTTTGAACAGAACTGCACGCTGCTGATTGGCGACGATGGCACAGCCGCCGTCACCGACCCGGGCGGCGACATCGAGCGCATCCTGGCTGCCGCGCAGCAGCACGGCGCCCGCATCGAAAAGATCCTGCTCACGCATGGCCACGTCGACCACTGCGCCGCCGCCGATGCGCTGCGCACGCAGCTTGGTGTGCCCATCGAAGGGCCGCAGAAGGACGAGGCGTTCTGGATCGATCAACTGCCGATGCAGAGCCAGCGCTTTGGTTTTCCGCCGGCCAAGGCATTCGTGCCCGACCGCTGGCTGGAAGACGGCGACACCGTGCAAGCCGCCGGCCGCACGCTGCAGGTGTTCCACTGTCCTGGCCACACGCCCGGCCACGTGGTGTTCTTCAGCCCCGAAGACCGCGTCGCCATCGTCGGCGATGTGCTGTTTGCGGGGTCGATCGGCCGCACGGATTTCCCGCGTGGCAACCATGCAGACCTGATCAACGCGATCCGCACGAAGCTCTGGCCGCTCGGCGACGACGTCACGTTTGTGCCGGGCCATGGGCCGGTCTCGACCTTTGGCGATGAGCGTGCCAGCAACCCGTACGTCGCCGATCGCCTGTTTGCCAACGAAGGCTCGGCATGAGCGCAAACACCAACGACAGCGCCAGGGACAGCGCCAACGAGAGCGACGACCCCTTCGCCGACACCGCGCCCGCTGCGCCGGCCGACAAGCCCCGCCGCAAGCGCGGCAACCAGCCGCCCGACACGCGGCCCGAAATCTACGTCAGCACCGACATCGAGGCCGACGGCCCCATCCCCGGACCGCACTCGATGCTGAGCTTTGCCAGCGCGGCGTACCTGGCCGACAAGACGCTCGTCGGCACCTTTGAAGCGAACCTGGAAACGCTGCCCGGCGCAGAAGGCCATCCGATCCAGATGCAATGGTGGAAGACGCAGCCCGAGGCATGGGCTGCGTGCCGCGCCAACCTGGAGGCACCCGAGGTGGCCTTGCCGCGTTACGTGGAGTGGGTCGAGAGTCTGCCGGGCAAACCGGTGTTCGTGGCGTTTCCGGCGGGCTTCGATTTCACGTTCATGTTCTGGTACATGATGCGTTTTGCGGGGCGCTCGCCGTTTGGCTGGGCGGCGCTCGACATCAAGACGCTGGCCTTTGCGCTCACGGGCATGCCCTATCGGCGCAACGTCAAAGCGGCCTTTCCCGAGCACTGGCACGACCCGCTGCCGCACACGCACATCGCGCTGGATGACGCAAAAGAGCAAGGCGCCCTCTTCTGCAACATGCTGGCCGAATTGCGCAAACGCGAAGCCGAGCGCGCCGCCGCACAATTGCCCCACCAATCTGCTCAGGATTGAGCGCCGGACACATCACGCATCTGGCGAAGACCCGCACGCGGTTTGCCTCTTGCCCGCGTGATGCGCGCACCATGCCGCAACGCAACTTGCGGCGCCACAAACCCCCGTCTACGCTGGGCTTGTGCGAGCGACCAGACGACTGCGCCACCCGGCGCCGACAAGCAAAGCCACTCGCATACGCCATTTGCTTGCCGTATCGTTTTCGGGCCGCACGTGCCCCCGACGCCGGTGCGTGCCGGCGTCGGCTATCAGCCAACAACGGGGAGGTACCGCGATGCGATTTTCCCGTGACGCGTTTGACACGCAACACTGGCGAGCGATGACGGAGCGCTTGCATTGGCATCGCAAATCCTCTGCGAAGGCGGTTCCGTTGAGCATGCGTGCGCAGCATCTGCATCACACGCACAGCAACGCGCACCACGACGCAGACGTCATGAAAGTCGCCATGGTCTCGACCGCGGCGGCGCTGGCAGTGGTGCTTGCTGCCCTGCTGGCAGTTGGATTCGGGTCAGAAATGGCCCGATGGATGGGCCTGGAATAAACCGGTGCCCTTGCGCGTCTTGACGGACGCAGCCCCGGCCCTCGCGCAAAGCGAGATACGGCCACCCCTGAACGGCCTGTCCGATGGAAATCGGCAGGCCGTTCAACTTTGGGTGGCGCGGTGAGTTACTTCAGGAACGCCTCAAGCGCTTCGGGCGTGCGACCGATGGTGGCGCGACCGTTGCGAACGAGCACCGGGCGCTGCAGCAGCTTCGGGTGGGCTGCGATGGCCTTGAGCAGCGCGTCGTCTGACGTATCGGCCAGATTGAGCTGCGCGTATTCGTCTTCGTTTTCGCGGATCAGGCTGCGCAGCGGTGTGTCGAGTTGCGCTGCGAGCTGCTTGAGGTCGGCCAGCGTGGGCGGCGTGGTCAGGTATTCGATGACGTCGAGTTGTTCGCCGTTTTTCGCCGCGAAGGATTGGGCTTTTTCGAGCGCAGTGCGGGATTTGGAGCAGCGGGGGTTGTGGTAGATCTGCATGGTTTTTGGGGCTTTGGTGCTGGCTTGGATGTGGTGTGCCGCAATCTTAAGGGGTGGCGGTTGGGTGGGGGTTTCGTTGTTGGTGTTGGGGGGATTCGTGCTTTTTTGTTTTTTGTGGTGCATCCCTTGTTTCATCCCCTGCCGGGGCTGACTCACTTTCTTTGTCTTGCCAAAGAAAGTAAGCAAAGAAAGGCGCGCCCGAGATGGCAACTTCCCCTTGAATTTATGTCGCAGAGAGGGGAAGGGAAAAACTCGCTTCGCTCAGACAGTTTCCCTTCCTTTTTCCTCTCTGCAACAGAAATTCAAGGCGCCATCTAGGGCAGGGAAAGTCAAAGGCAACAGACACACCATCTGGGTGCGGGCCCAAACGACAAAGGCCAACCGCGCGATGGGTTGGCCTTTCTCTTTTGACGTTGAGCCCTTGATGGCCCCTTGGATTTTTGTTGCGGGGAGGATCAAGGAAGGAGCCTTGTCTGAGCGCAGCGAGTTTGGCTCCTTCCCCTCCCCGCGACACAAATCCAAGGAGTCTTTCGCCATCTCGGGCGCGCCTTTCTTTTGCTTACTTTTCTTTGGCAAGACAAAGAAAAGTAAGTCGGTCCCGGCAGGGAACGAAACAGGGATGGACCACCAAGGCATAAAACCAAAACAACCCCAAATCACCCGCCCAACAACTCCCCCACAGCACACCCCACCACCACAGTCGCACCCCGCAGATCATTCAACCGCAGGTTCTCATCCGTGTTGTGTCCCCGCGCTTCCATCAACGTACGCGGGCCCGCGCCATACAGAACCGTCGGCACGCCATGCGCCGTGTAATGCCGTGCGTCGGTATACAGCGGCACGCCATGCACCGGCACATCGCCACCAAACACCGCCAACGCATTCCGTCGCAGCGCGCCAATCAGCGCGTCCACGCCGGGCAGTTCGGCAAGCGGCTCGGCCAACAGAATGCGTTCCACCGAAACCTCGATCCCCGGCCGCTCTGCCGCCGCACGCTCGATCACCGCGCGCAGTTCGCCTTCCGCATCGCGGCCGGCCTCTTCAGGAATCATCCGGCGGTCAATTCGGAACGTCACCAGATCGGGCACCACGTTGGTGTTGATGCCGCCCTGGATCAACCCGACGTTGAGCGTTGCGTGGTCGATGCCCGGCACGGCGGACTTGCGCGTTGCGAGTTCCGCGCGATAGGCATACACGGCCTGCAGGATATGCGTGGCCGCTTCGATGGCGTCGATGCCCGTGTGCGGCATGGCGGCGTGCGCCTGCTTGCCGCGCACCGTCACCTGGACGTGCAGGCAGCCGTTGTGCGCCGAGGTGATGCCGTACGCAAAGCCGGCGGAGATGGCGTAATCGGGCTTGCTCAAGCCTTGATCCAGCAGCCACTTCGGGCCGATGTCGCCGCCGGTTTCTTCGTCGTACGTGAAATGCAGTTCGACCGTGCCGTTGAGTTTGGCGCCGCGCTTTTCCGCTTCGATCAGTGCAAGCAGCGCCCACGTGTAGGTGGCGAAGTCGGACTTGGACACCGCAACGCCGCGGCCGAACATGGTCGGGCCGTGTTCGGTCTCGACGATCTCGCCGCCGTATGGGTCGTGCGTCCAGCCCAGGCCTGGCGGGACGACATCGCCGTGTGCGTTCATGGCGATCGTGGGGCCGCCGCTGCCGAAGCTGTGCCGCACAATCAGGTTGGTGGCGCTGACCATGCCGGCGGCACGCACATGCGCCTGGGGCACGGCATGTGCCTCGACCGTCAGGCCGAGCGCTTCCAGCAGCGCCTTGGCGCGCGCGGCATGCGGGGCGCAGTCGCCGGACGGGTTGTCCGACGGCACCTTCACCAGCTCGCGCAGGAAATCAATCTGCTGCGCGTGCGCGGCTTCGACAAATGCGCGGATGACCGCATCGATACCGGGGGTGGCGAGTTCAGCCTGGGTCATGTCGATGTCTCCCTGCTTGTAGTGGGATGGAGATAGAAAGTGACTGAGCCCCCGTTGTGCGGGGGCTCAGTATTGATGCCGATGAAGCGAGGCTTACAGCGCGGCCTGCATGGCCTCGGCGGTCAACCACACCGATTCGGCCAGGTCTTGCTCGTCGCAGTTGTGGCCTTCGCCACCACGATCGACGACGAGGAAATCGCTCACCTCGCCCAGGGCCAGCAGCGGGTGGTGCCACACGCCGCGCGCGTAGTTCACGCCTTGCCAGCCGCGCGAGACGAACGCGCGCAACTTCGACGGGTCCAGCTCGCCGGCCGGCGCCACAACCACCAGATACGGCTTGTCGTTCTGCGGGATGAAGGCCTGGCTGCCACGCGGGTGGCGCTCCAGCATCTTGACCTCAAACGGCAGCGTGCGCGGCTGACCACGGAACAGGCTGATCAGCGCACGGCCGCCCTCGCCCACGTCCACGTTGGCGAGGTCATGAAAGCGGATGGTCGTGCCCTGGTTGATGGGGAATTGCTTGGCCCCGTCCAGCTCGATCACGTCGCCGAACGGCGCGAAGGCTTCGCGCGTGAGCGGCTCGATGGTCAGCGCAATGCGTGCTGCGGTCTCTTGACTCATTCGAGCACCCCCCACAGGCGCAGACGCGACACGCCGCCGTCCGGGAACATGTTGAAGCGCACGTGCGTGACGATGCCGAGGTCGGCGATTTCCGCTTCGTAGTAGTGCTGCAGATCCATCTGCAGCTTCTGCTCGGGCAGCAGCGTTTGCCAGAACATCGCCTGCGTCTTCAGCGAGCTGTCTGTGCCGCCCACCACGCGCGCGGCCTGGATGGAAACGCGGTCAGCAAAGTTGCCCTTGAAGTGCGCGGTGTCGACTTCGATCTTGCGGATGCGGCCCGGGTTGGCCAGCGCGATCACGCACCAGTCGTTGCCCGGCTCGCGGCGGCGGCGCGTTTCCCAGCCGTCGCCCATGTTCACGCCGCGGCCCGGCATCAGCATGCGCGAGGCCGGCCCGAAGTGTTCATTGTTGGCTTCCACCACATAGGCGCCGTTTTCCATGGCGGCCAGGTCGAACAGCTTGGTGCGATCCGCGCCCTTCCAGTCGACTTGCGGCTGGCCATACACGCGCAGGCGCGCGATGCCGCCGTCCGGGAAGATGTTCACGCGCAGGTGCGTGAAGGCTTGCGTGTTCGTCACGGCCACGTAGGCGTGGCTGTTGCCTTGCAGCGTGGTCGACGGAACGATTTCAGTCCACTGCGTGGCCTCGGTCGGTTCGCCATCCGGCAGATAAGCGGCTTCAATGGAAGCGGCCGGCGGGAAGTTGCCGGTGAAGTGGCTCGTGTCGATATCGACACCCTTCACGACGCCGGGGCGGGCCAGGCGGACGATGCAATGGTCATAGCCGCCGTTACGGCGACGGCGCGTTTCCCAACCATCCATCCACTTGCCGTGGTCGTCGTATTTGCCCGGAATGAACACCGCCGGCTCGGGGTTGAGCATGCGGTCTTTCGGCGCGAAGAATTCGTCGGTCGCGAACGTGGCCTCTGCGCCAAGGCGGGGGTCCGCCAGGTTCGGATATCGGCGCGTGAAATCCGGCGCGTTCGGATCGAGCGTGGGCATCGCCATGTGGAACTCCTTGGTGTTTTGTCTCTGGATGTTATACGGCCGGCCCATCGAACAAAAACAGCGAGTAAGGACACTCGAAACTGTAGCGATGGGAACGCCGGAAGTGCAGCGTAAATGGCGGAAGCACAAGGCTTCGCGGGACTGCATGAGTCGATCCTAGCATGTGAATTCAAAAATTGCATACAAAAATTGGATCGCCTATGATGCCGTCAACGCTCAACAATTCATCGCGACAATTTGTTGCGACGCAGCGAGCGAAACAAGGCCGTGACGACAATCGCAACCAACTGAATTAGACGATTGGGCACGGCTTGAGACACCAGTAATCCAAAGGAGGATTCACCATGCAACGCTTTACGCGCCCGTTGTTCGGGCAGGTTTTGATTGCCCTGGCGTTGGGCATCGCGCTTGGCATCTGGGCGCCGGAGTTTGCGCAGAAACTGCAGCCGCTCGGCGATGGCTTTCTGAAACTGATCAAGATGCTGATCGCGCCGATCGTGTTCTCGGTGGTGGTGGTGGGCATCTGCGGCGCCGGCGAGCTGAAGAAGGTCGGGCGCGTAGGCGGCAAGGCCGTCATCTACTTTGAAATCGTCACGACGATTGCGCTGGCGCTGGGCATTGCACTGGCCTATCTGTTCGGGCCGGGGCACGGCATGAATGTGGATCCGAAGACGCTCGATCCGGCGGCCATGGCGTCGTACATGACGACCGCCAAGCAGGTGGAATCGACCGGCGTGGCAGCGTTCTTCCTCAAGCTGATTCCCGATACGTTCGTCAGCGGCTTTGTGAAGGGCGACATCCTGCAGGTGCTGCTGGTGTCGATCCTGTTCGGCTGCTCGCTGTCGCTGCTGGGTGAGCGGACCAAGCCGCTGGTCAACCTGATCGACCAGCTCTCGCATGTGCTGTTCCGCATGATGGCCGTGATCATCCGCCTGGCACCGCTGGGCGTGCTGGGCGCGGTGGCCTTTACCGTCGGCAAGTACGGTGCGGGCTCGCTTAAGCAGCTTGGCTTCCTGGTGCTGCTGTTCTATGTGGCCGTGGCACTGTTTGTGTTCGTCGTGCTCGGCACCATCCTGCGCATGGCGGGCTTCAACATCTTCAAGCTGATCCGCTTCCTGCGCGCCGAACTGCTGGTGGTGCTGGGCACGGCATCGTCCGACGCGGTGCTGCCGTCCATCATGAACAAGCTGGAGAAGATGGGCATCAAGCGCTCGGTGGTCGGCCTTGTCATCCCGACGGGCTACTCGTTCAACCTCGATGCGTTCTCGATCTACCTGACGCTGGCCGCCGTGTTCATCGCGCAGGCGACCAACACTCCGCTGGCGCTGCAGGATCTGCTGCTGATCCTGGGCGTGGCGCTGGTCACCTCCAAGGGTGCGCACGGTATTCCGGGTTCGGCCATCGTGATCCTGGCGGCCACACTGTCGGTCATTCCGGCCATTCCGGCGATCGGCCTGGTGCTGGTGCTTTCCGTCGACTGGTTCATCGGCATTGCCCGTGCGCTGGGCAACTTGATCGGCAACTGCGTCGCCACGGTGGTCATCGCCGCGTGGGAGAAAGACATCGACCGCGTGCGCGCCAATGCAGTGCTCGACGGCAAGATCGACATCACCGAAGAAGGCGAGGCGATTGCGCACGGCCACGGTGTGGCTGCACAAGCCGCCCACACGCTGCCGCATGCCTGAAGCGGCGCTGCTGTCGGACGGCGGTAAAATCGGCACCATGACCGAAACCACCGCCGCCGACATCTCCTCCGAAGGCATTGCCGACGACATCGCCCAGGCGATCGTCGCGCATCGGCTGCCGCCAGGCACCAAGCTGCGCGAAGAGGCGCTGGCGCGCGTCTACCACGTCAGCCGCACCAAGATTCGCGCGGCGCTCCTGATGCTCGCAAAGGACAAGCTGATCCGCATGGAGCCGGATCGCGGTGCGTTCGTTGCCAAGCCGGATGAAACCGAGGCACGCGAAGTGTTTGCCGTACGCCGCGTGCTGGAAGTCGCGCTGGTGCGCGAGTTCATCGCCAAAGCGACGCCGGCCGACTACAAGCGGCTGGAGAAGCACCTGGCCGAAGAACACAAGGTGGCGGCCAGCGGCGACTTGTCTGACGTCCCGCGCCGCAATCGCCTGATGGCCGACTTTCACCTCCTGATGGCCGACGTGGTGGGGAATAGCGTGCTCAAGGAAATGCTGTATGAGCTTTCCGCCCGCAGCTCGGTGATCACGATGATGTACCAGTCGACGTACGACGCCGTGCGTTCGTCCGACGAACACACTGCTTTCCTGGACGCCGCCAAGCGCGGCGACGTGGAAGGCGCCATCGCCCTGATGGAAGAGCACATGGCGCACACCGAGGCGTCGCTCAAGTTCGAATCGCCGGGCGGCCGCGCGACGGATCTCGTAGCCGCCCTCCTAGCCTGATCGCGCGTGCCGACGTACACGCTGCGCGCGCCGGTTTCCGCCGAGCTGGAAATCAAGAAAAGCCGCTTTATCGGGTTGGCCGTGCCGGTGGAAGACCGGGCTGCCGCCATGGACGTGATTGCACGCCTGCGCGCCGAACACCCCGCTGCCACACACGTCTGCTGGGCACTCCTGGCGGGCGGCCAATCCGGCATGTCCGACGACGGAGAACCCTCCGGCACGGCGGGGCGCCCCATTCTGGAAGTGCTGCGCCATCACGATCTGGATGGGACGCTGGGCGCCGTGGTGCGTTACTTCGGCGGGGTCAAGCTCGGCGCCGGCGGTCTGGTGCGCGCCTACACGGATGCCATCGCCACCGCCCTCATGCAGGCCGAACGCGTGGAGCGCATCGCCAGCACCACGCTCACCCTATCCACGGATTACGCCGATGAGGCACGAATCCGCCGCTGGATCGACGATGGCGGGTATGCGCTCGTCGATGCTGCGTACGATGCAGGTGTCACGCTCACGGTGCGGTTGCCGGTGACGGACGAGGCCGCCGCGCGGGTCACGCTGCGGGATTTGACGCAGGGGCGTGTGGTGATCACCTAGCGCTTACGCTCGGGAGCGAGCGGAGCGGCGGGCGCGGAGCCCGGGCAACACGGGTTCTGGCAGTCCGGTTGGAAAACGACGTAGGCGGCGGTCGGCATTTTCGGGGCGACGCCCTCGCGTTCAGCGGCACGCAGATGCGTATCGGCTTCGGACGACTCGACTTTGTCGCCCTCGATTCCGACAGCGTCCAGCACGGCCTGGATGCTTCTGAGGCGCTGCACTGCCAGTTCTGGGTCGGACGCAGGCTCCGACGCCTCCCGCAAGCGCACCCGGTACTTGCCGCCGCTGCGAAAATCTTCTTTGAGCTGCGAATCCCATTCCGCCAGTTTCAGGATTTCGGCGGTCGGCAGCGCAGACTCGCCAGGCGAGAACACCAGCGGGTGCTCAAGCCCGGTCAGATCGCACGCCAGGGCGGAGGTGCTGAGCATGAGAGCGCCGAGAACTGCTGTTCTGTGTAGCATCTTCCGTCTCCGGCATTGAGCGCGCCACCCGCGATGCGTCTGATGACAAGTTTAGGAACCGTCATCCATTTCCGCACGGTCAACGCGTTCGCGACCAATACCCCGCCTGCCCGTACACCGTCTTCAGGTGCTCGATAAAGAACCGGATCTTTGCCGGCACCGGCCGCTGCTGCGGGTACACGGCAAGGATGTCGTAGTCGGGCAGCGCGTAGTCGTCGAGCACCGTCATCAGCGCGCCGGATTCCAGCTCAGGCTGGATCTCCCACGTTGAGCGCCAGCCCAAGCCCAGACCTTCGCCCATCCAGCGGTGCAGCAGTTCACCGTCGTTGCAGTCGAGGTTGCCGTTCACCTTCACGGTGACGGCCTTGCCGTTCTGCTGGAAATACCAGCCGCGCTGCTGACCGCCCTGCAGGTTGAAGGCGAGGCAGTTATGGCGCGCGAGGTCATCCAGCGTGCGCGGCACGCCGTGCTTGGCGAAGTACGCAGGCGTGCCGCACACCACGCGCTTGTTCGACGCCAGGCGGATCGCCACGAAGTTCGGGTCGATCGCGCCACCAATGCGGATGCCCACGTCGTAGCCTTCGCGCACGAGGTCGACCACGCGGTCGGTCAGGTTGAACGAGATGCGCACGTCGGGGTTGGCACGCAGGAAGTCCGGGGCGTGCGGTGCGACGTGCTTGCGGCCAAACGCAGCCGGCGCCGAGACGATCAGGTGCCCGGTCGCCTTGTGACGGCCTTCGGCAACCAGCAGCTCCGCGCGGTCCAGCTCGCCCAGCGCCTTCTTGCACTGTTCCATGAAGACCGCGCCCTGCTCCGTCACCGCAATGCGGCGGGTCGACCGGTGCAGCAACTTCACGCCCAGGCGGGCCTCCAGCGCGTTGATACGGCGTCCGATCATGACGGGCGTCACGTCTTGCGTGAGCGCGGCGGCGGCCATGCTGCCGTGTTCCACCACGGCGATGAACGCTTCGATCTGCTTGAGCTTGTCCATTCCATCATTCCAGTTCGCAATGTCTGACCATTTTAGTGAGCATTCCGTACCAGGATTGCGGCTTTCTGGCGCATATCACCTGTGACGAATGGCAAAAATAGTGGACGCCGATGTGATCGATGCGAGCGGGGCGCGCCCCATTGCTGCGTCGCACCAAAGCGCCTGAAAGCGTTTTGAATTCAAGGTTTTCCGGCATATTGGCTGCCTTGGTATTGGTGCAGCACGCAAATCCATTCAGTATTCTCAGTTAGCAATCAACTGACGAAATCTGCGTTTATCCATATCGGCATGCGGGAATAGGATCAGCTCCAACTGATTCCCACCTTCCCTTCCTGGAGACACCCCATGCCGAAGATGAGAGCGATTGATGCCGCAGTTGCGGTGATGGAAAAAGAAGGCATCACCACCGCCTTCGGCGTGCCTGGTGCCGCCATCAACCCGTTGTACTCGGCGCTGCGCCGCGCCGGCAACATTGACCACGTGCTGGCCCGCCACGTTGAAGGCGCCTCGCACATGGCCGAGGGCTACACCCGTGCGGAGCCGGGCAACATCGGCGTGTGCATCGGTACGTCGGGCCCCGCCGGCACCGACATGATCACCGGCCTGTACTCGGCCTGGGCAGACTCGATTCCCATCCTGTGCATCACGGGCCAGGCACCCCGCGCCCGCCTGTACAAGGAAGACTTCCAGGCCGTCGACATCGAGTCGATCGCCAAGCCGGTCACGAAGTGGGCCGTCACCGTGCGCGAGCCGGCGCTGGTGCCGCGCGTGTTCCAGCAAGCCTTCCACCTGATGCGCTCGGGCCGCCCGGGTCCGGTGCTGATCGACCTGCCGTTCGACGTGCAAGTCGCCGAAATCGAATTCGACCCCGACACGTACAGCCCGCTGCCGGTCTACAAGCCCGCGGCCACGCGTGCCCAAGCCGAGCGCGCCATCGCGATGCTGTGCGAAGCCGAGCGCCCGCTGCTGGTGTGCGGCGGCGGCGTGATCAACGCCGATGCGGCCAAGCTGATGGTCGAGTTTGCCGAGCTGGTGAACGTGCCTGTGGTCCCGACGCTGATGGGCTGGGGCGTGCTGGCCGACGACCACCCGCTCAACGCCGGCATGGTCGGTCTGCAAACGTCGCACCGTTACGGCAACGCCACGCTGCTCGCATCCGACTTTGTGTTCGGCATCGGCAACCGCTGGGCCAACCGCCACACCGGCAGCGTCGACGTCTACACCAAGGGCCGCAAGTTCATCCACGTCGATATCGAACCGACCCAGATCGGCCGCGTGTTCGGGCCGGACCTGGGCATCGTGTCGGACGCCAAGGCGGCACTGGAGAAGTTCATTGAAGTCGCGCGCGAGCTGAAGGCCGCAGGCAAGCTGCCGTGCCGCAAGAGCTGGAACGCCGACGTGCAGAAGCGCAAGCGCACGATGCTGCGTCGCTCGGACTTCGACAACGTGCCCATCAAGCCGCAGCGCGTGTACCGCGAGATGAACCAGTACTTCCCGCGCGACGTTCGCTATGTGTCGACCATTGGCCTGTCGCAGATCGCTGCCGCGCAGTTCCTGTCGGTCAACCAGCCGCGCCACTGGATCAACTGCGGCCAGGCAGGCCCGCTGGGCTGGACGATTCCCGCCGCCATCGGCGTGAAGGTGGCCTCGCCCAACAGCGACGTGGTGGCCATCTCGGGTGACTACGACTTCCAGTTCATGATCGAAGAGATGGCGGTGGCCGCGCAGTTCAAGGTGCCGTACATCCACGTGGTGGTGAACAACTCGTACCTGGGGCTGATCCGCCAGGCGCAGCGCAACTTCGACATGGACTACTGCGTCCAGCTCGCCTTCGACAACGTCAACGCCCCTGAGCTGAACGGCTACGGCGTCGACCACGTGAAGGTGGTGGAAGGCCTGGGTTGCAAGGCGATCCGCGTGTTCAAGCCGGAAGACATCGAACCCGCCTTTGCGCAGGCCCGCCTGCTGATGGCCGAGTTCTCGGTGCCGGTGATGGTGGAAGTGATTCTCGAGCGCGTGACGAACATCGCCATGGGCACGGAGATCGACAACGTGGTCGAGTTTGAAGACGTGCTCGACCTGGAAGACACCGTCACGGAAGCCGAAGGCGTCACCGCATAAAGACGGCGCGCTGTTCCCTCACCGTCCGATAAAAGGAGAAACCATGACAAAGCTGGCAGCCAACCTGACCATGCTCTTCAACGAGCAGGCCTTCCTTGACCGCTTCGAAGCCGCTGCACGTGCGGGCTTCCGCGGCGTGGAATTCCTGTTCCCCTACGCGTTCCACGCAGACCAGATTGCCGATCGCCTGAACCGCTTCCAGCTCGACCTCGTTCTGCACAACCTGCCGGCAGGCAACTGGGACGGCGGCGAGCGCGGTATCGCCATCCTCCCGGACCGCGTGAGCGAGTTTCAGGACGGCGTGGGCGAAGCCATCAAGTACGCCAAGGTGCTCGGCGTGAAACAGCTCAACTGCCTGGTGGGTATTCGCCCCGAAGGCGTGAGCGAAGACGCAGCGCGCAAGACGCTGGTGGAGAACCTGAGGTTTGCGGCGAAGGCACTGAAGGCCGAGAAGATTGATCTGCTGATCGAGCCGATCAACACGTTTGATATTCCAGGCTTCTACCTGCACCGCACGCAGCAGGCGCTGGATCTGATCAACGACGTGGATGCGTCCAACCTGTATGTGCAGTACGACATCTATCACATGCAACGGATGGAAGGCGAAGTGGCTAGCACGCTGAAGCGCCATCTGGACAAGATCAAGCATGTGCAGTTGGCGGACAACCCTGGGCGCAATGAGCCGGGGACTGGGGAGATCAATTACCAGTTCTTGTTCCGCTGGTTGGATGAGATTGGGTACACCGGATGGGTTGGGTGTGAGTACAAGCCTAAGGCTGGGACTGTGGAAGGTCTTGGTTGGCGGGCGGCGCACAACGTTGCTTGAGCTTTTGTTCGGTTTGGTTTTGCTCCGGTGGTGCATCCCTTGTTTCATCCCCTGCCGGGGCTGACTCACTTTTCTTTGTCTTGCCAAAGAAAAGTAAGCAAAAGAAAGGCGCGCCCGAGATGGCGACTTCCCCTTGAATTTATGTCGCAGAGAGGGGAAGGGAAAAACTCGCTGCGCTCAGACAGTTTCCCTTCCTTTTTCCTCCCTGCAACAGAAATTCAAGGCGCCATCTAGGGCTCCAACGGCCAAACAATCAGAGCACGACCGCAGCAGGAACCAGCAACACAACGCGAAGCAAAGCGAGCAGCAACAGCAACAAACAAGAGCCACCAGGGCCCGCACACCAACGGTTCGGCGGTTGACGTTCCTGCCCTAGATGGCGCCTTGAATTTGTGTAAGCGGGCGGAAGCAAGACGGGGAACTGTTTGAGCGCAGCGAGTTTTCCCCGTCTCCGCCCGGTTACACAAATTCAAGGAGGGTGTCGCCATCTCGGGCGCGCCTTTCTTTGCTTACTTTCTTTGGCAAGACAAAGAAAGTGAGTCGCCCCCGGCAGGGGGTGAAAGGGAGATGAACCACCAAGGTTCAAACAAGCAAACCACCAACATCAAACCAAGGAGATCCCTCACCATGGCAAACAATCTCAACCTCGGTTTCATCGGCCTCGGCATCATGGGCGCCCCCATGGCAGGCCACCTGCGCGCCGCCGGCCACACGCTGTTCGTGCACGACGTCAACCCGGCCCCGGCCGCGCTGGTGGAAGCCGGCGTGACGGTCTGCACGAGCGCCGAGGAAGTCGCCAAGCGCGCCGACATCATCTTCATCATGGTGCCGGACACCCCGCACGTTGAAGCCGTGCTGTTCAGCGAGAAGGGCGTCGCCAAGGCGCTGAAGGATGCCGGCAAGGACGCTGCTGCCAACAAGATCGTCGTCGACATGAGCTCGATCTCGCCGATCGCGACGAAGGACTTTGCAGCCCGCATCAACAAGACCGGCGCGCAATACCTGGACGCTCCGGTGTCGGGTGGCGAAGTGGGCGCGAAGGCCGCATCGCTGACGATCATGGTGGGCGGTGAGCAGGCTGCGTTCGATCGCGTGGCTCCGTTGTTCAACCTGATGGGCAAGAACATCACGCTGGTCGGCGGCAACGGCGACGGCCAAACCACCAAGGTGGCCAACCAGATCATCGTGGCGCTGAACATCCAGGCCGTGTCGGAAGCGCTGCTGTTCGCATCGAAGGCCGGCGCCGACCCCGCAAAGGTACGTCAGGCACTGATGGGCGGTTTCGCTGCCTCGCGCATTCTTGAGGTCCATGGCGAGCGCATGGTCAAGCGTACGTTCGATCCGGGCTTCCGCATCGAGCTGCACCAGAAGGATCTGAACTTGGCACTGCAAGGCGCGAAGGTTCTGGGCGTGGCGCTGCCGAACACCGCCACCGCACAGGAGCTGTTCAACACCTGCGCTGCCAACGGCATGGGCAAGCAAGACCACTCGGCGCTGTGCCGCGCGATCGAGATCATGTCGAATCACGACATCGCCTGAATGCGTGCCTAAGTTGTGTGCACTGTCGCAGCCTTCGGGCGGCGGCAGTTCTTTTTGCTGTCTCCCCGCTTCCTGCCATGCACCACGACCAGTCTGCCCAGGCCGCCCTGCGCGCTGTCTTGCCCAATCCGTCGCCGCGCGCGTTGCTGCACGGCCTGTTTGATACCGCGGTGGCTGCGGTCAGCGCTGCGCAATGCCTGCCTGCATTCCTGCCCGAACCGCCGCGTGGCCGCACCATCGTCATCGGTGCGGGCAAGGGCGCAGCGGCGATGGCCGAGGCGGTGGAGCAGCACTGGAAGGGCGAGCTGTCTGGCCTGGTCGTCACGCGTTACGAGCACGGCCGCGCTCCCGGCACGCAAGGCCGCATTGAAGTGGTGGAAGCCTCGCACCCCGTGCCCGATGCCGCCGGCCAACGTGCCGCGCAACGCATGGTCGGCCTGCTCGAAGGTTTGACGAAAGACGACCTCGTCCTGTGCCTGATCTCGGGCGGTGGCTCGGCCCTGCTGGCTGCACCGGCCGAAGGCTTGACGCTGGCCGACAAGCAGTCCGTCAACCGTGCGCTGCTCAAAAGCGGCGCGAGCATCGGCGAGATGAACTGCGTGCGCAAGCACCTCTCATCGATCAAGGGCGGGCGACTGGCACTGGCGTGCGCACCGGCGCGCGTCGAGACGCTGCTGATCTCCGATATTCCCGGCGATGACCCGACGCTCATCGCCAGCGGCCCGACGCTGCCCGACGCGACCACCTGCGTGGATGCGCTGGCCGTGATCGACAAATACGGCATCGACGTGCCCGAAGCGGTGCGCCGTCATCTGGAAACCGGCGCGGGCGAAACACCCAAGCCCGGCGATGCACGTTTCGAAGGCCATCGCAGCCATGTCATTGCGACAGCGCAGCACGCGCTGGAAGCCGCCGCAGCACAGGCACGCGCGCTCGGTTACGAGGCGCACATCCTGTCGGACAGCATTGAAGGCGAAGCGCGCGATGTGGCCGAAGTGCACGCCGGCATCGTGCGGCAGATCGTGGCGCGCAACCAGCCGTTCACCAAGCCGTGCGTGATTCTGTCGGGTGGTGAAACCACGGTGACGGTGCGCGGTAACGGCCGCGGCGGGCGCAATGCCGAGTTCCTGCTGGCGCTGGGCGTGGCGTTGGATGGCCTGCCCGGTGTGTACGCAATTGCCTGCGATACCGATGGCATTGATGGCTCGGAAGACAACGCGGGTGCGATGTTGACGCCGGATAGTCTCGCGCGTGCTGAAGCGCTTGGGTTGAAGCCGAAGCAGTTGCTCGACAACAACGATGGGTATGGGTTTTTTGATGCGTTGGGCGATTTGATTGTGACTGGGCCTACGCGGACGAATGTGAATGATTTTCGGGCGGTTTTGATTACTGGCTGAGTGGATCTGGATGCGGGGATGGAATGATGTTTTTGGTGCATCCCTGTTTCATCCCCTGCCGGGGCTGACTCACTTTTCTTTGTCTTGCCAAAGAAAAGTAAGCAAAAGAAAGGCGCGCCCGAGATGGCGAAAGACTCCTTGAATTTATGTCGCAGAGAGGGGAAGGGAAAGACTCGCTTCGCTCAGACAGTTTCCCTTCCTTTTTCCTCTCTGCAACAGAAATTCAAGGCGCCATCAAGGGCAGGAACGTCAAGGGCCAAACCGTCGATCACGAGTGCAGTAGGAACCAGCAGCACAACGCGAAGCAAGGCGAGCAACACAGCAACAAACGGAGCCAACTAGGACAGCACACAGATTGTGTGGCTGTACCCTGCCCTAGATGGCGCCTTGAATTTGTGTAAGCGGGCGGAACAAAGACGGGGAACTGTTTGAGCGAAGCGAGTTTTCCCCGTCTCCGCCCGGTTACACAAATTCAAGGAAGGGGTCGCCATCTCGGGCGCGCCTTTCTTTGCTTACTTTTCTTTGGCAAGACAAAGAAAGTGAGTCGCCCCCGGCAGGGGGTGAAAGGGAGATGGACCACCAAGGTCCGCAAACGCAGCAAGCAATAGCCAGCCCACCGGAGCCATCAACGATGCGCCGCTTCCGCAACACCAAAATCCTCGCCACCCTAGGCCCCGCCAGCAGCGACAAAGACACCATCCGCGCCCTCTTCGACGCCGGCGCGGACGTCTTCCGCCTGAACTTCAGCCACGGCTCGCACGAAGACCACCGCAAGCGCTACGACACCGTGCGCGCGGTGGAGGCCGAGACCGGCCGCCCGATCGGCATCCTCGCTGACATGCAAGGCCCGAAGCTGCGCATCGGCACGTTTGCCGACGGCCGTGTCGTGCTCAAGAACGGCGATCGCTTTGTGCTCGACCGCGATCCGACGCCGGGGGATGTCACGCGTGTGCATCTGCCGCATCCGGAGCTGTACGCGGCTGCCGCGCCGGGGCAATCGCTGTTGCTCGATGACGGCAAGATCCGCCTGGCCGTGGAAGCCGCCGACCCGACGGCCATCGTCACGCGCGTGGTCGATGGCGGCCCGCTGTCGGACCGCAAGGGCGTGAACGTGCCGGATGCCGTGATCCCCATCCCTGCGCTCACCGAGAAAGACCTGCGCGATCTGGACTTCGCGCTGTCGTTGGGCGTGGACTGGATTGCGCTGTCGTTCGTGCAGCGCGCCGAAGATGTGATCGCCGCACGCGAGATCATCGGCGACCGCGCCGGCCTGCTCTCCAAGATCGAGAAGCCCGCAGCGCTACTGCATCTGGAAGACATCGTGCAGGCGTCCGATGCGCTGATGGTGGCGCGCGGCGACTTGGGCGTGGAGCTGCCGCCCGAGCGCGTGCCCGGCGTGCAGAAGCGCATCCTGCGCATGGCGCGCCACCACGGCAAGCCGGTGGTCGTGGCCACGCAGATGCTGGAATCGATGATCGAGGCGCCGGTACCGACGCGCGCCGAAGCGTCGGACGTGGCCAGCGCCGTGTACGACGGCACCGATGCCGTGATGCTGTCGGCCGAGTCGGCCAGCGGCAAGCATCCGGTGGCGGCGGTCAGCATCATGAACCGCATCATTGCCGAGACGGAGCGCGACCCGCTGTACCGCAACCTGATCGACGCGCAGCATCAGCCGCCGCTGCCGACGCGCCAGGACGCCATCTGCGCGGCCCTGCGCGACGTGACGCACATCCTCGGCGCAGTGGCCACCGTCACGTATACGTCCAGCGGCAAGACGAGTCTGCGCGCCGCACGCGAGCGGCCGCTGGCGCCTATCGTGAGCATCACGCCGCGCCTGGATACGGCGCGCCGTCTGGCAATCACGTGGGGCGTGCACAGCACGGTCAGCCCCGATGTGAGCAACGTCGACGAGATGGTGGATGCGGCGTGCCGCGCCGCCGCGCGTGAAGGCTTTGCCGTGTCGGGCGACCAGATCGCCATCACGGCCGGCATGCCGTTCGGCCAGGCCGGTTCGACCAACCTGCTGCGCCTGGCGGAGATCTGGCCGCAGACGCTCGTGACTGCGCAGACGCAAGACGCTGCGCTGCAGCCCGAGCCGGCCACGGTCTGACCTGACTACGGCTCGGTAGGTCGATCAGACCACTTTGGAGTAGCGCGGGACGAAGGTGACGGGCTTGCCCTCGGCTTCCACCGCGCGCTCCGTGCCTGCCTCGCGCAGGTGCGCATCGAACACCATCGCGATGCGGCGCACCAGGAGCCGCCCTTGCGGCGTGATGACGATACGCTCGTCGCCCACCCTCACCAGCCCGGCTTCCTCCAGCGGCGCCAGCGCCTGCAGCTCGTTCGCAAAGCTGCGCTTGAAGTCCAGTCCGTGGCGCGCACCGAATGCGCGCATGTTCAATTCGAACCCGCACATCAACTCGCCAATCAGCGCGCGGCGCACGTGATCGTCCGGCGTGAGCGACATGCCGCGCAGCACGGCCAACTCTCCCGCATCGATGCGTGCGTAGTACGCGTCGAGATCCTTCTCGTTCTGCGCATACACATCGCCCACGCGGCTAATCGCGGACACGCCGAACGCCAGCATGTCGCAATCGGCGTGCGTGGAATAGCCCTGGAAATTGCGCTGCAGCCGCCCTTCCCGCTGCGCGATGGCAAGTGCATCGTCAGGCCGTGCGAAGTGATCCATGCCGATGTAGACGTAGCCCTCGGCAACGAGGCGCTCCACCGTCATTGCCAGGAGGTCGAGCTTTTCGTCGGCGGTGGGCAGCGTAAGCATGTCGATGCGGCGCTGCGCCTTGAACAGGTGCGGCAGGTGCGCATAGCTGTAGACGGAAAGCCGATCAGGCGCCATCTCCAGCACGCGGTCGAGCGTTGCGTTGAACGTTTTGGTGCGCTGATACGGCAGGCCGTAGATCAGGTCGAAGCTGATCGACTCGAAGCCCAGCCGCCGCGCCGTGTCGACCACGCGACGTGTCTCTTCCACGCTCTGGATGCGGTGGACCGCGCGCTGAACGTCGGGGTCAAAGTCTTGGATGCCGAGGCTCGCACGGTTGAAGCCGATCTCGGCCAGCACTTCAAGCGTGGCGTCGTCGGCGTGGCGCGGGTCGAGTTCGACGGAGATCTCGCCATCGCTGGCCAGGTCGAAATGCTGCCGTGTGGCGGCCATCACGGCGCGCATCTCATCGTGCGCTAGGAACGTAGGCGTGCCGCCGCCCCAATGCAATTGCGTCACGCGGCGCAGTGGGCCAATCTGGTTGGCCACCATCGCCATCTCGCGGGCAAGGGTTTCAACGTAGCGTGCGCTGCGCGAGCGATCCTTTGTGATGACCTTGTTGCAGCCGCAGTAGTAGCAAAGGTTCGCGCAGAACGGCAGGTGCATGTACAGCGACAGCGGGGCATGCAGCGCGGGTGCAATCGCCGCGCGACGGTGCAAGGCGTCGAGGTAATCGGCGTTACCGAATTTGTTGTGAAAGCGGTCGGCGGTCGGGTACGAGGTGTAGCGCGGGCCGTGCGTATCAAAGAGCTCCGCGAGCTCGCGCACCTGCGGCGCCGACCAGCGGAAGGCGGTGTCATTTGCGGCGGACGGATCGTCGGCCGGCTTGGCGAACGGAAACATGGGGCGGTTCTTGTGGGGGCGATGGCTCATCCTAAAACTGCGATGTGCGCGCCGCGTTGATGTGTGTCAACGTCGGTCGATGCCTGTCCCAAAGCGTTGCGTGCTGCACGCGGGCCGTCACGATGGCACAACAGCGCTGGCCTTCGACGGTGTTTTCAGGGTTTTGGGTTGTTGGTGCATCCCTTGTTTCATCCCCTGCCGGGGCTGACTCACTTTCTTTGGTCTTGCCCAAAGAAAGTAAGCAAAGAAATGCGCGCCCGAGATGGCGACTTCCCCTTGAATTTATGTCGCAGGGAGGGAGGGGAGGCAAACTCGCTGCGCTCAGACAGCCTCCCCTCTTTTTCCTCCCTGCAACAGAAATTCAAGGCGCCATCTAGGGCAGGGAAAGTCCAAAGACAAAAGCCGCACCATCTAAGCGCACGCCCAAACGACAAAGGCCAACCGCGCGATTGGTTGGCCTTTCTCTTTTGACGTTGAGCCCTAGATGGCGCCTTGAATTTGCGTAAGCGGGCGGAAAAAAGGTGGGGAACTGTCTGAGCGCAGCGAGTTTTCCCCACCTCCGCCCGGTTACGAAAATTCAAGGAGGCTTTCGCCATCTCGGGCGCGCCTTTCTTTTGCTTACTTTTCTTTGGCAAGACAAAGAAAAGTGAGTCGGTCCCGGCAGGGAACGAAAGGGGGATGGACCACCAACGCAAAAACCAAAAACCCAATCACGAAACCACCGGCTTCTTAGCCGCCAGCAACCCTTTCAACGCCCCCAACCGGTCCTTCGGCGACATCGCTGGCATCGTGTCCTCCGGCGTCGGCCCCGCGTCTTCGCCAAGCTTCATCTCGGCGATATAGCGCGACGGCTCACACACCACCGTCTCGCGCGCACGCTTGCGCTTCTTGCACCAGCTGATATGCAGGCTGCGCTGTGCCCGCGTAATGCCCACATACATCAGCCGCCGCTCTTCTTCGATCTTCTCGTCGGTCAGGTCGTCGTCTTCGCGGCAATGCGGGAGGATGCCTTCCTCCACGCCCACCAGGAACACGTGCGGATACTCCAGCCCCTTGCTCGCATGCAGCGTGGACAGGCGCACCGCATCCGGGTCCTCTTCCTTGCCTTCGAGCATGCTGATCAGCGCGATGGTCTGCGTGAGTTCCAGCAGGTTCTTGCCAGTGTCCATCAGGCCATCGGCGTTATCGAAACCGGTGGCCACTTCGTCATCGTCCTTCTCGGGCTTGGTGCCCTTGCGCTTGAGCCAGTCGAGGAACTCCAGCACGTTGGTCCACTTGTTCTGCGCCTGGCGCTCGTCGTAGGTGTCGTACAGGTAGGCCTCGTAGTGGATGCCTTCCATCATCTCGTCGAGCAGCGTGGCGGCCGGCTCCTTCGCAGCGCGGTCGGACAAGCGCACGATGAATTCGCAGAACACCCGCAGCGGCTCCAACTGGCGCGGCGCGAGTTGCGCTTCGATACCGCCCATCATCGCCGCCTCGAACAGCGACACCTTGGCCTGCCCCGCGAACGAACCCAGCACTTCCAGCGTCGCATTGCCCACGCCGCGCTTGGGCGTGGTGATGGCGCGAATGAACGCAGGATCATCATCCGCATTGGCAATCAGCCGCAGGTAGGCGCACAGGTCCTTGATCTCCGCCTTGTCAAAAAAGCTCTGCCCGCCCGAGAGCACATACGGAATGCGCTCGCGGCGCAGGATCTGCTCGAACAGGCGCGCCTGGAAGTTGCCGCGATACAGGATCGCGTAATCGCGAAACTGCGCGCGACGCTCGAACTTGTGGGCAGAGAGTTTGAAGACCACGCTCTCGGCTTCGTGCTCTTCGTCATTGGCGCTCGTCACGTTGATGGCGTCGCCCATGCCGTGCTCGCTCCACAGCGTCTTCTCGAACAGCTTCGGGTTCTGCGCGATCACGGCGTTGGCCGCGTTCAGGATGCGCACCGTGGAGCGGTAGTTCTGCTCCAGCTTGATGACCTTCAGGTTCGGGAAATCCGTCTGCAGCAGCTTGAGGTTGTCGAGCGTGGCGCCGCGCCAACCGTAGATGGCCTGATCGTCGTCGCCCACCGCCGTGAAGGCCGGCGCCCGCAGGTGCGAACCACCCGCCAGCAGCTTCAGCAGCTGGTACTGGCAGGCGTTGGTGTCCTGATATTCATCGACGAGGAAGTAGCGCAGGCGGTTCTGCCACTTCAGCCGCACCTCTTCATTGCGGGCGAACAGCTCGGCAGGAATGCGGATCAGGTCGTCAAAGTCCACCGCCTGATACGCGTGCAGCGTCGCAACGTAATTGCGGTAGACGAGCGCCGCCTGGTGGTCATCGACGTTGTTGTTGGCGAGCGCCTCGGCAATCGCGGTGTCCGGGTCGACGAGACCGTTCTTCCACAGCGAGATCGTGCTCTGCACGCGGCGGATCAACTGCTTGTCGGTCGTCGCCAGTTGCTCCTGGATCATCCCGAAGCAATCGTCCGAATCCATGATCGAGAAACGCGGCTTGAGGCCCACATGCTCGGCCTCAGCCCGCAAGATCTGCACGCCCAGCGAGTGGAAGGTACAGACCGTCAACTGCTTGATGGGAATGCGCTTGCCGTCTTCGCGTGTCTTGCCGTCCATCAGCTTGGCCACACGCTCCTGCATTTCCTTGGCCGCCTTGTTGGTAAACGTAACGGCGGCGATGTGCTTGGGCTCGAAGCCCTTGTCCAGGATCAGGTGCGCGATCTTCTGCGTGATCACGCGCGTCTTGCCCGAGCCTGCCCCGGCAAGCACCAGGCAGGGGCCGTCGAGGTAATGCACACCTTCGGATTGGGCAGCATTGAGCCCGTGGGCGAGACCGGAAGACATGGGGAACAGGCAGAAGAAAAAGCAGGCGGGAACGACAGCGGAGGGCGATGGTAGCACGGCGTCTTTGCATCGATCGGGCCGGTGCCGCGCCACCCGCGTGGGGCCCCACGGACGTGCTCGACACTGCACCGAATGCGTTTGCGCCCCCCGCTTTTCGCACCGGCGTTACACCGCTTACGCGCCGTTACACGAACCCCGTAAGCGGCCGGGCGCGGCACGCCGTTATGGACGGGACAGCGGCTGAATCGGTCGGCCGCCCACCGGAGAAACCACCATGCACCGCATTGTTAAAGCCCTGGCCGTTACCGCCGTCGCCCTGTCTGCCACCACCGGCGCCTTCGCCCAAACGCAGTGGCAAAAAGACCACCCGCGCCGCGCCGAGGTCAACCACCGCCTTGCCAACCAGAACAGGCGCATCCACAACGAAGTGAAGGAAGGCGAGATCACCAAGGGCCAGGCGCGCCAGCTGCACCGGGAAGACCACCAGATTCGCCAGGAAGAGCGCGACATGGCGGCTCAGAATGGCGGCGGCATCACCAAGCAGGAGCAGCGGACGCTGAACCAGCAGGAAAACCAAGTCAGCCGCCAGATCGGCAAGTAAGCCAGAGCACGACCCGCCAACACCCGCACTCCGGCCACACCCTTGGAGCTTGGCGACCCCGCCAGCGCCCCGAGGGTGTGGCCGTTGTCTTTGGCGCAAGACAAAGAAAAGTGAGTCAGCCCCGGCGGGGGATGAAACAAGGGATGCACCAAAAAACGAAAACAAACTCTTTCGGCAAAAACCGCCGAATCCCCCCCAATTGACAATCCCATCCCCCTTCCGTACATTCGCGCCATCCATCCGGGAGAGCGTGCCCGCCGTATACGGCAAGGCGCCGCCGAAGGGGTAGCACCCGAAAACTCTCAGGCATCCAGGACCGGGCGGATCGGCGGACATGCGTCCGACCGCACTCTGGAGAGCTGGCGCCGCACGACCACTGCGGGCGCCCACCGAAGGGGCTCACGAACGGCGCGCACCGCTATGCGCCCCGCTTCGCAATCTCTCAGGTACCAAGGACAGAGGGGCCATCTGCGCAGCTTGTTGATCTTCATGGCGTCACCATGAGGGATCAGGCTGCGCGGGTGGCCTTTTTGCTTTTCTGGTTCCCGATCCATGCGCCGCGCCCAAGCCACGGCGGCGCGCTCAGCCGAGAGATTCCATGACGCTCCAACACACGCCGCTCAATGCCATCCACCGCTCGCTGGGCGCCCGCATGGTCGACTTTGGCGGCTGGGACATGCCCGTCAACTACGGCTCCCAGATCGAAGAGCACCACGCCGTGCGCCAAGACGCCGGCATCTTCGACGTCTCGCACATGTGCGTGGTCGACCTCACCGGCGCGCGCGTGCGCGACTTCCTGCGTGGGCTGCTCGCCAACAACGTCGACAAGCTGCAGACGCCGGGCAAGGCGCTCTACAGCTGCATGCTCAACCCCAAGGGTGGCGTGATCGACGACCTGATCGTCTACTTCTTCCGCGAAGACTGGTTCCGCCTGGTGGTCAATGCCGGCACCGCGCCGACGGATTTGGAATGGATCGTCGCGCAGAACGCCGCCGCCGGCACCGACGTGACCATCACGCCGCGCCGCTCCGACAACAACGCGGGCGCCGAGCCGCTGGGCATCCTGGCCGTGCAGGGCCCGAACGCGCGTGCCAAGACCTACGCCGCGCTGCCCGGCACGCAGGCCGTGGGCGATGCGCTCAAGCCGTTCAACGCGGGCTTCGTCACCGTGGAAAACGTGGGCGAGATCATGTTGGCCCGCACCGGCTACACCGGTGAAGACGGTTTCGAACTCGTCGTCCCGGCCTCGCAGATCGCTGGCGTCTGGGAGCGCCTGCTGCAGGCCGGCGTGCGCCCGGCAGGCCTGGGCGCGCGCGACACGCTGCGCCTGGAAGCCGGCATGAACCTCTACGGCCAGGACATGGACGAGCACGTGTCGCCGCTCGACGCTGGCCTCGCCTGGACGGTCGACCTGCAAAGCGAACGCGACTTCACCGGCAAGGCCGCGCTGCAAGCCGGTGGCCAGCGCGAACAGTTCGTCGGCCTGATCCTGCGCGACAAGGGCGGCGTGCTGCGCGCCCACCAGAAGGTCATCACCGCTGCCGGTGACGGCGAGATCACCAGCGGCACGTTCAGCCCGAGCCTGTCGCTCTCCATCGCACTGGCGCGCCTGCCGAAGGACGTGGCCATCGGCACCGACGTGCAGGTCGAAATTCGCGACCGCAAGTTGACCGCGACTGTGGTTAAACTGCCGTTCGTGCGCAATGGCAAGGCGCTGGTCAGCTGAACACCGAATCTGCATTCCCCAATACCCATCTTCCGGAGAAACCTTTCATGAGCAACGTCCCCGCCGATCTGAAGTACACCGAACACGACGAGTGGATCCGCGTTGAAGCCGACGGCACGCTGACCATCGGCATCACCGACTTCGCGCAGGACGCGCTGGGCGACATCGTCTTCCTGGAACTGCCGGACGCTGGTCGCGCAGTCGCCAAGGACGAGGCGATTGCCGTGGTCGAATCGGTCAAGGCCGCCTCCGACATCTACGCCCCCGTCTCGGGCGAGATCATCGCCAACAACGCCGACGCCGCGGGTGCGCCCGAGTCGGTCAACGCCGGCGCCTACGAGGCCTGGCTGTTCAAGATCAAGCCGACCAACGCCGACGATGTGAACGCGCTGATGTCGGCCGAGCAGTACGCCGCCAAGATCGGCTAAGCCGGTCACCGAAGCCGATGTGCCTGACCCGCACATCGGCGCTTTGCCTGAATTTCGAGCCCTTGCCATGAACGCTCCGCACCCCGCTTCCTCGGCGCTTGCTGCCGAACGCCCCACCCTCGCCGCCCTGGAGGCGTGCGACGCCTTCGCGCACCGCCACATCGGCCCGTCGCCGGAAGAGCAAGCGCAGATGCTTGCTGCACTTGGTTTTGATAGCCGCGCCAAGCTGATCGACGCCGTGATCCCGCCCGCCATCCGCCGCCAGGACGGCATGCCGCTGGGTGAATTCACGCAGCCGCTGACCGAAGAAGCGGCGCTGGCCAAGCTGCGCGGCATCGCGGGGCAGAACCGCGTGGTCAAGAGCCTAATCGGCCAGGGCTACTACGGCACGCATACGCCGGGCGTCATCCTGCGCAACATCCTCGAGAACCCGGCTTGGTACACGGCCTACACGCCGTATCAGCCGGAAATCTCGCAAGGCCGCCTGGAAGCGATGCTGAATTTCCAGCAGATGGTGATCGACCTGACGGCCATGGACATCGCCAATGCGTCGATGCTGGACGAAGCGACCGCCGCTGCTGAAGCCATGACGCTGCTGCAGCGCATCGGCAAGTCGAAGTCGACCGTGTTCTTCGTGGCCGACGACGTGCTGCCGCAAACGCTGGAAGTCATTCGCACGCGCGCCGAGCCGATCGGCGTGCAGGTGGTGACCGGCCCGGCGGCCGACGCTGCCAAGCACGACGCGTTCGGCGTGCTGCTGCAATACCCGGGCGCCAACGGTGCGCTCCTGGGCGATCTGGCGACGTACCAGGCGCTGACCGATGCCGTGCACGCCGCCGGCGGTCTGGTCGTGGCCGCCGCCGACCTGCTGGCGCTCACGCTGCTGGCTGCGCCGGGCGAATGGGGCGCCGACGTGGTGATCGGCAACACGCAGCGCTTTGGCGTGCCGTTTGGCTTCGGCGGCCCGCACGCCGGTTACATGGCCGTGCGCGATGCGTTCAAGCGCTCGATGCCGGGCCGCTTGGTCGGCGTGACGATCGATGCGCAGGGCAACCCGGCTTACCGCCTCGCACTGCAGACGCGCGAGCAGCACATCCGCCGCGAGAAGGCCACCTCGAACATCTGTACCGCGCAGGTGCTGCTGGGCGTGATGGCATCGATGTACGCCGTCTACCACGGCCCGCAAGGCCTGAAGCGCATCGCCCAGCGCGTGCACCGCCTGACCGCCACGCTGGCCGCCGGCCTGCGCGCGATCGGCTACACGCTGGAAGCCGACGCGTTCTTCGACACGCTGACCGTCGCCACCGGCGCGCGCACCGCCAACCTGCACATCGCTGCGCAGGCGCACGGCATCAACCTGCGCCAGATCGACGACACCCGCCTGGGCATCTCGCTGGACGAGACGGTCACGCGCGCCGATGTCGTGGCGCTGTGGGAAGTCTTCGCGCACGCCGCCCACGCCGCCGCGCCGGACTTCGACCAGACCGAAGCGGGCGTGGCCGATGCGTATCCGGCATCGCTGGTGCGCCAGAGCGCGTACCTGACGCACCCGGTGTTCAACGCACACCACTCCGAGCA
Organism: Ralstonia wenshanensis; assembly: GCF_021173085.1. NCBI lineage: Bacteria > Pseudomonadati > Pseudomonadota > Betaproteobacteria > Burkholderiales > Burkholderiaceae > Ralstonia > Ralstonia wenshanensis. The sequence goes on from NZ_CP076413.1 coordinate 3,187,398, forward strand.
CGAAATGCTGCGCTACCTGCGCAGCTTGGCCGACAAGGATCTCGCGCTGGACCGCACGATGATCCCGCTGGGCTCATGCACGATGAAGCTCAACGCCACCGCAGAAATGCTGCCGGTGACGTGGCCCGAGTTTTCGAACATCCACCCCTTCGCACCGGCCGACCAGACCGTCGGCTACCGCGAAATGATCGACCAGCTCGAGCAGATGCTGTGCGCCGCCACCGGCTACGCCGCCGTGAGCCTGCAGCCGAATGCCGGCTCGCAGGGCGAATACGCCGGTCTGCTGATCATCCACGCCTACCACGCCAGCCGCGGCGAAGCGCACCGCAACGTGTGCCTGATCCCGTCGTCGGCGCACGGCACGAACCCCGCATCGGCGCAGATGGCCGGCATGCAGGTCGTCGTCGTGGCGTGCGATGAGCGCGGCAACGTCGACCTGGCCGATCTGGAGAAGAAGGCCGCCGAGCACAGCAAGAACCTGGCGGCGATCATGATCACCTATCCGTCCACGCACGGCGTGTTCGAGGAAGGCGTGAAGCGCGTCTGCGAAATCGTGCACAGCCACGGCGGTCAGGTGTACGTGGACGGCGCCAACATGAACGCCATGGTCGGCACCGCCGCACCGGGCCACTTCGGCGGCGACGTCTCGCACCTGAACCTGCACAAGACGTTCTGCATTCCGCACGGCGGCGGCGGTCCGGGCGTGGGTCCGGTGGCCGTAGGCGCGCACCTCGCGCCGTTCCTGCCCGGCCGCGCGGCTTCGGGTGAAGACGGCAGCCAGAACATCGGCAACGTGTCGGCTGCGGCATTCGGCTCGGCGTCGATCCTGCCGATCTCGTGGATGTACATCGCGATGATGGGCGCCGCGGGCCTGACCGCCGCCACCGAGACGGCCATCCTGTCGGCCAACTACGTGGCCAAGCGTCTCGCACCGTACTACCCGGTGCTGTACACGGGCGCGCACGACCTGGTGGCGCACGAGTGCATTCTCGACATCCGCCCGCTGCAGAAGGAATCTGGCATCAGCAACGAAGACATCGCCAAGCGCCTGATGGACTTCGGCTTCCACGCACCGACGATGAGCTTCCCGGTGCCGGGCACGCTGATGATCGAGCCGACCGAGAGCGAGCCGAAGGTGGAGCTCGACCGCTTCATCGACGCGATGATCGCCATCCGTGGCGAAGTCGACAAGGTGATCTCGGGCGAATTCGACCGCGAAGACAACCCGCTCAAGCACGCCCCGCACACCGCCGCTGTGGTGATGGCCGACGACTGGTCGCACAAGTACACGCGTGAGCAGGCCGCCTACCCGGTGGCATCGCTGCGCAAGCAAAAGTACTGGCCGCCGGTCGGCCGTGCCGACAACGTCTACGGCGATCGCAACCTGTTCTGCGCCTGCGTGCCGATGAGCGAGTACGCGCAGGACTGATGCCCCTCGAAGTGAGATGAACGCGGCGGCGGGACGGCATGCTCCGCCGCCGTGTCATATGTAACGTGGCGCAACCCCTGTAACCTGCTCTCACAGCCGCTGTTTTCAGAGTTCCTCGCCGTTTATGGTGACGACAGTTCACCCGATCGACGAGAGCCTGCCATGCCGATGCTTCAGCCTGCCCCACTCTTCCGTTTGCTTGCCTGTGCCGCCGTTGTCGCGGTATGCGGTGCGTGCTCGCCGATACAGGCGGGGGCTGCGGCATCGGTGTACGCCGGCACGCACAACACGGCGGGGCCGGCACGCGATTGGTGCAGCATTTCGCCTGCGCTGTCCGGCGAACCTGCCGCTGTCAAGCTGATCGCCCGCGCCACCCAGCACCTCGGGCAGACGCCGCACCCGTTGCCGCGTCTGCACACCGAGGGCACGCTGCCGCACCAGGGCATCTACGACGAATCCGTTGTTGCCGCGCGGGACTTTCCGGTCATGCGCGACGCTGCAATAGCCTGGCGTCTCACCGGCGACAAGCGCTTCGCCGAACAGGTCGAAACCTTCCTGCACGCGTGGGTCGGCACGTATGTACCGAGCTTCAACCCGATCGACGAGACGAAGTTCGATGCGCTGATTCAGGCCTACATGCTTGCGCGCGACGGCCTGACGCCAAGCACGCGTGAAGAGACGCAACGCTTCCTGCGTACGCTGGCCGAAGGCTATATCGCCCGCACCGATGCCGCCCGCCAGCCGCTGTCCCATACGTGGATCAACAACTGGCAAAGCCATCGCATCAAGCTGATGGCGATGTCGGCTGCCGCGCTGGGTGACCACGCGTTGCTCGCGCATGTACATCGCCTGTTCCTGCAGCAGGTCGCCAATAACGTGCGCCCGGACGGATCGGTGGAAGATTTTGAAGACCGCGACGCACTTCACTACGTCGTCTATGACCTCGAGCCGCTGACGATGGCCGCGATTGCCGTGCAGCCTTTCGGCCAGCAGTGGCTACGTGAGCGCGCAGCCAACGGCGTCTCGCTCGCTGCCGCCCTCGATTGGCTCGTGCCGTATGCCGACGGCAGCCGCACGCACGAGGAATACGTCCACTCGCACGTTGCCTTCGACAAGAAGCGAGCCGATGCAGGCCTCGCCGGTTTCTCCGGCATGTGGGAGCCGAAAAGCGCCTCCACACTGTATTGGCAAGCCGCGCGGCTGAACCCGAAATACCGCACGCTGGCCGAACGGCTCGCCGCGACTGCGCCCGACTGGCTGGCGCTGTGCGCAGCCCGTTGACTGGCGAAGCGACGCGCTGACAGCGCGCATACAACAACCTGGCGCAAGTGGCCACAAGCCGCTTGCACCCTTTAACGCCCCCGGAGCCTCACCCATGGCTGTTTCTGTTTTCGACCTCTTCAAGATCGGCATTGGCCCGTCCAGCTCGCACACTGTCGGGCCGATGCGCGCCGCGCTCATGTTCGCCTCCGGCCTCGAAGCCGATGGGCTGATGTCGCAAGTCGCCAGCGTGCGTGTCGAGCTGTACGGCTCGCTCGGTGCCACCGGCAAAGGCCACGGCACGGACCGCGGCGTCATCCTCGGCCTGATGGGCGAGGCGCCGGACACCATCGACCCCGACACCATCGATGCCAAGCTGGCGGAGCTGCGTGCATCGCAGTCGCTGTCGCTGCTGGGCCGTCACGCGATGCGCTTTACCGAAAAGGAACACATCGCCTTCTACCGCCGCGAAGCGATGGCAGAGCATCCGAACGGCATGAAGTTCCACGCCTTCGATGCGGCCGGAGAACGGCTACGCGAGGCGCGCTACCTGTCGGTGGGCGGTGGCTTTGTCGTCACGGCTGGTGCACCCAACACGCAGGTGCTGGCGGCGCACGACCAGTTGCCGCATCCGTTCCGCAGCGGCAAAGAGCTGCTGGCGATGTGCGAATCGACGGGCAAATCCATCGCCCGGCTGATGCTCGAAAACGAACTGACGTGGCGCACCGAGGCCGAAGTGCGTGCTGGTCTGCTCAACATCTGGCACGTGATGCAGGCGTGCGTGGCGCGCGGTTGCCGCACGGAAGGCGAGCTGCCGGGGCCGTTCCACGTGCGTCGCCGCGCGGCGGAATTGTATTCACGGCTTACGGTGCAGGCCGAACGCACGCTGTCCGACCCGCTGTCAGTCATCGACTGGGTGAATCTGTATGCGATTGCCGTCAACGAAGAGAACGCCGCAGGCGGGCGCGTTGTCACGGCACCGACCAACGGCGCAGCGGGGATCATCCCGGCGGTGATGCATTACTACGACCGGTTCGTCCCCGGCGCGAACGACAACGGCGTGGTGGATTTCCTGCTCACCGCCGGCGCGATCGGCATGCTTTACAAGATGAACGCGTCAATCTCGGGCGCAGAAGTCGGGTGCCAGGGCGAAGTCGGTGTGGCGTGTTCGATGGCGGCGGGCGCGCTGGCGGCCGTGCTGGGCGGCACGCCTGCGCAAGTCGAAAACGCTGCGGAGATCGGCATGGAGCACAACCTGGGGCTGACATGCGACCCGGTTGGCGGGCTGGTGCAGATTCCGTGTATCGAGCGTAATGCGATGGCGTCGGTGAAGGCGGTGAATGCGGCGCGCATGGCGTTGCGTGGGGATGGCACGCATTATGTTTCGCTGGATTCGGTCATCAAGACGATGCGCGAGACTGGCGCGGATATGAAGACGAAGTACAAGGAGACGGCGCGGGGTGGGTTGGCGGTGAATATTGTGGAATGTTGATTTTTGGTTTGGATTTTGGGCTGTTGGTGCATCCCTTGTTTCATCCCCTGCCGGGCTGACTCACTTTCTTTGGTCTTGCCCAAAGAAAGTAAGCAAAGAAATGCGCGCCCGAGATGGCGAAAGACTCCTTGAATTTATGTCGCAGGGAGGGGAAGGGAAAAACTCGCTTCGCTCAGACAGTTTCCCTTCCTTTTTCCTCCCTGCAACAGAAATTCAAGGCGCCATCTAGGGCAGGAAAGTCAAAGGACAACAGCCACACCCTCTGGGCGCCAGCCCAAACGACAAGGCCAACCTCACGACGGGTTGGCCTTTTGCTTTTGACGTTGAGCCCTTGATGGCGCCTTGAATTTTTGTGAGCGGGCGGATCAAGGAAGGAGGCTTGTCTGAGCGCAGCGAGTTTGCCTCCTTCCCCGCACGGTCACAGAAATTCAAGGGGAAGTCGCCATCTCGGGCGCGCCTTTCTTTTGCTTACTTTTCTTTGGCAAGACAAAGAAAAGTGAGTCGTGCCCGGCAGGGTACGAAACACAGATGGACCACAAGCAATAAATCTAGAGGACACCCCAAAAAAAACGCACAAGCCCCCGCCCCTATCCACTCCTATAATCCGCGCCACAAGAACCCTCTTTGGAGACCCGCAGGATGCAATCCCTCCATCCTCCCAAGCACATTCCGGCAGCGACTCTGCCGGAGCTGACGCTACGCGGCATGATCCTCGGTGCAATCATCACCGTAATTTTTACCGCTTCAAACGTGTACCTCGGCCTGAAGGTCGGCCTGACGTTCTCATCGGCGATTCCGGCAGCGGTCATTTCGATGGCAGTGCTGCGCATGCTCGGCGGCACGAACATCCTTGAGAACAACATGGTGCAGACGCAGGCGTCCGCGGCCGGAACGCTGTCTTCGATCATCTTCATCCTGCCCGGCCTGGTGATGATTGGGCACTGGCAAGGTTTCCCGTTCTGGCAAACGTTTGGGGTCTGCATGGCGGGCGGCATGCTGGGCGTGGTGTTCACGATTCCGCTGCGCCACGCCATGGTGGTGCAGAGCGACCTGCCTTATCCCGAAGGCGTGGCGGCAGCGGAAATTCTGCGTGTAGGTAGCGGCCAGTCGGCGGACGGTGAAGACGCGGCCGATGACGAGGCGGTGCCGGCCGCCACCGGCATGCGCGACCTGGCCGCGGGCGGCATTGTCGCGGCCATCGTGGCGTTTGCGACCAGCGGCCTGCGCTTGCTGGGCGAAGGGGCAAGCTGGTGGTTCGCGGCGGGTACCGCAGTGGTGCGCTTGCCGCTGGGCTTTTCAACGGCACTGCTGGGCGCGGGCTACCTAATCGGGCTGGTGGCCGGGCTGGCCATGCTGGTGGGCCTGGTGATCGCCTGGGGTATCGCCGTGCCGTATCTGACGTCCATCACGCCGATTCCGGCGGGCAAGGCGCTCTCGGCGTTCGGCACGGATGTGTGGCGCACGCAGGTGCGCTTTATCGGTGCCGGCGTGATTGCAGTGGCGGCCGTGTGGACGCTGGGCACGCTGATCGCCCCGGTGGTGCATGGCGTGAAGCGCTCCTTCGGAAGCCTGCGCCCGAAAGCCGATGGCGCGCTGCGTACCGAGCAGGACATGGCGCCGCGCTGGATTCTGGTGGTGACGCTGGCCATGGTCGTGGTGCTGGTGATCACGTTTGCCGCGTTCCTGGCGCCGACCATGCTGTCGGCCGGCTCGCGCTGGACGCTGATCACCTGCGCGGTGATCTTTGCGGTGGTGTTCGGCTTCCTGGTGGCAGCGGCGTGCGGCTACATGGCCGGGCTGATCGGTTCGTCGTCGAGCCCGATTTCGGGCATCGGCATCATCGCTATTACGTTGGTGTCGCTGCTGCTGTTGGCTATCGGCGCGGACAACGGCATCGTCGGTTCGCCCGAAGCGAGCAAGCTGGGCATTGCGCTGGCCATTTTCACAACGTCGGCCGTGGTGGCCGTGGCGACCATCTCCAACGACAACCTGCAAGACTTGAAGACCGGCTGGCTGGTCGGAGCCACGCCGTGGCGCCAGCAGGTGGCGCTGCTGATCGGCTGCGTGGCGGGCGCGGCGGTCATCTCGCCGGTGCTGGAGCTGCTGTACAACGCGTATGGCTTTCCGGGCGCGCTGCCGCGTGCCGGCATGGACGCCGCGCAGGCGCTGTCCGCCCCGCAGGCGACGCTCATGACGGCCATTGCCACCGGCATCTTCACGCACCAGTTGGAATGGAACATGGTGATTGCGGGCATCGTCATCGGCATGCTGCTGATCGCCGTCGACTGGGCGCTCAAGCAGCGTGGCGGCGTCGCCCGGCTGCCGGTGCTGGCGGTAGGCATCGGCATCTACCTGCCGCCGACGATCAGCACGGTCCTGGTCACCGGCGCGGTGCTGGCGTGGGTCATCGAGAAGATTCTCGCCAAGCGCGCGCAGGCGGCCGGTGTGCCGTACGCGCGCTATGCCGAGGTGCCGAACCGCCACGGCGTGCTGCTGGCGTCGGGCCTGATCGTGGGTGAAAGCCTGGTGGGCGTGCTGATGGCAGCCGTCATCGGGGCCACCGGCAAGGATGCTCCGCTGGCGATCGTGGGCGCCTCGTTTGAAGGCACGGCGCAATGGCTCGGGCTGATCGTGTTCGCCTTGGTATGCTGGGCGTTTGCGCGCCGCGTTCTGGCGGTGCGTCCGACTCATTGACCCCACCACGCACCATGCTGCTCCGAGACGCAACGCAGGCCGACCTGCCGGCCATCGTCGACATCTACAACGATGTGATTGCCAACTCCAACGCGATCTACACCGAAACACCGGTCACGCTGGAAGACCGCACCGCATGGCTGGCCTTGCGCGCCACGCAGGGGTATCCGGTGCTGGTGGCTGACGATGACGGGCAAGTCGCAGGCGTTGCATCGTTTGGGGATTTCCGGCCGTACCCGGGCTTTCGCACCACCGTCGAGCACTCGGTGCACATTCACCGCGACTGGCGCGGCAAGGGACTGGGCAGCCTGCTGGTCGAGGCGCTCTGCGAGCGTGCCGCGGCACTGGGCAAGCACCTGATGGTGGGCGCCATCGACGGCGCCAATGCAGGGTCGATCCGCCTGCACGAAAAGCTCGGCTTCAAAGAAGTGGGCCGCATGCCCGAAGCCGCCATCAAGCACGGCCAGTGGCTCGACCTCGTGTTCATGCAGCGCTGGCTGGAAGCGCCCGGAACGGTCCGCAACGACTGACCGTTCCGGGATGCATCAGGCGGGCTGCGTTGCCGCCTGCGTCCAACGCCCGCAACCGCGTCGCACGGTCTCGTGCAGGTTGCGGGTTTCACGTTGCGCCGCGCGGATCCATTCGGCATCCGCATCGCGCGCCTCCACCACCTCCCGCACCATGTCGAGCGCGCCTTCGGACGACAGCGCTTCGGCGTGTGCCGACAGCACCTTGCTCGTCTCCAGGATGTGATCGGCCAGCGCCCCACGGTTGCCCGTGGCCGGGTCGACGTATTCGCCTGCCAGCCCGAAGCGGCACGCCTGGAAGCGGTTGAAGGTGTAGACGAGGTAATCGTCTTCCACGGGCATGAACGGGCGATCGAGCAGCAGCCAGCGGCCCAGCGCCTGAATGTAGGCGGCGATGGCGGCGGCGCGTTCGACGGTCAGCGGGGTGTCCATCACGCGGACTTCGATCGTGCCGAATTCGGGCTTGGGGCGAATGTCCCAGTAGAAGTCCTTCATGCTCTCGATCACGCCGGTGGCGTGCATCTTGTCGAAGTACGCGATGAAGGCGTCCCACGTGAGCACGAACGGCGCACGGCCCGACATCGGGAAGGCGCTGACCGAATTCATGCGAGCGGAGGCAAAGCCCGTATCCACGCCCTGCACGAACGGCGACGACGCCGCCAGCGCAATGAAGTGCGGCACGTAGCGCGACATGGCGTGCAGCAGGTAGAGCGCATCGTCGGGATTCGGGCAGCCAATGTGCACGTGCTGGCCGAATACCGTGAACTGCTTGGCGAGGTAACCGTACAGATCCGAGATGTACTGATAGCGCGGCGATTGCGAAATCTGGCGCTGGCTCCACTGCTGGAACGGATGCGTGCCGCCGCCGCAGATGCCAATGTTCAGCGCCGTGGCGGCTTCGGCCATGCGGTCGCGCATCTCGCGCAACTGCCAGAGCGCTTCATCGTGGCTGTGGCAGATACCGGTGGAGATCTCGATCATCGAATCGGTGATCTCGGGCTTGATGTCGCCGGGGTATTCCTTGCCCTTGAGCATGCGCAGCAGGTCCGGCGACGCCGAAGCGAGGTCGTAGTCATGGCGATTGACGAGCTGCAATTCCAGCTCGACGCCAAACGTCAGGGCTTCGGATTTCGAGAATGGTTCGAGGGACATGGGGCTCAGTGCCTCCCTTCGTCTTGTCGCACCTCACCGGCCCAGCGCAGCGAGCGCGCGGTCAGGATCGGTGCAGCAATCTGTTGGATCGCCAGCGTGCACAGGATGATGGCCGCCAGCGGCCCGCCGGTTTGTGGATACAGTGCCGCCGTATCGTGCATCAGCAACCATGACAATCCCGACATGGGGCCGAGCGCCAAGCCGAGCGCAATACTCTGCCGCATCGACAGCCCCGAGAACGAGCCCAGCGCCGTCGTGGCCGCCAGTTTGGCGATGAAGCGCGAGAGCACCAGCGCCACCGCAGCCACACCGCCGATCGCCCAGTCCGACGCCTTGAGCGGCAGACCGAGCGACACGATCATCACCACAATCAGGATGCTGCCCGCGCTGCCGAAATGCGACGGCCACACACGCGGGTGATCGTCCTGGTGCTTGAACACCACGCCTGCCAGCAGCAGCGTGAGCGGCACCGACAGCTTGAGCAGCTTGGCCATCGCCAGCGCAAACAACACCAGGCCCACCAGCACCAGGAACGCGTAGTGATCGTCACCTGCCATGCGGTGATACAGCGCGTGGCCCACCTTGCCGACCACCCAGGCTAGAAGCACGGAACCTGCCAGCAGGTACAGGGGATGGAACAGCGCCGCCGCCCAATGGCCGTATTCGCTGTGCAGCCACCCGGCGGTGAGCGGCGCCAGCACGCTTGCGTAGATGCTGTTGAGCGCGCCCAACGAGAGCAACCGCTCCGTCACCTGGCCTTCGGCGCGCAGTTCGTTCTTGAGTTGCAGCAGCACCGTGGGGGACGTGGCCACCGCGATGGCGCCTGCAGCCACCGCCACCGGCGCCGCCACGCCAAACAACTGCAGCACCCAGGTGACGAGGCCCCAGGTCAGCAGGCTCTCGAAGCCGCTGGTGAGCAAGAGCCAACGATTGGCACGCAGCCACTCGAATGACAGCCGGTGCCCCAGTTCGAACAGCGCCAACGCCAGCGCCATCTCGATCAGGATGTGGGTCTGGTCGAGCATGTCGGCGTCGATGAGCGGGCGGCCGAGCACGCCGGCCACCAGCCCCGCCGCCGCATAGCCGACGATGCGGGGCAGCTTGAGCGCGGCGCGCGCGAACTCGCCGCACAACGCCGCGCCGACCAGCGCCAGCCCGATCCAGAAGAGACCGCCAGGTGCGGGCGGCCACGAAGGGAAGAGATCGTGAAGTCCTGTCATGGCCGACATGGTACCCGAAGCACCCGATCGGAAAAGTCAGCCAAGCACTGACACGCGTTAGACCCGTGTTACGCGCTATTTAACAATGGATAGATGATTTTCGGCGCAGAAAGCGACAACTCTGCGTTTGGAGTCATTCGCTACCGGCAAAGAAAAACCGCCCCGGAGGGCGGTTTTCATACTGCGAATGGCTGAGAGCCGGTCGGATTACTTGCCGCCCACGCTCTCCAGCGGCGTCCACTTGCCACCGGTGACCTTGTAGACGGTGATGCCGCCGTCCTTCAGGTCGCCCTTCTCGTCATAGGCGTAGTGCTTGGCGGTCACGCCTTGCATGTTGGTCGCAGCCAGGATCGGCAGGTACTTGCTCGGATCCGACGAGCCGGCCTTGACCATGGCTTGCATCAGGGCCATTGCGCCGTCGTAGGCGTACGGCGAGTACGTCTGCACCGGCGTGCCGAAGCGCTTCTCATAGCGGGCCTTGTAGGCGGCGCCGCCCGGCATCTGCTCCAGCGGCAGACCAGCCAGCGAGCACACCACGCCTTCGGCCGATTGCGCGCCAGCCAGCTTGATGAAGTCGTCGGTCTTGGACATTTCGCCCGACATCAGCGTCGACTTCATGCCCAGTTCGCGCATCTGCTTGACCAGCGGAGCCGATTGGCCTTCCGCGCCGCCGTAGAACACGGCGTCAGGCTTCTTGGACTTGATCTGCGTGAGGATCGACTTGAAGTCGCTGGCCTTGTCGTTGGTGAACTCGCGACGCACGATGGTGGCGCCGGCAGCCTTGGCCGCCTTCTCGAATTCGTCTGCCAGACCTTGGCCGTAAGCCGTGCGGTCATCAACGATGGCGATGTTCTTGTAGCCCAGCTTCTTGACGGCGTACGTGCCGACCACCGAACCCTGCTGGGTGTCGGAGGTCATCATGCGGAACGTCGTCTTGTAGCCTTGCTTGGTGTATTCCGGTGCCGTTGCCATCGCGATTTCTGCGATGCCCGCGTTGTTGTAAATGCGCGAGGCCGGGATGGTCGTACCCGAGTTGAAGTGGCCCAGCATGCCCTTGATGCCGCTGTCCACAAGCTTCTGTGCGACGGTGGTGCCGGTCTTCGGGTCAGCTTGGTCGTCTTCCGAGATCAGCTGGAACTTGACTTCCTTGCCGGCGATCTTCGGATGCGTGGCGTTGAACTCCTCGACCGCCAGCGTCAGGCCGTTCTGCATGTCCTTGCCGTACTGGGCTTGAGGACCGGTCATCGGGCCGGCGTAGCCCAGCTTGATGACTTCCTGGGCCGATGCCCCACCCGCCAGCGCGCACAGGGCGGCGGCCAGACACAGTTGCTTCAATTTCATTTGTGCGTCTCCTAGTTCAAACGCAATTTGGATCAATAGCGCGACGGGATCACCGTCGCCCTCCTCCCGCTTCGCGCTCCATCCGCACCCGTCGTGCGGATGGCGCTGCGAATCCTGCTCGTGCTCCCCGTCAGCCGATGGTCATCAGGCTGGCGTTGCCACCCGCCGCGGCCGTATTGACCGACAGCGAACGCTCGATCAGCAGGCGCTCCAGCGCCAGCCCCTCCCCGCCATGCGGCAGGCCTTGCACGCCCACGATGGGGCCGGCACGTCGTGCCAGTCCTTCGCAAATGGCGCGCAGATGGTCCGAATCGCCGTGGTGCAGCACCGCATCAAAAGCCGCTTCGTCGGTCGACCCGACCACGCGGACGCGCGATTGTACTGCCGCCGGCAAGCCCCGAAGTACCGCTTCGATGGCAGGGTTTTCCTGCACAACGGCCACGCTGCCAACGGCCAGAATCGCCGCCAACTGGCGCAGCCAATCGGCCGGATCGGCCGCCACGCACAACACCGCTTCGCGCGGCAGCAGCGTGTAGGTGTTGCGCTCGCCCGTCGGGCCCGGCAGCGTGGCCGTGGCGCCCGTGGCAGACGCCGCAGCCAGGCGTTCGCACAGCGATGCCAGCTCAGGCGCCTGCTTGCGCGCCCAGTCCGTCAGTGCATCGAACGGCGCCAGCAGCGCGCGGCGCGCATCGGTATCGATGTCCGTACCGGCACCTGCGGTCAGTTGCAGCGCGGTGCGCATGCCGTCCTGCGGGCACGTCGAGAGCAAACGCAGCAGATACAGCGGGCCGCCAGCCTTCGGGCCCGTGCCCGACAGTCCTTCGCCGCCGAACGGCTGCACGCCCACCACGGCGCCCACGATATTGCGGTTCACATACAGGTTGCCGACGTGCGCGCGGTCGACCACGTGCGCGATGGTCTCGTCGATACGCGTGTGGATGCCCAGCGTCAGGCCGTAGCCCGTGCCGTTGATCTGCTCGATCAGCTTGGTGAGGCCCGCGTTGTCACCGGAGCGCTTCCAGCGCACCACGTGCAGCACGGGGCCGAAGATCTCGCGCGTCAGGTCCGACAGGCTGTCGAGTTCGATCACCGTCGGCGGCACGAAGGTGCCGTGTGCGCACGCAGCCGGCACAGGCGCCTGATGCACGCGGCGGCCCTTGGCCCGCATCGCTTCGATATGGCCGACGATGTTGTCGCGGGCTTCGGCGTCGATCACCGGGCCAACGTCCGTGGCGAGTCGATCCGGATTGCCCATTGCCAGCTCGGCCATGCCGCCCTTGAGCATCGCGAGCACGCGGTCGGCCACGTCATCCTGCAGGCACAGCACGCGCAGCGCCGAGCAACGCTGGCCTGCCGAATCAAACGCAGACGACAGCACATCCGCCACCACCTGCTCGGCCAGCGCGGACGAATCGACAATCATCGCGTTCTGACCGCCAGTCTCGGCAATCAGGGGGATCGGCGCGCCGTTGGCATCCAGGCGGCCAGCCAGCGTGCGCTGCAGGATGCGCGCGACTTCGGTCGAGCCGGTAAACATCACGCCCTTGGTGCGCGTGTCCTTCACCAGCGCGGCGCCGACGGTCTCGCCGCGGCCCGGCAGCAGTTGCACGGCACCGGCCGGCACGCCGGCTTCGCGCAGGATGCGCACAGCCTGGGCGGCGATCAGCGGGGTCTGTTCAGCGGGCTTGGCCAACACCGGGTTGCCGGCGGCCAGCGCGGCGCTGACCTGGCCAGTGAAGATCGCCAGCGGGAAGTTCCACGGGCTGATGCAGACCACCGGGCCCAGCGGACGGTGCGTGTCGTTGGAGAACCCGCCGCGCACCTGTGCCGCGTAGTAGCGCAGGAAGTCGACGGCCTCGCGCACCTCGGCGATGGCGTTGGACAGCGTCTTGCCCGCCTCGCGGATGATCAGCCCCATCAGGTGCTGCATCTCGCCTTCCATCAGGTCGGCGGCGCGGTCGAGCAGCGCGGCGCGCGCTTCCGGCGGCGTGGCTTGCCAGATCGGGGCGGCGGCGGCGGCGGCCGACAGGGCGGCATCGACGTCGGCTTCGGTGGCTTCCGTCACATGGCCGACGATATCGCGCAGGTCGGACGGATTGCGTACCGGCTGTGCCGTGCCGCCCACGTACGGCGCATCGCCAATGGTCGGCTCGGCGTTCCAGACCGTGCTCGTGCCCGCAAGAAGAGCGGACGACAACGACGCCAGGCGCTGCTCGTTCGCCAGGTCGATGCCCGACGAGTTGGCGCGCACGTCACCGTAGAGGTGGCGCGGCAGCGGAATCTTCGGATGCGGCAGGCCGAGCGTCCCTTCCTCGGCGTGCATCTTTTCCACCACCGCCACCGGATCGGCGACGAGGTCGTCCAGCGGAATCGACTCGTCCGCAATGCGGTTCACGAACGAGGTATTGGCGCCGTTTTCCAGCAGGCGGCGCACCAGGTAGGCCAGCAGCGTTTCGTGCGTACCGACCGGCGCGTAGATGCGGCACGGGCGGTTCAGCTTGCCCGGCTTGTTGCCCACGACCTGTTCGTACAGCGGTTCACCCATGCCGTGCAGGCACTGGAATTCGTACTGGCCGGGGTAATAGTTCTGGCCGGCCATGTGATAAATGGCCGCCAGTGTGTGCGCATTGTGCGTGGCGAACTGCGGGAAGATCGCTTCCGGCGCGGCCAGCAGCTTGCGGGCGCAGGCCAGGTACGACACGTCGGTGTAGACCTTGCGCGTGTAGACCGGATAGCCCTCCAGGCCGTCGACCTGGGCGCGCTTGACCTCGCTGTCCCAGTACGCGCCCTTCACGAGGCGGATCATCAGGCGGTGCTTGCTGCGGCGTGCCAGATCGATGATGTAGTCGAGCACGAACGGGCAGCGCTTCTGATAGCCCTGCACCACGAAGCCGATGCCGTTCCAGCCGGCAAGCTCAGGCGCAAAGCACAGGCGCTCCAGCAGATCGAGCGACAGCTCCAGGCGGTCGGCTTCTTCCGCATCGATGTTGATGCCGATGTCGTATTCACGCGCCAGCATCGCCAGCGCCTTCACGCGCGGATACAGCTCGTTGATCGTGCGGTCGTACTGCGCGCGGCTGTAGCGCGGATGCAGCGCCGACAGCTTGATCGAGATGCCCGGCCCTTCGTAGATGCCACGCCCGCCCGAAGCCTGCCCGATCGCGCGGATGGCCTGCTCGTACGACGCGAGATAGCGCTGGGCGTCTTCCTCCGTCATCGCGGCCTCGCCGAGCATGTCGTAGGAATAGCGGAAGCCCTCGGCTTCAAACTTGCGCGCGTTGGCCAGCGCTTCGGAAATGGTTTCGCCGGTGACGAACTGCTCGCCCATCAGGCGCATCGCCATGTCCACGCCCTTGCGGATGAGCGGCTCACCGCTCTTGCCGATGATGCGCGTGAGCGCCTTCGACAACCCTGCTTCGTTGTGCGTGGCAACCAGCTTGCCCGTGAGCAGCAGGCCCCAGGTGGCAGCGTTCACGAACAGCGACGGGCTCTGGCCGACATGCGAATACCAGTTGCCGTTGCTGATCTTGTCGCGGATGAGCGCGTCGCGCGTGGCCTTGTCGGGAATGCGCAGCAGTGCCTCGGCCAGGCACATCAGCGCCACGCCTTCCTGGCTCGACAAGGAAAATTCTTGGATCAGGCCCTGCACCAGGCCTTCGCGGCCGGTGCCGACCTTTTGCGTGCGCAGCTTGCCGGCAAGGTCCCGTGCGAGCTGCTTGGCTTCCGAGGCGAGCGCGCCCGGCAGGCGAGCCTGCTCCAGCAGCATCGGAATGGCTTCGGTTTCGGGCCGGCGGTAGGCGGCCGTGATGGCAGCGCGCAAGACCGACTGCGGTTGCACGCTCTGTGCGAATTCGAGGAACGGTTGCACCGCAGGTTCATCACCCTCGTGCACGTCCGAGACGGCTGCGGCGGCGGACGGGAGGCCATCCGCCACCGGGCCGTTTGCATCAGTTGGCAGCTGCCCCCGCTCCACTTGATCCAGATACGTGAAGATCGCCTGCTTGATCAGCCAGTGCGGCGTGCGGTCAATGGACTGCGCAACGCGCTTGAGGCGTTCACGCGAAGCATCGTCCAGCTTGACCCCGAGGGTGGTTGTAGCCATGTGGGTTCCTATCCAGAGCTGCCATTGCCTGGCTTGTGGCCGGCAAATTGGGCGGATCATACGCCCGGCGGTCTTGGAGGTGCAACCTAGTGAAACCCCTTGGTTCGAAATGGGTAGATTGGGGTGCAACCGCAGAGGGTGATGGGGGCTTTTGGGACGTCTTTTTTTTGTCTTGGCTGCGGGTTTTTTGCTTTTTGGTGCATCCCTTGTTTCATCCCCTGCCGGGGCTGACTCACTTTCTTTGGTCTTGCCCAAAGAAAGTAAGCAAAGAAATGCGCGCCCGAGATGGCGACCCCCTCCTTGAATTTCTGTCGCAGGGAGGGAGGGGAGGCAAACTCGCTACGCTCAGACAAGCCTCCCCTCCTTTTCCTCCCTGCAACAGAAATTCAAGGCGCCATCTAGGGCAGGGAAAGTCAAAGGACAAAAGCCACACCATCTGGGCGCAAGCCCAAACGACAAAGGCCAACCACGCGATGGGTTGGCCTTTTTCTTTTGACGTTGAGCCCTAGATGGCGCCTTGAATTTGCGTAAGCGGGCGGAAAAAAGGTGGGGAACTGTCTGAGCGCAGCGAGTTTTCCCCACCTCCGCCCGGTTACGAAAATTCAAGGAGGCTTTCGCCATCTCGGGCGCGCCTTTCTTTTGCTTACTTTTCTTTGGCAAGACAAAGAAAAGTGAGTCGTGCCCGGCAGGGTACGAAAGGGGTGTGCACCACCAGCCCTCAAATCCTCAAAGGATCAATCTCCAACTGCCAGCGCACGCCTTTCACGGTCTTGCTGATGCCGGCAAACCCGTCCGTCCAGGCGGATAGCAGCTTTTGCAGGGCCGCGCGCGAGGCACTTTCCACCAACAGTTGCGCGCGCTCGCGGTTGGCCAGCCGCACCATCGTCATCGGCACCGGATCATGCAAAAACACCGGTGCGCCCAATTCAGCCGCCAAGGCTTCACCAGCCGAACGCGCCGCGCCCAAGAACTCCAGCGCGCGCGCGACTTCCTTGTGCTCGGCGGTGAGCAGCGCTTGATAGGAAAACGGCGGCAAACCGGCTTGCTTGCGTTCCCGCAGCAACTGGCGCGCAAAACCGCCGTAATCGTGCCGAACCAGCGCCTGCAGCGCCGGCGCATCCGGATACCGCGTCTGGATCAGCACCTCGCCGGCCAGCCCGGCCCGGCCGGCACGGCCCGCCACCTGCATCAGCGAGGCAAATAGGTGCTCGCCGGCGCGAAAGTCATGGCTGAAGAGCGAGGGGTCCGGCGCCACCACGCCCACCAGCGTCACGCGCTGAAAGTCGTGCCCTTTGGCGACCATTTGCGTGCCGATCAGGATGTCGACGCTGCCTTCGTGCACGGTGTCGAACAGCGCTTCGGCGCTGCCCTTGCGGCGGGTGGAATCGGCGTCGATGCGGGCGACGCGGGCTTGCGGAAACAGTTCGCCAAGCGTCTCTTCGATGCGCTGGGTGCCGCGCCCGAGCGGTGCGATATCAACGTTGCCGCAATCGGGGCAGTGATGCGGAATGCGGGATTCGTACCCGCAGTGGTGACAGCGTAGGCGCCGCTCGGGCTTGTGCAGCACCAGGTACGCCGAGCAACGCGGGCAGCCCGACAGCCAGCCGCATGCGTCGCAGGACAGCACGGGCGCGTAGCCGCGGCGGTTGAGGAACAGCAGGCTTTGTTCGCCACGCGCCAGACGATCGGCAATCGCATCGACGAGCGGTTTGGACAGCCCATCGCGAATCTGGCGCCCGGCGCGGCGCTCGAGGTTCAAATCGATGAGCGACACGCGCGGCAGCACGGCTTCAGCCTGCGCGCGTTGCGAGAGCGTCAGACGCGTGGTGGCGGTCTGCTCGGCGCGCCACCAGGTTTCCAGCGACGGCGTGGCCGAGCCCAGCACCACGGGGATGTTCCGCTGCTTGGCACGCCATAGCGCCAGGTCGCGTGCGGAATAGCGCAGCCCCTCCTGCTGCTTGTACGACGTGTCGTGTTCTTCGTCGACGAGGATGAGCGCGAGGTTGGGCAGCGACGCCAGCATCGCCAGCCGCGTACCGAGCACGATGCGGGCCTCGCCGCGATGCGCGGCCAGCCAGTTCAGCGCACGCGGCTGCTCGGCCAGGCCGCTGTGCAGCGCCGCCATCGGCACGCCGGGAAAACGTGCGGCGATGCGCGCTTCCAGTTGCGGCGTCAGGTTGATCTCGGGCACCAGCATCAGAACCTGTGCGGCCGGGTCGCGCGCCAGGGCATCGGCGATGGCGTGCAGGTAGACCTCGGTCTTGCCGCTGCCGGTGACGCCGTACAGAAGGAACGGGCTGAATGTGCCAGCCGCGCCAGCTTGGGCAATGGCGGCCACGGCGGCAGCCTGTTCGTCGTTCAGGGCGGGTGCGACCGAAGGCGCAGGCAATTCGAGCGGTTGCGGCAACAGCGCCTTCGGCCGCAGTTCTGCGCGCAGCCATCCGACCGTCGCCCAATCCCGCAGCTTGGCAACGGCTTGCCCGTGCAGCTCGACGGCCGCGCTGGTGCTCAACTCACCATCGCCGGTGAGCGCTTCGACCAGGCGCATGGCGCCGGACGCACGTTTCGGAATGCTGTCCAGCAACGCGGCCCGGGCCGGTTCGATCATCACATAGACGGTTTCGTTGGCCTGTCGGGCAAGGTTGTCCCAGCTTCCGGGCGTGCGCCACAACGGCGGCAGCGCCGGCAACGTTACCTCGCCCAGTGCACGGTGGTAGTAGCCGGCAGCAAATTCGGCCAAGGCACGCCATTCACTATCGAGCGGCGGTACCCAGTTGAGCACGCGCTCGACATCGCGCAGCTTCTCTTGGGGCACATCGGTGGTCGCGGCAGTGTCGATCACCAACGCCACCACGCGCCGGTTGCCAAAGGGCACCACAACCAACTGCCCCGGCAGGACAGGCTGCGCACACCGGTAGTCGAACACGGCATCCAGTGGCGTATCGATCACCACCCGCACGATAGCGGCCGACGCCTTGGCATCAGAAAACGCAGCGTCGACTTGGGTGGTGGTCATGCAAAGCGCAAACGGTTGAATTGCAAAGGGATTGTTGCGATGCAGCGGCGGATTGTGCACCTGGGAAATGCGTCTTGCCCATCTCACCTTGCCTTCACAGCCATTGCCATGGTCGGCTCAATGTTCAAGTATTACTTGAGGTTTGTGCCTTGGCGCCCTGATCGGCGACCGTTTTCCCGGCTATCCACACGGCCTGTGGATAACTTTGTTGAAAAGTCGCCTGCCGCGCCCGTGAAGGCCAATGGATTCACCGTTTTTCTAGCTTGCACGATTTACGCGCACGCGGCTTTCTTTTATAAAAATCAAACACTTATGCGTTGGATGCACACAGGCCGCCCTGCTGCGCCGCGGAAAGAACCAGCCGCGACAGCTTTGTGCATAAGTCAAGTCTTGACAGCCGGCTTACGCACCAGAAAGCGCGAAATAAATCGCTTGACACCCCTTTCGGGCCAGATGGGGCCACCAGCACGCGAGTAGTCACTCACCCCGACTGCACCAAAGCGGCGAAGATTCCACCCGTGCCCCCGGCTTCACGCACAACTGCGGCCCAATTCAAACGCTATCGCACCGCAACATTGATCTCAATCGTGTTATTTCGCTTTCGTGCGAAGCGCGCGGCTGAAGCTGTGCACTTCGTCCACCAGCACCGTCACGGCTTCGGGTGGCGTGAACTGCGAGATGCCGTGGCCGAGGTTGAAGATGTGGCCGTCGCTGTCGCCGCTGGCGGCGTAGTCTTCCAGCACGCGGCGCACTTGGGCGCGAATGGCGTCGGGTTCGGCAAACAACACCGTCGGGTCCAGGTTGCCCTGCAGGGCGACGCGCCCTGCCGTTCGCTGGCGGGCGAGCTGCAGGTTGACGGTCCAGTCCACGCCCAGCGCGTCGGCACCGGTCTCGGCCATGGCTTCAAGCCACAGGCCACCGCCCTTGGTGAACAGGATGACCGGCACGCGCTGGCCGTCGGCCCCGGGGCGGATGCCTTTCACCACGCGTGCCATGTAGGCCAGCGAAAACTCCTGGTAGATGCCATCGGCAAGCGCCCCGCCCCAGGTATCGAACACCTGCACAGCCTGGGCACCCGCCTCGATCTGGGCGTTCAGATAGTCGATCACGGCTTGCGCGTTGATCTCCAGGATGCGGTGCATCAGGTCCGGGCGCGCGTAGAGCATCGACTTGACGGTGCGGAAGTCGTCCGAACCGCCGCCTTCCACCATGTAGCAGGCGAGCGTCCACGGGCTGCCCGAGAAGCCAATGAGCGGCACACGCTGGCGGCCGTCCTGCACGAGCGCACGGCGGATTTCCGCCACGGCATCGAACACGTATTGCAGCGACGACATGTCCGGCACCGACAGCGCCGCCACATCGGCTTCCGTGCGCACCGGCTTGGCAAAGCGCGGGCCCTCGCCCTGCGCGAACGACAGGCCCAGGCCCATGGCGTCGGGCACGGTCAGGATGTCGGAGAACAGAATCGCCGCGTCCAGCGGGTAGCGATCCAGCGGCTGCAGCGTCACTTCCGTCGCATACGCCGGCGACTTGGCCAGGCCGAGAAAGCTGCCGGCGCGCGCACGCGTGGCGTTGTACTCGGGCAGATAGCGGCCCGCCTGGCGCATCAGCCACAGCGGCGTGTAGTCGGTCGGCTGGCGGCGCAGGGCGCGCAGGAAGGTGTCGTTGGCGAGCGGGGCGGACATGGCGATGGACTCTTGAGGAGGGCGCCATTGTAAGGGATGGTGTTTTTATCCCGCCCTGACCCAGGCCAACATGTCGCAGATCACGGGCGCAGATATCACGGCACCTTGTGCGTATCGCCCGCGCGCTGCGGCGGCAGCTTGATCGCCATCGCCTTGAAATCCGTGCTGGTGGTCAGCGTTCCGTGCACCACACCACGCGGAATCACGATCAGATCGCCCGCCCGGACCTCCCGCGGCGCGCTGTCGAGCCAGACGGTGGCCGTGCCGGACATCACGTACTGGATCTCGTCGGAGTACGTATGCGTGTGCCTGGCCACGGTCCCCACCTGGATGCCCACCGTGCCGTTGGCCGCCGTCACCAGTGTTTTCGTGCGCAGCGTGCCCATCTCGGCGATGACGGGGCCGATCTCGTCCGGGGTCATGCTGCCCATGTTGACGATCTGCGCCGTAAGCGTCGGCGCCGAGGCTGGAGCCGCTGCCGCAGCCGGTTGGGACGCTTGCGCAAACGCGCCGGCGCAGCCGGCAAAGATGGCGGCGGCAGAAACCGCACGGATCACAGCAACAGGACGATGGCGATGCATGGTTGGGCTCCTCATGACGCGGTCGCCGTCAAGGCGCGGCGGTCAGCGGCGCGCTGGTTGGCTCATTCGTTTGGCGCGCTCGCGGCGATTGTCGCATCGGCACGCGCAGGCGTAGACCTAGGGCGATTCCCGAGAATCCGGGGCGCCGCCCCCAAACCGCCTCGCCTATAGTGGACGGCGCCAAGCCCGCCACAAAACGCACATCACAGGAGACCGGCATGACACACAAAGGAAGCTGCCACTGCGGCAACGTCGCGTTCGAAGTCGAAGGCCATCCGGAAAGCGCGATGGCATGCAACTGCTCGATCTGCCAGCGCAAGGGCTCGCTGCTGTGGTTCGTGGCGCGCGACAAGGTTCGGCTGCTGACGCCCGAAGACAACGCAAGCACCTACCTCTTTCGCAAGCACGTGATCAAACACCGCTTCTGCCCGACCTGCGGCATCCATCCGTATGCCGAGGGCGTCATGCCCGACGGCACGCCGATGATTGCCATCAACGTGCGCTGTCTGGAAGACATCGATCTGGCCAGCGTGCCGGTAACCCAGTTTGACGGGCGGTCGATGTAGCGCCGCAGTGCGCTACAGCCACATCTGCATCACCCGCTCGCCCGCCTCGACGGGGTTGCCGCCCGGCATCCACACCGCATCCAGCATCGGCCGCACGAGATCGAGTTCGGTGGAAATGCCGTCCTGCCGGCCAAAGCGCACGCTGTTGGCGGCCTGCGCTTCAACAATGCGACGGTCCTGCTCCGCCACCCGATACAGGAACGGCCAGACGAACCAGCGCACGGCCCAGGCCGGCGCCCAGCGGTTTTCCACATGCAGCGTGGCGAACAGGCGCGTGCGCATCTCGTCTTCGGGCGTGAAGTGCAGCGTGAAATACAGTGCACTGCCGTTGGCGTAGCGGTATTCGAGCTGGGCGGTCGCCGGGGCGGCGATAGCGAAATGTGCACGCTCCATCGTGCGCGGCGATTCGAACAGGCGGTACAGCAAGCCGCTTTGCTGCGCCTGGCCGGCGTAGTCGACCTGCAGGCCATCTGCCGATTGAGTGACGGTCACCGTCATCGGCTGGCGCGCGCCGTGGTTGCGCACGAGGCCCGGATGCACGAGATGCGTGTGCAGCGGGTCAAGAAAATTCTCCAGCGCATCGGCCGGGCGCGCTTGCCACAGCGTGCTCCAAAGAAAGCGACGGCTCCCCGCCGGTAACCGATTCAGGAATACGGGCAAGGCAGCAGGCGCAGCTTCACTCGGCGGTCGGGCGCTCAGCCAGATCAGCCCATCGTGCTCGAACACCTGCCAGGCATTCACTTGCACGGCAGGCACGGCGGCGCCTGGGCACATGCCCGGCATGGCCGTGCAGCGGCCGTCGGCGCCGAACGTCCAGCCGTGGTACTTGCACTGCAGTGTTTCGCCAACGAGCTGGCCGTCGGACAACGGCACATGCCGATGCGGGCAGCGGTCATCGAGCGCAAGCAGTCCGCCCGAGGGCAGCCGTGCGAGCACCACCGCGCGGCCAAACAGGGTCACGCGCATCGGCCTGTCGCGCAGCCGATGGGCCTCGGCGACGGGGTACCAACCGCGCAGCAGCGTAGCGTTCCAGGTGGTCATAACTGAAAGCGTTGCATGATCGGCACGCCGATCCGGGTGGTGAGAGCACGCAGCACGGCGATGGCACGGCGCGTGGCGGGTGGCAGGTGCCTGCAATAGACGGCGCTCATTTCAATGGCCGGCACGCCGCCGCGCAGGCGTTTGAAGTGCGCGGCGCCGGCGCTCAGGTTCAGCTCGGCATCGCGTGTGATGGTCAGCCGCAGCACGTGCGCCATCAGCAGGCGATACAGCCCTGCTTGCTGGGGCCACGTCGTGTCGTAGCCGACGATGGGCGCGGTCAGCAACGGCCCTTGCCCAAACACGCCGACCACCGCGCGCAGCACGCCGTGCGCATCGCGAAAGCCCGCGCATTCGAGCAGCCCCGCGGCATGCCACGCGCGAAGAAACGCTGCCGTATAGCGTGGGTTCAGCGCGGAATACTTGTCGAGATAGAGCTGCGCATACAGCCGCTCGCCCTGGGCGAAATCGGCATCGGTAAAGGCGTCGTGCGGCACGAAAGTCAGCGGGGTCGCGTCGAGCAGCTTGAGGTCGCGCCTCAGATCGCGACGCAGTTCCGATGTGCGCGAAGCGCGCTGCAGGTGCCGAAACAGATAGATCTGCCGCGTGGGGATTAAATCGAAGCCGGCAGCGGTGGCAGCGCGTAGCCAATCGGCGTGCTGGATCGTATTGAGTGAACGCAGCCAGATCGCGCGGTCCGGCCAACGCTCGCGGCACGTGCGCGCCAGCGCATCCAGATCGAAGCCCGCTGCCGATGGATACAGGTTCGTACTGACGAGCCAGTTGTTGACGGCCACCGCGCGATCGAGCTGCGCATGCCGCATCCACGCATCGGCCAAGCCGATGGCGCCACGCAGCAGCGGCCGCATCATACGCGGCATCAGACGCTCGGACTCTTCCGCCGCATAGCGGCCGTATGTCGTGATGGGCGAGCAGACCCAGGCGTTCTCGGCATGGCCGGCGCGATCCTCACTGCCGTTGATGGTCACGGGCAGCGGCAGACCACCAGCCTCCACCACATCGACCTGCGTCACCAGATTGGCAACGAACGGCATCGACGCCTGCCCGCGATGCACGTGCAGGAACGCGCCGGCCTTGTCGGCAAAGCACGCATGGGGCACGGCGCCAGGTGCGTTCATACCTCGGGCAACTCCTGGCCGTCCCACTCGATGTCTTGTGTGGCGGCTTCGCGCATGTTGCAACGCTGCGCGATCGCCATGCGCGCATAGGCAGCGAGATCGCACACGCCGCCCCAGAGCGGGCCGCGGTCGCCCGGCGTGGCGATGACGTCCGTGGCGGCGCGCCAGTCGTGGCGCCATTGGCGCAGCGTGCCGTGGCGCAACGCATCGAACAGCCCTGCCGATGCCATCACCGCAGCCGCCATGCGCGGCACACCCTGTGACGGTTCGACGCAGCCGTCGAGCGTGCCGGCCAGCACGGCGGGCAACGCATCGTCCAGGCCGAACAGGTGGCAGCCGCTGGTCGCGCGCGGATTGCATTCGAGCGGGCTCACACGGCCATCGGCCTGCTGGATCCAGTCAAACGAGAGCTGCCCTGTGAAGTCGAGCTTGCGCGCGAAGTTGGCAACGAAGTGGCGCACCGCGTCGATGCGTGCGGGCGCGAAGTAGAAGCTCGCGCTGGTCGACATGCGCCAGTCGGGGCGATACAGCGCATGAGCCACGAGCCGACCGCGATCGGCCACGCTATACGAGCAGAACTCCTGGCCCGCCACCAACGTCTGCACCACCCAGGCGCCGAGGTCGGCCAGCGGCGGCGCATCATCGGGGATGCCGTCGCGGTACAGGCGCACATGCACGCCAAAGCGCGAGAACTCGGGCTTGAGCACAACCGCGCGGCCGGCTGCCCAGGCGCGCGCTTCGTCCAACGTACGCACCCGCGCGGAGACCGGTACATCGGCCCCGCAATCCTGCGCGAGTTCAAGGAACGTCCATTTGCTGTGCACCGCGCGCAGCTTGTCGAAGTCTTCGGCCAGCACCCGCACGTGGGTCGGCAAGTGATGCCGGTAGCGCGATACGAAGAACACTTCTTCGCACGTCGGCACCAGCAGATCGATGGAACGTTCGTGCACGATGCGTGCGAGGTCGGCCGCAAACTGCGCGGGCGCATGGCGCGGCGATGCAATGCGAAAGCTGGCCGAAACCGCCTTGGAAGCGCCGCTGATCTGGCACGGAATGCTGTCGGCAATGCAGACCGTCCACCCCTGGTGGGCAAAGCGGCGGGCGTGGTCGAGCGCCACCGGCGCGCGGCCACCAAGGATCAGCACATTGGGCATGCAGGCGGAGCGTTGAGGTCAGGCAACGTCCGCCGAAAGCGAGGGGCGCGGGGAAGTTGCCGGGGCTCCATTCTAGGCAAAGGGGCACCCGGCCCGGGCGCGTTGAAGAGGGGTACGGTGCGTCAGACGCCGCGCAGCTTGAACAGGCCCACTGTGCGTGCCAGCCCCTGCGCTTGCTCGTTAAGCATCGACGATGCGGCCGTCGACTGCTCCACCAGTGCGGCGTTCTGCTGCGTGGCCTGGTCCATCTCGGCCACGCTGCGATCGATCTGGCTGATACCGGTGCTCTGCTCGTGCATCGCGCCGTCGATCTCGCCGATGATGCGCGCGACACGCTCGATGCCCTGCACGATTTCCTGCATCGTGGCGCCGGCGGCCTGCACGCGTTGCGCGCCGGTCTTCACGCTGGCTTCCGATGCCTGGATCAGGTCTTTGATCTCGCGGGCGGCCGTGGCGCTGCGTTGCGCCAGCGTGCGCACCTCGCCGGCCACCACGGCAAAGCCGCGGCCGTTCTCGCCGGCACGGGCGGCTTCCACCGCAGCGTTCAGCGCGAGGATGTTGGTCTGGAACGCGATGCTGTCGATCACGCCGATGATCTCGGTAATACGCGCCGACGACTTGGCAATCTCATCCATCGTGCTGACGGCGCTGGAGACCACCTCGCCGCCGCGCGTGGCGGCATCGCTTGCGTCGCTGGCCAGCCGCGTGGCCTGCACGGCCGCATCGGCGGAGTTCTTCACGCTGGTCGTCAGTTCGGTCAACGCGGCAGAGGTTTCCTGCAGGTTGCTGGCGGAGACCTCGGTGCGGTTGGACAGATCACGGTTGCCCGCTTCGATCTCGCCGGTGGCGGATTTCATGCTGTCGACGCTGGCGCGCACGTCCAGCAGCACTTCGCCGATCTTGTCGATGAACGTGTTGAACGACGCGCTGATCTGCGCGACTTCATCGTTACCGACCACGGGCAGACGGTGCGTCAGGTCGCCGCCGCCGGAGCCGATGGTGTCCATCGCATCACGCACCTGCGACAGGCGGCGGAACGACTGCGACGTGAAGAATGCGGCAATGCCCAGCGCCGCCAGCGTCAGCAGCACGATGGCGACGGCCAGGGCACGTACGACACTGCGCAAACCCGCGGTGGCCTCGGCTTTGTCCAGCGCGATCACCAGGCTCCAGTCGGTGCCCTGCACGGCCTGTGCCTTCAGCAGCTTCGGCGCGCCAGCAAGCTCCACTTCCAGCGGAGCATTGGCTTTGGCGAGCGATGCCAGCACATCGGCATTGAGCGCCGCCGACACATCGGACACCGGTTTGAGCATCAGCTTGGCGTCGGGGTGGGCGATGACTTGCCCGTCCTTGGCCACGACAAACGCCAGGCTCGACGGCGTCGGGTGCACGGCGGCCACCACGTCGCGTACACGGTCCAGCGGCACGGCACCGCTCACAGCGCCGGTGGCTTCGCCATTGCGCATCAGCGGGGCAGAGAACGAGACGTACTTCACGCCCGTGGACACATCACCGTAGGGCTTCGTGACGAGCAGCTTGCCAGCGGCAATGGCTTCCTTGTACCAAGGGCGGACGGTGGGGTCGTAGTCCTTGGGGGTGGTGCTGCTGGTGGACAGGAACGATTTGTCGGTCCAACCAATGGTGGTGATGGGAAAGCCGTCCGCATCGCCCATGTGCTTGACCAGGCCGCGCGGGTCGCCATGTTCGACGACGTCCGCCGTCGTCTTTACAGCACGCGCTTTGGCCGCCACCCATTTGTCGATGACGAGCGTGTTGGCGCTGGTGATGGCGGCAAGATTCTGATCGATCGATTCCATCGTGTTCGAACGCACGATGGAATACGTGGCGGCGCCGGACAGCGCCAGGGCACCGACCACGGTGGCCGACGAGATGAGGAGAATTCGGGTGCGGAGAGAGGAGATCATGTTTCTTCTAGGCCAAACGTTTTCCATGAATCTGACTGCGTACGGTATTTGCCGCAGCGCCCTCCAGATCCGACTGCCGGCTGTCGGGGGCCACTCCAAGCTGCTACGGCACCGCGCAAGCGAACTTGAGGCGGCGAAACCCTCCCCCACGAAGGGATGACTGCTATAAAAGGAAGCGCCCCGCATGATTGCCCAGGCAATCCACTCCCCTCAAACTGAAGCCCATGCACGACGCCGTCCACATCGACCCCGCCACCGGTGACATCCGGCTTGCCCACATCCGCATCACACCGCAGACAAAAGCGGATGCCCTGCCCGCGCGCTTTACAGTCGGGCCTGTACGGTCCGTGAGCGTCGAAGGCAGAGACGTCCCCTGCCAATTCGCGACAGTGGCTGCGCTGGACGACGCCACGCCCGTGACCGTCAGCCTGCGGTTTGAAGCCGATGCGCTCGTCAGCGTATTCGTCGAGCTGGCGCAGCCGGTCTCGTACGACGACATCGACGTGGTGGAACAACGCCACCGCCGCTGGATTGCCGGCAAACTCGGCCAAGACCCGGGTGGCCTGACCCGCTACTCCTGGGGCAGTGCCGGCGTGGCGCAAGACAAGAGCGGCGGCGTGCACATCTTTCTGCACAACCGCAACAACACCTGGGCGCGCTGAATATGTTGTAAGACGCCCCGGCGTCGGCCCCAATTGCCGCTCCGGTATCGTTTGCAGTACCGTCGCTGGCATTCCTACGGAGCCGGGAGCCCTGCGCCATGGCCGTGCTGTTCACCATCCTGAAGATTGCCGTCGTGCTCGTGCTGGTGTCGTCACTGGCCGAGGCCGTCGTGCTGTCATTGAAAAAAGGCTGGGCCAACTACGACTGGAAGGCCGCTGGCGTGTCGGTGGTGGATTTCCTGGTACGCGAGTACCCACTGCGCTGGCTGCTGCCGCTGGCGTTCTGGATGCAAGGTCTGGAATGGGTCTACCAGCATCGTCTCTGGACGCTGCCGATGGACCACTGGACGGGCTGGGCTGCGTGCTTTCTTGGCCAGGAGTTCTGCTACTACTGGTACCACCGTGCCGCGCACCGCGTGCGCTGGTTCTGGTGTACGCATGCCATCCACCATTCGCCCAATGACCTGAACCTGTCGGCGGCCTACCGCTTCGGCTGGACGGGCCGCTTGACCGGCACGCTCGCCTTCTTTGCGCTGGCACCGCTGCTGGGCATGCCGCCGCGCATCGTGCTGATGCTGCTGTCGCTCAATCTGCTGTACCAGTTCTGGATTCACGCCACGTGGATCCCCCGCCTGGGGCCCCTGGAATGGGCGCTGAACACGCCGTCGGCACACCGCGTGCATCACGCATCCAACCTCGAATACCTCGACGGCAACTACGGCGGCGTGCTGATCGTGTTCGACCGGCTGTTCGGCACGTACATCCCCGAGCGCAAGGACGTGCCCTGCCGCTACGGCCTCGTGCACCCGATGCGCACGTACAACCTGCTGGTGATCGAATTCGCACATTGGCGCGGGCTGTGGCAAGACCTGAAGACTGCGCGCTCAGCTAGCGAAGTGCTTGGTTATCTGTTCCGCCCGCCAGGCTGGCGGCCCGATGGCAATGGCGACACGACGGAGGATTTGCGCCGCCGCGCCGCGCTCATTCCCGACGAGCAGCCAATCGCCCCGGCCGTTGCAGCCAACTGAATCAGGGCAAACGCAACGTCTGCGCCAGGTGGCCATACACCACGGCAATCCGCCGTAAATGGCGGGATTCCGGATGCGTCAGCAGCCACAGCTCCGACTGATTGGCATCTTGCAGATCGCGCAGCGCGACCAGATCGCTGCGCTCCTGCGCCATCACGACGGGCAGAATCCCGACGCCCATGCCCATGCCGACCATCTCGGCCGCAATCTGCAGGCTGTTGACGAAGTACGTGGGTATGACCTTGGGGAAATGCCGTTTGCGCCAACTGACTGACGGGTGATCCGGAATTGCATCGTCAATGGCGAGCCACGGCGTGCGGCCCGCTTCGACATCGGCGTAGGTGATGCCGCTTGCGCGCCCGACGTATAGCCCCACGCGAATCGACCCGATGTGTTTGCCCACCAGATGCTGCGGCGGGCGCCGCGTGGCCCGCACGGCAATGTCGGCATCGCGCCGGGTCAGGCTGGCCAGCTCGTTGCTCACACGAAGGTCGTAGCTCAGGTTCGGATGCTCGGCTTGCAGCGCCTTTAACGCGGGCGCGACCATGCCAACGAGGATCGTGTCCGTGGTGGTGATGCGCACGGTGCCGGATACCTGATCCGGCACCGCATGTACCGCCGATCGCGCAACCTCGAGCGCCGACTCCACCTGCTCGGCTTGTTCCGCCAGCGCGTGCGCCAGGTCGCCCGCCAGATAGCCCGTGCGGGAGCGCGCAAACAGCGTGGCGCCCAGGCCGCGCTCGATGCGCTGCAACGAACGGAACACGGTGGACGCATCCACGCCAAGCCGTTCACCGGCCCCCGCCAGCGTGCCTGTGCGCACCATCGCCAGTACGATCTCAAGGTCGGCTGCGCTCAGCCGGTATTGCGTCTGCGCAAGCATGATTTGCTGTTCCGCCTATTTCATTGGCAACGGTGCAATCCTACAGTGTCGTCACCGCCGCCGTTGGCGGCTTTCCCAACCGTTCACGAGACCAAGACCATGAAGCTCTATTACTCCGCCGGCGCCTGCTCGCTGGCCGTGCATATCGCCCTGCGCGAAGTGGGCGCGAAGTTTGACCTCACCGCTGTCGACCTTGCCAAGCACCTCACCGCCGACGGCACGGATTTCTACACGATCTCGCCGCGCGGTTACGTACCGCTGCTGGAGCTGGCCGATGGCTCGCGCCACACCGAAGCCGCGGCGCTGCTGCAATACGTGGCCGACCTCGACCCGGCGCAAGCACTGATCGGCAAGCCGGGCAGTGCGCACCGCCTGGCCGTGATCGAATGGCTCACGTTTGTCAGCACCGAGCTGCACAAAGGCTTCGGCCCGCTCTGGTACAAAGACACCCCAGAAGCCACACGCCAGGGCGCCAAGGACAAGCTGGCCAAGCGCTTTGCCGAACTCGACGCCCGCCTTGCCACGCAGCCGTACCTGGCCGACACCTACAGCGTGGCCGACGCCTATGCCTTTGCGGTGCTGAACTGGACGAACTTCCTCTCGCTGCCGATGGGCGCGTATCCGAACGTGCAGGCGTATATGGCGCGGGTGGGTGCCCGGCCGCAGGTGGTTGAAGCCTTGACGGCCGAGGGCCTGGTCAAGGCCAGCGCCGTCGCCTGACCGATCGCCCAGATCGGCGGTCCTAAACAAAACCGCCGATCCCACCCCCTACTCCGCCTAACGTTTGCGGAACGTCTTACAACACATCTCCATGTTGTAGATGGGCTCTATCCGGGCTGCACGCCGTGCTGTCACAGGTGCGTCGCTACAATCGCACGCTTTGCGTCTTCTGCAGTCCGCAGCTCTCCCATGTTCAAGCACATTGTTCTCGCCGTGGCCGTTGCGGCTGCCGGCTTGCCCCTCCTCGCTCGCGCAGATGTGCGCGGCGCAGGCTCGACCGCCGCTGCGCCGGTCTATCGCGTCTGGTCGGCGGGGTATGCCGCATCGTCGGGCGTGACGCTCAGCTATGACGCGGTGGGCTCAGGTGAAGGCCTGAAGCGCATCCGCGCGGGCGCGGTGGATTTCGGTGCGTCTGACGTGCCGCTCTCCAGCGCAGAGGCTGCCAAGGCCGGCCTCGTCTGCGTGCCGTCGGTGGTGACGGGTGCGGTGCCGTTCGTGAACGTGCCAGGTGTGCCGCGCGGACAACTCAAACTGACGGGTGAACTGCTGGCGCAGATCTTCCTCGGCAAGGTCGAGAGCTGGGATGCGCCTGAACTTCGTGCGCTGAACCCGGGCGTGACCCTGCCCAAGCTGAAGATCCATCCCGTCGTGCGCTCCGATGGCTCAGGCACGACGTACCACTTCACCGACTACCTGAGTGCCGTCAGTGCCGACTGGAAACGCACTTACGGCACCAAGTCGACCATCAACTGGCCGGCAGGCTTCACTGCCGCAAAGGGCAGCGGCGATGTGGTCAAGGCGGTGCAGGCCACGTCCGGCGCCATCGGCTATGTCGACTACAACTACATCCTCGACAACGACCTGAGCGGCGTGCAGTTGCGCAACCTGGCAGGCCGCTTTGTCAGCGCGCAGGTGAGCGGCTTTCGCGAAGCGGTGATGCAGAGCGCGTGGAACCGCAAGGGCGATTTCACCGCGCCGCTGGTCAACCTGCCGGGTGCGGAGACATGGCCGATCACCATGGGCACCTTCATCGTCGTGCCGGCGGTCAGTGCATCGGGCCCGCGCACGCTGGCCGCGCTGAAGTTCCTGACGTGGGGTTACTTCCACGGCGACGAGCTGGCCGCGCGTGCGAAGTTCGTGCCGCTGCCCGAGCGCGTACAGGCGATTGCGTATCGTGAGCTGGCGCGCGTGACGGATGCGTCGGGCGTCGCCATCGGCCTGCAGAGCATGCCCGCGAACTGGAGCAAATGATCCTTGCCGGCGCGGTGTCTGTGCCGGCAACCGCACCGTTTTGATGCCGCACGGGCAGCCCGCCGAAAGCTTTGCAACAAGGCTGGATTGTTCCGATGCGTTTCCTATAGTGGTCACTCGCCGCGCAAGCAGCCCCGCGCGTCATTGCCAAAGCAAGGACGGGAAGCAGACATGGGTACCGCCATCGCAGACCAGGACGAGCAGATCCACCAGATCGCACAGGACACCGGCGTACCGGCCGATGTCGTCCGCGAGCAGTACATGCAGACAATGCGCACATTGGCGGCCGACGCCAGCGTGCACGACTATCTCTCGCTGTTTGTCACACGCCGGGTGCTTGCCGCATTCCGCCCGCGCCGCACGCCGACGCGTTAGCCCCGCCCTGCTTATTCCTCGCTGATCATTCCGACGAATGCGTGCGCTGCGCGGCGCATCCATTCGCGTGCGCGCTCGGCCTCGAACTGGATGCGCGCAAAGGCGTGCGTCATGCCGGAGGCCTCGATGGTGATGACCTGCGCGCCGTGCTGCACGAGGTAGTCGGCGTATTGCAGGCCGTCGTCGCGCAGCACGTCGTGCGCGGCCACGATGACGACGGTGTCGGGCGGCGTATAGGCCGGCGCGCGCGCCATCAGGAAAATGCGTGGGTCGTGCTCGGCGAGGGGCTTGGCGAGTGCTTCGGCACCGATGTATTTCTCCCAGTACCAGCGCATTTCATCGCGCGTGAGGCCGGGGCCCTGTGCAAACGCGTTGTAGCTTTCGCTGCCGAAGGCCGGCGTGGTGACGGGGTACAGCAGCAGCTGCGCATTCACGAGGCCGGGGCGCATGCCCTGCGCAGCCTGCACCGCAAGATGGCCGCCCGCGCTGTCGCCGCCCACGGCCAGGAAGTCCGGATCAAGGTCGAGGTCCGCGCGCTGCTCGGCCAGGTACGCGAGCGCGTCGCGTGCATCGTCCGCCGGCGTGGGAAACGCATGCTCGGGCGCGAGGCGGTAATCGACACTCACCACGGCGCAGCCGGTGTCTTGCGCCACCAACGCGGCCAGCATGCGATGCGTTGTGCGCGGCGCGCCAACCACCCAGCCACCACCGTGGAACCACACCAGCAGGCGGGGCGTTGTCACGCCTTTTGGACGAAAGACGATGGCGTCGAGCGTGCGCCCCGCAAGCGGCAGGCTGAGGTCCGAAACGTCAACGCCATCAGGATCGGGGCGGTCGGATACCGCAGCAATCGCCTCGAAGCGCGCGCGTTGCGCGGCGGCGTCTTCAGGCGGAGGCAAGGCGCCAAACTGTTCGGCAAGGCGTTGATAGAACTGCAGGATTTGCGGATCGACGGCCATGATGTAAGCAGGATGCGATGACCGCCAGAGTGTAGCGCGCCGGGTCGGCTTGAACCTTCAGATGGGCCCGGACCCAACCGACGCGAGCGGCAGGGAAGCGTCAGTCCGGTGCGCCGCCGCATCGGTCAAAAGGCCGGGCGGCCAGCGCTTATTTTTGCTCGGCGATACCGAGTCGCCAGTGCTCGATCTTCGTGCAGCGGTCTTGCACGGCCGGAATGCCTGCGTTGCGCGCGACGGCCATTGCCTCGTCATTCACGATCCCAAGCTGCACCCAGATGCCGCCCACGCCCAGGGTCACGGCTTCCTGCACGACAGGCAGGACTTGTTCCGAGCGACGGAAAATATCGACCAGATCGATGCGCTGGCCGGCGGCGGCAAGGGTTGTCGCCGCTTCGGTGAGCGAGGCATAGCAGGGCTCACCGAGCACGTCTTCGCCCGCGTGTTGCGGGTTGACGGGCACGATGCGATAGCCGGCCTGCTGCAGATAGCGCGCCACGTCGTAGCTAGGCCGCGTGGGGCGTGGCGACAGGCCGACCACGGCGATGGTCTTGCCGGACAGCAGCCGGCGCATGGCGTCTTGCTCGTCGGCGTAGGAAGGATTGGCGGACATGGTTGGCGATGCAGAGGCAATCAGGTTGTGGGCCGCTGGCATGCGGCGCCCAGGTCATCAAAGCGCACGGCAGCACGGAATGCGCCCGACGAATACGGACCGACCTCATACGGCCCGTAGTGCACGACGATGCGGTCTCCTTGCAGCGTAAACGGAAACGCCGCGTTACGCAGGTCCCGCTCCTTGAGCGCGCCGCGCGGCGCATCGGGTGCGCCTTCTCGCTTGAGCGCATCGACGATCTGCGTATTGAGGTTCTGCAGGCACGTGGATGTGGGGTTCAGCACATCGGCCAATGCGATTGGCTGAAAGCCCTGCGCACCGCGGCGCCAGTTGCCGGCTGTGAAGCTGTAGTTGCCATGCGCGCCGCCGCTGTAGGCCCACACCATGCGCAAGAGGCTGACGGTGTCGCCGAGGCCGACGGCGCTGATGCGGATGACGCATTCGGTGTCGTATTGGTCGCACTTGCGCACGCGCAGTGATTGGATCAGCGCATCGATGGCGGCATCGCCCGTCACCGGGTAGCGCTCGGTCAGCTTGGCCTGGCCGGAGGTGCCCGTAGCCTCCTGATAGCGCGCCACGCGCTTCAGCGTGAAGGGCTGGCTGCGGCCACCGTCGCTCCAGGTGCCAGTAGCGGTGGCGCCGTCGGCCGAAAACGCACCGGAGAGCGTGCCGCCCTCGCGCACGACGGACTGGCCGGCCGCATCGAGCGCTTCTGCACGTTCGCGCCACACGAAGCGATGCTCGGGCGCATTACGGCCTTCGATGGTCCAGAAGGCACGGCCCTGGGGGCGGTCATCGTAGGCTTCGCCGGTTAGTGTGTCGGCCACCGGATCCTTGTCTTTGTCCTGCGCTTTGGGTGGGGGGTCGTACACGTTCAACCACACGTTCCAGCCGGGGCTGTCGGCGCCCTTTCCCACCGCGCCCTGCCAGAAACTGCCGGCCAGACGCTCGGACTGCTCTTTCGTTTTTGCAAGAGGGACAGTTGGCGCAGAAGCAACAGGTGCGGAGGCGGGCGGCGCACTCGCCGGCGTTGCAGGCGGAGCTGAGGCCGCTTCGGGGCCAGCCTGTGCGCCCGCTGCCGCGCCTAGTGCCCCCATCAAGGTAACAAAAACGCCCGCGCCCACCGACTTCTGCAACACATGGTGCATCGCATGCCTGTGCATGCCTCCCTCCTATGAAACCGACACCCCAGACTCGGACACACCCCACAGGTTCGCCTTTCGCCAAGCCCCGTCTGCCTAAGCGGCAAAGTGCTGGGACTGTGCGGGTGCAGCAGGCGTTCCCTGAGCAGGCCCTCCAGGCGCTTTTGCATGCACACCAAGCGACTTTTACAGCGCTTGCATTCGATTGCAATCCGACACACTTTGTTACGCCTCAGGGCCACCCCGTCACCCACAATGCCTTCGCACCTCAGCGTTTGTGTCCAATTGTTGTGCGCCATATCGGACCCCGGACGGTCATTCCCCCGACACGATGGCGACGACACAGTCCACGGTGCAAGGTTACCCCCTCCTTTCGAATTGACCCCTCGAAGGGATTTCCCGTCCGCGCGGTGCTCCCCGGCCCGCGCGCTTTTTTTTTTGTGCGCGCAATTCGCGCGCCTGCCCGCCAGCTTCCCGGCTTTCCCGAGCGCCCTGGATACGGCAGATCCGTCTATCGGCTTCCCGCGCTAGGAAACACGCTCTTACAAAGCCAAGTCGGCCCCTCGACGCCTCCCGCGTTAAATGGAGACATCCACGCGGCACAGGCCGCCATAAAAACGAGGGCTCACCATGTCCAATGTTTCCCGTCGTTCTCCTCTCTCCGGTGTACGGCTGCCGCATGTGCTGCGCGCGGTAGGCGTTGCCGCCGTATTGCTTGTCTGCGGTGCGCAGGCTGCAATGGCCGCCGATCCGGCTTCGCGGGTGGCGCGCCTGTCGGACTTTTCAGGCACGGTGAGCTTCGCACCCGCCGGCTCCGATGACTGGGCCGGCGCCTCGCTCAACCGCCCGCTCACCACGGGCGACCGCCTGTGGTCGGACCAGGGCAGCCACAGCGAGCTGCACGTCGGGTCCACGGCGCTGCGGCTCGGGCAAAACACCGGCGCCACGCTCGTCGACCTGGACGACCGCAACACACAGGTAAAGCTCACCCAAGGCGCCCTGTCGGTTCGCGTGCGTTCGCTGCCCGCCGACCAGACCATCGAGATCGATACGCCCAACCTCGCGTTCACGCCGCAAGCACCGGGCGAATACCGTCTCGACGTCGCACCCGATGGCTCCAGCACGACCGTCACCGTCTGGCACGGTCAGGGCACGGCCTACGGCGATGACCGCTCTACTCCGCTGGGCGCGGGCCAGCAAATTCGCTTTGGCGGCACCGACCTCGCCGAGGCCGGCGGCACCGACAACCCCGGGCGCGACGCCTTCGACCGCTGGGCGGAATCGCGCGATGCCCGCGAAGACGCATCTGTCTCTGCCCGCTACGTCGGTCGTGAAATGACCGGCTATGAAGCCCTCGACGACAACGGCACATGGCGTGAAGAAGACGGCTATGGCGCCGTGTGGGTACCGCGCGCGGTGCCGGTCGGCTGGGCCCCGTATCGCACGGGCCATTGGGCGTGGGTGGCGCCCTGGGGCTGGACGTGGGTCGATGACGCGCCGTGGGGCTTCGCACCTTTCCACTATGGCCGTTGGGCGTATGTCGGCTCCACCTGGTGCTGGGTGCCCGGGCCGGTGGTGCCGCGTCCGGTCTATGCGCCGGCACTCGTCGGTTTCGTGGGCGGCGGTGGCGGAGGCGGGGTGAGTTGGGGGATCCACATCTCGATCGGCTCGCCGGGTGTGGCGTGGTTCCCGCTTGCGCCGGGCGAGGCATATCGCCCCGTGTATGCGGCCAGCCCGACGTACGTGACGAACATCAACCGCACCGTGGTGGTGAACAATGTCACGGTCAACAAGACCATCATCAACAACACCACCAACGTGACCAACGTTCGAAACGTGAACCGGGTCACATATGTCAACGCAAACAACCCCGCCGCCCTGACGGCAGTGCCGGCCAAGACGTTCGTGAACGGCCAACCGGTCGGCCCCGCCATGACGCATCTGCGGCCTGAACAGCTGCGCGCGCAGATGGCGCACGCGCAGTTTGTGTCGACGCCGGCGCTGGCACCCGTGCGTGCCAGCCTGGTAGGCGCGGCGGCCAATGGCGGGCCGCATCAGTTGCCGCCGCCGCAGGCGTTCACACGTCAGGCGATTGCAGTGCACGCTCCCGCCACGCCGGCAGGCGGACACGATGCGTTGGCAGAACGCTTCCGCTCTCAAGGCGGAGCGCTCCCGGGCGCTGGCCCTGCGTGGACAGGTGGCAACGCTGGCACCCGCGTTGCGCCGGTGCGGGGTCACGCCAATTTGGAGATGCCGACCGCGCCAGCGGCTGCGCAGGCAGCGGGTCTACGGTTGAGTCGCGCCGCACCGAACGGGTCTGCACACGCCGAGCCCGGCCGACCGGTGGAACAACGCGGTCCGAATGGTCCGCAAGGATTGATGGGCTCCCCGAACCCGCAGGGCACGCGGATGCCGCATGGCGCCCAGCCGGGACCGGCGCCGCGGGCCCTCATGGCCCCGGACTCGATCAACCGCCCACGTCCCTTGCCGGGTGCCGCCACGCCGCAAGAGCGGCCGGGGCAACCGCAGGCTGCGCCTGCGCCGCAAGGCCCGGCCGGCATGACGACACGTCCGCCGCAGCGCGACGGCGCACCCGGCACACCGCGCGACGAGCGCCGCGCCTTCGAGCCGCGTCCGCAACTGCCGCAGACCGGCCCTCAAGCGCCGCATCTTCAACCGCAACCACAGCGCGGTGGCCAGGAGCCGAATCGCTTCAATGGCAATCCTGCCCCGGCCATGCAGGAGCGTCCGCACAACGAGCCGCCGCAGATGCGCACACGCCCGGAGCCTGAACAGCGCCGGCCGGAACCGCACATGGAAGCCCCGCGCCCCGCACCGCAACCGCATGTTGAGATGCGTCAGCCGCAACCGCAGGCCCAACCGCGTCCGCCCGAAGCCCGTCCGCCGCAGGCTCAACCGCCTCGGCAGGAACACCATGAAGCCCAACCGCATCCGCAAGGCAATCGCGGGGAAGATAAGCGCGAAGGCGAGCACCGCTGAACGCAGGTGCCGCGCCAGTTCGCAGGCAAAAAAAAGCAGCCCTTTGGGGCTGCTTTTTCGTCTGCGCCGACCGATGACACCGGCCGGTACACACTTGCCTTAGCGCTTGCGACGCAGGCGGGCGATCGCTGCAAGCTGCGCAGCGGCCACGGCCAGTTCACTTTGCGCACGCGCCAGATCCAGGTCACTGCTTTGATTCTGCAGCGCCTCTTCGGCCGCACGCTTGGCTTCGTTCGCCTTGGCTTCGTCCAGGTCGTGACCGCGGATTGCGGTATCGGCCAGCACGGTCACCTTCTTCGGCTGCACTTCGAGAATGCCACCAGCAACGAACACGAACTCTTCGCCGCCGTCTTCCTTCTCGATGCGCACGGCGCCCGGCTTGATGCGCGTGATCAGCGGCGTGTGACCAGGCAGAATGCCCAGCTCGCCGGCTTCGCCGGGCAGTGCCACAAACTTGGCATTGCCGGAGAAGATCTCGTGCTCAGCGCTGACGACGTCTACATGAATGGTTGCCATCTCGATTCCTTTGCTCAGAAAAGCGGCTTCCTGAATGGACTTCAGGAAGCCAGTACTGGCCCCGGCTTACGCACGGCGCCAGACCGTTGCTCTTACTGGAGCTTCTTGGCCTTCTCGAAGGCTTCGTCGATCGAGCCGACCATGTAGAACGCCTGTTCCGGCAGGTGATCGCACTCGCCGTCCACCAGCATCTTGAAGCCGCGGATGGTTTCCTTCAGCGGCACGTACTTGCCCGGCGAACCCGTGAACACTTCTGCAACGTGGAACGGCTGCGACAGGAAACGCTGGATCTTACGGGCACGGCCCACAGCCAGCTTGTCTTCCGGCGACAGTTCGTCCATGCCCAGAATCGCGATGATGTCGCGCAGTTCCTTGTAGCGCTGCAGCGTCTTCTTCACGCGGTCGGCGACTTCGTAGTGCTCCTGGCCAACCACTTGCGGGTCGAGCTGGCGCGACGTCGAGTCGAGCGGATCCACTGCGGGGTAGATACCCAGTGCAGCGATGTCACGCGACAGCACGACGGTCGAGTCAAGGTGCAGGAAGGTCGTTGCCGGCGACGGGTCGGTTAAGTCATCGGCAGGCACGTACACGGCCTGGATCGACGTGATCGAGCCGGTCTTGGTCGACGTAATACGTTCCTGCAGCTTGCCCATTTCTTCAGCCAGCGTCGGCTGATAGCCCACGGCGGAAGGCATACGGCCCAGCAGTGCCGACACTTCGGTACCGGCCAGCGTGTAGCGGTAGATGTTGTCGACGAAGAACAGGATGTCACGGCCTTCGTCACGGAAGCGCTCGGCCATCGTCAGGCCGGTCAGCGCCACGCGCAGACGGTTGCCCGGCGGCTCGTTCATCTGGCCGAACACCATGGCCACCTTGTCGAGCACGTTGGAGTCTTTCATTTCGTGGTAGAAGTCGTTGCCCTCACGGGTACGCTCGCCCACGCCAGCAAACACCGACAAGCCCGAGTGCTGCTTGGCGATGTTGTTGATCAGCTCCATCATGTTCACGGTCTTGCCGACGCCGGCGCCACCGAACAGACCCACCTTACCGCCCTTGGCGAACGGGCAGACCAAGTCGATCACCTTGATGCCGGTTTCCAGCAGGTCCACCGACGGCGACAGCTCGTCGAACTTCGGGGCCTTCTGGTGAATCGCGCGCTTTTCGTCGCAGGCGATCGGGCCGGCTTCGTCAATCGGGCGACCCAGCACGTCCATGATGCGGCCCAGCGTGCCGTGACCAACCGGCACCGAGATCGGCGCGCCGGTAGTCGCCACGCGCATGCCGCGACGCAAACCGTCGGACGAACCCAGCGCAATGGTACGCACCACGCCGTCGCCCAGCTGTTGTTGCACTTCGAAGGTCAGGCCCTTCTCGGCGAACGAAGCGTCGTTGCTGTCATCCAGCACCAGCGCGTCGTAGACCTTCGGCATCGCGTCGCGCGGGAACTGAATGTCCACCACGGCGCCGATGCACTGCACGATATTTCCGTTTGCGATACTCATTTGTATCTCCAATAACTTGATTCTTTGCCGTGGCTATCAGACTGCCGCTGCGCCGCTGACGATCTCGGACAGTTCCTTCGTGATCGCTGCCTGACGGGTCTTGTTGTAGACCAGTTGCAGTTCGCCAATCACGTTCTTTGCGTTGTCCGAAGCCGCCTTCATCGCCACCATCCGGGCCGATTGCTCGGACGCCATGTTCTCGGCCACCGCCTGGTACACCAGCGCCTCGACGTAGCGGATCAGCAGCTCGTCGACCACCGTCTGTGCGTCCGGCTCGTAGATGTAATCCCACGAGTAGGCCTGCTTCTCGGCGTCGCTCTGCGCGAGCTTGTCGGCGGTCAGCGGCAGCAGCTGCTCGACCACCGGCTCCTGCTTCATCGTGTTGATGAAGCGGGTGTACGCGAGGTACACGGCATCGATCTGCCCAGAGTTGAACGCGTCCAGTTGCACCTTGATTGCGCCGATCAGCTTTTCCAGATGCGGCGTGTCGCCCAGGTGCACGACGTTCGAGACCACCTTCGCACCGACACGGCCCAGGAACTGCATGCCCTTGGTACCGATGGCGGTGGTTTGCGTCTCAACGC
Source organism: Ralstonia wenshanensis (assembly GCF_021173085.1). Taxonomy (NCBI): domain Bacteria; kingdom Pseudomonadati; phylum Pseudomonadota; class Betaproteobacteria; order Burkholderiales; family Burkholderiaceae; genus Ralstonia; species Ralstonia wenshanensis. Next base: position 3,226,951 of record NZ_CP076413.1, read on the forward strand.
CCTTGTTCTGCAGATCGCGCAGTTGGGTGGTGACGGCACGCAGCACGTTGGTGTTCAAGCCACCACACAGGCCCTTGTCCGTCGTCACCACGATCAGGCCGGCACGCTTGATGTCGCGCGCAACCATGAACGGGTGCTTGTACTCCGGATTGGCCAGTGCCATATGCGCAGCCACGTTGCGGATCTTCTCGGCGTACGGGCGGGCAGCACGCATCCGTTCCTGCGCCTTGCGCATCTTGGATGCGGCGACCATTTCCATCGCCTTGGTGATCTTGCGCGTGTTTTGGACGCTCTTGATCTTGGTGCGGATTTCTTTTGTTCCGGCCATTTCTTCCTCTCCGTTCAAACCTGGTCACGCAGGCTACGCGCGACCAGTTTCGGGAATGACGCGGTTAGAACGCGGCGGACTTCTTGAAATCCTCGATCGCGGCACGCAGGGCGGCCTCATCGTCCTTCGAAAGATCCTTCGTATCTTCGATGCGGTTGATGAGATCGGCGTACTTCGTCTTCAGCGTGTCGTGCAGGCCCTTTTCGAAAGCCAGGATGTCCTTCACGTCCACGTTGTCGAGGAAGCCGTTGTTGGCTGCGTACAGCGACGCGGCCAGCTGCCACACTTGCAGCGGCTGGTATTGCGGCTGCTTGAGCAGTTCGGTCACGCGGCGGCCGCGCTCGAGCTGCTTGCGGGTCGCTTCGTCCAGGTCGGAAGCAAACTGCGCGAACGCAGCCAGTTCACGATACTGAGCCAAGTCGGTACGGATACCGCCGGACAGCTTCTTGATGACCTTGGTCTGAGCAGCACCGCCCACACGCGACACCGAAATACCGGCGTTGATTGCGGGACGCACACCTGCGTTGAACAGGTCGGTTTCCAGGAAGATCTGACCGTCGGTGATCGAGATCACGTTAGTCGGAACGAACGCGGACACGTCGCCGGCCTGCGTTTCGATCACGGGGAGTGCCGTCAGCGAACCGGTCTTGCCCTTGACTTCACCGTTGGTGATCTTCTCGATGTGCTCGGCGTTCACACGTGCAGCACGCTCCAGCAGGCGCGAGTGCAGGTAGAACACGTCGCCGGGGTAAGCTTCACGGCCAGGCGGACGGCGCAGCAGCAGCGAAACCTGACGGTACGCCCAAGCTTGCTTGGTCAGATCGTCATACACGATCAGGGCGTCTTCGCCGCGGTCGCGGAAGTATTCGCCCATCGTGCAGCCGGCATAGGCCGACAGGTACTGCATGGCAGCCGAGTCCGAAGCGGCAGCCGCCACCACGATCGTGTATTCCAGCGCGCCGTGCTCTTCGAGCTTGCGCACCACGTTGGCGATCGTCGAAGCCTTCTGGCCGATTGCCACGTACACGCAGAAGATGCCCTTGCCCTTCTGGTTGATGATGGCGTCGACGGCCACGGCGGTCTTGCCGGTCTGGCGGTCGCCAATGATCAGCTCACGCTGGCCACGGCCGATCGGCACCATTGCGTCGATCGACTTCAGGCCGGTCTGCACCGGCTGGCTCACCGATTGACGTGCGATCACGCCCGGGGCGACCTTTTCGATCACGTCCGTCTTCTTGGCGTTGATCGGGCCCTTGCCGTCGATCGGCTGGCCCAGTGCGTTGACCACGCGGCCCAGCAGTTCCGGGCCAACCGGAACTTCCAGAATGCGGCCCGTGCACTTGACTTCGTCGCCTTCGGAAATGTGCTCGTACTCACCCAGCACCACAGCGCCGACGGAGTCGCGCTCGAGGTTCAGCGCGAGGCCGAACGTGTTGCCCGGGAATTCCAGCATTTCGCCTTGCATCACGCCCGACAGGCCATGAATGCGGCAGATACCGTCCGTCACGGAGATGACCGTGCCGGTGTTCTTTGCGTCAGCGCCAGCCTTCAAGCCCTCGATACGGGTCTTGATCAGGTCGCTGATCTCGGAGGGGTTCAGTTGCATCGAATGCTCCTAATTCTTCAATCTGTCTGCGGGCGCGATATCGTCGATGGCATCGGCGCCTCGCAAAACAGCATTACGCGGCGGTCAGCGCAGACTGCATCTGCGTCAGGCGCGCGCGCACCGAGGTGTCGAGCACTTCGTCGCCAATCTGCACACGCACGCCGCCGATCAACGAAGGATCGACGTTCACGTGAGCCTGCAGCTTCTTGCCGAACTTGCGTTCGAGCGTGGCGACCAGTTCGGTCAGGGGCGCGCCCTCAAGCGGGAACGCACTGGTGATCTCGACGTCGGCGGCGCCTTCGCTGGCATTCCGCAGCACATGGAATTGCGCGGCAATTTCCGGCAGCAGCGACAGGCGCTTGTTGGCCACCAGCAGGCCAACCAGTTCCTTCGCCTCATGCGAAACCGGAGATTTCAGCGCCGACAGGAAGATCCCCGCCACATCGGCTTTGGAGAGCTTCGGATCATCGGCGACTGCCTTCATGTCGGGCACGGCGGCAATTTGCCCCATTTCCGACACGAGCTCAGACCATGCACCCAGATTGCCGGCCTTCGCCACGCGGAACAGCGCCTCTGCGTACGGACGGGCAACGGTTGCGAGTTCTGCCATGATTACAGCTCAGCCTTGAGTTGATTGAGCAGATCGGCGTGGACCTGCGCATTGACTTCACGCTTGAGGATCTGCTCGGCACCCTTGACGGCCAGCACAGCAACCTGGTCACGCAGCGATTCACGCGCGCGCACGGTTTGCTGCTCGGCTTCTGCCTTGGCTTGCGCAATGATGCGCGCGGCTTCGGCCTGGGCGTTTTGCTTGATCTCGTCGGCGCTCATCTGGGCGCGCTTTTCAGCGTCCGCGATGCGTTGCGCGCCTTCATTGCGCGCTTCGGTCAGTGCCTGGTCGACCCGCTTGTTGGCCAGCTCCAGCTCAGCCTTGCCCTTGTCGGCAGCGGCCAGGCCATCGGCGATTTTCTTCGCGCGTTCGTCGAGCGCCTTCACCAGGGGCGGCCAAATGAATTTGGCAACAACCCACCACAGGATGAAGAACACGACCATCTGCGCGACGAGTGTGGCGTTCAGGTTCATGGTGTGTTCCTTTCGGTATTGAGACTACGGATCAATGCACGAAGCGGCGAGGGTCACGCGCAGCGTTCACCCAGGCCGCCTCCGGCATCATGCAGACCGAAAAGAATTACTTGATGACCGACAGCAGCGGGTTGGCGAACGCGAACAGCATGGCCACACCAACACCGATCAGGAATGCCGCGTCGATCAGGCCAGCCAGCAGGAACATCTTGGTTTGCAGCGGGTTCATCAGTTCAGGCTGACGTGCGCAGGCTTCGATGTACTTGCCGCCCATCAGTGCGATGCCCAGGCAGGCGCCGATAGCACCCAGGCCAATGATGATGCCGATACCGATGGCGGTCAGACCTTGGATGTTGGCGAGAAATGCTTGCATGATGACTCCCTTTTACGTGAAAGACTAAGAACTTGAGAACTTGGAAAAATCAAACGGAACCGGAGAACCTGAACCGCAACTACTTAGTGGTGTTCATGTGCCTGGCCGATATACACCAGCGTCAGCATCATGAAGATGAAGGCTTGCAGCAGCACGATCAGGATGTGGAAGATCGCCCACACTGCGCCAGCCACCACGTGACCCACGAAACCCAGCGCCGACGCGTCGGCACCGAACGTCCAGACCGAGCCAAGCAGCGCGATCAGCAGGAACACCAGCTCGCCCGCGTACATGTTGCCGAACAACCGCATGCCCAGCGACACAGCCTTGGCGAGGAATTCGATGATGTTGAGGATCAGGTTGAACGGCGCGAGGTACCACTTGGCGCCGAACGGTGCCGACAGCAGCTCGTGCGCGAAGCCGCCAGCGCCCTTGATCTTGAAGCTGTAGTAGATCATCAGGATCAGGACAGCGAACGACATGCCGAACGTGCCGTTCAGGTCAGCCGTGGCCACTGCGCGGTGGTGCGGCACGTGCACGCCAAACGTACCGAGGAGGTGGTTGACGCCCGTGACCCAGTCCACCGGGATCAAGTCGACCGCGTTCATCAGCGTGACCCACACGAAGACCATCAGCGCCAGCGGAGCAATCCAGGAACGATCGCCGTGGATGATGCCCTTGGCCTGGTCATCGACCATCTCGACAACGAGTTCAACGAAGGCCTGGAAGCGGCCCGGAACGCCGGAGGTAACGCGGCGTGCGGCAATGCCCAGGAAGATGATGCCGATCAGACCCATCAACACGGACCAGAACATCGTGTCCCAGTTGATGACGGAGAAGTCGACAACGGAGGCCTGCTTGCCGCCGATGCTATTGAAATTCTGCAAATGCTCCGCGATATACGCGGAAGGCGTGAGAGCGTGCTCGGCGGCGTGGCCGGCGGCTTCTGCGACTTCAGTTGCCATGATGATTCAGTCCAATATTGCGAAACATTCTTCGTGACCCATTCCGACTCGCGCCCGATTCAGCCAGGTTTCCCCTGGGGATCGCGGACTGCACGCGGCTGGAACGCGCCACCTTATTCTTTCGGAGTGTCAGCGCAATGAACCGGGGGCTTCTCCTGCCTCACAGGTTCCTGCCACGTGCCAACACGTCCAGTGTGCCCGCCATGTCGCGGTGGGCTGGAGCCGACTCAACGCGCTATCGCAGCGCGAGACCGACCCAATACATCTTGAGCGCCAGGATCAGGGTGATCAGCAAGGGCGGCCAATGCAGGCCCTTGAAGACAACCACCACGATCACCAGCAGCGCGACCGTGCCGAGCACCTTGATCGCTTCGCCCACCACCAGACGGGCGATGGATTCGAACCCCTTGGCCGTCGACAGCCGCATCGCGAACCATGCCGAAGGCACCACGCACACGCCACCGCCCAGCAGAGCAGAAAGCGCGGCCTCGCCCGCTGACGCAGCGCCCGTGCCCGCGAACCAACTACCGACATACCAACCGAGCGCACACAACAGTGTGATGGCCACCTGGCCGAGCACGATGGAAAAAGGCGTGATGCGCGAGGCCTGCAGAGCCTGCTCGCCGAACAGGGCGACCGCTTCGTCATGTGAAAGCACATGCACCGGCGGCTCCGCCTTCTCCTCATCGTCCCAACCATCGTGCTTCGGATCCTGCACCGACTGAGGTCGGGCGGCGTTCAACGAAGCGTAAGAATCGGGCCGTTGCCGGTCGGCTGGCTGCATGGAAGAATGTGCTTTCATCATGCCGCACCGCTTTGGGTCAGGCGGATTTAAAACCGCACGATTTTACGGGACATGGCGTTCACCAGTCAACGCGCAAGCGAACGCTCGTGCGGGCGCCTTCGACAGCACTCTGTGCGGCCGCGTTCCATTCCGCGTGCGCAATGCGTTGCTGCTGCCGGGGTACCGAATCCGCCTGATGGAGCGGCACCCCGTTGATTTCATGATGGTGTTGGCAACGCTCCGCGTCGATGACGCGGGAGGTAATCGCACCAATTCCGTGCCAACTGACTGCCCCCAAATGGCGCAAAGACGCTGGCGACAGCCTGTGCGTCAAACTGTCGCAGACGGAACTCAGGCAGCTTCTTCGTCGCCGTCAGGACGCAGACGCGCCAACAAGCCATCGAACTCATCGAGACTGCTGAATTGCACGGTCAGCTGGCCACGGCCCTTTGCAGCCAGCTTGATCTGCACCCCCAAGCCGAGTTCGTCTGCAAGTTCTTCTTCCAGACGCGCAACATCACGGCCACCCTGATGCCCGCCCTTCTGCTTGAGTGACTTCAGCTCGAATGGCTTGAGCGTCAGGGCCACCAGTTTTTCCGTCTCGCGGACCGACAGGCGCTTGTTGACGATCTGATTGGCCAAGGTGATTTGCGTGGCACCGTCGACGGCGAGCAGCGCACGGGCGTGACCCATATCCAGGTCGCCGGCCATCAGCATGGTCTGCACAGGCTGGGCGAGATTGAGCAGCCGCAGCAGGTTGGACACCGCGCTGCGCGAACGCCCCACCGATTCCGCCGCCTGCTCATGTGTGAACTGGAATTCACGCACCAGGCGCGCGATGCCCTGCGCCTCTTCCAGCGGATTGAGGTCTTCGCGCTGGATGTTTTCGATCAGCGCCATGGCGGCGGCCGATTCATCCGGCACGTCCTTCACGAGGACGGGCACTTCGGTCAGGCCGGCGAGGCGCGATGCGCGGAAGCGGCGTTCACCTGCGATGATTTCGTACTTCGGCTTTGTGCCGTCGGACTCGACCTTGCGCACCAGAATCGGCTGCATCAAGCCTTGGGCGCGGATGCTCGCGGCAAGCTCCTGCAGCGCGCCTTCGTCCATGCGCGTGCGCGGCTGATATTTGCCGGGCTGCATCTGTTCGAGCTTCAGCACCGTCGGCGCGCCCTCTTGCTTGGCAGCTTCGACAATCTCGGCCGGACTGCCGAGCAGCGCTTCGAGGCCGCGGCCCAGTCCCTTTTTCTTCATCGTGCTCATGTTGTTCCTCTTGCTGCTCAGGCCGGCATGTCGGCCATCTGCCGCACGCGCGCGATCATCTCGGCGCCGAAATCCAGATAGGCCTTGGCGCCTTTCGATGCCACGTCAAACGCTACGCCCGGCATGCCGTACGACGGCGCTTCGGCCAGACGCACGTTGCGCGGGATGACCGTCTTGAACACCTTGTCGCCGAAGTGCGATTCGAGCTGTGCCGAGACCTGCTGCTGCAGCGTCACGCGCGGGTCGAACATCACGCGCAGCAGGCCGATCACCTTGAGGTCGCGGTTCAGGTTGGCGTGCACCTGCTTGATGGTGTTCACCAGATCCGACAGGCCTTCGAGCGCGAAGTACTCGCACTGCATCGGCACGACCACGCCGTGTGCGGCACACAGGCCGTTGAGCGTGAGCAGCGAGAGCGACGGCGGGCAATCGATGAGGACAAAGTCGTAGTCGGCTTCTACCTCGGCGAGCGCAAGCTTGAGGCGATTTTCGCGATGCTCCAGATCGACCAGTTCGACTTCGGCGCCGGCCAGGTCGCGGTTTGCTGGCAACACGTCATAGCGCCCGGCCTCGGAGCGCTTGCGCGCCTGCGGAATCGTCGCCAGCCCGACCAGGACCTGGTAGACGCTGAATTCGAGCGTGTGCTTATCGATGCCCGAGCCCATCGAGGCGTTGCCCTGCGGGTCGAGGTCGACCAGCAGCACGCGCTGCCCTTGCGCGGCCAGCCCGGCCGCGAGATTCACCGTGGTGGTGGTCTTGCCGACCCCACCCTTCTGGTTGGCGATCACGAAAATATTCGACATGACTCCTCTGCGGTGAATGGCTCGCTACAACGTTCGCTCACGCCGACGGCGCAAGGATGACCAGGTGACGCTCGGCCGGCAGCCCCGGCACGGTCAGGCGTTCGATGGCTTCGACGGTCCAGCCGGCGGGCAGGCGCTCGATTTCGGCATCCGGGCGTACGCCCTTCATGGCGACCATGCGGCCGCCCGGCGCCAGCAGATGGCCGGCCAGATTCACGAAATCCACCAGCTCGGCAAACGCGCGCGAGGTGATGACGCCGTAGCCGGTGGCATCGGCCAGCTTTTCCACGTGGCCCCAATGCGATTGGGCATTGGCCAGGCCAAGCTCTGCACGGCACTGCGTCAGGAATGCCGTCTTTTTTTGCACGATGTCGACCATCGTGACGCTCACATCTGGAAAAGCGATGGCCAGGGGAATACCGGGCAGACCGCCGCCGGAACCGACGTCCAGCACGCGCGGTGCGCCAGGTTGAGCACGCCGAGCCAACTCAGCAATGCGCGACACGGCCGAGAGCGAATCCAGCAAGTGGTGCGTCAGCATGTCGCCGGCGTCGCGAATGGCGGTCAGGTTGTAGACGCGGTTCCATTTGGCCAGCAGCCCTTGGTAAGCGAGCAGGCGATCCAGCTGCGCGCCGTCCAGGGACAAGCCAAGCGCGCGAGCGCCGGCTTCCAGCTCTGCTCGGGCGTCGGTCAATGCATCCGCCATCAAGCCGCCTCGCCTTGGGAATCAGCGCGCGGGCCTACTTGGCCGCGCAACACGCCCTTCTTCAAATGCACGAGCAGCAGCGACACAGCGGCCGGCGTGACGCCGGAGATACGGGAAGCCTGTCCGATGGTCTCGGGCTTGTGCTTGGCCAGCTTCTGTTGCACCTCGATCGACAGTCCGCGCACTTGCGAATAGTCGAAATCCGCTGGCAGACGGGTGTTTTCGTTTGCACCCAAACGCTCCACTTCATCGGCTTGCCGGGCGATGTAGCCGTGGTATTTGATGCCGATTTCGACCTGCTCGCGAATCTGCTCGGCCAGCAACGGATCTTCCGCCAACGGCGCTTCGAGCGCGTACTTACCGCCCTGCATGCCCATGAGCGTTTCGTAGGTCACGTTCGGGCGGCGTAGCAAGTCGGCCAACGCGTACTCGCGCTCAATGCCCTTCCCAAGGACCGGCTCAGCGTCTTCCAACGGCAGCGTGGCCGGGTTCACCCAAGTCGACTTGAGGCGCTCTGTTTCACGTGAAACAGCGTCGCGCTTGCGGTTGAAGGCATCCCAGCGGGCGTCGTCGACCACGCCCAACGTGCGACCGACTTCAGTCAGGCGCATGTCAGCGTTATCTTCGCGCAGGCTCAGGCGGAACTCCGCACGGCTGGTGAACATGCGATACGGCTCGGTCACGCCCCGGGTGATGAGGTCGTCAACGAGCACGCCCAGATAGGCCTGATCGCGGCGCGGCGTCCAGGCGTCCTTGCCCTGCACTTGCAAGCCGGCGTTGATACCGGCCAGCAGACCTTGCGCCGCCGCCTCTTCGTAACCGGTCGTGCCGTTGATCTGGCCCGCGAAGAACAGCCCGGAAATTGCCTTCGATTCCAGCGATGCCTTCAGCCCCCGCGGGTCGAAGTAGTCGTACTCGATGGCGTAACCGGGGCGCAGGATGTGAGCGTTCTCCAGCCCGCGCATCGAGTGGATCAGGTCAAGCTGCACATCAAACGGCAGGCTGGTCGACACGCCGTTCGGGTAAAACTCGTTCGTCGTCAGGCCTTCCGGCTCCAAGAAGATCTGGTGGCTATCCTTGCTGGCGAAGCGGTGGATCTTGTCTTCGATGCTCGGGCAATAGCGCGGCCCCACCCCTTCGATCACGCCCGTGTACATCGGGGAGCGATCCAACCCAGCGCGGATGATGTCGTGCGTGCGCTCGTTGGTGTGCGTCACCCAGCACGGGACTTGGCGCGGGTGCATGTCTGCGCGGCCCATGAACGAAAACACCGGCACCGGATCGAGATCACCCGGCTGCTCTTCCAGCACAGAAAAATCGATGGAACGGCCGTCAATGCGCGGCGGCGTTCCGGTCTTGAGCCGCCCTTGCGGCAGCTTCAATTCCTTCAACCGCGCCGACAGCGACACCGCAGCCGGGTCGCCCGCGCGGCCACCGGTGTAGTTGTTCAGCCCGACGTGGATCTTGCCGTCGAGGAACGTCCCCGCCGTCAGCACCACGGCACGCGCGCGAAATTGCACGCCAACCTGCGTCACGGCCCCGACTACGCGGTCACCTTCCACCAGCAGGTCTTCCACGGCTTGCTGGAACAGCATCAGGTTGGGCTGGTTTTCCAGGCGATGACGGATGGCAGCCTTGTACAGCACGCGATCCGCCTGGGCGCGAGTCGCACGCACCGCCGGCCCTTTGCTGGAATTGAGGATGCGGAATTGGATACCGCCCTCGTCCGTCGCGATGGCCATGGCCCCGCCCAGAGCATCGACTTCCTTGACCAGATGGCCCTTACCAATGCCCCCGATGGACGGGTTGCAGCTCATCTGCCCCAGTGTCTCGATGTTGTGCGTCAGCAGCAGGGTCTGGCAACCCATGCGCGCCGCCGCCAAGGCGGCCTCGGTGCCGGCGTGTCCGCCGCCCACCACGATCACATCGAATTCAATTGGATACAGCATGGCTTCCTCCTCGCATGGAGGCATCGAAAATTTGAAGAAGCGGAATTATAAGTCGCGCAGCTACCCCGCAGTTCGACCATGCGGCAATCGCGACAAAATTCGGCCGCTTTTCGTGTTTCACGTGAAACATGCACCGCTTGTCGGCAGCGTTTGTGTTTCACGTGAAACACATCAACGGGCTTGGCGTCCTACCTTCGCTGCCCGAATGGGCGCGCAGAAAGTGGACGAAGACACGGAGCGTGCCCGCCATCTGCGGCGTGGGCGGGACATAGAGAGGAAAGCGATACATCGGAGGCGCTGCCGGCCTCAAGCTGACTGACGGAGATCCCACTGAAATCCTCGCCTCATTGCCTGAGGCCACGGCATCGCCCATTCCGCAGAGCCTCGCCTACGGTTGCGCCGCAAAAAGCAAAACGCACGGCGCGAACCGTGCGTTTTGCGTGGGAAGACGACGTTGGCTAGGTCGTCAGTTCTGCAGCTTCCACTTCCCGTCCTTGATCTCCACCATCACTCGCGCCCGCTGATCCAGCCCGAGGTGATCCTTCGCATTCATGTTCATCACGCCGTGCGAGATCGCCAGATTGGTCGTCGTCTCCATCGCATCGCGCAGCCCCTTGCGGAACGCCGGCGTGCCGGGTTGTCCCTTCTTCAGCGCTTCGGGCATCGCATGTGTGAACAACAAACCGGCATCCCACATGTGCCCGCCGAACGTGGAGACCTGTCCGCCGTAGGCCTTCTCATACGCCGTCTTGTACGCCAGCGCCGGCTTCTTCACCGGGTTGCTGTCGGGCAGTTGCTCGGCAACCAAGATCGGACCTGCCGGCAGGAACGTACCGTCGCAGTCCTTGCCGCACACGCGCAGGAAGTCGGCGTTCGCCACGCCGTGCGTCTGATACAGCTTGCCCTTGTAGCCACGCTCCTTGAGCGCCCGCTCCGGCAGCGCGGCCGGCGTACCCGAGCCTGCGATCAGCACCGCATCCGGATTGGCCGACATGATCTTCAGCACCTGCCCCGTCACCGACGTATCGGTACGAGCAAAGCGCTCATTGGCGACGACCTTCAGTTTGCGCAGCCCCGCCACCTTGTCGAACTCCTGCGCCCAGGAATCGCCATAGGCATCGGCAAAGCCGATCAGCGCGACGGTCTTCACGCCGTGGTTGACCATGTGTTCGGCAATGGCGGTCGCCATGTGCGAATCGTTTTGCGGCGTCTTGAATACCCACGCCCGCTTGGCGTCCATCGGCTCGATGATGCGCGCAGATGCGGCCAGGGTGATCATCGGCGTTTCGCTCTCGGCCACCACATCCACCATCGCCAGCGAGTTCGGCGTGACGGTCGAGCCGATCACCAGGTCGACCTTGTCTTCGGTGATGAGCTTGCGTGTGTTCTTGACGGCGGTGGTGGTGTCAGACGCATCGTCGAGCACGATGTACTCGATCTTCTTGCCCGCGATTTCCTTGGGCAGCAGCGCCACGGTGTTCTTTTCCGGAATGCCGAGCGAGGCGGCCGGACCGGTGGCAGATAACGTGATGCCGACCTTCACCTGGGCGAATGCCGTACCTGCCAACAGCGCCATTGCGGCGAGTGCAATGCGGGATGCGCGCGAAACCTTCATGCCGTCTCCTGAGATGTGCCGAGCGGGTCTGCGCCCGCCCTGAATCTGCGATTGGCCGACCGCTGGGTCGGGGATGAACGAGTCTAGAAGGAGTCACGCCACGCGGGCAAGGGGGAGATACCCCAAACCTTAACGTGTTCACGACCTGGGCAACTTCAGCCCACGCGATACACCCGCCCGCTCTGCACGCCCTCCACGCTGCGGCGGTAGGCCAGTGCCGCGCGCGCCGCCGTAATCGGTTCGAAGCCGGGAAAGAACGGGCCATAGGCACCCATGGATTCGGTCAGCACGGTCGGGCTGACGGCATTCATGCGGAGGCTGCGCGGCAACTCGCACGCGGCTGCCCGCACGAAGCCTTCCACACCAGCGTTCACGGCCGTCGCGTTGGCGCCCTGGGCGATGGGCTCCTGCCCAACGATGCCGGTCGTGAGCGTGATCGAACCGCCATCGTTCAGATAGTGCTGGCCGACCAGCGCCAGGCGCACCTGCCCAAGCAGCTTGTCCTGCAGGCCGACGTTGAAATCCGCTGCGGTCATCTTGGTGAGCGGCCCGAAGAACAGGTTGCCGGCGGTGGAGACGATGGCGTCCACACGGCCAAGCCTGTCGAACAGCGCGGCCACGCTGTCGGCGCTGGTGATGTCGACCTGATGCTCGCCTTGCGTACGTCCCACGCGGATGATTTCGTGCGCACCGCCCTGCTCCAGTTCCGCCACCACGGCGCGGCCAAGCGTACCGCTGGCGCCAATCACGACGATTTTCATGCTTTGCTCCTTCACAAATCCGGTTGGAATGGCGCCCATTCTTGGCCGAACTCGCTATGTGATAAAGCCGTGATACCTTCGTGTATTCCTAATCAATAGTTCGGAATATGGACAAGCTGCGGAGCATGGAAACCTTCGTCGCCGTGGTGGAGGGCGGCAACTTCACCGAGGCGGCGGTACGGCTGGAAATGTCCGCAGTGATGGTCGGCAAATACGTGAGCGCGTTGGAAACGCAATTGGGCGCGCGCCTGCTCCAGCGCAGCACACGACGCCAAAGCCTGACCGACGCGGGGCGCGTGTTCTACGAAGACGCCAAGCGCGTGCTGGAACAGGTGCGCTGGGCGGAAACGTCTGTCGAACGGCTGCGCGCATCGCCTTCGGGCACGCTGCGCGTGAGCGCGCCCACCACGTTCGGCGCGTGCGTGATCGCGCCACTGGCCGCGACGTTCCAGCAGGCGCATCCGCAGGTACGTGTGGAGTTGAACCTGAGCAACAGCATGGTCGATCTCGTCGACGAAGGGTTCGATCTCGCCATTCGCATCGGGCCGTTGGGTGACGCCGATCTGGTGGCCAAGCCGCTGTGCGTGTATCGCATGGTCATCTGCGCGTCACCAGATTACCTTGAGCGGCACGGCAGACCGGAAACGCCGGCCGACCTGCCGCAGCATCGCTGCCTGTCGCACATGGTGTGGAACAACCGCAATGCGTGGCAGCTCGCCGGCTGGACCGGCGCCACGCCGTGGCGCGACGACCCGGCCTTCACCTGCAACGACGGCCATGGCCTGCGCGCGGCGGCAGTTGCCGGTGCCGGCCTGCTGCTGCAGCCCGAAGTGCTTGTCGCCGACGACCTGGCAAGCGGCCGACTGGTGCGCGTGCTGCAAGCGTATGCACCCGAGCCGCGGCCGATCCATGTCGTGTATCGACAGGATCGGCGGCCGTTGCCGAAGCTCTCTGGTTTTGTTGGGCATTTGCTGGAGCGGGTGCCCACGTTCGTCCCCGCATCGGCGGCACAATAGCGCCCATGAACCCCGAAGACCTCCAACACCTCGTCACCACGCAAATGCCCTTCGGCAAGTACAAGGGCCGCCTGATTGCCGACCTGCCGGGCCATTACCTCAACTGGTTCGCGCGCGAGGGCTTTCCGCCGGGGCAGATCGGCCGCTTGCTCTCGCTGATGCAGGAGCTGGATCACAACGGTCTGAAGGGCCTGCTCGACCCACTGCGCCAGGGCCGCTGACAACGCGATCGATCAATCGCCGTTGATGTACCGCAACAGCCCCGTCGCCAGCGCATCAAACACGACGCGACAGCGCGGGCTGTCACGCAAGTCTTCATGCATGGCGAGCCAGGTGTCGAGCGTGATGCTGATCTGTTCGCTGAACAGCCGAACCAGATCCACGTTGTGCCGTGCCAAGCCGACCTGGCAGAAGCCGACGCCAAAGCCCGCACGCAGTACGGCAATCGCAGCCAGATCACTGTCGGTACGCAGCGCGAAGCGGTTGCGTTGGATCCATGGGAACTGCGCTCGCACGCTGCGCAGGAATGCGTTCTCCTTGTCGTAGCCGATCAACGTGTGGCCAGCGAGTTCTTCCACCGTGCTGGGCGTGCCGCGCTGTGCCAGATAACGCCGGTGCGCAAACAACCCCAATTCGATCTCGCCGAGGTGCCGCGCGACGAGCACGCCCTGGCTCGGCGGCTGCATGCGCACGGCGATGTCCGCCTCACGGCGCAGCAGGTCTTCCATCCGGTTCGACGACACCAATTCGAGCGTCAGCTCCGGATAGGCGGCGTGCAGATCGGCGAGGATGGGCGGCAACACCTCCACCGCGACGACCTCGCTGGCGGTGATGCGCACGGTGCCCCGTACGCCCTCGCCTTGGCTGGAGGCGGCGCGCAGCAAGGCGGCGCTGGTGGCTTCCAGCGATTCCGCAAACGGCCGCAGCGATAGCGCCGCTTCTGTCGGGCTCAGCCCCTGCTGCGTTCGGACGAAGAGCGACATGCCCAGTGCCCGTTCGAGCGCATCGACATGCCGCCCCACCGTCGGCTGCGTCAGCCCAAGCGCCCGGGCGGCGCCCGACAACGATCCTTCTCGCACCACGGCAAGGAAGGTCCGATACAACTCCCAGCCTGGCTCCGATCCGTTCATACAAATTTGTATAACTGCACGCTCATCATCAACAATTCCATTGAAGCACAGTCGCGCCCAGAATGCCTCCATCGCAACGCTCTCTCTCACATCAGGAGCACGGTCATGGAACAGGCACAACGTATCGCATTGGTATTGGGCGCCACTGGCGGCATCGGCGGTGAAGTGGCACGTCGGCTGGTGGCACGCGGCTGGCATGTGCGGGCGCTGCAGCGCAATCCGGATGCGCTGACGAACCGCAACACCGCATTCGAATGGATTCGCGGCGACGCGATGGTGCGCGAAGACGTGGTCGGCGCAGCGCAAGGGGCAGAACTGATCATCCACGCCGTCAACCCGCCGGGCTACCAGAACTGGGCCGGACTGGTGCTGCCGATGATCGACAACACCATCGCCGCGGCCCGCGCCTCGGGTGCACGCATCGTGCTGCCGGGCACGGTGTACAACTTCGCGCCGGACACGTTTCCCGTGCTGCGCGAAACGACAATGCAGGCACCGCTCACCCGCAAGGGCAAGATCCGCGCAGAGCTGGAGCGCCGCATGCAGGCCGCCAGCGCCGAGGGCGTGCGCAGCCTGATCGTGCGCGCGGGTGATTTCTTCGGGCCGCAAACCAGCAACACGTGGTTTGCCGGCGCGCTGGTCAAGCCGGGCAAGCCCGTCCGCACCGTCACGCAGCCGGGTGCCGCCGGCATCGGCCATCAATGGGCGTACTTGCCGGACGTGGCCGAAACGATGCTGCGCCTGGTCGAGCAAGGCGACCGTCTGCCAGACTTTGCCGTCTATCACATGCGCGGCCACTGGGATGCCGACGGCACGCAAATGGCCGCCGCGATTGGCCGCGCAGTGGGCCACCCCGTCAAGACGCGCGCATTCCCGTGGTGGCTGATGCCCGCGCTGGCGCCGTTCTCGGAGATGCTGCGCGAGATGCGCGAGATGCGCTACCTGTGGCAGCACCCGGTGCGCATGGACAACGCCAAGCTCGTGCAAGCACTCGGCGCTGAACCGCACACCCCATGGGACGACGCCGTGGGCACGACGCTGCGCAGCCTAGGCTGCCAGTGAAACGCGCGCGGCCGTCGCCAGAAAATGGGCAAGATCAGGCGTGCGCTCCCCGGCCACCTTGGCGAGGTCATCCCACCGGCGCAGTTGCAGCGCATCGGCCGCGTACAGACGCTGCATGAAGGCCTCCGCCTCCTGCGCTGAAAACACGCCGCCCTGCAATGCCAGGCTCCGTACAGAATCGGCTGACAGGCGCGCGTAGTAATGCGCATCCATCGCGCACAGGCATCGCTTGGCATCCACATGCAGGCGGATCGGCTCCAGCACGGCATCCGGAAACGTTGCACGCAGAAACGGCAGCGCAAAGTATTGGTGCTGATCGTCGATGCCGTGCGCGGTCGGCGTCTCGCCCTGCAGGTTCAGCAAATGACCGAGGTCGTGCAGCAGCGCCGCCGTGATCAGCGCGTCCGACGCGCCGGCCGCCTCCGCCAACGCGGCCGTCTGCAGGGCATGTTCGAGTTGCGTGACGGGCTCGCCGCTGTAGGCAATGTTGCCGTGACGGTCAAAGAGCGTGCGGATGTCGTCGAGACTCAGGGCCATGATGCTGCGCGGGCAAAAGCGGAACCTTGCAGCGTAGCCCGCCCGTGCGGCAACACGGTGACAATGCGCCGCGCATTAGCCTGCGTGATCAGCGCGATTAGAAAGTTTGGTTGGGAATGCGCGGCGCGTGCCCTTATCTTCAGTGCCTTCCCACACATCGGAGCGCAACATGCTCGCAGGACACGCCGTACAGGTCGCGCAGGCGCTGGAACAGGTCACGGACTATTGGTCGCCGCGCGTCGTCGGCCAAGTCAACGATCAGTACATCAAGGTCGCCAAGCTCAAGGGCGAATTCGTCTGGCACGACCACCCGAATGAAGACGAGCTGTTCTTCGTGGTCTACGGCCACCTGAAAATCGCCTTCGAAGACCGCGCCGATGTGCACCTCGGCCCCGGCGAATTCTGCGTCGTGCCGCGCGGCGTGCGTCACTTTCCCGTTGCCGACGAGGAATGCGGAATCATGCTGATCGAAACGGTGACGACGCAGCACACGGGCGACGTCGTTACAGAGCGCAGCGTGGCGCTCGAAAAGCAACTCAACGGATGAAGGCGTCGTAGGCCGTCTTCAGAATCAACGCCAGCACCACCACCATGAACACCTTGCGCACGAAGCGGCTGCCGTGCCGCAGCGCGAGGTGGCTGCCGACCTGATTGCCGGCGACGTTGGCAACCGCCATCACCAAGCCGAGGTGCCACCACACGTGGCCCTTGGCGGCTAACAGCAGCAATGCCGCCACGTTGGTCGCGAGGTTGACGATCTTGGTGGACGCCGACGCGTGCAGGAAGTCGTATCCGAACACGCGCACGAACACGATCATCAGAAAGCTGCCGGTGCCCGGGCCAAACACGCCATCGTAGAAGCCGATGGCCGCGCCGGCCAGCAATGCCGCCGCCCGCTCGCGCCAGCCCTTGAGGCTTGGCGCATGATCTGCGCCCAGGTTCTTCTTGGCCACCGTGTAGACGAGCAGCACCGCCAGCACAAACGGCAGCGCACGGCGCAGCGGTTCGGCCGGGATATGCATGAGCGCCCACGCGCCGAGCAGCGAAAACGCAAACGCCGTGACCACCGCCGGCGCCGTCGCGCCCCAATAAATGCGCACCGTGCGGCCGTAGCGCACCGCCGCCGTCGCGGTGCCCGACATCGACGCGACCTTGTTCGTGCCGATCAGCGTGGCGGGCGCGATGTTCGGATACGCCGAGAACAGCGCGGGGATCTGCACCAGGCCGCCGCCACCGGCCACGGCATCGATCAGGCCGGCCAGAAAACCGGCCACGGCGAGCAAAGCGAATTCCATCAGGAGAAAACGAAGCAGGAAGGATTAGCCGAGCGACTTGGGCGACGGCCGCGCGCTGCGCCGCCAGCAGCCGGATGCATCGGGCGCAAAGCCGAGCGCTGCGGCGTCTTCAGCCGAAAGCGCCGCGGGCGGCAGCAGGACGTGGAGTATGCCATGTGCTCTGGCGTACTCATTGACAGCCCCCAACGCCACATCACGCGTGGCCGTATCACCGGAAAACACCATCACGCCCGCCGGCAGCCACGCCACCAAGCCACCCAGCACCAGATGCGGCACGAGCGTCATCGGCGCCACGCCAGTCAACGCCGCACCCATTTCAACGAGGAAGCACGGATGCACGCTCGGATGGGCGAGCAGCGTATCGACGGCATGCGCCAACTGCAGCGGCGAGGCGGCAGACGTAACGGCGGCCAGCAGGCGCGGCCGGTCTTCGGGCGTGGCAAGGCGAGTGGACAGGGTCATGAGCGGCTCTGGCGAAGGCGCCATTGTCATGCAGCGTGCGCATAGGCGTCGACACCGAATGCATTTCTCTTGTGAATGCGCGCGAACCAGAATGGACACGTCCCCCTTCCCCCGGAGCCCGTCATGGCCGATCCGACCCACGCTCTCACCCTGCAATTGCTGCAGTCGCTGGCCGAGCGGCCGCGGCCCTACGCCGAAGTGCTGGAAACGTGGCGGACGTCGTGTCCGCGTTTGTCGATCTGGGAAGATGCGTGCATCGACGGGCTGGTGGACTGCGCGCCCGGCTCTGCGCCTGAACTGCGTCTGGTAACGGTCAGCGCCCGGGGTCGGGCACTGCTCGCCGGCGCTCATGCGAAAGGTGAGCGCACAAACTAAAAGGCCCTGCCGGGGATCGCCTGGCAGGGCCTTTATCTATTTTGCATCTCCACCGTACGTGCGGTGTGTGCTGTCGTCTCCTCGCTCCCGCCTCATTTATCTCGTGCGAAAACCGTAACGCGACTGTAAAAGATGCACCGCAATGCAGCAACTAGAGCAAACCCTTACGGTGCATCAGGCACCAAGTTCAGCCGTTTGGGTGAAACTCGCTGGCATCTTCTGGCATTGTGGCGTCAACGTCGCAACCAAGGCACGCGCGCCGCAATTTCGCCCATGATGCCGCGGCGGAAGGTCAGTACGCAGATAACGAAGATCGCGCCCGTGACCGTGGTGACCGATTCGCCGAGGATATTGAAGCCGTCGATGCCGGTCGCGCCGGCCAGGAAGCTGCCGACGTCGCCGAGCTTGTTTTCCAGCGCAATCACCAGCGCCGCGCCCAGCAACGGCCCCGACAGGATACCCAGGCCACCCACCAGCGTCATCAGGATGACCGAGCCCGACATCGACCAGTGCACATCGGTGAGCGTCTCGAAGCCAAGCACCAGCGTCTTGAGCGAGCCGGCCAGGCCCGTGAGCGCCGCCGACAGCACGAAGGCCAGCAGCTTGAAGCGATCGGTGTCGTAGCCGAGGGAGGTGGCACGCGGCTCGTTTTCCTTGATGGCCTTGAGGATCTGCCCGAACGGCGAGTGGATCGTGCGAACGATCAGCAGGAAGGCCAGCACCACGATGGCGAGCACGACGTAATACAGCGTCAGGTCGGACGACAGGTCCAGCACGCCGAACAGCTTGCCGCGCGGCACGCCTTGCAGGCCGTCTTCGCCACCGGTGAACGGCACCTGCAGGCAGAAGAAGTACAGCATTTGCGCCAGCGCCAGCGTGATCATCGCAAAGTAGATGCCCTGGCGGCGGATGGCCAGCAGGCCCACGACCAGACCGATGAACGCGCCCGCCGCAGTGCCGGCCAGCAGGCCAAGCTCGGGCGTCACGTGCAGGTCGCGCATCATGTAGCCGGCCACGTAGCCCGCGCCGCCAAAGAAGGCAGCGTGCCCGAACGACAGCAGCCCCGTGTAGCCCAGCAGCAGGTTGAATGCGGAGGCAAACAGCGCGAAGCACAGCAGCTTGGCGACGAACACCGGATACGCACCGACCAGCGGCGCGGCAATCAGCGCCACCAGCAGCAGGCCGTACAAAACGTATTTGAGGGAAGAAGAGTTGGTCATGTTGGCCGCGCCGCTCATTTCTCTTTACCGAACAGGCCCGCCGGACGCACCAGCAGCACCAGCACCATGATCACGAACACCACGGTCGCCGACGCCTGTGGATAAAACACCTTGGTCAGCCCCTCGATCACGCCCAGGCCCAGCCCGGTGATGATCGAACCGAGAATCGACCCCATGCCGCCAATCACCACCACCGCAAACACGGTGATGATCATGCTCTGCCCCATCAGCGGCGAAATCTGGATGACGGGCGCGGCCAGTACGCCAGCAAACGCGGCCAGCGCCACGCCAAAGCCGTAGGTGAGCGTGACCATCAGCGGCACGTTCACACCAAAGGCTTCGACCAGCTTCGGGTTTTCGGTGCCGGCACGCAGGTAGGCGCCCAGCTTGGTCTTCTCGATCATGAACCACGTGGCGAAGCACACCGCCAGCGACGCCACCACCACCCAGGCGCGATAGTTCGGCAGCATCATGAAGCCGAGGTCGGTCGCACCCTGCAGCAATTCGGGCGTGTCATACGGCAGGCCCGACACGCCGTAAATAGCGCGGAACACGCCTTCGATGACAAGCGTCACGCCCAGCGTGAGCAGCAGGCCATAGAGATGATCGAGCTTGTAGATGAAGCGCAGTAGCGTGCGTTCGATCACCACGCCCAGCAGGCCGATCGCCAGCGGCGAGAGCACCAGCATCGCCCAATACGGCACGCCCAGGTACGAGAAGCCCATCCACGTGAGCACCGCGCCCAGCATGAACAGCGCGCCGTGCGCAAAATTGATGACGTTGAGCAGCCCGAAGATGACCGCAAGGCCGAGGCTCAACATCGCATAGAAGGAACCGTTGACCAGACCCAGCAACAATTGGCTGAGCATGGCCGGTAGCGGAACGCCGAAGATTTCCATCGCGGTCAGGAAGAGAACACCACACCAACAACGTTGATGGCGCCGCCATCCACACGGACGGCGGCGCCGGATTGCCTACGCTTTTACTTCTTCATCAGCGAGCACTTCGACTCGGCCGGCGTGGTGAAGGCCTGTTCGCCCGGAATCGTCGCCACGACCTTCAGGTAATCCCACGGCTTCTTCGATTCGGCCGGCGTCTTCACCTGCAGCAGGTACATGTCGTGGATGGCACGGCCGTCCTGGCGGATGTAGCCCTTCGTGTAGAAGTCGTCGATCTTGGTCTTCTTGAGCTGGGCGATGACCTTGTCCGGATCATCCGTGCCGGCAGCCGCCACGGCCTTGATGTAGTTCGACACCGCCGAATAGTCCGCGGCCTGCAAGCTGCTCGGCATCTTCTTCATCTTCATGAAGTAGCGATTGGCGAACTTGCGCGTGGCGTCGTTCATGTCCCAGTACCAGCTGTCGGTCATCAGCAGGCCTTCGGCCGTCTGCAGGCCCAGGCTGTGCACGTCGTTGATGAACATCAGCAGGCCGGCGATCTTCATCGTCTTGGTGATGCCGAATTCCTTGGCCGCCTTGATCGAGTTGATCGTGTCGCCGCCAGCGTTGGCCAGACCCAGGATCTGCGCCTTCGATGCCTGTGCCTGCAGCAGGTACGACGAGAAGTCCGACGCCGACAACGGGTGCTTGACCGAACCCACCACCGTGCCGCCGTTGGCCTTCACCACCGCCGTGGTGTCGTTCTCCAGCGAATGGCCGAAGGCGTAATCGGCGGTCAGGAAGAACCACGACTTGCCGCCCTGCTTGACCACCGCGCTGCCCGTACCCTTGGCCAGCGCCACGGTGTCGTATGCATAGTGGATCGTGTACGGCGTGCACTCTTCGTTGGTCAGGCGCGCCGTGCCGGCACCGATGTCGATGAACACGCGCTTCTTCTCGGAAGCCACCTTGTTCATCGCCAGGCCCGTGGCGGAGTTCGTGCCGCCCAGCAGCATGTCCAGGCCTTGCTGATCCATCCACTCGCGCGCCTTCGAAGCGGCAATGTCGGCCTTGTTCTGGTGATCTGCTGTCACCAGTTCGATCGGCTTGCCGAGCACCTTGCCGCCCGCATCCTCGATCGCCATCTTGACCGCTTCGACACCGCCCTGCCCGTCGATGTCGGCATACAGACCCGAGAGATCGGTGATGTAGCCGATCTTCACCTTGTCGCCGCTTACCTGTGCGTGCGCGCCGAATGCTGCCGCGCACAGCCCTACCGCCATCAATGCACCAGCCAGCTTCTTGAGTGTCATGGTCTTGTCTCCTGTGTCGTACGCGCCGCGGATCACGCTGGCGCAAGGGTCTTGCAAATCGATCGGGAAAACACCTTAAACGCCGAGCAGCTCGTGCAGCACCGGCATCTTGTCCTGCAATTGCGCCGCTTCGAAGCGCTCGACGATGCGGCCGTGTTCCATCACATAAAAGCGGTCTGCCAGCGGCGCGGCAAAGCGGAAGTTCTGCTCCACCATCACCACCGTGTAGCCGCGCTTCTTGAGCATCAGGATCATGCGAGCCAGGGCCTGCACGATCACCGGGGCCAGCCCTTCGGAAATCTCATCGAGCAGCAGCAGGTTCGCGCCGGTGCGCAGGATGCGCCCAACCGCCAGCATCTGCTGCTCGCCACCCGATAGACGCGTGCCCTGGCTCTGGCGGCGCTCGGCCAGGTTCGGGAACATCTCGTAGATCTCGTCGATGCTCATGCCGGCATTGCCGGTCTTGGCGACCTGGCCCTTCAGCACCGGCGGCAGCATCAGGTTCTCTTCGCACGACAGACTCGAGAAAATGCCGCGTTCTTCTGGGCAGTAGCCGATGCCGCAATGGGCGACCTTGTGCGTGGGCAGGTCGATCGTTTCCACGCCCTGGCCGCTTGCGTCATGTACAACGATGGAGCCCTTGCGCGTGCCCACCAGGCCCATGATGGCGCGCAGCGTGGTGGTGCGGCCCGCGCCATTGCGGCCGAGCAGCGTGACAACCTCGCCGCGGTTCACGGTCAGGTCGACACCATGCAGGATGTGCGATTCGCCGTACCAGGCGTGCAGGTCCTTGATCTGGAGCGCGGGCGTGCTCATTCAGTGTTCTCGTGTGTTCGGGTCTAGCGTTCGCTTACGTTTGATACGCGGCACGCAGCCGCGTCGCGTGATCGATTGGCGTCGATCAGGTAGCCTCAACAGCCTCAATGGCCTTCCAGCGCCGCATCGGCGGTGCCCATATAGGCCTCCATCACCTGCGGGTTCTTCGAGACGTCTTCGTACGGGCCTTCGGCCAGGATCTGGCCGCGCTGCAGCACCGTGATCTTGTCGGCGATGGACGAGACCACGTTCATGTTGTGTTCGACCATCAGGATCGTGCGGCCCTGCGCGACGCGCTTGATCAGCTCCGTCACACGGTCCACGTCTTCGTGGCCCATGCCCTGCGTGGGCTCGTCGAGCAGCATCAGCTCGGGCTCCATCGCCAGCGTGGTGGCAATTTCCAGCGCGCGCTTGCGGCCGTAGGGCAGCTCCACCGTCACGGTGTGCGCGAACTCCGTCAGCCCCACCTGCTCGAGCAGCTCCATCGCACGCGCGTTCAGCCTATTGAGCGACTGCTCGCTGCGCCAGAACGCGTACGCCGTACCGAGTTGCCGTTGCAGCCCAACGCGAACGTTTTCCATCACCGTCAGATGCGGAAACACGGCGGAGATCTGAAACGAGCGGATGACGCCGCGGCGCGCAATCTGTGCCGGCTTTTCCGATGTGATATCGACGCCGTTGAACAGAATCGTGCCGCGCGTGGGCACCAGGAATTTGGTCAGCAGGTTGAAACAGGTCGTCTTGCCGGCACCGTTCGGGCCGATGAGCGCATGGATGGACCCACGCTGCACGCGCAAGTTGACGTCGGACACGGCGGTAAAGCCCTTGAAGCCCTTGGTCAGTCCGCGCGTTTCGAGAATGATGTCCTGCGCCATGATTCCCTCTTGTCTCCCGCCCTTTTTATGGTGCGGATGATTGTCAACGGCTGTTGCGTTGCAAAACATCGGGGTTTTTACCGAGACGATTACACACCGCTTACGCCTCGGAAACCCGCGCCGGTATTGACTTTGCGGCTCGCAGGAGTGGGTTACGTAGAGTTACGTATCGGGGCAATGCCGATTGCGTATCCAGTGGACACGGGCGGTGTGTCACGCCCGTGTCATCGGCAACGGAACCGGCGTCAGGCTGGCACGGCCTCACCGCGTGCACGCGCCTTGCGCGCAGCACGAATCATCTCGCTCGCCTTCTCCGCAATCATGATCGTCGGTGAGTTGGTATTGCCTGACGTAATCGTCGGCATGACGGACGCGTCGACCACCCGCAGCCCCTCGATACCGCGCACGCGCAATTGCGCGTCGACCACCGCGTTTGCATCGTCAGCGCGCCCCATGCGGCACGTGCCGACCGGGTGGAAGATGGTCGTGCCGATCTCGCCGGCGGCGCGGGCGAGTTCCTCATCGGTTTGAAACGCCGCGCCGGGCAGATACTCCTCCGGCCGGTATTGCGCCAAGGCCGGCTGCGCAACGATGCGGCGCGTAAGCCGCAACGAATCCGCCGCGACCTTGCGGTCTTCCTCTGTGGACAAGTAGTTCGGCGCGATGCTCGGCGCAGCAAACGGGTCGGCAGACGTGACGTGCACCGTGCCGCGCGAGGTCGGCCGCAGGTTGCACACGCTCGCCGTAAACGCATTGAACGCGTGCAGCGGATCGCCAAACTTGTCGAGCGAAAGCGGCTGCACGTGGTACTCCACATCGGGACGCGCCACGTGCGGATTCGAGCGCGCGAACACGCCCAACTGCGATGGCGCCATGCTCATCGGCCCGCTCTGGTTGAACGCGTATTGCATGCCGATGAGCGCTTTGCCCCACCACTTGGAGGCGCGCGTGTTGAGCGTCGGCACGCCGTTCACCTTGACCACGCTGCGCAGTTGCAGATGGTCCTGCAGGTTTTCTCCCACACCCGGCAATGCTTGGCGCACCGGGATGCCGAGCGCCTGCAGACGTTCCGGTTGGCCGATGCCCGCCAGCTCCAGCAACTGCGGCGAGTTGATCGCGCCGGCTGAAAGGATCACCTCTTCGCGCGCGGCCACCGTGTAGTCCTGCCCTGCGCCGCGATACGTCACGCCGGTGCAGCGCTTGCCGTCAAACGTCAGCGCCCGCACCTGCGCACCCGTCACGATGGTCAGGTTCGGCCGCTGCGACGCCGGGCGCAGAAAGCCCTTGGCCGTGTTCCAGCGGATGCCGCGCTTCTGGTTGACCTCGAAATAGCCGACGCCGAAGTTGTCGCCGCGGTTGAAATCACTCGTGCGCGGGATGCCCGCCTGCACGGCCGCCTCGATGAAGGTCTCCAGCACCTGCCAGTGCAGGCGTTGCGGCTCGACGCGCCATTCTCCGTTTGCGCCGTGCCATGCGTTCGCGCCGCCGTGATGGTTCTCGCTGGCCTTGAACAGTGGCAGGACGGCGTCCCACTTCCATGAATCGTCACCGGTGATGGCAGCCCAGCCGTCGTAGTCTTCGCGCTGGCCGCGCATGTAGATCATCCCGTTGATCGACGAGCAACCACCCAGCACGCGGCCACGCGGATACCCGAGCGAGCGGCCGTTCAGGCCAGGTTCTTCGCGGGTGCGATAGAGCCAGTCGGTGCGCGGGTTGCCGATGCAATACAGATAACCGACGGGGATGTGGATCCAGTGGTAATCGTCCTTGCCGCCCGCTTCGAGCAGCAGCACGGAGACGTCGGGGTCGCGGGTCAAGCGGTTGGCGAGGACGCAGCCCGCAGAGCCCGCGCCGATGATGATGTAGTCGTAGGTGTCCATGTCTCCGTGCTTCTTTTCCTTGGTGTTATTGGTTTTTGTTTTTGTGGTGCAACCAACTCACTTCAAATCAAATCCGCGAAGCCAACCACTCCGTCATCTTCCCAAACACCTCACTACGCAGCGGTTCGGCTTCGTTGAAGATCTCGTGATAGCCGGTGTCGAACCAGGCCAAGGTCCGCAGATCCTCCGGCGCGTTCGCATAGAAATCGCGGCTGCCGGAAGGATCGACAATCGAATCCGCGCCACCGGCCATCAGCAGCATCGGCGCTTCCAGGCGCGGCGCGTCTTGCTGCGTCTGCGTGATCGCATTGAGCATGAACTCCAGCAATGATGCGCTGATTGTGCCCTGCACCAGCGGGTCTGCCCGATAGGCGGCGGCGATGCTCGGATCGTGCGAAAGCTTGGCCGGATCAACGGGATTGGGCACCGGCAACCGCGGCGCGATGGCGGAGAGAATCCCCCGCACGATGCCCGTTCCGGGCGGCAATTTCACGCGCAGCGCGGGCGACGACAGCAGCACGCCACGCACGGGGCGGATACGCGCGGTGGTGAAGCGCGCGACGATCAACCCGCCCATGCTGTGGCCGAGCACGAACGGCATCTCGTGCCATTCGGCGACAGCCGCGTCGATGATTTCTGCGAGATCGGTGAGGTAGTTGTCTTGCGCGTCGAGCGCCATGCGCGGGCCGCCGCTCTTGCCATGGCCGCGCAAGTCGAAGGCCCGTACGCGCAGGCCCAGATCGGTGAGCACCTTGGCCACATGCGGATAGCGGCCGCTGTGTTCCGCCATGCCGTGAACGAGGATGACGGTGCCGCGCGGCTCGCCGGTGTCGGGCGCGGGCAACCAGGTGCGGACCAGCAGTTCAGTGCCGTCCTTCATGCGCTGGCGGGTTTCCAGTGCTGGATGGGCGGTGGCCTGAGCGGGGGCTTGCGTCATCGGCGTCTCCTCCTTGGGTTGCCAGATTGTGGCATAGACGCCGCCTGTCGCAATCTGCGTCAATAGAGCGGCCCGTCAGTGGCAGCAGGCGTCAGAGTTATCGGGTTCACCGCCCTCGCCGGCCACGCTCTCGAGGATCGGGCAGTCGGGGCGGTCATCACCGTGGCACGCATTGGCGAGCGTCATGAGCGTGTCGCGCATGCTCTGCAGTTCGCTGATGCGCGCGTCGAGATCCGCCACGTGGCGCAGGGTCACGGCCTTCACATCGGCGCTGGCGCGTTCGCGGTCGTTCCATAGCGAAAGCAGCGTGCGAATCTCTTCCAGCGAGAAGCCCAGCGAGCGCGACCTGTGGATAAAGCGCAGCACGTGCACCGCCCGCGCGTCGTACATGCGGTAGTTGCCTTCGGTGCGCGGGCTGGGCGGCAGCAGGCCAATGCTTTCGTAGTAACGGATCATCTTGGCCGACACGCCACTGGCCTTTGCGGCCCCGCCAATGTTGACGGGGCCTTGGGTCTCGTTGATGTCCGTGCGGGTCATGCGTTGTCTCCGGTGGTGCGCCAGCGACGCAGCATCAGTGCATTGGTGACCACGCTCACGCTGGAAAACGCCATGGCCGCGCCGGCAAAGGTGGGGTTCAGCAAGCCGAATGCCGCCAGCGGAATGCCCACCACGTTATAGATGAAAGCCCAGAACAGGTTCTGGCGGATCTTGGCGACGGTGCGGCGCGACAGGTCCAGCGCGTCGCTCACCAGACGCGGCTCGCCGCGCATGAGCGTGATGCCGGCGGCCTGCATCGCCACGTCGGTGCCCGTGGCCATGGCGATGCCGACATCGGCCGCCGCCAACGCAGGCGCATCGTTGATGCCATCGCCCACCATCGCCACCACATGGCCGCTCTGCTGCCATGCCGTCACACGTGCGGCCTTGTCTTGCGGCAGCACTTGCGCGGCCACTTCGTCGATGCCGAGTGCCTGCGCCACGCTGCGCGCTGCGCCGGCGTTGTCCCCCGTTACAAGCGCGGTGCGCACGCCACGGGCCTGCAGCGCCGACACGGCTTCCTTCGCCCCGGGCTTGAGCGCATCGCCAAAGGCAATCAGGCCAAGCAACTGCACGCTGCCTTCATCACGCTGCGCAAGCCACGAGACGGTGTTGCCTTGCGCCTCCAGCGCATCGGCGCGCGCTTGCAATGCGCTGCGATCGAGCCCCAGTTCATCCATCCACCGCGCATTGCCGAGTTGCAGCGATGCGCCATTCACGATGCCGCGCGTGCCGCGTCCAGCCAGCACTTCCGGCGATTGCGCGGGCGCGACTGCGCGACCGCGCTCCTTGGCATAGTCGCGCGTGGCCTGCGCAAGCGGATGCGTGTTCTCAGCCTGCAGCGCGGCAAGCTGATCGAGCAGTGCATTGGTCTCGATACCGGATGCGGCTTCGACCGCCGTCACGCGCGGCTGGCCGACGGTAAGCGTGCCCGTCTTGTCGAAGACGACGAAATCCACCTGCTGTGCGCGTTCGAGAGCTTGCGCATCTGCAATCAGGATGCCGCGCCGCGCACCCGCACCCGTGCCGGCCATGATGGCGGACGGCGTGGCAAGACCCAGCGCACACGGGCAGGCAATCACAAGCACCGCGACCGCGTTGACGATGGCCGTCTCCCACCCGGCACCAGCGATAAACCAACCGGCCAGCGTGAGCAACGCCGCCGCCAGCACCGCCGGCACGAAGATGGCGCTTACCCGGTCGACCAGTTGCTGGATCGGCGGCTTGGCGGCCTGCGCGTCTTCCACGAGGCGGATGATGCGCGAGAGCATGGTGTCGGCGCCGATCGCCGTGGTGCGCACGAGCAGCACGCCATCCGTGGCGATCGCGCCGGCGGTCACGTGATCGCCTTCGTGCTTGGGCACAGGCAGGCTTTCGCCAGTCAGCATGGATTCATCGACGTGGCTTGCGCCTTCCAGCACCACGGCATCCACGGGGATGCGTTCACCGGCGCGCACGGACACCACGTCGCCCACGCGCACCTGGGCGACGGGGGTATCGCGCAGCGTGCCATCGGCACTGCGCACGCGAGCGGTATCGGGGCGCAGTGCCTGCAGCGCGCGGATGGCCTGCGCGGTCTGGCGCTTGGCACGCACTTCCAGCCACTTGCCAAGCCGCACCAGCGTAATGACCACGGCTGCGCTTTCGAAGTACAAGTGCGGCTCATGGTGCATCCCGCCCGCTCCCGCGCGCCACCACAGCCACAGCGATAGCCCATACGCCGCCGACGTGCCAAGCGCGACGAGCAGATCCATATTGCCGGCACCCGCGCGCACCGCCTTCCAGCCCGCCTTGTAGAAGCGCGCGCCGATCACAAACTGCACCGGCGTCGCCAGCAGCCATTGCGCCCAGGCGGGCAACATCCAGTCACCGCCGAACCACCCCGAGATCATCGGCAATACGAGCGGCACGGAGAGTGCGGCGGCAATCCACACGGGGCCGGCACCCTCCCAGAAGTCGGGTTCGGCAGCAGCTGGGGCAGTGGTTTCGTCAGAGGCGACGTGCGCCCCATAGCCGGCGGCCGTGACGGCGGCGATCAATGCATCGCTGGCGGCGGCGCCCTGCACCCGCGCGCGCTCGGTTGCGAGATTTACGCTCGCTTCGGTCACACCTGGCACTGCGCGCAAGGCACGTTCAACGCGGCCCGCACAGGCGGCGCACGTCATCCCGCTGATATCCAAATCGGTGGAAGTCACGTCGGCAAGGCTGGCGGCAGTCATGGAAGCGTCCGTTCTGAAGAAGATGACATCAGCCTAGACGTTCCCATCTTGGCAAGGTCAAGCTGCATTTTACGCTTGCGGTTCCCACGATGGGAAGGTTCATACTCTTTACGTGATTCTCTCTTCCTCTTTTCAGGAGCAAACCATGACGACGTCTTCCACGATCTTTTCCGTGTCTGGCATGAGCTGTGGTCACTGTGTGTCGGCCGTCACACGTGCGGTGCAGCAAGTCGATGCCAGTGCCAGTGTGAAAGTAGATCTGGACAAGCAGACCGTGGCCGTCATCAGCGGCGCCAGCACCGATGCGGTCAAGGCCGCCATCGAGCAAGCCGGCTACCCGGTCAAAGCCTTCGCCTGAACCTAGCGCGGGCAACAAAAAAAGGCGTGCCGCTTTGGCACGCCTTTTTGATTGTGCGGAAACCGCTTAGAAACGGTAGCCGACGTTCAGGAAGGTCACGACCGGGTTGATCTTGATCTTCGCTTCGCTCACAACGTGGACGCCGGTCGCCGTGGTGCTGTCGATCGTTGCCGTGGTCTTCAGCGGCAGGTACGACACCGACAGACCAACGAACCAGTCCTTGGTGATGGCGTATGTAGCACCCACGTTCAGCACCGGGTTCAACGAACCGTCGGTCGACACGTTGCTCTTGCTGCCCGGGCCGGCCAGCTTCGTCTGGAAGGCGCTGTTCGTGATCTTCTCGTCGGAGAACCACGTGTAGTTCAGGCCCAGACCAACGTACGGGCGGAACTTGGTGTCGGCGTTGAAGAAGTACCACTTCGCCAGCACGGCCGGGCTCCATTGCTTGGCCGAGCCTATTTCGCCGTAACCCGACAGCGCGCCAGTACCTTCGATCTTGTGGCGCGGCGGAATGCCGCCCACGAGTTCAACGGCAATGTTGTCGGTAAAGAAGTGCGTGAAGGCGAGACCAACGGTGTCGGCTTCCTGAATCTTGGCACCCGTGCCGGACTGCGATTGATTCACCGGCATCCCGCCGATGCTCTTTACCAGCAGCGGATCGCTCGAGCTGTTCGGCATCACGCGGAACCAGCCGAGGCTAACGATATTGCTGCCGGCAGCCTGTGCGTGCGCGGCGGTGGCGAGGATCATCCCGGCGGCGGCCGCCAGTGCTTTTTTATAGGCCATCTCTGTATGTGCTCCTGTGTCAGACGCATCCGATGCGGACGGTTGAACCGTTTGCGGTGCGTTCTAAGTCTCCTCCCAGGCGGAAGGGATGGCCATTATCCCGTGTGATTGCCTCGGCTAGAACCCTTTTTCTAGAGGTTTCCTGTTACAAGCTGTGCGCTAGATTGGCCTGCGGTGGGCGTCTTCGGCACATGCTCAGTTTTTAAACAGGCTTGGACTTGGACAGCGCGAGCACGCACGCGGCCAGATCCCATAGGGCACTGCCAACGCTTTTGAATACCACTGGCGACACCGGCGCGGGCTGCGTCAGCATGTCAGGCGGCGTATCGACGCACTGTTGTAACGGTCGCACACGCGACCACGGCACGCCGGCCTGCAGCAGGTCGCCCGCTTCGGCTTCCAGGTCGACCAAGGTATCGGCGTAGAGCCGATCGACCGCTGCGGCATGCACGCACAGACGCGGCGGCAGCTCGGCCATGTCGGGCCGGAATGCCCCAACGGCGGCGATGAAGTGATGGGCGCCCCAGGCATAGCCCGCAGGGTGGCTTGGATCACCCAAATCGGGCAGCACTGGTTGCGATGACGGCGTCGCCGTGATGACCAGCGACGTCTGCGGCAGCACGGCACGGGCAGCTTCTGCCACACCGGCCGCATCGCCACCGGCCAGCGCCGTGGCGTCCATCCCGAGCGCGCGTGCGTGGGCGGCCAGGTCATCGGCGCTGGCAGCCGTGCGCGCGATGATCGTGACGCGTCGTGTGCCCAGTCCGAAACGGAACGCTTCCAAGTGGGCGCGTGCCTGCGCACCAGCGCCGATCAACAGCAAGTCACCGGCCGGCTCAGGCGCCAGCAAACGCGCCGCCAGCAACGACACAGCCGCTGTGCGGTGCGCAGTCACGGTCGGGCCATCGAGCATTAGCCGACGCTCGCCGGTGCGGGCGTCCATCACCACCACCTCGCCGTGAATGGCCGGCAAACCTTGCGCCGCGTTGTGCGGGTGCACGGTGATCATCTTGGTGATGGCTATGTCGGCGTTGGACGCGGGCATCAGCAGCAAACTGCCGCCATCAGCCACCGGCATCACAAGCCGCGCGGGCGCCTGGGCACGGCCCGCACGCGCATCGCGCAATACCTGAGCGATGGCATCGGCCAACGCGGCATACGGCAAGCGGGCCGCCGTAGTGGCAGCGTCGAGGGTCTGCAGCATGGGACTCTCGCAGGGGAAGAAACGTCGGACGGACCTTATGCCACGGCGCGGCGCGCGGGCGGCATGCGGCGCGTGAGCAACCCGGCGCTGATCAGGAGCTGGGCAGCGGCGTAGCTCCACCAGATCGCCAGTTCGTGGTCGGTGAACGGAAAGACGAACACGCTGATGCCGATCATCGCGTCGGAAGCCGCAAAGGCGAGTGCGCCCCACGCCGTGAGCGGCCCCGGCAGGCGCGCGAGCAATGCCGCGCAGACCATCGCCGACAGCACGACCATGTAGACGATTACCGGCCCTTTCAACTCACCCAGGCCGGGCCAATACCAAAGCAACATGCCGATGGCCACGCCGATCATCACCCCGACGCCCATCATGCGGATGGCCGACGACGCCCCGCGCAGGCCCACCAGCACCCGCAGGTAGCACAAGTGCGCCAGCAGGAAACAGCCCAGCCCCGCCATGAACGAGAACGCCAGCCACGGCAGCGCAAGCCATAGATCGCCGAGTGCGGAGAACACCATCGCGCCGATCAGCCAGCGCCGCTCGCGCGGAATCTCATGCAGCGAGGCGGCGCGCGCCAGCAGCAACGCCATCAGCATTTTCCACAGCGGCTGCGCGACGATGCGGCCCACCAGCGGCGTGCCGGGCGGCACCTCGACGGCGACCATGGTCAGCATGCCGCCGTAGGTGACGCCTGCCACTGCAGCGGCCACCCACCACGCGCGAACCCGTGCCGGCATGCCGTAGCCGCCTGACAGATGCGCCGGCGCGTGCACCGGATGCGTGGTGTGTCCTTCAACCATCGTGGTCTCCCGCCCAAGACAGGCGTTTCATATCAGCAAGGTGATGTCGGCTTGCAGCGTGACACGCCGCGCACCCTGGCGCAAGGCACGAATCTACCCACCAAGGTGGGATAGCGGCAAGGCGCCATCCCGCTTCAAGGCCGTCAGAACAATATTGGAACGCACGTTATCCACACCCGGCACGCGCATCAGCTTGCGCATGACGAATTCCGACAACGCCGGCAGGTCCGGCACCACCACGCGCAGCATGTAATCGGCGTCGCCGGCCACGGAATAGCACTCCTGCACCGCGTCGAGCAAGCTGATCTCTTCATGAAAGCGTTCGACGATGGCGTCGCCGTGGTGCGCGAGCTTGACGCTGGCAAACACCGTCACGCCCAAGCCCAGCCCCGTCGGCGAAAGCACTACCCGGTAGCCCTCGATCACGCCTTCCGATTCAAGCCGCGCCAGACGCCGCCCGACCTGGCTGGCCGACAGGTGAACCTGCTCCGAGAGCTGCTGATGCGTCGCACGCCCATCGCGCTGAAGGGCCGCCAGCAGAGCCAGATCAAAGGTATCGAGCGAAATCATGCACATCTCCTGCGTTGATAAGCTGAATTCTGCATGAATTCCGCAAACCCTGCGCAATGGGTAGCGGTTTTGCGGCCAATCCGCGTGAGCGCGCCCATACACTGGCCGGACTCTGATTGCACAAGATCGACATTACAAATGGCCATCGCAACCAACGCCCCCGACGCAGCCCAAAACGCCGCCCCGGACGGCTTCAACGGCACCCTGACCGACAAGCTGCGTGAGCAATTCGCAGAAGGCCTCGACGGCCAGACGCTGCGCGCTGATTTCACCATGCAGCAGCCGGTGCACCGCTATACCGCCGCTGATCACGCAACGTGGCGCACGCTATACGACCGCCAGGAAGCGCTGTTGCCGGGCCGTGTATGCGATGAATTCCTGCAAGGCCTGTCGACGCTGGGCATGAGCCGCGATGCCGTGCCGTCATTCGACGAGCTTAACGAAACGCTGATGCGCGCCACCGGCTGGCAGATCGTCGCCGTGCCGGGCCTGGTGCCCGACGAAGTGTTCTTCGACCACCTCGCCAATCGACGTTTCCCCGCAAGCTGGTGGATGCGTCGCCCCGATCAGCTCGATTACCTGCAAGAGCCGGATTGCTTCCACGACATCTTCGGCCACGTGCCGCTGCTGATTAACCCAGTCTTTGCCGACTACATGCAAGCCTACGGCAAGGGTGGCCTGAAGGCCGCGCGCCTGGGCCAGCTCGACATGCTCGCGCGCCTGTACTGGTACACGGTGGAATTCGGCCTGATCCGCACGCCGGCCGGTCTGCGCATTTACGGCGCGGGGATCGTGTCGAGCAAGAGTGAGTCGGTGTACGCGCTGGATTCAGCCAGCCCGAACCGCATCGGCTTTGACGTGCGCCGCATCATGCGTACGCGCTACCGCATCGACACGTTCCAGAAGACGTACTTCACGATCGACAGCTTCGAGCAACTGTTCGACGCCACGCGTCCGGATTTCACGCCGCTGTATGAAGAGCTCGCCGCGCTGCCGACCATCGGTGCGGGCGATGTGGTGGAGGGCGATGTTGTGCTGAACGTGGGTAACCGCGAAGGTTGGGCAGACACGGCGGACATCTGAGCACAGATATTTGAGCGCTGACTATACTGCGCGCATTCAAGACAGAACTTCGCCCCCATCATGATGCCCACCCTGAACGAAGACCAACGCAAAGCCCTCTTTGCCGAAGTGCCCGGCTGGACGCTGCAGAGCGACCGTGACGCCATCCAGAAAACGTTTACCTTTGCCGACTTCAACGCCGCGTTCGGCTTCATGACGCGCGTGGCAATCAAGGCCGAGCAGATGAATCACCACCCGGAGTGGTTCAACGTGTGGAATCGCGTGGACATTACGTTGTCCACGCATGATGCGAACGGGCTCACGCACCGTGACGCCGATCTTGCGCGCTTTATCGAACAGGCCGCGAAAGGCGCAGGCGCCAAGTAATCACCGCAATGCTGGCGCTCAGCCCTGTATGGTTGCGCGCCACGCCTCATACGCTGCCCGCGCCTTGTCGCCCAACTCCTCAGGGGCGATGCGGGTGGCGCCTTGTACAATCATCAGCGCATACGGCTTGGCCAGCGCCGACGCCTCGGCACACAGCCGCAGTTCCTCGCCTTCGGCGGGCGAACGGGCACGCCAGAAATTGATGGCGGCCTCCAGATCGGTGATGGTGAGCAGGGCATCGGTCATCCGCGCATTGTAGCGCTGACCAATCTCGCCGATTGTCCCTTTTTGCCCTTTCCGCCCCGCATCTGGATCGAGTCAATGCGCATCCTGCTGATTGAAGACGACCGTGCCATCGCCAGCGGCATCCACGCCGGGCTCACGCAAGCCGGGCATCGCGTGCATGTCGTGCACGACGGTGTCTTCGCCACTGAACAACTCACGCGGCAGACACACGATCTGGTAATCCTCGATCTTGGGCTGCCCGGTATCGACGGTATGACGCTGCTGTCGCAGTTTCGTGCGCGCGATCGCGTGACGCCCGTGCTGATCCTGACCGCCCGCGACGGCCTGCTCGACAAAGTGAATGGGCTGAACGCCGGCGCGGATGATTACCTGCTCAAGCCGTTCGAGATGCTCGAACTCGTGGCCCGCGTGGGCGCACTGCTGCGCCGTCGCAATGATTCGGCCGAACCCGCAGCGCGCCCTGACATTCTTGTCGGACGGCTGCGCATGAGCGGCGTGGAGCGGCGCATCTTTGTCGATGCGGCGCCGCTGGAACTGTCGCCGCGCGAATTCGCCGTACTGGAGCTGCTGATGCTGCGCCAGGGCCGGGTGGTCAGCAAGGTGCAGTTGCAGGATCACCTCGCGAGCTTCGGCCACGCCATCGGAGAAGCCAGCCACGATGTGGTGGGTGACACGGCCATCGAAGTCTATGTGCACCGGGTGCGCCGCAAGATCGAGCATTCCGAGGCGGAGATCGTCACGGTGCGCGGCTTCGGTTATCTGTTGCAGGCACGCGCCGCGGCGTAGCTCTCGTTCATGTTCAAGCGCCACCGCCCTGCCTCGTCGTCGGCTTCATCAGCTCCGGCCAAGGGTGGCAACGGTGCAATCAGCCTGCGCCTGCATCTGTTGCGTGCGCTGGCGACACCGTTGTTTGGTTTGGTGGTGGGTACCGGTGCGCTGGCGTATTGGCTGGCAGCGCACTACACCGCCCAGGTATTCGATCGCGCCTTGGTGGGCGTGGCCAACACGCTGGCCGAACAGTTGCGCATTGCTGGCCCGAAGGTGCCGGCGGCCAAGCTCTACGACATCGCCCTCACCGCCCAGACGCTCGTTCAGAACAGCGGCGACGACCGCATCTACTGGCGTATTTCCGGCCCCACGGGCACGCTGGTCGGCCGCGATACGCCACTGGGCTACGGCTCGGGCCAGGTCCGCATTGGCGATGCGCGCGTGTTCTACAGCTGGATCGACGGCAAACAGGTGCGCGCCGTCCATCTGCTCGTTCCGGGCGTAAGCGCGGAGGTGCCCAAGCCGCGCTCGCCGCGCCAGCCTGTGCCGCCCGAACCTGAAGACGACGTCACGCGCCCGGCGCTTGCGCCAACGCAGGCGCAGACAGCACCGGCGCTCAATCCTTCCAATCCGCCCGACACCATGAAGGCCGAAGACGGCGTCGTCGTGGAAGTGGCGGAGCTGCTGGACCATCGCGATACCGCCGCCAAGGAAGTGCTGCTGTCGGTATCCATTCCGTTGATCGTGCTGCTGGCCATCGGGGGGCTCATCCTCTCGCTCGTGCTCAAGGAAGAACTGCAGCCGTTGCAGACGCTGGCCGACACACTCAACAAGCAGAGCGCACGATCGGTGACGCCGCTGCCCGCGGAATCAGCGGAACACGTGCCCGCCGAACTGCAACCGCTCATCAACGCGATGAACGCGCTGCTGGCCCGGCTGCGCGACGCACTCGAAGCGCAGCGCACCTTCATCGCAGACGCTGCACATCAACTTCGCACGCCGCTCACTGCGTTGAAGCTGCACGCCGATCGCGCGGTCAATGCCAAGACGTTGGACGATGCCCTGCCCGCATTGTTGGAACTGCAATCGGGTGCGAACCGCGCGGTGCGTCTGTCCAACCAGTTGCTGACGCTGGCGCGTGCCGAATCGGGCATGACGCTCGATCAGCTGGGCCAACCGATGCGGGTCGATCTTGTTTCGCTCGCGTTCGATACCGGTGCCGAGTGGGTGCCGCGCGCGCTTGCGCGGGGGCTGGATCTGGGCTTTGAGGCCTGGCCGCAGGAAGCGACGTCACCGGGTTCCCTGCAGGCGCCGGTGCTGGCCAACGTGGTGCTGCTGCGCGAGGCCATCAACAACCTGCTCGACAACGCCATCAAATACGTGCCGGCCGGCGGACGCGTGACCTTGCGCGCCGGCATGGAGGCCGACGCGGCGTCCCAGTGGTGGGGTGTGGTGAGTGTCGAAGACAACGGCCCCGGCATTCCGCCGGAGCGGCGCGGTGAAGTGTTTCAGCGGTTCTTCCGTGGGGATGCGGACCACCGCCCGGGGCAGCCCCAAGGCAGCGGCCTGGGCCTGGCCATCGTGCACGACATCGTGCGTCTGCACGGCGGCACCGTCGCCATTGATGATGCGACCGCGCGTGATGGCAGCCGCGTGATGCGCTTCGTGTTGCGCCTGCCGCTGGCAAGCGACGCCGTCTAAACGACGGTCGTTCGGCTTACTTCTTCTTGCGCTTCTCAGGCGGCGCCAGCATCGTCCCACGGCACTTCTTCGCGCCGCAACGGCACGCAAACTGTTCCTTCAGTGCCTTGGTCTGGCGGCCCTCGATGACGAGGCCGTAGTCGTAGAACAGTTCTTCGCCGGCTTCGATGTCGCGCAGGGCGTGAATGAACACGCGGCCATCCGCTTCCCGCGCCTCGCAGTTCGGCTTGCAGGCATGGTTGATCCAGCGCGCGCGGTTTCCGCCGTACTTGGCGTCGATCACGCTGCCATCTTCCAGGCTGAAATAAAACGTGTGATTCGGGTCGGACGGGTCATGGGGATGGCGGCGCAACGCCTCCTTCCACGTGATGTGCTCGCCCTTGTATTCGATGATCTTCTTGCCGCGTGCGATGGCGACCACGGCATACACACCGCGACCATGCACGCCCGATTCGCGCACCTCGATGCGGTCGCGGCGGCGCAATTTGGCCGGAGCTTCCGGCGCGGGCGCGGACTCAGCCAGAGCCGGCGTGGCATCAGGGGACGTGCGTGTCATGAGAAATGGCGCAGTAAAGCGAAACAAAAACGTCGATCAACGAAGCCGTGAGCCTACACCAAAAGCATGGCTTCTCGACACTTGCAGCAACCCCATGCCACCCGGCCAATGTGGATAACTTAGCCTGCAGCTGTGGATAACTACCGGCAAAGGCTGTTGGCTGTCTGTGGCTGCCCTGTCGACGGTGTGGGCACAAGTGACCGGGTTGCCAGTCGGGCGATCGGAAAAAGCAGCAAGCTATCCACCTGAAGGCACACGCGGTACCCCCTGTTTTGCTTTCCGCAAGTGCTTGAACCCAAAGCCCTTTTTCCACTTATCCACAGAAACTATCCACCGTTATCTACTACTACTATCTGTATACATAAGAAAAAAGGTAAACCAACCAATCGACTTGCGTCGAACCTATCGACGAGCCAACAAGCCAATCGCAAACCGGATCATCAAGTGTCAACAATGATGTGATGGGATCGCCTCGCAACGTAAGCCCCATGCGGGTTTGCGGAACCCGGATGCCGGGCGCGGTTACAAAGCTCACGTGCCGGCGCTGTTCGCATGCCGGTATCATGTCGCCCTTGGAGCCATCCCCCGGACGCTCTGTTGTGTGTTTTATCTACTCTTGAAGGGAGTCAAGCAATGACGAAAACCGAACTGATCGACGCCATCGCCAGCGGCGTAGACGGTCTGACCAAGGCCAAGGCCGAGCAGGCACTGAACGTGACGCTGCAAGCCATCATGGAATCCGTTGGCAAGGGCGATGCGGTCAGCCTCATCGGCTTTGGTACCTTCAGCCAAGGTGAGCGTGCCGAGCGTATGGCTCGCAACCCGCGCACCGGCGAAGAAATCAAGGTCGAGGCGGCCAAGACGGTCAAGTTCAAGGCCGGCCAGAAGTTCAAGGACGCTGTCAACGCCTGATGCAATGACAGCCCTCGGCGCAGCCAGCCGGTCTGGTAAGCGCCAACGACGTGGCATGCCGCTGCATGCGTGAATCGACCGCAGCATTGGCGTACCACGTCGGAAGGCCTGTCTCCCCGTCAGGCCATCCCTTCTCCCTCTTCCATGTCCCGCCCTTTCCTGCGCAATTCGCTCGCTCTGCGTATTGCCCTGCCGATCGTCCTGATCGCACCGGTCCTATGGTTTGCCGGTTGCGCGACGCCGCCTGCGCGCCCGCAAGCCGAACCGCTGCCCGACAACGAAGTCGTGCAGACGCGCCCCGGTGCCACGCCCCGTGAAAAGATGATCGAGATTGCCCTGACCGAATGGGATCGGTGGGGGCGCCAGGTGGTGCGCGTGGGGCGTGACGATACGTATTGCGTGGCCGGCGGTGGTTTTCCCGACCAGCCGCAAGGCCGTTGGCTGACAGCCGACGACCCCACGCCTGCCCCGTCGGATGAAGAAAGCGGCACCGACATGCCGCTGCCCAATGCCGTTGCCACGC
This sequence comes from Ralstonia wenshanensis, assembly GCF_021173085.1. Lineage (NCBI taxonomy): Bacteria > Pseudomonadati > Pseudomonadota > Betaproteobacteria > Burkholderiales > Burkholderiaceae > Ralstonia > Ralstonia wenshanensis. The sequence continues at coordinate 3,265,612 of NZ_CP076413.1, forward strand.
CAGCGGTACCGCCCCCTACGCCTTGCCTGCGCTATCCGGATGGCACAGGCGGTGAAGCCACCGCACGTGGTTGTATGCTGGCCAAGCGCTACTGGGGCATCGTCGGCAAGACACCGACCTGCCAGCAGTTGACCACCGGTGGCTGGGCGTGGTCTGCGGTGTTCATCTCGTGGATCATGCGCAAGGCCGGCTTGCAGAACGATCAGTTCCTGACCGGCGCCACGCATGCGGAATACGTGACCGACGCGCGCGACCATCTGCTCAGGCACCCCGCCTTCGTGCTCGAACGCACGCCAGCCGTGCCGCGCCCGGGCGACCTCATCTGCACCGCACGCGGCGCCGATCGCTTCATGACGGACCCGGCCGAGATCCAGGCCGGCAGAACGCCGATGCACTGCGACCTCGTCGTTGAGGTGGACCCCGTGCGCCATGAAGTGAAATCGATCGGGGGCAACGTGCAGCAATCCGCGTCGATGAGCATCACCGAGTTGAATGACGCCAACCAGCTCGATCCGTACACGAACTCGGTCATGCAGTGGTTGGTGATTTTGCGTAACCAGTTGCCCTAGCAGAGAGCGAGCCAACGGATGTAACGTTGTTTGACGCCGGACGCAAATTCATTAACATGTGAATCACTTGAGCGCCGGCAACCCGACCGGCGCATGGCCCCTGCGATCAGGAGACAGGTCATGACGGTGCTTTCGCTTTCACCCGACGCCGGATCGGACATCCAGGCGCATCGCCCAGCCTGGTGTGGCCCACGCGAATGGGCCGCACGCGTAAAGCTGGCGGCGTGCTACCGCATCTTTGCGCAGCTCGGCTGGACCGAACTGATCTACAACCACATCACGCTGCGCCTGCCACCCGAAGATGACAGCGCAGACGATGGCGGCCCGCATTTCCTCATCAATCCGTTTGGCCTGACCTATGCCGAGGTTTGCGCGTCGAACCTCGTGAAGATCGACCTGCAGGGCAATGTGCAGCGCGCCGCCGGGCAACCGGACTGGCCCGTCAACCCGGCCGGCTTTACCGTGCATGCCGCCATTCACGCGGGCATTGCCGGTGCGCATTGTGTTATGCACACGCACACGACTGCCGGCATGGCCGTGGCCTGCGCGCGCGATGGTCTGTCGATGAGCAACTTTTACGCGGCGCAACTGCACGGCAAGGTGGCGTATCACGACTTCGAAGGCATCACCGTGCATGCAGACGAGGGGCCACGCCTGGTGAAGAACATCGGTGACAAGCCCGCCGTGATCCTGCGCAACCACGGACTGCTGGCCTGGGGCGATTCGATTGCGCGGGCGTTTGCAGTGCTGTGGCTGCTTAACCGCGCGTGCGAGATCCAGCTCGCTTCCACTTCGATGGGACCGGTGCTGGAGATACCCGAGGCGGTAGCGCGCAACTGCACGCGCGATTCACTGCAGTTCAACCCGAACTTTGGCGCGGGCGAAGACGTGTTCGCGGCGCTCACCCGCACCATCGACCGCATCGATCCTTCCTACCGAACCTGATCACATGACGCGTATTTGCATTGTCGGCGCCGGCGCGGTCGGCGGTTATCTTGGCGCGAAACTCGCGCTGTCCGATCAACCTATCAACGTGCTGGCCCGCAGCGCGACGCTTCAAGCGCTGCAAGCCGAGGGGCTGCGCTTGACCGAAGACGGCAATACGCGAACCGTGCCGGTGCACGCGAGTGACGATGCGCGTGCGCTCGGTGTGCAGGATGTCGTGGTCGTTGCTGTCAAGGCGCCCGCCATGGAAAGCGTGGCGCAAACCATCGCCCCACTCATCGGCCCCGAGACCTGTGTGGTGGTGGCGATGAACGGCGTCCCATGGTGGTTCTTTGATCGACATGGCCCGCTGGAAGGTCTGCGCCTGCAATCGGTCGATCCGCACGGCCGTATCGCGCAGGCGATACCAACCAGGAACGTGCTCGGTTGCGTGGTGCATCTGACGTGCTCGACGGCTGCACCCGCGCACGTGCGCCACGGGTTCGGCAAGCGACTGATTCTCGGCGAACCTGCGGGCGGCACTTCACCGCGCCTCGATGCAGTTGGCTCACTCTTTGAACGCGCCGGTCTGCAGATCGAACGCAGCGAGGCCATCCAGTGCGACATCTGGTTCAAGTTGTGGGGCAACATGACCATGAACCCCGTGTCGGTGCTGACCGGAGCAACATGTGACCGCATGCTCGACGACCCGCAGGTGAGTGCGTTCTGTCTGGCCATCATGGAAGAAGCGAAGGCGATCGGTGCGCGCATCGGCTGCCCGATCGAACAAAGCGGTGAAGAACGCAGTGCCGTCACGCGGCAACTTGGCGCGTTCAAGACGTCGATGCTGCAGGATGCGGAAGCCGGTCGCGGGCCGCTGGAGATCGATGCGCTGGTGGCGTCGGTGCGGGAAATCGGCCAGCACGTAGGTGTGCCGACGCCGCAGATCGATGCACTTCTGGGACTGGTGCGACTGCACGCCCAGACCCGCGGGCTTTATTGAACCACCGGGCCGGGTTACTGATACGTGAGCGTAAAGGTGGCGCTGCCGTTGGCAACACCGGGCACGATGCTGTTGTCGGTTTGCACGTAGCGCGCCTTGAGGGGAATCGCGTAGTCCCCATCGGTATCTGCCACTTGCCATTTGAATAGCTTGGCGAGTTCCAACGGCTTGTCATCGTAGAGAAGTTGGATTGCGACGCCCGTGGCGCTGGTGGCGGCCGCGTCCAGTTTCAGCATGCCTTGCGCGGCGTCATGTGCAGTACCGTCCAACCGCAGATTGATGCTCGTACCCTTGCCGCAGTTCAGAGGAATGTTGAACGCTTGTGTTCGGCCCGGGGGCGAAGTGCCCGGCCCCTTGAACGCACTAATGGGCACGTCGCCAAGTTTCACCGGAATCAACTTGCTGCTCACCGTGCACGACATGACATCGACCTTGAATGCGCCGATATTGATGGCGGACTCCGGCGTGTGCCAAGAGGTCTTGTTGTTGCGGAGGATGAAAGAGCCGACCTGCTTTCCTGACACCGACCCGGCGCCGATGGTTGCGGCCGTCTTGTAGAAGCGAACCAGCGCTTTGCCTTGCCTTGGCAGCGCGCTGAACATCCCGTTAACCGCGCAGTAGACGTAGTGGTTCGGGTTGTCGGTGTTCGAACCGGTGACCCAGCGCGTTACGTTGGCGCATGCATCCCATGTGCCCCCAGGGGTCGATATGCCAACGGCATAGCCAATTCCATCAACATTCGTCTTATAGACGCGTTTGCCGTCGAAGTCGGCAACGTATGTTCCATATGCTTTGATGCCGACCTCTTGCCAAGGTAGCTTCGGCTCGGTGTTGGAGCACTTGAAGGTGCTTACGATGTCCGATGCCACCTCTCCAATGACGGAGCCCACTGGAAGGTCTCTCTGTATCGCAAGATCCTTGGGCTGGATCGTGGTGCTGCTCGTAACGGTTTCGCAGGTGTAAGCAAGGGCACTGCCGCCAGCGAGGCACATCAACGCTATCAAGAAGCTTCGGTATCCGATACACACATCCTGCTCCCGTCATGATTGAGAACGGTGAATGGAAGCACATGAGCTATCGCGTGTATGTAGGAATCTTCTCGTTTTGGCGTCAACGCGCGGCGCAGGCCAGCGCAGTTTCAAAGCCGGGGTCAGAGGGAAATCAGCGTGCCTGGTGTAAGCACGCTAAAGGCAGCTTGAGTGAACCGGTTGCGCTGAGCTATTGATACGTGAGCGTGAAGGTCGCGCTGCCGTTGGCAACGCCCGGCGTGACGCTGCTGTCCGTCTGCACGTAACGCGCCTTGAGTGGGATCGAATACGTACCTTCGGCGTCGGTCGTCTGCCACTTGAAGCGCTTGGCAAGCTCTACGGGCTTATCGTCATAGAGCATCTGGATGGCCACGCCCGTTGCGCTTGAGGCGTCGTTGTCCAACTTCAGCATGCCTTGCGTGGTGTCATGTGCCGTGCCGTCAAGTTGCAGGTTGATGCTGGCGCCTTTCGGGCACGTCAACGGAATACCGAAGCTCTTCGTGCGGCCATCTGGCGGCGACGTGCCCGGTCCCTTGAACGCGCTGACAGGAACACCTCCCATCGGAACATTGATTGCCGCGCTGCCCAGCGTGCACGACAGCTTTTCCACTGCAACGGAGCCAATGCTGAACTGGGATTCCGTCTGCCAGACACTCTGGTTGTTCTTCAAGATAAAGGCGCCGATCAGTTTGCCCGATACCGTGCCCGTTCCCGTGCTCGCTTCGGTCTTGTAGAAATTGATCAACGCCTTGTGCTTCATGGGTTGCGTGCTGAATACCCCGTTGACCGCACAATACAGGCGATGGTTCGGATTGTCTGGGTTGGTCGTTCCGTTGACCCAGCGTTCCAGGCCCTCACCACACCCGTTCACGATTCCAACACCAATGGCATAGCCAATGCCCTCAATGTTGGTTTTCCACACACGCTTGCCGTCGATGTCGCCAACGTAGGTGCCATATCCCTTGATGCCGACTTCCTGGTACGTCAACCGAGGCACTTCGTTGGTGCAGTTGAAGGTAGTCACCACATCGGAAACCACCTGCGCAATGAGGCCGCCGACCGGAAGGTCGCGCTGCACCGAGAGCTTTTGCGGTTGGATTGCCGTGCTCGTCGTGACCGTGGTGCAGGTGTAGGCAAAAGCGCCTTTTGCAGCGGTTAGCATGAGGCCCGCTGCCAGCCTTGCGCACCATACGCGCATGTGTTGCTCCGGTTCGTTTTCGTCGGGCAACATAAAAACACATGGTCCAATGTCTGTGGATAGGATTTGTCCCATTCTGCAAACTCAGCTGTTGCAGACATGGCGTGCGCATATCAACGGCGGCAGGGCAAGGTGAAGCGGTCTGCTGGTTAGAAAGACCAACGCGATCCATCGCCATGGCAGCGAGGATCGCGTTGATCAGAACAGCCGAGAAGAAGTGAGGCTGATGCTTACGGCGCGAGCGCAGGATGCTTCAGCGCATGCGCCGTTTCGATCCACTGCTGGTGGTACGCCGCATCGTCGCGTTTGAGGCCGAGTTCGCCGTTCTGATACGCCATCGCCAAGGCCTGCACGGCTTCGGGCAATTCGTGTTCGGCGGCGTCCTGGTACAGCGCCAGCGCGCGGGCTTCATCGCGCGGCACGCCATCACCGTCACGATACGCATTGGCCAGCATGAACATCGCGGCCGGAATCTCATGGCGCGCGGCACGATCAAACCAGTGCGCGGCCTGCGTCGTGTCGATGGCTGTTCCGTAGCCGCTGCGATACATCACACCCAAGTAGTACGCGGCGGCAGCATCGCCTTTATCAGCAGATTGGCGCAGCAGGCGCAGCGCACGCGGATAGTCGCGCTCCACACCACCGGTACCCAGCAGCAGCGCCTTGCCCAGCGACAGCTGCGCACCCGCGTCGCTCGGTGCAGCGGTTTCCAGCCAGCGCATCCCTTCGTTACGCAAGGCGCTGTCGTGCGCGCCGAGCAATGCCTCGCCCAACGCGGATTGCGCCGGCACTGAACCGCTGCGCGCGAGCTGACGCAACCTCTGCAGCGCCTCGGGCTCCATCGCTTGCACGACCATGGCACGCCACGATTCCAGCTGCGTGGCACTCACGGCGGGTGACTGGCGTGCGTGCGACAGCCAACCGCCGGCCATCACGACAATCGCGAGCGCGGCAGCCACGGTCAGCATCGGCACCGACTGGCGCGGAGATTCCATCGCCGGTGCACCCGCCCATGCGGAACGAAGAGAAGGCATGGCGTGGTCCTCTTACTGCGTCAGGTCGATCTGATACACCGCGAGGCCCTTGCCCGAGCCGTCATCCGCGGCCACCTGCGTGACGTTGGTGATGCCGGCGGCCGTGGCACTGGCCAGCTTGTTGGGCGCCGACGTGAACTGCACCTGCGCCACCGAGCTCGCCAGCTTCGTAAAGCGCCAGCTGCGCTGCGAGCCGTTGGTGGCACGCTTCACGCTGCCGATCTTCTTGATGTAGCTGATCAGCACGTCACGGTTGGCATCGGGCGACGCATAGATCGTCTTGCTGCCGTCCAGGCCCGGGAAGTTGCCGCCGCCGCTTGCACGGTAGTTGTTGGTCGCCACGATGAACTGGCCTGCGGGGTCGAGCGCCACGCCCTTGTACATCAGGTTCTTGATGCGGCTGCCGACCGGCTGCGTGACGTCAATCTCATACGTCAGGTCCGGCGTGGTGAACATGTCGAAGTTGTAGCCCGGGAACGTGCTCACCAGCTTCTGCACCGTCGCTTGCGTCGGGTCGATGGTGTTGAAGCGCTTGGCCGCCGTTTCCAGCCAGTTCTTGATGTCGGAGCCCGCCACCTTCACCGCGTAGACCGTGTTCGGATACAGGTACAGGTCGGCCGCGTTGTTGATTGCCAGCGGGCCCGCCGCCACGTCGGTGAAATCGGTCCCGCCACCAAAACCGCTCTTGAACGGTGCGCTTACCGACAGCACCGGCAGCGATGCGTACTGCGGCAGGTTCGCCTGGATGTACGCCGACACATACTGGGCCTGCGCCTGGTTGACGATTTCGATCGCGCCGGGGTCGCCCACGTCGGCGAAGTACGTGCTCATGTTGAAGTCGGTGCTGCCCACCGGCGTCTTCACGTAGTTGATCGTCGCCTGGTGTTCGGTGGCGATGGCGGCCGAGACCGTCGGATCAGCGGCTACGTAGGTCTTGTCAGCGTTCTGGATCGAGCGCGCTTCCACCGTGGTCTGCGTCTTGTCGACAGCCCAGTTCGTACCGTTGAACGTCAGGCCGAGCTTGATGACGCCCAGATGCTTGCCCCAGTAGTTCGCCATCACGGTCGGCACGCCATTCACGGTGCCGGCCACCTTATCCACACCCGGCAGGTTGAACTGGCTCACGGTGCTCTTCGCATCCGGGAAGAGCTGGTGCGAGTGGCCGATCAACATGGCATCGATGCCCGGCACGGTGGATAGCCACCAGCTGCCGTTTTCCATCGTCGGCGAGTACGTCGAGTTATCCAGCCCGCCGTGCGAAATCGCCACCACCAGATCGGCGCCCTTCGCGCGCATTTCCGGGATGTACTTGGCCGCGGTTTCCTTGATGCCGACCGTGTAGACCTTGCCGTCAAGCCAGCGCTTGTCCCAGCTCGTGATGGTGGGCGGCGTAAAGCTGATGATGCCGACCTTGACCGGCGCGCTGATCGTGCTGCCATCCGGCGCCGTGGCCGTCACCGTCTTGGTGATGATCGTGTACGGCTGGAACAGCGGCGCATTCGTCTTGGCGCTGATTACGTTGGCCAGCACCTGCGGGAAGTTCGGGCCCGCGCATTTTTTCTGCGTGGCCGGATCGGGCAGGCCATCGACGTTGAACGTATTGCCCGTAACTTGCGACAGATACGGCAGGCCGTAGTTGAACTCGTGGTTGCCGATGCCGCCGCCGTCGTACTTGGCGGCGTTCATCACCTTGTAGATCGCCAGCGTCTGGTCGCAGGTGATCGGATTCACCATCGCCTGGTAATCGGAAAGCGCGGTGCCCTGGATGGTGTCGCCGTTATCCAGCAGCAGCGTGTTCGGGAACTGCGCGCGCGCCTGGTTGATGAGCGTCGCTACGCGCTCGAAGCCGAGCGAGTTGTCGGCCGCGAGCTTGAAGTAGTCGTACGACAGCACGTTCGTGTGCAGATCGGTCGTTTCCAGCACGGCCAGCGTGGCCTTGGTGCCTGCAGGGGCGGCGCTGGCGGCAGGCGTGGCGCTGCCGGTGGATGGGCTATCGCCGCTGCCGCCGCAGGCAGCCAACGACATCGACAACACAACAGCAAGCGGCAACGCCGCCGAACACAACGGTCGGACTCGCATGAACTTCTCCCTGAAGTTTATTTTTTGGTCTGCGAACTACGAACTGCTGAATGCGAATTGCTGATGAAGCGAATGACACGCAGACGCGCACGCAGAATCGGGGGAACCGTTTGCGCAACGCGAGAGGACAACAGACTGGGCCGGGGGGCACAGAAGCGGAGAAGTATCAAAAGCGTGCATGACGATGCTGTGACCGTCGCATGACATTTACGCGTGGCCTGGGCAGCGTGGAGAACAGCGCCGGTTGCGGGTCTCAGCCGGATGGCGGAGCGGCGGGGCCAAAAAATCCAAGGCATTTCGTCAACAACGTTAGAATGAGCCCATTTTTCCGCGTAGCCGTTCTATGTCCCAGAAGAAAGCGCCGCTGTTCGAGATCCGCAGCGGCACCGTCGATGCCCTGCTGCTGTCGCCGCGCACCGCCGACATGGACGCCTTGGCCGCCGAACTCACGCGACGCTTTGCCGACACGCCGGAGTTTTTCTCCAACGACGTGATCGCCATCGATGTGCGCCGCCTGGCTGAAGACGAGCGCCTGCCCATCGACCGTTTGGTGGAGACCCTGACCGCGCTGCGCGCCCATGCGATCGGTGTGGTGGCCAGCCCGGAACAGGCCGAGTGGGCCCAGGCCTTTGGCCTGCCGCTGCTCGACAGCCACGGCCGTCGCCCGCGCGGTGAGAAGGACGGCAAGGACGCACAGGATGCGCCCGAACACGCCCAAGCCGCAGAAGCACCTGCCCCTACCCCCGCCGTTCCCGCCGTCGACGCCGTAGCCATGCAGCCCGGCACGATGATCGTCGATCGCCCCCTGCGTTCCGGCCAGCGCATCTATGCGCGCGGCGACCTCGTCGTGCTCGACCTGGTGAGCGACGGCGCCGAGGTGATCGCCGAGGGCAACATCTACGTGTATGCCTCGCTGCGCGGCCGCGCGCTGGCAGGCGTGAAGGGCAACCTGGACGCGCGCATCTTCTGCACGTGCCTGGAGCCTCAACTGATTTCCATCGCCGGCATCTACCGCACCGGCGAAACCCCGTGGCCCGACGCCTACGCCAGCAAGCCTGCGCAGGTCCGGCTCGCGGACAACACGCTGGTTTTCGAACCGTTGCGGATGAAGTGACGCACCCCGTGCGCCGAGCGATTTAACTTTTCGATATACGAGCCATGACCAAGATCATCGTAGTCACCTCCGGCAAGGGCGGCGTCGGCAAGACGACCACCAGTGCGGCGTTCTCTGCCGGCCTTGCGCTGCGCGGCCACAAGACCGCCGTCATCGACTTCGACGTCGGCCTGCGCAACCTCGACCTCATCATGGGCTGCGAGCGCCGCGTCGTGTATGACCTGATCAACGTGATCCACGGTGAGGCCAACCTGAACCAGGCCCTCATCAAGGACAAGAAGTGCGAAAACCTCTTCATCCTCCCCGCTTCGCAGACGCGCGACAAAGATGCGCTCACGCGTGAAGGCGTCGAGAAGGTGATCGAAGGCCTGAAGGAAATGGGCTTCGAATACATCGTCTGCGATTCGCCGGCCGGTATCGAATCGGGCGCGCTGATGGCGATGTACTTTGCCGACGAGGCCATCGTGGTGACGAACCCGGAAGTGTCTTCGGTGCGTGACTCCGATCGCATCCTGGGCATCCTGTCGTCCAAGTCGCGCCGCGCGGTGGAAGGCAAGGAGCCGATCAAGGAACACCTGCTGCTCACCCGCTACAACCCGAAGCGCGTATCCGAAGGCGAGATGCTGTCGCTGAGCGACATCCAGGAAATCCTGCGCATCAAGCTGATCGGCGTGATTCCGGAATCGGAAGCCGTGCTGCAGGCATCCAACCAGGGCCTGCCCGCCATCCACCTGGAGGGCTCGGACGTGGCCAACGCCTACCACGACGTGATCGACCGTTTCCTGGGCAAGGAGAAGGAACTCCGTTACGTCGAATACAACAAGCCCGGTTTTCTGCAGCGCCTGTTCGGCGGCGGCAAGTAAGGAGACGCCTCAATGTCGATTCTGTCTTTCCTGCTGGGCGAGAAGAAGAAGACTGCAAGCGTTGCCAAGGAACGCCTGCAGATCATCCTCGCCCATGAACGCACCGGCGGCGGTGCTCCGGCCGACTACCTGCCCGCATTGCAACGCGAGCTGGTGGCGGTGATCTCCAAATACGTGAAGATCGGCAACGACGACATCAAGGTCAACCTCGAGCGCCAGGACAACCTGGAAGTGCTGGAGGTGAAGATCGAGATTCCGCAGGCCTGACCCTCGGCCTGCGTCGTTACCTCACGCGAATGATGCGGCCCGCCGGTGTGTCCGGCGCGGCTGGCATCGGCCCCACATAGGCGGCTCTCGGGCGGATCAACTGCCCCGCCGCGCGCTGCTCCAGCGCGTGCGCAATCCAGCCTGCCGTACGCCCCGCTGCAAACAGGCCAAAGCCTGAACCTTCGGGTAGCCCGAGTACACGCCGGGTGGCCACCAGCGCGAAATCCACCGATGGCCCATCGCCGGTCAGCCCGGCCACGGCATCCATCACGTTTTGCAGCCGCCTGCGTACCGCGCCTGCCTTCGGCAGCTGCGCCAGGATTGCACCGGCGCGCGGGTCGGCCTTGCGGTACAGCGGGTGGCCAAAGCCCGGCAACGCATCGCCGCGATCAAGCCGACGGCGCAGTGCCGTTGCCACGGAGCGCTCCCCTTCCAGCTCACTCAGCAATGCCTCCACGCGCGCCGTGGTGCCGCCATGCCGGCCACCGGTGAGCGCAGCCAGGCCTGCACTCACCACGGCGCCCAGGCTGGCGCCGGTTGATGCGACAACGCGCGCCGCAAAGCTTGAGGCATTGAGTTCGTGATCGGCACACAGCACCAAGGCGACGCGGATGGCCTGGGCGGCGTGCGCGTCAACATTCCACGCCGCCTGGCATTGCAGGTGCACGGGCGCGGCATCCGGCTTGCGACCGAGCATGGCGGCAAACACAACGCGCAGCAGCGCGCCGGCATCGCGCGCCGTGCGTGCAGCGTCCTGCCGCCACGCGGCTTCATCCAGCGCCGGGAGGGCGAGCGCGCACAACGCCATGCAGCGTTGGCGGATGTCTGCGTCTGCCAGCGACGTGAGCGCCGCGTACCAGCTCTTCGGCAACACCGGCGCGGGCGTGTTGAAGGCGGCCGCTTCTTCGCATTGCCACAGCCGCGCCGCCACGGTTTCCAGCGTGGCGTGTTTGGCCAGTTCCAGAGCCGGCATGCCGCGGTAGAACAACTGCCCGTGATCGATGAGCGTGATGGCCGACTCCATCACGGGCAGGCCCCAGTCCAGCGCATGGCGCACCACCTGGCGCGGGCGCCGTCCGCCGGAACGCTGATCTGCGAGCCGTGCCACATCGGCCTCGCGGTAGCGGCTGCCGCGTCCGTCGGGCGACGGGTACGCCGCGAGCAGCCCGCGGCTTACATAGGCGTACAGCGTCGGGCGCGAGACGCGCAGGCGCTCGGCAGCTTCGGCGGCATTGAGGTAGGCGGTCATCGGGCCGGATGCGGTGGGCGGCAATCGAGGTTGATCAGTCTAGTCAATGTTGACGCTATCGGCCGCACAGGACTGTAATGGGCGCACCTCGCTTGCGGAGCCCCGCCATGCCGTCACCCGTTGCTGATGTGGATGATCCTTCCATGCAGTCTGTCAGCCCCACCGGCGCACTGAGCCAGTTATGGAGCGTGCTCGGTCAGCCGGCCGATGTGCTGTCGCGCGCCACGCTCACGGGCGTTGAGCCGGCGCTGCCGTCGTCGTTTGCCGTGGGCACGCTGGCGCAGAGCACCATTGCCGCCGCTGCACTGGCGGCCGCACAGGTCGACACGTTGCGCAGCGGAAGGCAGCAGACCGTATCGGTCGACATGCACCACGCCGCGCTGGAATTCCGCTCCGAGCGCTACTTCCGTGTCGATGGGCAGTTACCGCCCGAACCGTGGGACAAGATCGCCGGGCTCTATCGCTGCGGCGATGGCCGCTGGGTGCGCCTGCACACCAACTTTGCGCATCACCGCGACGGTGTGCTGAAGCTGCTCGGCTGCGCGTATGACCGGGCCGCTGTAGCCGCCGCGTTGAACCAATGGCAGGCCGAAGCGTTTGAAGAGGCGGCCGCGCAGGCGGGCATGGTCGTCACCGCTGCGCGCACGTTTGAAGAGTGGGACGCGCACCCGCAAGGCATTGCCGTGGCGGCGCAGCCGCTGATGACGATCGAACGCATTGGTGATGCGCCACCGCAGCCGCTGCCGGCGCATGCCGACGGGCGTCCGCTCTCGGGCGTGCGCGTGCTGGATCTCACGCGCGTGATTGCGGGGCCCGTCTGCGGCCGGACGCTCGCAGCGCATGGGGCGGATGTGCTGCTCGTTACGGCGCCGCATCTGCCCGCCATCCCACCGCTGGTGATCGACACCGGCCGTGGCAAGCGCTCTGCGCAGCTCGACTTGCGCGATGCGGCCGGTGCCGACCAACTCCGCACGCTGCTGCGCGACGCCGATATCTTCGTGCAGGGCTATCGGCCCGGTGGCCTGGCTGCGTTGGAGTTTGGTCCGGAGCAGGTTGCCGCGCTGCGCCCCGGCATCGTCTACGTGAGCCTGTGCGCATACGGCTATGACGGCCCCTGGGCCAATCGCCGAGGCTTCGATTCGCTCGTGCAGACCGCCAGCGGTTTCAACTGGGCCGAAGCGCAAGCGGCCAGCGATGCCAAGCCACGCCCGCTGCCCGCACAGGCACTCGACCACGGCGCGGGCTACCTGATGGCGGCTGGCGCCATGACTGCGCTCGCACGCCGCATGACAGAAGGCGGCAGCTGGCACGTGCGTGTGTCGCTCGCCCAGACGGCGCACTGGCTGCGTAGCTTCGGCCGCATGGCCAACGGCTTCGATGCGGCCGATCCGCGCTATGAAGAGATCGGTGCGTATCTGGAAACGTCGCCGTCTGGTTTTGGCGCGCTCACGGCGCTGCGCCATGCGGGGCAGCTCTCCGACACGCCGCCGCACTGGACGCTGCCGAGCGTGCCCCTGGGGACGCATCCCGCGCGGTGGTAGGATTCGCGCCTACCGTTTTCTCTGCCCGCGCCTGATACTCCGGGCGCACATGGCCCGCCGATGCTCAGTTACCGTCACGCCTTCCACGCCGGCAATCACGCCGATGTCCTCAAGCACGCCGTGCTTGTGCAGATGCTCGATTACCTCACGCAGAAGGACAAGCCGTTCTGGTACATCGACACGCACGCCGGTGCCGGCCTCTACGCGCTGGACCACGAATGGGCGCAGAAGAAGGCCGAATTCGATACAGGCATTGGCCCCTTGTGGCGCGCGGCTGAGGCGGGCGAAACGCTGCCGCCCCTGCTTGATGCGTACCTCGACCAGGTGCGCGAGCTGAACCCCAACGGCGAACTCAGGCACTACCCCGGCTCGCCGTGGCTGGCGTGGCAGATGCTGCGCGACGCCGATCGCCTGCGCCTGTTCGAGCTGCACAGCTCCGAAATCAAGGTGCTGTCCAACAACTTCCGCGGTGCAGGCCGCAAGGTCATGCTGTACGACGGCGATGGCTTTGCCGGCATCAAGGCGATCCTGCCGCCGCCGCCGCGCCGCGCGCTGGTGCTGATCGACCCTTCGTTTGAAGACAAGCAGGATTACGCCCGCACCGTGCACGCGCTGCAGGACAGCCTGCAGCGCTTCGCCACCGGCATGTATGCGGTCTGGTATCCGCTTGTGCAGCGGCGCGAAGCCGCGCAGTTTCCCTCGCGCCTGAAGCAGTTGCGCCCCAAGGATTGGCTGCACGTCACGCTCACCGTCAGGCACCCGGTCGAGGGTGGCCTAGGCTTGCACGGCAGCGGCATGTTCATCGTCAACCCGCCGTGGACGCTGAAGGCGCAATTGCAGGAAGCCATGCCCACGCTGGTGCGCCTGCTCGGCCAGGACGACGGCGCCAAGTTCATGCTGGAAGGCGAGTCGAGCTGACGCGGCCGCCTCGGCCGGGCCGTGCGCCTAGAGATTCTCGGGCGCGGTCTGCGCCGGATGCGATGCCAGCGGATAGTTCTCCAGATCCGCCGCAACCTGGGCGATGCGTGCAGCCGCCTGCGTGACTTCCCGTATGCCGCTTGCGCCCAAGGTCCGCGCCGTTTGCGTGGCATGGATTTCCTGACGCAACGGTGCCATCCGGGGTTCACCGGTGCGTATCCGTTCCTTCGCCTGCCGCACGAGGCGTCGGTTCTTCGGTGCCAACTTGGCAGCGTCCGGTGCTGCAGACATCTTCTGGCTGACGCGTGCTGCGAATTCGCTGGAGATGACCGGCGTGACGGCAAAGACTGCACCGTCCCGAAGCCGGAAATCAGGGCCCAGATGCTCCATCGCCACATGCAGATTCGTTTGCATCTGCTGGTGGTGATCGCGCTGCAGTTCGCTCATGTCCGCATGGGCCTTGGCACCCGTACTCTGGTCGTATTCGCGCTCGATCCCGACGTCGCGCTCGCCGCCAGCAAACTCACCATCCACCGCGAAAATGGCGGGGCCTTTGCCCCACGGGTCCATGACGAGGTCGTGGTCGGGGTCGCGCCCCCTGGCGGCGTGCCATTGCGCCCAGCGGTGGTCGATTGTCGTGCTGCCCACGGCATACGCGTATTCGCCGCTGCCCAGCTTGGCGGCATGCAGAAACGCCGCCACGTTGGCATGTTCGCCGCAGTTGCCGGCCTGCGCCGCCATGGCGCTCGCCGCGATGCTGACCCCTGGACCGTAGTTGGATGGAAGCTGTGTCCTCACGACACGGCCGGCCACCGCCCGGATCGTGCTCTGGCCGTTGCTGTCATGGATATCGTCGACGACATTGCCGCGGCCATGCGACAGGGCTTGGCGGGTCTCCATGACGGTTTCGTTCGCGCGCACGAGCCGGTCCAGTTGTCGGCCTTCAACGGGGCGGCCGTCGGTCTGCCGCGCGTGTACATAACCGCCCAGTTGGCATTCGCCATCGGACAGCGCCCTGCGCGTATCGGGCTCCAAGGCCTTGATCTCGACCTGCCGCTCACGCATGCGTTGGGCAGCAAAGCTGGCCAAGCCCTGCAACGTCACTGGCGCACGGCGTGGCGCGTGGGCGGCCGGATCGGCCGGGCGGCTGGTTGATGTGGAGGCGTGTTCTTCAGCCGGCGGCGTCGGACGGAGGCAGCTTAGGATCGATCGCAATGGGGACGGCATGGGCAGCTCCAGCTCCTGTGGTCCGCCGGATACGCGGCGGCGCAGGCAGATTACGGGCGTGCTGCCGGGCAATAGCGGCGGGAGCCGAAAACCTGGCGCGATGGGCGAAGCTGCCATGTCACTCCCCTGCCACATGCCCGTGCTACCTAGTCGGGCTTAGACTTGCACTGCGTTGTCCATGCGCAGCGCCCCCCCTCGGCAACATCGGCAATATCCGCAAGATCGGCAGGAGCAACACACCATGAGCGAACGCGACGCAGCCCGCCAGGCGCGCCTGCAGGAAGACCTCCTCGACACGCTTGACGAAGAGCTGGAGATGGAAATCGACGACCACCTGCTCGGTGGCGGCGAAGGCATCAGCGACGAAGCGCGCGAAACGCGGCGCATGTACTTTCGCGAGCTGTTCCGTCTGCAGGGCGAGCTGGTCAAGCTGCAGGACTGGGTGATCGAGACTGGCCACCGCCTGGTGGTGATCTTCGAAGGGCGCGATGCCGCCGGTAAGGGCGGCGCCATCAAGCGCATCACGCAACGGCTGAACCCGCGCGTGTGCCGCGTGGCTGCACTGCCCGCTCCCACCAACCGCGAACGTACGCAGTGGTACTTCCAGCGCTATGTGGCGCACCTGCCCGCCGCCGGCGAGATCGTCCTGTTCGATCGCAGCTGGTACAACCGCGCCGGCGTCGAGCGTGTGATGGGTTTCTGCACCGACGAGGAATACGACGAGTTCTTCCGCTCGGTGCCCGAGTTCGAAAAGATGCTCGTGCGCTCGGGCATCCAGATCGTCAAGTACTGGTTCTCGGTGACGGACGAAGAGCAGGAAGTGCGGTTCCAGAGCCGCATCGATGATCCGCTCAAGCAGTGGAAGCTGAGCCCGATGGATCTGGAGAGCCGCCGCCGCTGGGAGGCCTATACGCAGGCCAAGGAGGCGATGCTGGAGCGCTCGCACATCCCCGAATCGCCGTGGTGGGTGGTGCTGGCCGACGACAAGAAGCGCGCGCGCCTGAACTGCATCCACCATCTGCTGGGCCAAGTGCCTTACCACCCGGTGCCGCATCCGCCGGTATTGCTGCCCGAGCGCGTGCACCACGCCGAGTACATCCGCCACCCGGTACCGGAAGAGATGATCGTGCCGAACGTGTACTGATCCGGCGGGGCGAAAACTACACCGTCGGGCGGATCTCAAAACCGGGGACCGGCGCTTCATGCTCTCCCGTGACCACCTCCAGCTGCGTGACCAGCGCACTGTCCGGACCCTCCCACATCCATTCCCGCATGCTGAGCACATGGGCCTCGGGTCCGGCCAGGAATGCCTCGACGGCGCCGTCGCGGCGGTTGCGTACCCAGCCGCGCAACCCCAGCAGGCGCGCGCGGTCCGCACAGGCAGCGCGGTAGCCGACACCCTGCACGCGGCCCTGTACGGTAACGATCACTTGCGCAATAACGGACATGGCGGGCCTCCGGTGCAACACGGCAGGAGATGTGTTGGGTAAAACATGACAAACCGACGCTGTCGCATCTCTGTCACATTTCTGGAATGTGACGTCGTCAGACTGACAACCGCGCGGCGGGCTCTGACGTTACGCAAGGTAAACTAGGCGGCTTGCCGCCGGGTGCCAAGCAGCGCTTGCGCAAAAGCACTGCGCCCAGCCCCGTAGTACGCCATGCCATGTATTGCGCCTGGGCCTTTGGCCTTGAGGCGTCCGAATTTCGTCCGCGGTTTCCGTCCCGGTTATCCAAGATGCAGCAGAACGACAACGAAACCACCATCCGGGGCCGTTTGGGTACCACCTTCGGTACCAACTTTGGCGTCAACTTCGGCCACCTGCTGACGGCGCCGCCCAACCGGTTTGACCTGGCGCTGCTGCCGATCATCCTGGCCGCCATCGTGCTCGTGGCCTATGCCGCCAAGCAGATGAACGTGCCCTACACGCCCGGCGAGCACCTGGACGTGAGTCTGGACATCATTGAGCTGCCCTATTACCTGCTGCGCACCAGCATCCGCATGCTGCTGGCGCTGGGCGCGTCGCTGGCGTTTTCGTTTGCGTTTGCCGCCATCGCTTCCAAAAACCGCACTGCCGAGAAGGTGATGGTGCCGGCGCTGGACATCCTGCAATCGATTCCGGTGCTGGGTTTTCTGTCGATCACGGTCACGGGGTTCATCGCGCTGTTCCCGGGCAACCTCGTCGGCGTGGAATGCGCGGCCATCTTCGCCATCTTCACGTCGCAGGCGTGGAACATGGCGTTCTCGTTGTACCAATCGTTTCGCACCATCCCGACCGACCTGGAAGAAGCCGCCACGGTGTTCCGCCTGTCGAAGTGGCAGCGCTTCTGGCGCCTGGAAGTGCCGTTCGCCATGCCGGGCCTGCTGTGGAACATGATGATGTCGATGTCAGGCGGCTGGTTCTTCGTGGTGGCGTCGGAAGCCATCTCGGTGTCGGGCCACGACATCAAGCTGCCGGGCATCGGCTCGTACATCTCGCTGGCGATCCAGCAGCAGAACCTGCCGGCCATCGGCTGGGCCATCCTGGCCATGCTGATCGGCATCATCCTGTACGACCAGTTGCTGTTCCGCCCGCTGATTGCCTGGGCAGACCGCTTCCGCTTCGACACGATGTCGTCGGAGCGCGAGCCGCAATCGTGGCTGCTTGACCTGCTGCGCCGCTCTGAATGGGTCAAGGCCCTCCTTGAGCGTACCGCCGCGATGGCCGAGCGCACGCTGTCCTGGGGTGCCGAACGCACGCGGCCCACGGCTGCTGGCGGCAATGGCTTTCTGCCGCGCTTCCCGTGGTCGCACCGCATCGCCGATGTCGTCATCATCCTGGCCGCACTGGTGGCGGTGGCGCACGTGCTGCAGTTCGTGCGCTCCGAGGTGGGCTGGGCCGAGGTCGGCCACGTCTTCTGGCTCGGCTTCCTGACCATGGTACGCGTGATCCTGCTGATCGCGCTGGCCGCGCTGGTGTGGGTGCCGATCGGCATCCGCATCGGCCTGAACCCGAACGTGGCGCGCATCGCGCAGCCGGTGGCGCAGTTCCTGGCGGCGTTCCCGGCCAACCTGATGTTCCCGCTGGCGGTGATGCTCATCGCGCGCTTCGCGCTCAATCCGGAAATCTGGCTGAGCCCGCTGATGATTTTCGGCACGCAGTGGTACATCCTCTTCAACGTGATTGCCGGCGCGTCGGCCATCCCGACCGAACTGAAACTGGCCGCACGCAACTTCGGCCTGCGCGGCTGGCTGCTGTGGAAGCGCTTCCTCATCCCCGCCGTGTTCCCCAACCTGCTCACGGGCTTGGTGACAGCCGCTGGCGGGTCATGGAACGCCAGCATCGTGTCCGAATACGTGTCCTGGGGCGATCGCACGCTGGTGGCCACGGGGCTGGGCAGCTACATCGCCGAGATGACATCGAAGGGCGACTTCCCGCGCATTGCACTCGGGATTGCCGTGATGAGCCTGTTCGTGGTCGGCTTCAACCGGCTGCTGTGGAACCGCCTGTACGACATCGCGCAAGAGCGCACCCGCCTGTAAGAACATGCTCATGATCCTGCTGCGCACCCCGATCTTGACCCTGCGATGCTCGCCGTACGCATGTACGGCTGCGCGTCTCGGGCCAACCTCGGGGCGCTCGCTACGGATCTTCAGCACGTTCCAAGACGACCTATTTAGCTGAGAACACACATGGTTACCACCAGCACCCATAGCCAGAGCGCTGAAAGCGTCATGGAGCTGCGCGGCGTCTCGAAGATCTTCCGCACCGCAGACCACACAGACCGCGCCGTGCTCGAAGGCGTGGACCTCAACCTGCGCCAGGGCGAGATCGTCGCCATGCTGGGCAAGTCGGGCTCGGGCAAATCGACGTTGCTGCGCATCATGGCGGGCCTGGTGCGCGCCGATCGCGGGCAGGTGCTGTTTCGCGGGCGTGAATACTCCGGCCCCGTGCAGGGCATTGCGATGGTGTTCCAGTCGTTTGCGCTGTTCCCGTGGCTGACGGTGCAGCAGAACGTCGAGCTGGGCCTGGAAGCCCAAGGCGTGGCCAAGGCCGAGCGGGAAGAACGCGCTGAACAGGCCATCGACCTGATCGGCCTGTCGGGCTTCAACAGCGCCCTGCCGCGCGAACTCTCGGGCGGCATGCGCCAGCGTGTGGGCATTGCGCGCGCGCTGGTGACCGAGCCTGACCTGCTGCTGATGGACGAAGCGTTCTCCGCGCTCGACGTGCTGACCGGCGAGAACCTGCGCGACGAAATGCTCGACCTGTGGGAAGACCGCCGCACCAACATCAAGAGCATCCTCATCGTCTCGCACAACATTGAAGAAGCGGTGATGATGGCGGACCGCATCGTCATCCTCTCGAGCGATCCGGGGCGTATCCGCGCCGAAGTGCGCGTGCCGTTCCCGCGCCCGCGCAACCGGGATTCCGCCGCCGTGCGCAACCTCATCGACGAGGTGTATGGCCTCATGACCTCGCCGGAGCGTGTGGGCGTGCATGTGGGCGTGGAGCCCGCAGCCGAGCAGCTTGCCTACCGCCTGCCCGATGCCGAGATCGGCCAGATGGAGGCCATTCTCGACCTGCTGGTCGAGGCGCCGTTCAACGGCCGCGCCGACCTCCCGCATCTGGCAGAAGAAGCCGGCGTGACCGACGACGATCTGCTGCCCGCGTGCGAAGCGCTTGCCCTGCTGCAACTGGCCACCATCGAACGCGGCGACATTATCGTCACCCCGTTCGGCAAGACCTACATGGAAACTGAACCGCCCGAGCGCAAGGTGCTGTTCGGCCAGAAGCTGCTGGAACGCGTGGCCCTGGCCGCGCACATCCGTGCCGAGCTGGACGCCAATGAGGACGGTGAGATCCGCGAAGAACACGTGCTGCGCGAGCTGGAGGCGTACCTCAAGCCCGAAGAAGCCGAGCGCGTGCTCAAGATCGGCATCGAATGGGGCCGCTACGGCGAGGTGTATGAGTACGTCTACAACACCGGCATGCTGACCCTGCCCCGTGAAGAGCGCGAGGAACGTGAAGAGCGTGAGGCGCAGGAAGGTGGGGATAATGCGGGCTGAGGCAGCCGTGAGCAGCAAGAGTGCTCGCCTCGTGTTCCACGGAACACCCCACTGCTCTGCATGAGCAAACTCTGATCTGTTCTGCCTCTGCCGCCCATTGCTTCAATAGGCGGTGGCGCCGTATTCGCGGTGCTGCTTTTGTGCCATGCGAGAAAGCGGCCGAGGACTGGGACCCCCGGCGGTAACCGACAAGGACTAAGGACAAGTACTTGCCGCCACTCTCGTGTGGCCGCTCCCCCTTTATGGGCGAACCCGGTAGGGACGGCTTTACACCGATCGAGCGCTACCGCTCACGTTCCAGCCTTGCTTGTACTCGCCCACCCTCTCCACGCGTGGCGACCTTCCTCAAGCGTGCTGAACAGCGACCATCGCGTTCACGACGGCCTTCGCCAAGATCAGAACCACAACGATTGCGTTTGGAACCCTCCCCATGGCGTTCGGAACCCAATGGGATGGCGTTCAGAACGCGATAGGGTCGCGTTTCAGACGCAACAGATACGGTTCTGAACCTCTTACATGGCGTTCCGAACGCGAAATGTCGGGCCACAAACGTCACGCATGAAGTTTTGAACGTGAAGGTGTCGCGTCCGGAACTGTATTGGCGTGGTCCTGAACACCCTCCGCATCAGCATTTTCTGAAAAGCGCTGGCTGGCATTGCGTACGGCGTGGGCAGCGTCCACTCTCGCGCAGTCATGCCCCTGAGGCATGACGCTGCCAACCCGTAACAGAGGAATGTGATGTCGCAAAACCTGATTTCATTTCAGATCAGTGCAACCGATCTGGCCGCCGTGGACGGCGCGCTGAAGACGCTGGAAGACAAGCTCACCGGCTTGATCGACCTGACCATCGAACAGCGTCGGTTTCTGACCAAGATGGGCGGCAAATCCGAAGCGTTTGCCCGCACGGCGGTCGAGGTGCTCGGTGCCAACCCAAACGTGCTGCCCGCCAACTTCAACATTGCAGAGCTGCGCCGCGATCTGGCGGCGTTCGACCTGTTGCGCAGCCGCGTGATGCGCCTGGGCCGCATTCACGAACGGATGGCCGATTCGCAACTGGCGCTGGGCAGCGACGTAATGAACGCTGCCTTGGAGGGGTATGCCTTCCTCAAGGTGGCTGGCCACGGTGAGGGGCTGGATGCAGCCCGCAAGGAACTGTCGGTGCGATTTGCCAAACCGTCGAGGAAAAAGGAGGACGCGGCAGGCGTGGAGTAAGGCTCCCTGCGCAAGGAAAACCGCCGCCAGGCGGTTTTCTGCTGTATCCGACCGAAGAATCTAAAGAGGGGCACTCGAAATGAGCACGTCAGACAAGAAGATACATCTCTAGTGCGGGATGAAATTGAGACTGATTAAGGCGATTTTTATCCTATTTGTCATTGCTCTTGTTGCTCAGTACGCTTTCTTTGTCAGAAGTCGGATATATGCGAATGAGTGCAGAAAAGAGGTGGATGACCTTCGTCGATATATTGGCGAGATTTGCTATCTTCCTTATCGAGACGGTGCGTTGTTCAGGCTGTATGACGCAAAAACAAATAAGCTAGTCGCGGAGAGGACATATAGTGATATCTACCCCCAAATGCTCTTTGATGGTGACCGTGTTTATTACCATCTTGGAGTCTCTCCTGAGGAGTACGTGCCGCTGCCGCCGACATTGCTAGATCGCCTCAGAGCCAAGCTCCCATGACCAAAAAGTGGTGAGGCGCTGAGCCTGCTGCGACGGGCCACAATCGAACGCGGCGTAAGTGCGCGTTGCCGCTGACATAAGAAGAGCCGCTCGATGCGGCTCTTTTTTCATCGTCACTACAGTTTGTAACCCTCGTCAACGTTGCCGCGAACCACGTCGTTTTGCGTGGGCAGGCATCGATTCTCGCAAGCCCGCTCGCTCCAGCCTTCCCTCGCCAGCCGTCCTTTGCCGTCCCGTCCCGGAGGTCGAAATGCGTCGCGCGTACGTTCGAACGTTGTTAGCCGTTTCGCTGGCCGTCGGTGCAGGCTTCGGCCTGGTGCATGCAGCCCGCGCCTGCGAGATCCCTGCCCCAGTGCGGACGATCGATCCCCCAGGCTTTTACGACGACGCAGCGGGCTATGCGCGCGACGTGAAACCAATGCGCAATTTCATCGCGCACCTCAACGCCTCAGCCGACAAGGGCGATTGGACCTGCGCCCTGGCCCAGCTTCGAACCTGGGCCGATGCCGATGCGCTGATGGGCAAGATTTCCGGCTATCAGGGCCACTACGAGCGGTCGTGGGCGGGAACGGATTTCGCCATGGTGCTGCTGCGCATGCCGAGCGACATCCGCAAGCGAAACCAGGCGCAGCTCGATGCCATCGCACCGTGGCTCGAACGCATTGCGATCGCCACCCGCAACGCCGAGGCGATCAATCATCTGCATAACAACCTGGTGTATTGGGCCGGCCTCAACCTGATTGCCATCGGCACCGCAACCGACAACAGCGACCTGATCAACTCCGGACTCCTGCGCGTTCGCGAGGGCATTCGCGATATCGGCCCCGACGGCGCACTCGTACGTGAGATCAAGCGCGGTGATCGCGCGTTGCACTACCACACGTTCGCGCTCATTCCGTTGGTGTTTGCCGCAGAGCTGGTGCAGCGGCGGAATATCGATCTGTATCGAGAGAACAACCACGCCATCGGCCGCCTGGCGAACCTCGTGATCGACGCGGTGGTTGATCCGGCGAGCTTCGGAAAAATCTCGCCGATCAAGCAGGCGCTGTTTCCGTGGACCTTCCAGGATGAGCTGTGCTGGTTGGAGCCCTACTACGCCCACGTGCGAGACCCGCGGCTGCCTGCGCTGATTGCACCGCGCCGCCCGTTTTCTGAATGGCGGCTCGGCGGCAACGTTACGGCGGTGTGGGGCGCGGAGCTGCCCGGCCGCTGAGGGGGGCGGTGTTGTGTGGAATCCCGCTACCCACAAGCGCGCAACCGCGACCCCAGCCCACCGCCAGGCTTCCTCATGAGAAGACTCTCGACCGTCGGCTTGTTGCGCGAACTGTCCCGCGTTGCTTCCGACATGGCGCTGGTCTCCGCGCTGATGTAGGAACCTCTACAACATTGCAGCGGTTATGACGCGCGCCTATCCTGCCGTCATGACCGCCTCCCCCGATTCCTGGCTGCTGCTGATCGTCAGCCTGCCGACTGCCCGAGCGACCGCGCGCATGCGTATCTGGCGCGCCATCAAGGCCATCGGCTGTGCGGCCTTGCGTGATGGCGTCTACCTGCTGCCTGCGCGTGCGGAACACGCGGCGCAGCTCAACGAACTGGCAGACGAGACGTTGCAGGAAGACGGCCAGGCCTGGGTACTGCGCGTGCAGGCCAGCGATGCGGCGGAAGACGCGGCCTACCGCGCCCTCTTCGACCGCACGCCCGACTACGCCGAGTGGCTGGCCGAGCTGTCTGAAGCACGCAAGACGCTTCCCGAGCTGCCCAGCGCCGAGCGCAACCGGCTGCTGCGCCGCCACGCCCGCGCCTACGAGGCCATCCGCAAGATCGACTTTTTCTCCAACGAAGCGACCGTGCGCGCCGATGCGCAATGGCGCGACTTTGCTGCGGCGGCCGAAGCCACGCAATCGCCGGGCGAACCGCGCGCCGCTTCCGGCGGCATCCCGCGCCGTGATCGCACGCAGTACCAAGGCCGCCTTTGGGCAACACGTCGGCACCTGTGGGTGGACCGCGTTGCCAGCGCCTGGCTCATCCAGCGCTTCATCGATCCGCACGCGCGCTTCCTGTGGCTCGACAGCCCGGCCGATTGCCCCGCCGATGCGCTCGGCTTCGACTTTGACGGTGCCGCCTTCACGCATGTGGGCGAGCGCGTTTCGTTCGAGGTGCTCATCGCCAGCTTTGGGCTGGACGACGATGCGGGACTCGCGCACGTAGGCGCCATGGTCCATGCGCTCGACGTGGGCGGCGCGGCCACGCCTGAAGCCGGCGGGTTCGAAGCCATCATGGCGGGCGCCCGCAAACGGCTGGCCGATGACGATGCGCTGCTCGCAGAGATCGGCACCGTGCTCGATTCGCTGTACGTGCACTTTTCCGCCAGCCGGAAGCCATGACCGCTCTCACCCGTTGCAGGTAGCTCATGAACAATGCCCCCGAACGCCCCACCTACACGCTGCGGCAACTGCTGCTGTATTTCCTGCGGCTTGGCGCACTCGGCTTTGGTGGCCCGGTGGCGCTTGCCGGCTACATGCGCCGCGACCTGGTGGACACCCGACAGTGGATCACCGAGGCGGACTACAAGGAAGGCCTCGCGCTCGCCCAGCTCGCGCCGGGGCCGCTGGCCGCGCAACTGGCCATCTACCTCGGCTACGTGCACTTCCGCATCGTCGGCGCCACGCTGGTCGGCATGGCCTTCGTGCTGCCGTCGTTCCTGATGGTGGTGGCGCTGGGCTGGGCCTATGTGCGCTTTGGCGGGCTGACGTGGATGCAGTCGGTGTTCTACGGCGTGGGCGCGGCGGTGATCGGCATCATCGCCATCAGCGCGCACAAGCTCACCACCAGGAGCGTCGGCAAAGACAAGCTGCTGTGGGCCGTCTACCTGCTCCTGGCGGCAGTGACCGTGGTGACTGAATCCGAAGTGGCGTGGCTCTTCCTGGCGGCCGGCGTTCTGGTGTGGTTCTGGCGTGCGCCGCCCAAGTGGCTGCGCCAGGGCCGCATGAACGCGGTTGCCGTCGCACCCGTCGCGGCCGCCAGTGGTTTGTTGAGCGCAGTCGATTCACCTCTGCTTGCGCAGCTTGGCGCGTTCTTCGCCAAGGCCGGGGCGTTCGTATTCGGCTCGGGGCTCGCCATCGTGCCGTTCCTCTATGGCGGTGTGGTCACCGAGCACCACTGGCTCAACGATAAGCAATTCGTCGACGCGGTGGCCGTGGCGATGATCACGCCCGGCCCGGTGGTCATCACCGTCGGCTTTATTGGCTACCTGGTGGCGGGCCTGCCCGGCGCGTGCGTGGCCGCCCTCGGCACGTTCCTGCCGTGCTACCTCTTCACCATCCTGCCGGCGCCGTACTTCAAGAAATACGGCAAGCTGCCCGCCATCCTGGCCTTTGTCGATGGCGTAACGGCGGCGGCCGTGGGCGCCATTGCCGGCGCGGTGATCGTGCTGGCCAAGCGCTCCATCGTCGATGCGCCGACGGCACTCTTGGCCGTGGCCACCGTGTTGCTGCTGGTGAAGTTCAAGAGGCTTCCCGAACCGGTGATTGTGGCGGGGGCAGCCTTGCTGGGCGTGGCGCTGTATCCGCTGCTGCATCGCTGATACACGATCGGCGCCCCCGTCGCGCGCCGCAATATCTTCGGCGGGCCGCAAGCGTTTGCAACCCAAATGGGTGAGACCACACCCGCCCAAGCGGCGTTACGATTGGTTTCAATTCGACCAAAGTGCGTGCCATGGCCGGGACTATCCTTCGGGCACCCCCAACCGAGGAGACAACCATGAAAACAACTTATCGGAACATCCTCCTTGCATTGCCCCTGCCATTCCTCATCGCTGCATGCGGCGGCGGGGATGGCGGTACGGCTGCCGGCACGGGCACCCTCCATGTCTCGATGACGGACGCACCGTCCTGCGGTTTTGATCACGTCTACGTCACCGTCAACAAGGTGCGCGTGAACGCCAGTGCGTCAGCGGCAGACACCGACGCCGGCTGGACCGACATCGCGTTGGCCACACCGCAGAAGGTCGATCTGCTATCCCTCACCAACGGCGTGCTGACTGACCTCGGTACGGCCCCGCTGCCCGCCGGGCAATATCAGCAGTTGCGCCTGGTGCTGTCTCCAAATCAGGGCAACACACTGGCCAATTCCGTGGTGGTGACGGGCTCGTCGACCGAGCAGGCGCTGGCCACCCCGAGCGCCGCACAGAGCGGCTACAAGATCATCCAACCCTTCACGGTGCAGCCCAACACGCTGGTCGATCTGGTGCTGGATTTCAATGCCTGCAAATCGATCGTGCAGCAGGGCAATGGCGGCTACAGCCTCAAGCCGGTCGTCACGGCAACGCCCACAGTGGTGAGCGGTTCGATTACCGGCTACGTGCCCACCGCACAGGCCGGCGCCACGGTGTATGCCGAACAGAACGGCCAGGTCATCCGCGGCACGGTGGCAGACGCCACGGGCAAGTTCGTGCTGTCGCCGCTGGTGCAGAGCAGCACCAATGGTGCGTATGACGTGGTGATCGTGGACAACACGCTGCCGAGCGGCCATGCCACGGGCATCATCCGCACCGTGCCTGTCACGGCCAGCACCACGACCACGGTCTCCACCAAGGGCGCGCCGATCACGCTGCCGGCCTCGACCACCAATACCGCCTCCGGCACGGCCACCGCATCGGCGCAGGCCACGTTGCGCGCGCTGCAAACGGTGAACTCGGTGTCGTACGAGATCACCTCGACCAATGCCAACCTCGATACCGGCGCGTACTCGCTGGCATTGCCCGCAGCCGCGCCGTTGGTCGGCACGTACAGCGCGACGCTGCCGATCGCGCTGTCGGCGGTGTCGGCATCTGCCGGCCAGTATTCGGTCCAGGCCACCAGTGCAACGGGCGCCACGCTGAGCAATCCGGTCAATGTTGCGGCCGGCAGCCAGACCGGGGTCAACTTCAGTTTCTAACCAGGGAAAAAAGGGGGCGGAGCCCGCCCCTCACAACACAATGAAGAACATCATCCTCATCCTGTCTTTGGGTGCGTCGCTGCTGGGCGGTTGCGTCTACGTGCCGGTCGATGGTCCGGTCGCACGCCCGCAAGGTGGCCCGGGCAATGGCTTCTGCCCGCCTGGACAGGCGAAGAAGGGCAATTGCTGAGCCTTTGACATCAGCGCTCGCGCAACAAAAAAGCCGGTCTGCGTGACCGGCTTTTTCTTTGCTGCGTTGCGGCGCTTACTTGCCCTTGCCCGCGTGCTTGTGCTGCGTGGATTTGCCATGCTGATGCGCACGGTCTGCCGCGCGCGCCTTGCCTTTATCGCGGTCCAGGCTGTCGGGGCCGTTGGTGTTCGACATGCCGTGGCTGCTCATATGTGCTGCAGAACCACCACCGGCATTGCCCTTGGCCTGCGCCGACAGCGAAACGGTGCACAGCGCTGCCATTGCGGCCGCCACCATCCATTGTGCTCGGGTCATCTGCTTCCTCCTCCTGGTTTTTGGTTCCACCGATTCTAGGCAGGCACAGATGAGAATGTGCGTTTCAGTGCAACCAAACGTAACCACGACCGCAGGTGCACCCGCACTAAGGGACTAGCGCCTCCAGACGTGAACTTCATTTCCACTTGAAACCGATCTCCGCCAACCCTGCCTGCTGCAAATCCTCCGCGCTCATCACGATGCGGAACTCACAGTCTGCGTTGAACAGCAGGAACCACGGCTCGGCCAGCGCGGGAATGTGCGAAGCCGATTCCACGTTCACGATGAGCACCGCGCCGCGATGGCCGCCCTGCTCGGTAAAGTACACCGCCTCTGGCTTGCTCTCGGCCATCACGCGCGGGATCAGCTCGGCGATGGAACCGTCGCGCACATAGGTGTTGAAGGGTTCGTGCGGGATCCGCACGTTCACGAGCATGCGCATGATTTGCCTCCTGGGTGATGGCCAGGGCAAGCGCCGCAGTCAGGCCACCACAGCCGCCACGGCCATGCACGGCCGAACACCGTAGGTATAGGACGCGCGCCGCGTTAGCGTTATCAGCCGTCGGCTAGGCGAGATGGCCTAGAAGCCAGGATGAGGGCGCAGCAAATCCGGTCGCGTCTGCCTCTCAATCCAGCGGCACCAGCGCCTTCGGCACGACGTATTGCTTGCCGTCGTACGCAAGCCGGTAGGTGGTGCGTTGCGGCTTGGCGTCGTGCGTCTGGCATTCGCCGGCCTTGTCGACCGTGTTGGTGGATGAAGACTTGGTTTCCGACACCGCGATATCGGCGTAGCCGTTGTGGGTGTCCGATGTCATGTTCAGCGTGCGCTTGGTCTGCTCGAACGTGCCGGCGCAGTTGGTATCCCATTCACCGCCCCCGCTTTCCACGACAACGCCGTTCAACACCGGTTTCAGTTGATTGCCCTGCACGGTGTAGAGCCACAGACCGGTCTCGCTGAACGGATTGGGCCGCGAACTGCCCTCTTTGGCGATGCGCACCCCGAATGCTATCTGCCCAGGCGCGACCACATAGCGCGCGGTATCGAAGGTGACGGAGCGGATACGCACCGCATCGTCCGACATGCGCGCGGGCAGGCGCAGACGCTGCCGGATGCTGCCGTTGGCCGTGTCGAGCACGAACAGTTCAAGGTCGCCTTCGTTACCTGCGTCAGCATCCTCCTGTTGCATCAGCGGCACCGCCATGAGCGTGAGTTCCGGGTGCGCGGGCCACGTGCGGCACACCACTGCATGCGGGCTGAACGCCTCCGACAACTGGATGCGGGCGCCGTCGACCTTGTAGCCGCTGCCCGTGCGTTTTGCAGCGGGGTACGCCCGCTTGATCGCACCTTCTACCCGCGCGGTACAGGCATCTTCAGCAGCGTGGACGGCTTGCGTGCCGAGCAGCAGGCCGGCAATGCACAGCAGATGAGATACGTGAGCGTGTTTCATGTTTGTTGGTGGTGGCGTTCGTTCACTTCGGTATCGGCTCGTAATGCACCTTGCTGCGCCATTTGCCGTTGACGAGCGTTTCGACGGTGACTTTCATCTTGTCGCCAGGCCCCTGCGCGTCGTCAATGCGGCGCTCGACGGCAACCGGTACATCGTGTTCAACGGCGTACACCGTGCGCTCGTGATAGCAGCAACCGCTCTTCGCCCACGTGCGCAGGCGCTTGTTCTTGGCGTCCACTTCAAAGAACCCCAGTGTTTCCTGGATCAGCGCCGTCATCTCACCGTTGGGTACAAAGCGCTTTGCCTGCGCATTGAATAGATAAATGTCATAGCTCGGGCCGCCGTAACTGCCTTCGTTGCCGGTCTGGATGCCGAAGTCTTCTAGGCCATCGAAGTTGAAATCGCCAACGTTGATCACGCCCTGGTAGTCATAAAGGTGCGCTGAGTTGACCAGCGGCCCCATGCCCCCCTTGGGCAGGGCGACGAAGACCCTCGGCAGGTTGATGACCTGGCGCACCGCGCGTTGGCCCTTGTCATGAATGACCAACTGGGCGGGCCCTTCGCAGGTGATGTCCTCCTTGCTGCTGTCCCCCGGGCAGGCTTCGAGCATGCGCAGCACGAAGTCGTGCTGCTTCGCGATCGCCGTCAGCGGAAAGACCTGACCATTGACCGGCTCGCTTGGCTCCGGAAAAGCGGGTTGGGCTTCCAACTCGTCAATCCGCGTGCGGTACGCGGACTTCAATTCTTCGACGTCGATTTGGCCCGATGGCACGCGTTGCTTCAGCCAGTCGCGCTGCTCCGCCTTCAACGTATCGGTGTCGACACCGTGCTTGCTCAACGCAGCGCGGTACGTATCGGCCAGTTGGCTATCCAGCGCAGAGAGCTGCGCGTCATTGCAGATGGCGTGCTCGATGGGGCTGCGCGCAGCGGCGCAATCAAAACTGGCTGCATGCGCGGCCGCGGGCAACACAGCGATGGCAAAGGCGATTGCGGAGATGCCGCGAAATGGCGTCATTGGATAAACCCTTGGGGGCGGGATGTGAATGTGTGCGCGATTGTGCTGGGGAATTGGGCCAAGTGGTGTGCTTTCTTTCCGCCAATTGCCGTTGCAAGCATCGTTGGCGAGAACCGCAACCGCGCGAGAACGTTACGCCGACTGCGCACGATCCCAGCGTGATGGCCGCTCAACTGGGCCCATCGTTCTTGAGCCAGAGCAAAGCAAGCATGAGGGTGCCTCCTAACATGGGCTGGCGGAGGCCATGAAAGCAACGATGTTCTGCTGTCGGCGTGCCGCATCGGTTCCAGACACGTTGATAGGAGAGCAACCATGTACAGATTCATCCGCACCGCTACCGTCAAGAATGCCGCGGTGCTGCCGTCGGCATTGGCTTTTGCGGCAGAGGTCACGGCCCACCTCAACAAGGCGTACGCGCTCAACATGCGGTTCGGCGCCGAGCAATTTGGGAGCGGCAATGTTCATTGGCACTTCGATGCCGATAGCCTCGACAAGATGCAGCAAGTGAACGAGAAACTACTGGGGGATCGGGACTACGCTGCCTTGCTCGAAAAGTACAAAGATGTCTGGGCCGAAGGCTCCATGCAGGACACCGTCGTCCGGCTGGTGTGAGATCCAAGCGCAGAAAGAATGTCCCCCTCCCGGCCCGAATGTTCGACTGACCGAGCGCTGACCGGGCCCGCAGCGACTTCGACAGGTATTCAGCCAGTGCGGCACGGCAAGACTTTTCCTACCATGGCAAGCACCCCCGCAGCGACAACAAAACGAGGTATGCGATGGCCCTTTCTGTCTGCGCACGATGCCCGGCACAAGGCACTTACCTGCCGAACGACACACGCCATCCGGTCCGCCCTGGTCTACGTAATTTCGTAACCGCGTTATCACTCGCGGCGGCGCTGCTCCCCTTGGCCACATGGGCCGCCGACCCCGTCGACGACGCGCTGGAGCAGTGCCTGAAAACCCCACACGGCCAAACCACGGCCGGTATGACCGAGTGCACGCACACCGCGTATCAGGCCTACGACCGGCAGATGAACACGCTGTATCAGGCTGTGATGAGCAAATCCGACCCCGTATCGCGCGAGGCCATCCGCAACGCCCAACGTGCGTGGCTGGCCTATCGAAACGCCCAGAAGACCGCCGACAACGCGCCGTGGCGAGCAGACAGCGGCTCGATGGCGAGCCCCGATATCGAAGGCCTGAACGTCGAGGCGATCCGGACACGCATTGCAGAGCTGGAGTACTACCCGCACTAGTTGGGTGGGGAAAAGCCATTGTGGATAACTCCCCATCTGCCTGTGAATAACTCCAGGGACAAGCGTGTTGGTTCTCCGGGGTCAGCGTGCAGACAGCACGGGAACAACTTCCCACCGTGTCGGCAGGGCCCGACGCGATCCCCCGCACTCGTCCACGCAACGGCACACACTGTCCGATGGGTTGTCCGTTCTGCAAGTCGTTGATGCCAAAGCGCTTTTGGTGCTTATCCACAGGACTTATCCACCGTTATCTACTACTACTATCTGTATACATAAAGAAGTAAACCTATAAACCCTCTGTCGGGCATCGAGCCCGTGGCTGGGTTGTGGGCAAAGCAGCATGCAGGTGCTGGCGATGGGTGGAGCAACCACCGAACGCCACCGCCCAATCTCTCGCGCAACAGCGTCAAGTGCTCCCCAAGCGGTTCCCGATATCGCAGGCTGACCGCCTTGCTGTAGCTCTATATTTCGAATATATTGGAAATATGGAAGAAAACGACGCTATCCGATCCCTCGCCGCGCTGGCCCACGGCCTGCGCCTCCAAGTGTTTCGCATGCTGGTGGTCGCAGGGCCTGCGGGTATGACGCCAGGTGCGATTGCCGAACGGCTCGACGTGCCGGGCGCCACGTTGTCGTTCCACCTCAAGGAACTGACGGCTGCGCGCCTTGTGACGCAAGAGCGTGACGGCCGCAACCTGATCTACCGCGCGGCATATGACCACATGAACGCCCTGCTGGGCTTCCTGACCGCCAACTGCTGCCAGGGCGAAGCCTGCCTGGAAGCGAGCGCCACCGACTGCAAGTGCTGAAGGAGCATCCCATGAAACGATTTCACGTCCATCTCCACGTTGACGACCTGAGCAAGAGCATCGCCTTCTACTCCAAGCTCTTTGCCGCCGAGCCGACGCGCGTGGAAACCGATTACGCCAAGTGGATGCTGGATGATCCGCGCATCAACTTCGCCATCTCCACACGTGGCAATGCTCCGGGCGTTGACCACCTTGGCTTCCAAGTCGATGACGCCGCCGAGCTGGCCGACCTGAAGGCCCGCGCCGAAGCCGCAGACATGGCACTGCTCGACGAAGGCGAAACCACCTGCTGCTATGCCCGCAGCGACAAGCACTGGATCACCGACCCGCAGGGCATCGCCTGGGAGCACTTCCATTCGCTCAGCAACATCCCCGTCTTCAGCGAAGACAAGAAGGAAGAAGCCGCCCCGGAGGCTTCTGCCTGCTGCGCACCGCGTACCCCAAAGGGCAAGCCGATCGGCATTGCCGTGAAGTCGGGCTCAGGCTCATCCTGCTGCTAAGGGCGAACGCATGACCACCAACGTCCTGATCCTCTGCACCCACAACTCCGCACGCAGCGTGCTAAGTGAAGGGATGCTCAACCACTGGGCCAAGCAACTCGGCAAAGACGTGCGCGCCTACAGCGCCGGCAGCGCACCGAGCGGCCGCCTCAACCCATTCGCACTGGAAGCCCTCACCAACGCAGGCATCGACACCACCGGCTACCGCAGCAAGAGCTGGGACGAGTTTGTTGCGGACGGCGCCCCGCAGATGCGCATCGTCATTACCGTATGCGACAGCGCTGCAGCCGAGACCTGCCCGTATTGGCCGGGCAGCCCCGTCAAGGTGCATTGGGGCTATGCCGACCCGTCCAACGCGAGCGGCGGCGACGAAGGCAAGCGCCTCGCCTTTGACCTCACGCGCCAAGCCATCGGCTATCGCATGCTGCAGTTGCTGGCCCTGCCGCTCGACAGCATGAGCAATGCCGAGCTGCAAACGGCGTTGGAAGGCATCTCGCAACACTGATCTGAAGCCTGCCCAATGACTGCATCCAACGTAGCGCCGTCGGCACAGGCCGAGGCCAAGCCTTCCATCAATTTCTTCGAGCGTTACCTGACCGTCTGGGTGGCCCTCTGCATCGTTGCCGGCATCGTGCTCGGCCAGGTGCTGCCTGACGTGTTTCAGCAGATCGGTCGGATGGAATACGCGCAGGTCAACCTCCCGGTCGGGTTGTTGATCTGGGTGATGATCATCCCGATGCTGGTCAAGGTGGACTTTGGCGCATTGCATGAAGTACGGCAGCACGTCAGAGGCATCGGCGTCACGCTTGTCGTGAACTGGCTCGTCAAGCCGTTCTCGATGGCGTTTCTCGGCTGGCTTTTCATCCGCCATCTGTTTGCGCCGATGCTGCCGGCAGACCAGCTCGACAGCTACA
Source organism: Ralstonia wenshanensis (assembly GCF_021173085.1). Taxonomy (NCBI): domain Bacteria; kingdom Pseudomonadati; phylum Pseudomonadota; class Betaproteobacteria; order Burkholderiales; family Burkholderiaceae; genus Ralstonia; species Ralstonia wenshanensis. Next base: position 3,298,736 of record NZ_CP076413.1, read on the forward strand.
TCGCAGGCCTGATCCTGCTGGCTGCCGCACCGTGCACCGCAATGGTGTTCGTCTGGAGCCGGCTGACGGGCGGCGATCCGCTGTTCACGCTGTCTCAGGTCGCGTTGAACGACAGCATCATGGTCATCGCATTTGCGCCGCTGGTCGGCTTGCTCCTGGGCATGTCCGCCATCACGGTGCCGTGGGCAACGCTGCTGACTTCGGTCGTCCTCTACATCGTCATTCCGGTGATCCTCGCGCAGATCTGGCGCAAGGTTCTGCTCGCCAAAGGCCAATCGGCGTTCGATGCAGCAATGGCGAAGATCGGCCCGTGGTCGATCGCGGCGCTGCTGGCAACGCTGGTGCTGCTGTTCGCATTCCAGGGCGAAGCGATCCTGAAGCAGCCGCTCGTTATTGCACTGCTGGCGGTGCCGATCCTGATCCAGGTGTTTTTCAATTCAGCGCTGGCCTACTGGCTTAACCGCGCGGTGGGCGAAAAGCACAACATCGCCTGCCCGTCTGCGCTGATCGGGGCATCAAACTTCTTCGAACTGGCCGTCGCGGCCGCGATCAGCCTGTTTGGTTTCCATTCCGGTGCAGCGCTGGCCACCGTCGTCGGCGTGCTGATCGAAGTGCCCGTCATGCTGCTGGTGGTGCGCATCGTCAACCAGACGCAGGGCTGGTACGAGTGCCGGACCTAGCGGTACACGTTTCAATCCGGCGGTCGGCGCGCTTGAATCGTCTGGCGGGCACTCACCCCGGCCATAACGCCTGAGGCGTCAACGCGCGCTTCCTCCTCCCCCTCTCCTTCACGCTTGCGTCACGCGCGGCGCGTACTACTCTTTACGAGGCCCCGCGCTGCCCCGTTTGCCTGCGTCGCGCACGGCCCGTACGACCTGATCCACAGGCTGCTTCCTCATCGGCCCGGCCAGCCGCCCCGCTCCCCCAAAGAGAACAGCCATGCGAAAACTGTTGGCAGCCGTCACGCTCATGCTCGCCATGACGCCCTTTGCGCAAGCGCAGGTGAAACCGTATCCGCCGGGCTTTCGGCACCAGAACATCCAGACCGACGGGGCGACGCTGTTTGTGCGCGTGGGCGGCAGCGGCCCGGCGGTGGTGTTGCTGCACGGCTTTGGCGACACGGGTGACATGTGGGCGCCGCTGGCCGCCGAGCTGGCCCGCACGCATACCGTGGTGGTGCCGGATCTGCGCGGCATGGGGTTGTCGTCGCACCCGGAAGGCGGCTACGACAAGCGCACACAGGCCGCAGACATCCGTGCCGTGCTCACCAAGCTGAACATCGACCAGGCCGACGTGGTCGGCCACGACATCGGCACCATGGTGGCGTTTGCCTATGCGGCGCGTTATCCGGACAAGACCACGCGGCTGGTCGTCATGGACGCCCCCGTGCCGGGCGTGCCGCCGTGGGAGCAGATCGTCCGCTCGCCAAAGCTGTGGCACTTCTCGTTCGGCGGCCCCGATGCCGAGCGGCTCGTCAAAGGCCGCGAGCGCATCTACCTCGACCGCTTCTGGAATGAGTTTGCCGGCACCCCTTCCAAGATCGACGAAGCCACGCGCGCCCACTACGCCCGCCTATACGCCAAGCCGGGCGCCATGCATTCAGCGTTTGCGCAGTTCCTGTCGATCCCGCAAGACGCGGAGGACAACCAGAAATCCATCGCCACCAAGCTGCCCATGCCGGTGCTCGCCATCGGCGGCGCCAAGTCGTTTGGTGAGAACGAAGCCATCGTCATGCGCAACGCCGCCACCAACGTGCAGGAGCTGGTGATTCCGGATGCGGGGCATTGGTTGATGGAGGAGCAGACGCAGGCTACGGTGAATGCGGTTGTTAAGTTTTTGGCGCGGTAGCGTCGGCCTTCTGCATTTTCTTTATTGGTGTTTCACGCATCTCAACGAAAGGAGTTTCCAATGCAGCCAGTCGTCCGAGTTTCGATTCTGCGGTGCCCGCCAGACAAGTTTGCCGAGATGCGGCAGATGATGAACGACCTCGAAGCCGTGCTCCGCCCCGGTATCGAGGCGATGCGCGGGTTGGTCGCGTTTTATGTGGGTGAGGACGAGTCGACATCGTCGCTGTCGAACGTGAGCCTGTGGACAGATCTGGACGCGGCCAAGCAACTCGATACGTTCCGGCCGATGTTGGATTCGGGCAAGCCCTTTATCGACAAGGGCGGCACGTTTGAGCGGCCGATCATGAACTACCTGCCGATGTGGGAGTTGAAGCCGGTGGAGAAGGTTTGAGGGCTTGCAAATAGGTTGCCGACTCCAGACACCGCACACCATGGACTCAGTTGATGAAATGGCCCGGCAGCGCAATGTCTCGATTGCGCGCCTGCAAGGACTTGAAGTTGCGACGATTTCTGTCGATTGCGCCAAGCCAGTCGACGTGGGGTTCTATGCAAAGGAGAAGATGCGCTTCCTGAACCCGCTGTCATGGCTTCCAAAGGCGGCAATCCGCCCCGGCCTTTTTGCGTATGGCAAACAAGCGCCCAACGTTGCTCACGCGGTTGCCGCTGACAGCGACCTATGCGCTGCGCTGGACGTCCTGTTGACACGCTACGCGGGCGCAGTCGAATGGTGCGATGCATCCCTGCATGCCCGCGTGAACATCTGGACCGGGACGATCGACGGAGATTCCACAGGCGGCGAGCGCTTCTTCTCCAACCTTGAAACTGCCGCCAGACGCCTTGGCGATATCGCGCAAGGGCGTAGCCAGATCACAGCCAACTTGTCGACGCCAGCATTCGGCCCGACGTGGGTCCGCAATCGCGCCATGGTTGGTGGACTACTGACGGGGTTTCTAGGGGCCTTCCTGCTTTTGTTCGCCATCGTTGGGTTGAGTGCGCTCCGGCGGATGGCGCATTGAAGCCGCGCGCCTTGTCACAAGATCCGTTCAACGCATCTGTGCTCACATGAACATCACCTTGAAGTTGGCCGGCTTCCTCGTCCTCCTGACGGCGTGTTCGCACGCAAGCGCGCTTACGCCGTCGCCGCTGCCATCGGAGGTCAGAGCGTTCATTAAAGAACGGAAAATCTGCGACCACTTTCGTGGGGAACCATTCGAGGGAGACAGCCCGGAACAAGTGGAGCGAAGAGAATTTCTGCTCGACAGCTTCGACATCTACTGTGCCGGCACAGACAAGCGTCTTGCTGCGTTGAAGCGGCGGTACAAAGACAACCCCGCTGTCATGAGGCGGCTCAGTGAGTTTGAGGAGCGCGTTGAGTGATAGGGCGGGTCGGGTGCACTACCGTCCGGAGACTGCGCCGCCTGTTCACCGGTAGACATAAGGCGGCTCCGCGCAGGTGAAAGGCCGGCTTTTGTCGCTAAGCGAGGGAGGCGGGCCTGACGACAGGGGTAGCAGACCGGCCTCACAGGAAACCGGCAGACTCGAAGGTCTCCCTATCCGACCCGCCATAGAAAGCGTGCGGGTTTGCTGAGGCCTGCTGCATCGTTGCAACACGGGTGGCGGGCCTGACGGCGGGGGTAGCAAACCGGCCCTTAGAGAACGACCGGCAGACCCGAAGATCTCCCTGCCCGGCCCGCCATGAAAAATACAAGCAAACGAAGGTGGACTCTCGCTGGCGCGCAGTCCGTCTAAAGGCCGCTGTGCGCGTTGCTACGCGCCTGCCGTTGTGCCGCGGCGGGGAAATTATAGCGATGGGGTACAGGCCATCGAGTCTGATTTGCAGTTAACTCAGCGCAGGCATGACATTCCCGCCCGTCACGGGAATGCGTCAATCCGTTGTTATTGGCTATAGCCCCGCCGCTCTACGGCAGCTAATACATCCCACGTCTGCGGATCGACATCGCGCCCTCCGAGCGACATCGAAACGTACGCATCAATCGCATCCATAAAGCCTTTGATAAAAGCTGGCGGGAACGCGTGTGCGGAGAGGTGTTGAAGCTCTTCACGCAGCATGCCCGGGCGGCATTGACCGTGGCTGCGCATGGCGGCGCGTGTGCGCCTGAGATACGCCTGCGCTGCGATTGCGCCGTTCAGGTAGGTACGGTTCTTTGTGAGCGTGCCTGCGTCAGGCGACGTGGGCGTCAGGCTGGGTGGTGCTGTGGGTGGAGATGGATACGACGCGATTCTCCGCGCCGTCTGTTCACTGCTAGACATAAGGACCTCTCGGAGATGGTGAAAGGCCCGACTTTCGTCGCTAAACGAGGGAGGCGGGCCCGACGATGGGGTTAGCGATCCGGCTCTCCGAGAAAACCGGTAGACCCGAAGGTCTCCCCACCCGGCCCGCCATAGAAAGCGCGCGAGTGTGCTGAGGCCTGCCGCGTGTGACGGCGGCCTCTTCGGAGAGTTACGGATCGCTAAACCCGTGCTGCCGTTGGTGCGGCAGCGGGGGAATTATAGCGATGGGGGTCGGCGTTAGCGTCTGATTTGCGGCCAATGGAGTTCCCAACCGCAACGGTGGGGTTCACAACTGCAACCTTCAGGTTCTGAACCGTAATCGTGAGGTTCCGAACCCCAAGCATGGCGTTCTGAACTCGGATGGTGGAGTTCAGAACGCGACCCTATGAAGTTCTGAACCTCTCGGTTGAGGTTCGGCACCTCACGCATGGGGTTCTGAACCCCAACGATGAGGTTCAGAACCTCACACTTGGCGTTCCGAACCCGGGGCCATGGCGTTCCAAACCGCATCGATGGCGTTCGGAACCTCATCGACGTAGGCAATTTGTGAAAAGGGGTGGCGAACCATTGCTGTGGGGTCGAGCAACGTCCAATCTGCGGCGGTCATGCCCCCCCGGCATGACGTTGCCAACCCCTAAAAAAGGAATGCAATGTCGCAGAACCTGATTTCGCTTCAACTCAGCACAACAGATTTGGCCGCCGTGGATAGCGCGCTCAAGACGATCGAAGACAAGCTCACGGGCTTGATCGACCTATCGATCGAGCAGCGCCGGTTCCTGAACAAAATGGGCGACAAGTCCGAAGCCTTCGCCCGTACGGCGGTCGAGGTGCTGGGTAACAACCCCAACGTGCTGCCTGCCAACTTCAACCTTGCGGAAGTCCGCCGCGACCTGGCGGCGTTCGACCAACTCCGCAGCCGTTTGGTGCGCGTGAACCGCATCCAGGAACGGATGGCCGACTCGCAACTCGCGCTAGGCAGCGATGTCATGAACGCCGTGCTCGAGGGGTATGCCTTCCTCAAGGTGGCGGGCAAGGGTGAAGGGCTGGATGCGGCGCGTAAGGCGTTGTCGGTGCGGTTTGCTAAGTCGCCGCGGAGGAAGGAGGAGGTGGCACCAGCAGAATGAGCTGATTTTAGTCACTCAAAAAGCCGCCCGCTGGGCGGCTTTGTTATTTCCCTGCGGGCTCCGTGATCGTTAGCACTAGTTCCTGCCTTGATGTATCCCAGGGATGGACTTCGCAAATCCGAGATAGAGTAGTGTCAACGCTCAAGTCTAAAACCTATCGCGCCATGATCGATACAGAAAGCAAGATCTCCGTTTTTGTCAGCTACTCACACAAGGACGAGCATCACAAGGAAAGCTTGGAGGAGCATCTAGCTGCCCTGAAGCGGCGAGGCAAGATATCTAGTTGGTCAGATCGGAAGATTGTTCCCGGCACTGCCTGGAAAGAAGAAATCGATCGAAATATCGAGAGCGCAGATGTTATTTTGCTTTTGATAAGTCCCAGTTTTATTGCTTCTGGGTATTGCTATGAGAAAGAACTTGCGGTTGCTCTCAGTAGACACGAAGAAGAAAATGCCGTCGTAATTCCTATCTTTGTACGTCCCACGGATTTGGTGGATGAACCATTGATGGGGATTCAAGGCCTTCCTAAAGATGCCGTATCGATCACAGAATGGGAGAATGAGGATCTCGCTTGGCGTAACGTTGTAACGGGCATTCGTACGGTCGTCGAGGAGCTACAAGAGAGGAAAGCACGACGCCACGAGGTTGGCGAATTGAGCACACTGCAAGAAACGCTGGCGGATATGGTTGATGGGTTAGAACAACGGTATCGTTTGGACGATGCTATCGCAGGAATTCCAACTGGCTTGGTCGATCTGGATCGAGTCATAGACGGACTCCATCCGGGCCAGCTCGTTACTATTGCGTCGAGACACGGTATGGGTAAAACCAATTTGTCTCTTGCTATTGCAGGATACGTAGCAGTCTCCGGTCTTCCTGTGCTTATCTTTTCTACAAAAACATCCAAGCGGGAGGTTATGCACAGGTTGGTTACGATCACCGGTCGTATTCCATACTCCCGGTTTTTGCGTGCACAACTTCGTGATGAAGATTGGCCCCGTGTTACCCACGCAGTTCAAAAATTGTCCGAGAGCGCCATTCTGTTTAATGACAGCACCGAGCTTGACTTGATAGGTTTACGAGAAAGTTGTTTAGCAGCAAGAAAGAAATTAGGTTCTCTTGCATTAGTTTTGATAGATTCCATTGTTTACTTAAAATCTGGTGAGGAGGGCGGCGCACCAGAGGGCTTGGTGGCACGCTCTTTAAAGGCTATCGCTAGAGAGATAAATTCGACCATCATTGTTACTGCTCCGATCTTACGATCCGCCGAAACTCGCCCAAACAAAAGACCTGTTCGTGCAGACTTAGGCGCGTGGCATGAGCTTGGCGACGAATCCGATTTATTGTCATTTATTTACAGAGAGAGCTATTACAATCCCGATACGTCGGATATTGGGATTGCCGAACTAATCGTCGCAAAGAACCAATACGGACCAGTTAGTACGGTTCGGCTTTCTTTTGATGGAGAGTGCGGCTTGTTCTCAAATTTTGCCGGGACGCCATCGATGAATTTTGACGGGTAGTCTGAGCGATGACGCTTGTGTCGTATTCCAGCCGGGGGGAGTTGGCGCTCGTCACCTCCTCCGGCATGTAGCCCATTTTTACACCCCGTTTACACCCCTCCCCCCAACCTTTACCCCGTTTTTACCCCCCTTTCCCTACTGTTGCACTGCACGCAGGCCCTGTGACGGGAGCCTGCCTGCACGCCGCATCCGGCCCCAGTTGACGCGCATCTGCGCCGGGCCGGGCGGCACCTAAAACAACAAGGGAAAGGTCCATGCAAGCCAAGGTTTCTTTGCACGCCACCGTCATCGGTGGCGTTGTCTTCTGTGCCGCAGCACTGTCCAGCGCGGCCGCTTTTGCGCAGTCCACTGACGCTGCGCCGGCACCCGTTGCCACTCCGGCCGCCCCCGCCAGCCCGTTGACGGCCAACGTCACGCTGGCCAGCCAGTACCGCTATCGCGGTCTCATGCAGACCAACAACAAGCCGGCCATTCAGGGCGGTGTGGATTACGCGCTGCCCAACGGTTTCTACGTGGGCAACTGGAACTCGTCGATCAGTTGGCTGGGGGATTCCAACCCCAACGTCTCCGCCCCCATCGAGATGGATTTCTACGGCGGCTACAAGACCGAGCTGATGAAGGACGTGCCGATTGATGTGGGCGTGCTGCAGTACTACTACCCGGGCAGCTACCCCGACGCCTACACCCGCCCGCACACCACCGAGGGCTATGCGCAGATCGGCTATGGGCCGGTCTCGTTCAAGTACTCGCACGCGTTCTCCAACCTGTTCGGTTTTGCCGACAGCCACCACAGCCAGTACTTCGATCTGTCGGGCAACTTCGACACCGGTTTCTGGGGCCTGACGCTGAACCTGCACGTGGGCTACCAGCAGGTGCCGCATCAGGTGGTGCGCACCTCGTATGCCGACTGGAAGGTGGGCGTGACGAAAGACTTCGGCAGCGGTTGGACGGCATCGCTTGCGTACATCGACACCAACGCAGCACGCGCCGCGTACACCAACACGCGCGGCAACTACATGGGCAAGGCCACCGCGCTGCTGGCCGTGACCAAGACGTTCTGACCATCACGACCTGAAGGAAAGGGGAGCGCATATGGACCTCGTTTATCTCGCCGGCCTTGCGGTGCTGGCGCTGGCAGTGGGCGGCTTGCTCGCCCTCTCCGGCCGGCTTGCCACCAAAGACCAACCGACCACGCACGCGATGGAGAAACAGCAATGACCTGGCTCTATGTGCTGTCCGGGGCCATCACGGTGGCCTTGCTGGTTTATCTGTTCGTGGCCTTGCTCTGGCCCGAACGCTTCTAACAACACTGCGAGGCACACCATGAATGCGTTCCTCCTCCAGCTGGCGATCTATCTGGTCGTGCTGCTGGTTCTGGCCAAACCGCTGGGCGCGTATATGACCGGCGTGTTTGGCGACAAGCCCTCACGTGCGCACTGGCTCAGCCCCATCGAGCGGCTGTTCTACCGCGTGGCCGGCGTCAACCCGCAGGCCGAGATGGGCTGGAAGCGCTATGCGCTGGCCATCATCGTCGTCAACGTGCTGGGCGCGCTGGCGGTGTATGCGCTGCAACGCGCGCAGCAGTGGCTGCCGCTCAACCCACAGGGCTTTGGTGCCATCACGCCGGATTCATCCTTCAACACGGCCATCAGCTTTGTGAGCAACACCAACTGGCAAGGCTATTCGGGCGAAAGCACGATGAGCTATCTCACGCAGATGCTCGGCCTGGCGGTGCAGAACTTCCTGTCTGCGGCCACCGGCATTGCGGTGGTGATTGCGCTCATCCGTGGTTTTGCGCGGCACTCGGCCAACACCATCGGCAACTTCTGGGTCGACTTCACGCGTGCGACGGTCTATGTGCTGCTGCCGCTGTCGATCATCGTGTCGGTGTTCTTCGTGAGCCAGGGCGTGATCCAGAACTTCGACGGCTACAAGGAGGTGACCACCGTCACCGCCACCACGTACGACAACCCGAAGATGGACGCGCAGGGCAATCCGCTCAAGGATGCCCAAGGCAACCCCGTTACCGAGAAAGCCACCACGCAGACGCAGACCCTGCCGATGGGCCCGGTCGCGTCGCAAGAGGCGATCAAGATGCTCGGCACCAACGGTGGCGGCTTCTTCAACGCCAACTCCGCACACCCGTACGAGAACCCCAACGCGCTGACCAACTTCGTGCAGATGCTGGCGATCTTCATCATCCCGGCGGCACTGTGCTTTACGTTTGGCGGCATGGTGGGCGATGGCCGACAGGGCTGGGCTGTGCTGGCGGCGATGACGGTGTTGTTCGTGGCGCTGGCCACGTTCCTGGCCTGGGCCGAGCTGCACGCCAACCCGATGCTCGCCAACCTCGGCATCGACCAGGCCGTGGGCAACATGGAAGGCAAGGAAACGCGCTTTGGCATCGTGGCCTCGTCGCTGTTTGCCACCATCACCACGGCAGCGTCGTGCGGTGCGGTCAACGCCATGCATGACTCGCTGACCGCGCTGGGCGGCTTCGTGCCGATGTTCCTGATGCAGCTGGGCGAAGTCGTGTTTGGCGGTGTGGGCTCGGGCCTGTACGGCATGCTGGTGTACGCCATCCTGGCCGTGTTCATTGCGGGCCTGATGATCGGCCGCACGCCGGAATACCTCGGCAAGAAGATCGAGGTGTTCGAGATGAAGATGACGTCGATCGCCATCCTCGTCACGCCGCTGCTGGTGCTCGTGGGCACGGCCATCGCCGTGGTGGTCACGCAGGGCAAGGCTGGCATCTTCAACCCCGGCACGCACGGCTTCTCTGAAGTGCTGTACGCCTTCTCATCGGCCGCCAACAACAACGGCAGCGCGTTTGCGGGCCTGTCTGCCAACACGCCGTTCTACAACATCGCGCTGGGCATTGCGATGTGGCTGGGCCGCTTCTGGATCATCGTGCCGGTGCTGGCGATGGCAGGCACGTTTGCCGCCAAGAAGCGCCTGCCCGTGACCGCCGGCACGCTGCCCACGCATGGGCCGCTGTTTGTGGTGCTGCTGATCGGCTCGGTGCTGCTGGTGGGCGCGCTCACGTACATCCCGGCCCTTGCCCTCGGTCCGATCGCAGAACACCTCGCACGCTAAGCGCACGGCGAGTCGTCTACCTCATATCAACAGGTGCCTTATGGCTATCCGTTATCCCGAATCTGAACCGGCTGTGCGTACGGTCAAGCACAAGCTTGAGCCGAGCGCCGGTACTGGTACTGCTGCAACTGCCGAGCCGCACACACGCAGCACACATACGACGCTCTCCGCCAAGGATGTGCGCAAGCTGTCGATGTTCTCGTCGGCGCTGGTCAAGCCTGCGATTGTCGATAGCTTCCGCAAGCTGTCGCCGCGCGCGCAGGCCAAGAACCCGGTGATGTTTGTCGTCTACGTTGGCAGCATCCTCACCACCATCCTGTGGGTCATGGCGCTGCGCGGCCAGGCCGAAGCGCCGGCCGGCTTCATCCTCGCCGTGTCGGTGTGGCTGTGGTTCACGGTGTTGTTCGCCAACTTTGCCGAAGCGCTGGCCGAAGGCCGCAGCAAGCAGCAGGCCGCATCGCTGCGCGGCATCAAGACCACGGTGCAGGCCAAGGTGCTGGCAGACCCGCATCGCAGAGATCGCGTGGAAGCGCGCGCCGCCACCGCGCTGCGCCGTGGCGACATCGTGCTCATCGAAGCCGGCGACATGGTGCCCGGCGACGGTGAAGTCATCGAAGGCGTGGCCTCGGTGGACGAAAGCGCCATCACCGGCGAATCGGCACCGGTCATCCGTGAATCGGGCGGGGATTTCTCGTCCGTGACGGGCGGCACGCGCGTGCTGTCGGACTGGATCATCGTGCGCATCACCGCCAACCCCGGCGAGAGCTTCCTGGATCGGATGATCTCGATGGTGGAAGGCGCCAAGCGCCAGAAGACGCCCAACGAGCTGGCGCTGACGATCCTGCTGGTGAGCCTGACCATCATCCTGATGCTGGCGACCGTCACGCTGCTGCCGTATTCGCTGTTCTCGGTGGAGGCGATGAAGGCCGGCTCGCCGATCACGATTACGGTGCTCGTTGCGCTGCTGGTGTGTCTGATCCCGACCACCATTGGCGGGCTGCTCTCGGCCATTGGCGTGGCGGGCATGAGCCGCATGATGCAGGCCAACGTGATTGCCACGTCAGGCCGTGCCGTGGAAGCCGCAGGCGATGTGGATGTGCTGCTGCTCGACAAGACCGGCACGATCACGCACGGCAACCGCCAGGCGTCACGCTTCATCCCCGCGCCCGGCGTGACGGCCAAGCAGTTGGCCGAGGCCGCATGGCTGTCGTCGCTGGCCGATGAAACGCCGGAAGGCCGCAGCATCGTCACGCTGGCACGCAACCTGGGCGAGGCGTCCATCGATGAAGCCGCGCTGGCGAAGACGCAGCCGGTGTACGTCGCCTTCTCTGCGCAGACGCGTATGAGCGGCATCAATGTTGGGCAGAACGCGCAGGGGGACTTGGCACGCCAGATCCGCAAGGGTGCGGCCGATGCGATTCGCACGCATGTGACGCTGCTGGCCGGCAAGTTTCCTGATGCCGTGTCGACAGCCGTGGATGACGTCGCGCGCCAAGGCGGCACACCGCTGGTGGTGTCCGACAACGACCGCGTGCTCGGCGTGGTGGAGCTGAAGGACATCGTGAAGGCCGGCATCCGCGAGCGCTTTGCCGAGCTGCGTCAGATGGGCATCAAGACGGTGATGATCACCGGTGACAACCGCTTAACCGCGGCTTCCATCGCCGCTGAAGCCGGCGTCGACGACTTCATTGCCGAAGCCACGCCCGAGACCAAGCTCGCGCTCATCCGCGAGCAGCAGGCGCAAGGCCGCCTCGTTGCCATGACCGGTGACGGCACCAACGATGCCCCCGCGCTGGCACAGGCTGACGTGGCCGTCGCCATGAACAGCGGCACGCAGGCCGCCAAGGAGGCCGGCAACATGGTCGACCTGGATTCCAGCCCGACCAAGCTGATCCAGATTGTCGAGATCGGCAAGCAGATGCTGATGACGCGCGGCTCGCTCACCACGTTCTCGATCGCCAATGACGTGGCGAAGTACTTCGCCATCATCCCGGCCGCGTTCGCGACGACGTATCCGCAGCTCGCCGCGCTGAACGTGATGCACCTGGCAACGCCGGCATCGGCCGTGATGAGCGCGGTGATCTTCAACGCGCTGATCATCGTGTTCCTGATTCCGCTGGCGCTCAAGGGCGTGAAATACCGCGCGCTGGGGGCGGCTGCGCTGCTGCGCCGGAACCTCTTGGTCTACGGCCTGGGCGGCCTGCTGCTGCCCTTCCCGGGCATCAAGATCATCGACATGTTCCTGGCCGCAATGGGCTGGGTTTAAGGAAGGAGTGCATTCATGGCAACCACAACACAAAACGTGCAGGCCGATGTGCCGCAACAAGGTGGGCTGCTGCGTGCGGCGCTGGTAGTGTTTGTTGGGCTGTCGCTTATTACCGGGGTGCTGTATCCGGTGGTGGTGACGGGTATCGGCAAGGCGCTGTTTCCGGCACAGGCCGGGGGCTCGATCATTGAGCGTGGTGGCAAGGCGGTTGGCTCGTCGTTGATCGGGCAGAACTTTGATACGCCGGAATATTTCTGGGGGCGGATCTCGGCGACTGCGCCGAACCCGTATAACGCGCAGGCTTCGGGTGGTTCGAACTTTGGGCCGAGCAACCCGGCGTTGGCGGAGGCGGCGAAGGCACGCATTGCGGCGCTGAAGGAAGCGGACCCTGGGAATGCTGCGCCGATTCCTGCGGACCTTGTGACGGCTTCTGCGAGTGGGCTCGATCCGCAGATCAGTCCGGCTGCTGCGGCGTATCAGGTGGAGCGGGTTGCCCGGGCGCGGCATCTTTCGGTGGAAGTGGTTCAGCGGGTTGTTGCTGAGAACACCAAGGGGCCGGTGCTTGGGGTGTTTGGGGAGGCTACGGTGAATGTGTTGGAACTTAATTTGGCGTTGGATGGTTTGAGGTGAGGTTTGTGGACCACCGGGTTATGTGTTGGTGGTCCATCCCCCTTTCGTTCCCTGCCGGGACCGACTCACTTTTCTTTGTCTTGCCAAAGAAAAGTAAGCAAAAGAAAGGCGCGCCCGAGATGGCGAAAGACTCCTTGAATTTCTGTAACCGGGCGGGGAAGGAGGCAAACTCGCTTCGCTCAGACAGGCCTCCTTCCTTTATCCGCCCGCTTACAGAAATTCAAGGCGCCATCAAGGGCAGGAACGTCAAAGGCCAAACCAGTGGTGTGCGGGTCCTGTCGGCATTTCGTTTGTCGCGGTGTGCTGCTTCGCTTCACTCGCGGTCTCCACCCGGTCTTACTGCTTTGCCGTAAGCGTTGCTGTGCACCCACTACAGCGCTTGTGCTTCGACGGTGTGGCCGTACCCTGCCCTAGATGGCGCCTTGAATTTCTGTTGCAGGGAGGAAAAAGGAAGGGAAACTGTCTGAGCGCAGCGAGTTTTTCCCTTCCCCTCCCTGCGACATAAATTCAAGGAATCTTTCGCCATCTCGGGCGCGCCTTTCTTTGCTTACTTTCTTTGGCAAGACAAAGAAAGTGAGTCAGCCCCGGCAGGGGATGAAACAAGGGATAGACCACCAAGTCCCAAAAACCCAAAATACGCAACATGCCAGAAGCCGCGCGCCCGAACCCCGACCAACTCTTAGCCGAACTCCAATCCGGCCAAGAACAGTCCGCCCGCGGCAAACTCCGCATCTATTTCGGCGCCTCGGCCGGCGTAGGCAAAACCTACGCGATGCTGGCAGCGGCAAAGGCCGCCCGCGCCGCCGGCATCGACGCCGTCATCGGCCTAGTGGAAACCCACGGCCGCGCCGAAACCGCCGCCCTGGTCGCCGACCTCGAACACCTCCCCACCCGCCAGATCGAATACAAGGGCCGCACGCTGCCCGAGTTCGATCTGGATGCCGCGCTGGCGCGCCGGCCCGCGCTCATCCTTGTTGACGAACTTGCGCACTCCAACGTGGCGGGTTCGCGCCACCCGAAGCGCTGGCAGGACATTGAGGATTTGCTCGCCGCCGGCATCGACGTCTGGACCACCGTCAACGTCCAGCATCTCGACAGCCTGAACGAGGCCGTCGGCAGCATCACGGGCATCCGCGTGTGGGAAACCGTGCCCGATGCGGTGTTCGATGCCGCCAACGAAGTCATCCTCGTCGACCTGCCCGCCGATGAACTGCTGCGCCGCCTGGCCGAGGGCAAGGTCTACATGCCCGAGCAGGCGCAGCATGCCGCGCGCAATTTCTTCCGCAAGGGCAACCTCATCGCGCTGCGCGAACTCGCCCTGCGCCGCACCGCCGATCGCGTCGACGATGACGTGCAGGCCTACCGCCGCGCGCGCCGCATTGAAAACGTCTGGCGCACCCGCGAGACCGTCGTCGCCTGCCTGGACCCGCAGGGCGATAGCGAACAGGTCATCCGCAGTGCCGCGCGCCTCGCCGCGCAACTGGAATGCGACTGGCATGCCGTGGCCGTGGTGATGCCGCATCTGCGCGCCGCCAATGCGCGCGCTGAACGTCTGCACGCGTTGCTCAAGCTGGCCGAAGACGCGGGGGCGCGTGTGGAAACGCTGGGCGGCACCAACGCCGTCGAGGCGATCACTGGTTATATCCGCCGCCACAACATCACCAAGGCGGTGATCGGGCGGCCGCCGGAGAAGCGTTGGCGATCGGCGCGCGCCATCGTGGTTGCGCTGCGATTGGCGATCGGGCTGGAGCGCCGCCTGCCGAGCGGTGACTTTGCCGAAGCGCTGGCCCGGCAGTGCCCCGAGGTCGACGTGATCCGTGCGGCGGCGGACCCGGCGCATATCCAGCTGCCGCCGCGCGCGGCGGACATTGGCCGTGCTGACGTGCGCAGCGAGGCGCAGCGTGTGGCCGATGCGCAAGCCAGTTGGCTCAAGCCGGCTTATGTGGCCGCGTGCGTGTATGTGGGCGTGGCGACGGCGCTGTCCAGCCTCGTGCGGCCAGTGTTCGACCTGGCCAACATCGTCATGCTGTTCCTGGCCGCCGTGGTGGCGGTGGCGATGCGCCACGGGCGCGGGCCGGCGGCGCTGGCATCGGTGCTGTCGGTGGCGCTGTTCGATTTCTTCTTCGTGCCGCCACGATATTCCTTTGCCGTGAGCGACGTGCAGTACCTGCTGACGTTTGCGGTGATGCTGGCCGTGGGCATGCTGGTGGGCCAGTTGACGGCGGGCTTGCGTGAGCAAGCCGAGGTGGCGGTGCAACGCGAGGCGGCGGCACATGCGCTGTACGAGGCCGCACGGGAGTTGTCCGCCGCGCTCACGCTGGATCAGATCGTCAGCATCGGCGGGCGCTTCGTCAACGCAACGTTTGGCGGGCGCTGCGCGTTCTTCTTCGTCGGGCTCGACGGGCGGCTCGGGGCGCCGCAAGTCGCCAAGCCGGAAGGCAGCACCGATGCACCGTCCGGCATGCCGAATCTTGACCGCGTGCTGGCCGATTGGACGTATCAGCACGGCCAGCCCGCCGGCACGGGCACGCATACGCTGCCGTCGGGCTCGGTGCTGTATCTGCCCTTGAAGGCGCCTATGGCCATTCGCGGTGTGCTGGCCGTGGAGCCCGAAACCTTCCACGTGCTCGCACAGCCCGACAACCGCCGCCAGATTGACGCCTGCGCCACGCTCATCGCCATTGCCATCGAGCGCGTGCATTACGTGGAAGTGGCCCGCGACGCCCTGGTGCGCATTGAGTCGGAGCGGCTGCGCAATTCGCTGCTGGCCGCCGTGTCGCACGATTTGCGCACGCCGCTCACCGGGCTGGTGGGGATGGCCGAAACGCTGCTGCGCGCGCAGCCGCCCCTGCCCGCGCTGCAGGCCGAGGCTGCGGCCGCCATCGGCCAGCAGGCGCAGCGCATGCGCACCATGGTCACCAACCTGCTCGACATGGCGCGCCTGCAGAACCAGGACGTCAAGCTGCGGCTGGAATGGCAATCGATCGAAGAGCTGGTTGGGGCGGCGTTGCAGGCAAATCCGCTGCCCGATCATCGTGTGGTTGTGGATAACCTCGCGGCCCTGCCGCTCATTCGCTGCGATGGGCCGTTGATGGAGCGCGTGCTGTCGAATCTGCTGGAGAACGCGGGCAAATTTGCGCCGGCCGGCAGCGAGGTCCGCATCTCCGGCGAGATCGTCCACGACGAAGCACGTGGCGACGAACTGCGCCTGCGTGTGCGCGACCACGGGCCTGGCGTGCCGGCGGGCTCGGTGCGCACCATCTTCGAGAAGTTCACGCGCGGCGAGAAAGAATCGGCTACCACCGGCGTCGGCCTGGGCCTGGCGGTGTGCGAGGCCATCGTCAGCGCGCATCACGGCAGCATCTGGGTGGAGGCACCGGCCGATGGTGGTGCGTGCTTCGTCATCGCCCTGCCCGCCGCCGAGCCGCCGCCTGTGGAAGACGCCGAGCCCCTCGCCTAGCCTGCACCGTTGTTGGGCATATGGACATGCCGAAAATGTCGTTCGGTTACGTTCGCCGCTATGACAGGATTTCGTCACACGCCCGCTACCCGCGGGCGGATTTCATTCACGACAAGATCCACGAGGTTTCTCCATGTCTTTGTTCTCCCGCCTTGCGCGCGTGGCCGTACCGGCCATCGCCTTTGCCGTCGCCACCGCCGCCAACGCCGACACCAAGCAGATCAAGCTCGGCACCATGAGCGGCCCCGATGCGCAAATCTGGGAAGTCGTGCAGAAGGTCGCCAAGAAGGACGGCCTGGACGTCAAGATCATCGAGTTCAACGATTACGCCCAGCCCAACCCCGCACTGGATTCGGGCGACCTGGATGCCAACGGCTTCCAGCATCAGCCCTTCCTCGATGGCCAGATCAAGGCGCGCGGCTACAAGATCGTCAACGTGGGCCTGACCTACGTGGCGCCGATGGGCTTTTACTCGAAGAAGATCAAGTCGCTCGCGCAGCTCAAGGAAGGCGCCAAGGTCGGCATCCAGAACGATCCGTCCAACGGCAACCGCGCGCTGCTTCTGCTGCAGAAGGCGGGCGTGATCAAGCTCAAGGCGGGCGCCGGCACGAACGGCAACAATGCGACACCGCGTGACGTGGTCGAGAACCCGAAGAAGATCAAGCTGATCGAGCTGGATTCGGCGCAACTGCCGCGCTCGCTGGATGACCTGGACGCCGCTTCGATCAACACCGACTACGCGGTCAAGAACGGCCTGACGCCGGCCAAGGACGCCATCGCACTGGAAGATCGCCAGGGGCCCTATGCCAACCTGATCGCCGTGCGCGAAAAAGACAAGAACCAGCCGTGGGTGAAGACGCTGGTGCACGCCTACCAATCGGAAGACGTGCGCAAGTTCATCGACACGCAGTTCAAGGGTGCAATCCTGCCGGCGTTTTAAGCAGCAGGCGCTAAGTCAGCGGTTACTTTCGCGGATTGTCCCGCGAGTGAGGCGCGGCAGGTTTGGAGCTGGAAGAGTTTTTTAGCGCGCCGCGTTGTTTTGCTGCGCTGCGTCATCGTGTGACAGATGCAATCGTTTTCGTCACGCGTGGCGTTGCGGCAACGCTTGTAGCTTCTCGTTACATTAAGTAGTTCTACGTTATTGCAACGCAACAAACGATTCGCTATAGTAGGAACTGTCTCCTCCACCCTCCTTGGTGGATTGTGGCCCGAGCACCTGGTGCTCGGGCTTTTTTCTTTGGCGCGCGGCTTTTGCTGTTCTTCTGGCCGCCTTGCATCTCAGCCGGTTCCGGCTACCCTGAATTCTCAATTTTTCTGCGCGTTTTGCTCAGCGACGTTGCCCGATAGCAACGAGCGACGATTTTTCAAGCGTGCGCTTCGAGTCGCCCCTCGAACACCTAGACGTCTCGCGGTAGGAAAAAGGCAAAGCGCTGCTTGAATCACGTCAACGTGTCGAATGTGCGCGTAACCGCCTGCTTTGTGCGGCTAACATCGCGAAATATCGTCAGCTTTTGTCCTACAAGCCTTTCGGCCAACCCCGGACAGTCTGACTTCACCCCCTCCACTAAACTTCACCTTGCTCTCTCTTTAGAGAGCACTCCCCCCCTTTTGAGCCCGCCCCTGTTGCGGGCTTCATTTTTTTCGGGCACGATTTCCTCCATCCCGACGCCGTCGACACCGGCGCCGGAAGCTCAAAAGGTTGGGGGAATCGCTCAAGGCCCGCGCAGTTGAAAAGCTGCGCGGGCTTTGTTTTTTCTGTCGCCGCGCATCGACTTCGCCTGACAAGCCGCGCGGCCGGTGCTTCAATGGCGGCTGACGGCGGCGTCACACAGCGCAAGCGAGATGCGCCTTGCCTCCGATCCCTACAACAACAAGGACTGGCCGATGGAAGGTTTCGCGCAACTCGCCGTGCTGGTGGTGGACGACCACCCCGTGCAACGTGCCGCGGCCCGGCAACTGCTCCATACGCTGGGTGTGCAGCAGATCCTGACCGCCTGCGACGGCCGCGAGGCGCTCTACCTCCTCCAGCTTTGCCACGTCGATCTCGTGCTGTGCGACATCGACATGCCCGGCATGAACGGCCCCGAACTGATGGAGCAGATGCACCTGCGCGGCGGCCACGTCTTTCCGCGACAGGCGCCTGTGTGGGCGTGGGTCAGCGCGATGGACGCGCCGATCGTCGAGTCGCACATCAGCCTGGCCGATGCGATCGGCTTGACGCGCACGCGCGGCGTGCACAAGCCGCTACGCCCGGCACACGTGCTGCCATTGCTGGAAGAAGCCGCCGCGCGGGAGCGGGACGGAGCACCGGCCGCAGCCGCTGTCTTGCCACAATTTTCCGACGACGAGCTGGCCGCGCTCATCCAAGAAACGCCTGAACAGATCGAGGTCGTATTCCAACCCCAGCACGATCTGGCCACCAACCAGATTGCCGGCGCCGAGGCGCTCTGCCGCTGGATGCATCCGCTGCATGGGCGTGTGTCGCCTGCGGCGTTCGTGCCGCGCCTGGAGGCGCTCGGGCTGGCTGATGGCCTGTTCTTCCATGTGCTGGAGCATTGCGTGCGCGTGCAGCACGCGCTGGCCGCGCATGCATATCCCGTTTCGATCGGCGTGAATGCGTCTGCGCAGACGCTCAGCCGCGCCGGCACCATCGAGCGAATCGAAGCCATCGTGCGCGAGGCCCGCATTGCGCCGGCCGCCATCGCCATCGAGCTGACGGAGGATTCGCCCGTGCACGATGCCACGCAACTCACCATCGCACTCAACCGCCTGCGCCTGCTGGGCCATCCGCTGGCCATCGACGATTTTGGTGTGGGCATTGCCACGCTCAAGCTGCTCGCCGACCTGCCCTTCAGCATCCTGAAGATCGATCGCTCGTTTACCGCCGCGGTGGACCAGACCAGCCAGCGCGGCGTGATCTGCCGCACGATGATCGAACTGGCGCGCACGCTGCATCTCGAGTGCATTGCCGAAGGCGTGGAAACTGAAGCACAGCGCCAGACGTTGCGCGCGCTGGGCTGTGCGACGGGCCAAGGCTATCTGTGGGCGGCCCCGCTGTCTGTCACCGCGTTTCTCGCGCACGTGCAGGCGGCGGCATAAGTACAAACGCTGCAGGGCCATTCAGTTTCTCTCAACCCAGATAAAAGCAGCTTCTGCCCCGAAAGGTTACGCGGCGCCAAAGTAAGAAAAGTCTGATCCCGCAGGGCATATCCGGTGAGTAAGGTACCGGCTCCTTTTCAGCGGTGCTCCTGACTCCCATGACGGCTCCGATCTATTCCACCCTGTTGCTCGTCACGCCGGCCAAGTCTTCCCCGGCGACGCGCCCGGCCTGACGGCGTGCGCATGTGCCCTGTCCTCTCGGTCGTGCTGGCGGACGATCATCCGGTGATCCTCATGGGGCTGGCCGCGGCCATTGGGCAGTTTCCACAGCAGCAGGTCGTCGCGCAGGCGCACGACGGGCGCGAGCTGATGCAGGTGCTCACGTCCGTCGACAGCAACGTCATCGTGACGGACTACAACCTGGGTGGCGAACCGGCCTTCGATGGCATGCAATTGCTGGCACGCCTGCGCAAGCAGCATCCCAGGTGCGGCATCGTCGTCTGCACGATGGTCCACAACCCGGCGCTGCTGCGCGCCATGCGGCAGATTGGCGTGGCTGGCATTGTCAGCAAGAACGATGATTTTGTTCATGTCGGGCACGCCGTCATGGCGGCCGCGCGCGGCGTGCGCTATGACAGCCCCCGCATCCTGGAAGACACGGGCCTCGGGTCCAACGAACGCGATGCGTTCGAGCGGCTGAGCGAGCGAGAGCGCGAAGTGCTTCGCCTGTATGCGGGCGGCGCGGCCGTGTCCGACATAGCGCTCATGCTCGGTTCGAGCGTGAAGACCGTCAGCACGCAAAAGGCTGTGGCGCTGCGCAAGCTTGGCCTAGCGCGCGAGATCGATCTTTTCCAGTACGCCCGCGCCAGCGGGCTGACAGCGCTCCGCTGAGCGTCCAGCGTCAGCTTGCCTGGCGGTGCATCGGCACGGCTTGAGCCGGCGCGATGGCGGTGCTGGATGCTTGCGCGGGCGGCCCTTCCACGCCCATCAGCCAACTGAACAACGGCGTTGCCAGCAGCGCGCCGACCAGTTGCGCCAGCATGTAGCCCGGGACATCGCCGGGGCGGATGCCGGAGGGGCCGTCGGTCAGTGCGCAGGCAAAGGCCAATGCCGGGTTGGCCAACGATGACGACGACGTGAACCAGTACCCCGCCGCAATATAGGCGGCCACCACCAGCGGCAATTGCTTCGGCGCGTGACGGCCGCATGCGATGCCCACGCCGATCAGTCCGAACGTTGCCAGCGCTTCGCTCCACCACAGTGCAGGCCCCGTGGCGGCATGCGTGCCCGGCGCCCACGCCGGCATGCCGAACATGGCGTGCGCAGCGGCCACACCCAGCGCGGCGCCCAAGGCCTGTGCAGCCAGATAGGCCAGCGCCTCATGCCCACGCAAGCCGCCCCGCAGCAACGTCGACAGCGTGACCGCCGGGTTCAGGTGCGCCCCAGACACCGGCGCGAACACCGTCAGCAGTGCCAGCAGACCAGCGCCACCCGCCAGTGATTGCGCCAGCAGCGTCCACGTGGCATCGCCGCCGGAGAGCCGGCTTGCGTGGATGCCCGTGCCGATCACCACCGCAATCAACAAGGCCGTACCGAGCCCCTCCGCGACGATGCGGCGCGCCAGGGATGGTGCAGCGGACGCGGCCGAAGCTGCGGTACGAAGGTGGGACACAGTGGTCATGCGGGAAGGAGGCGAACGATGCCAAGCGCATCGCGCGGGAGTTTGGAGCCTCCGCCGGGGCCGATCAATGCACAGGGGGGCGCTTGTGTCGCGCGCCCGAGTATCGAATGTCGCGGGTGGTTTGATAGCGTGGTTCAGGCAGGGCTTGCAGCGCCAGCGGCGGCCAGTTGCCGCTGCTGTGCGGCCAGTCGCGCAAAGCCGATGGCCGCTGCGCCAAGCGCTGCCAGCATGGCGATGCATCCCGCCATCGTGCCGTGCGCCATGCCGTTGGCACCGCCGGCAGCGGCAAAGTTGAAATACAGCCCGCCGATGCAGGCGACGCCCAGTGCGCCCGCCAATTGCTGTGCGGTAATCAGCAGCCCTGCTGCCGCGCCTGCCTGCGTACGCACGACACCAGTCAGCACCAGGCCGATCAACGGCACGACGACCAGGCCTTGCCCGGCCCCGTACAGCGCCACCGCAATGCCGATGCGCGCCATGCTCGGCGTGGCGGGGTGCGCCCACTCCGTGCCGAAACCCGACAGCAGTGCCAGCAAGCCCAGCGCCATCAGGCCGAGGCCTGCCAGCAGTGCGCGGACACCATAGCGCCGCACCAAGGCATTGGCTACCCGCGACGTGATCAGAAACGTGATGGCCAGCGGCAGGATGGCAACCCCCATGCGCACCGCAGACAGCTGCCGACCGTTTTGCAGATACAGCGTCAGCACCAGGAAGAACGCCATCATCCCGATGTAGTGCAGCGCAGACGCCGTCAGGCCCGTCATGAAGGCGCGATGCTGCAGCAAGGTGGGCGGCAGCAGCGGCGTACCGCCGGCACGATCGACACGGGCTTCAAGTTGCTGGAACGTGGCCATGCCCAGCACGCCTACGACAAGCAATGCCAGGGTCCACACCGGCCAATGCAGTTCGCGGCCGAACAGCATCGGCACCAGCACGGCAGCCACGCTCACGGCCATCCACGCCACGCCGGCTGTATCGAGATGCACCTTCGCTGCGTTGGCACTCGGGTGCGGAATCCAGCGCCAGCCCAGCAGCGCGGCAGTCAACCCAACCGGCACATTGATCAGGAAGGCGGAGCGCCAGCCCAGCCCGGCGATGTCGGCGCTGGTGAGTGCGCCGCCCACCAGCAGCCCGGCCGCGCCGCCGGTGCCCATCACCAGGCCGAAGATCGACAGCGCGCGGTCACGCTCGGCGCCGGCAAAGAGCGCCTGCACGCTCGCCAGCACTTGCGGCACCATCATCGCGGCCGACAGGCCTTGCGCAAAGCGCCATGCAATCAGCGCCGCCGCACTGCCCGCCAGCCCGCAGCCGGCCGAGGTGGCGGTAAAGGCCATGAGGCCAAACAGGAACACGCGCCTGCGCCCGAACAGATCGCCCAGGCGGCCGCCGGTGATGAGCAGAATCGCGTAGCCAAGCTGGTACACCGCCAGCACCGCCTCCAGTTGCGCGGGTGTGGCGTGCAGGCTCGTGCGGATGCTCGGGATCGCCACATTGGCAATGAACGCATCGACGATGAACATGAATTGCGCCGTCACCATCACACCAAAGGCGAGCCAGCGGCGGGGTTCGGATACTGAGGGGGCAGAAGAAACTTGGGTCACGATCGGCTCCGGAAAGAGGGATGAACGCAGCGTAGGTGCGCGAGCCGATTCGATGCAGAGCTAGGATTAACCTAGGATTGGGTTGTCCCTCCCACCTTCACGCGCTGTCGTGTGTAATGCCCCCATGGACGATTTCACCGCCGACCTTGCCCCCTTCCCTGCCGCGCCGCGCAACGAGCTGGGTGAATTCCTGCGCAGCCGCCGCAGCCACCTGCGTCCGCAGGACGTGGGGCTGCCCGAAGGCAGCGGGCGCCGCCGCACCGCTGGCCTGCGCAGGGAAGAAGTCGCGCAGTTGGCCAACATCAGCATCGATTGGTATGTGCGCATCGAGCAGGGGCGCGACGTGCGGCCCTCGGTGGCGACCATCGAGGCGATCGGGCGCGCACTGAAGCTGTCTTCGGATGAGCGCGCGCACATGCGTGGCCTGGCGCGCGCGGAATCGGTCTTTACTGCGGCGGCGACCGGGCGTTCGGCCGCCGAAGCGGTGCCCGATGTCTTGCGCCGCGCCGTTGCCGGCATGGTTTTGCCCGCTCACGTGCGCAGCTACCGCACCGAACTCCTGTGCTGGAACGAGGCGACCTCGCAGCTCTTCATGGATTTCGGCACGATGCCGCTCGAAGACCGCAACTCGCTGGTCTACATGTTTCTGTACGCCAATGCGCGCGAGCGTTTTGTCGAGTGGGAGAACGAGGCGCGGCGCATGCTGGCGAAATTTCGCGCGGTGTACGACCCGCACGCAGACGACCCGGTGCTCGTGGCGCTCGTCGACCGGCTGCGCAGCAGCAGCCGCGAGTTCGATACGTGGTGGCGTCAGCACGAAGTGCGCGCCCAGCGTGCGGAGCACAAGCTGATCCGCACGCCCGGCGGCAAGGTCGTCCGCTACGACTATATCGGCCTGCCGGTGATGGAAGACCCGCGCCTGCGCATGGTGCTGTACGTGCCGGTCGAGGACGGCGCCTGAACGTTCAGGCCGTCAGCGCCGCGAGGATGGTCTGCGTGTCGCGTACGCGGCCCAGTCGCGGGAACACGTTCTCCACCGACGATCGATGCATCGCCGCATCGTTCGAGCTCATCGCATCTTCGGCCAGCACCAGCGCGTAGCCGTGCTCCCACGCGGCACGCGCGGTCGATTCCACGCCCACGTGCGTCGAGATACCGCCCAGCACGATGGTGGTGATGCCGCGACGGCGCAGTTGCAGATCGAGTTCGGTGCCGTAGAACGCGCCCCACTGGCGCTTGGTGATCTGGATGTCGGTGGCCGCCACTTCCAGCTCGGCCGGTTGTTCCCACCATTGCGGCGGCAGGCCGCCCGGCTGTGTGGGCGCGGGGCGGTCGACGGGCTGGCGCGGCGCATCGGCGTAGTCGGCCGCCCAGCCCACACGCACCAGCACCACGGGCGCACCCAGCTCGCGAAAGCGCTTGGCGAGCTGTGCAGACGCGCTCAATACCTGCTCGGCCGAGTGTGGCCCCTGTGCAAACGGCAGGATGCCGCGTTGCAGGTCGATCAACACCAGCGCGGTGGTTTTCGCAGACAAGTCGGACAGGGTTTGCAGCGGTTCAGACATCAGGTGCTCCAGGTCAATCGGATTTACGGACGGCGGATCACACACGTTGCGGTGGCATGCGCCAGCAATGTGCCGTCCTGCGTTTTGAGCGTGCCTTCCGACACGCCGATCGTGCGCGAGACATGCAGCACGCGTCCAACGGCCACCAGCGGCGTATCCACCGGCACGGCCTTCACCATCTTCACGTTCAAGTCGACCGTGCCGTAACCGACGCCGGCTTCGAGCATCGAATGCACGGCGCAGCCCGTCACGGAATCCAGCACCGTCGCCGCAAAGCCGCCGTGCACACCGCCGAGCGGATTGAGGTGGCGCTTGTCGGCCTGGGCGGTGAAGTGCACGGTGCCCGCTTCGATGGAATCCATCGTCATCGGGATGGTTTCGCTGATGGACGCGCGCGGCAGATCACCGTGCGACATGGCCTGCAGCAATTGCAGGCCGGTCATTTGGGACGGATGCATGGGAAAGGACCGGTGGAGTTGAGATGGGGGCGACTCGACACTCTACCGCGAGGCCGATTGCCAGGGCTGCAATGCGTTGCATTGTCTGGCGCAACAACCCTCGCCTCTGCACATGTCCCAATGCGGGTAGACCCTAGCGTTGCACCTACGCCGACGCGAAAGGCTCCAGAAAGGTGCCCCCTTCTACGCTCGCCCAGCGATTGCATCGGCGGCCTGACCAACCGCTGTTGCGCGTTTCCCAAAGCCGGCATCACGACCGGACACCATCACCCACAAAGGAAGGAGACTTCAATGTCCCGCATCAAGTTTGCCCTTGCGGCAACAGCAGCCGCTGCGGCCACGCTGGCCACTGGCGCCGCCCATGCCCAGTCGAACGTGACGCTCTACGGCCTGATCGACACCACCATCAGCACCGTCAACAACACCAACGCTGCTGGCGCGCGCACCACCGGCTTCCAGATCCCCTGGTTCTCGGGCAGCCGCTGGGGCCTGACCGGCAAGGAAGACCTGGGCGGCGGCACGTCGGCCATCTTCAAGCTGGAATCGGAATATGAAACGCCGACGGGCAACATGGACACCCCGGGCGTGCTGTTCAACCGCGATGCCTGGGTGGGCCTGTCGAGCGAATCGCTGGGCAAGCTGACCTTTGGCCGCCAGAACGCGATTGCCCGTGACGTGTCGGGTATCTACGGCGACCCGTACACCAGTGCGAAAGTCGGTCTGGACGAAGGCGGCTACACCAATACCAATAACTTCAAGCAACTGATCTTCTACGCAGGCAGCGCCACCGGCACGCGCATGAACAACGGTGTGGTGTGGAAGAAGATGTGGGGCGGCCGCTTCCTGACGGCCCTGGGCTATCAGTTTGGCGAAGTGCCGGGCCAGTTCACGCAAGGCACCACCGAGTCGCTCGCACTGGGCTACAACGGCGACAACTTCCATCTGGCGGGCTTCGCGCAACAGGCCAAGGTGGGCGGCTTCATGGACCGTTCGTACTCGGTGGGCGGCAACGTGATCATGGGCATGTTCCGTGTCAACGCCGGCTACTTCCACTACACCGGCGAGCAACCGGCCGCGCTGGGCAATCGCAAGGACGACGCCTACACGCTGTCGCTGAAGATCGCTCCGCAAGGCGCGTTCGACTATGAGATCGGCTACCAGATCATGAAGGCCGACAACGCTGCCTTCAGCGCCGACGGCAACACGCTCAACGCGTACGCCAGCGTGGTGGGTGCCACCGCTGCGGGCAGCGGGCGCAAGAACACGCTGTACGGCTCGGTGTTCTACCACGTGTCCAAGCGCACGGAGTTCTACGTGGCAGCCGACTACATGAAGCTGAAGGATCAGTACATCGTAGGCGGTACCAACGGCCACAACAGCCAGACGGAGTTTGGCGTCGGTATGCGCACGCGCTTCTGAACCTGCGTGTCCTGAGCTAGCGGCGCTCGCGCACCTGATCGACAAACCTGTTGGTATAGGTGCGCGAGAGATCAATGTGCTTGTCGCGCGCGTTGGCATTGCTGGCAGCGAGGACGCGCAGGACGGTGGGTGGGCCGTCGTCCGGCATGCGTCCGTCGGTGCTGAACGTGGGCAACGCGGCGGCAAGCGCTTTTGTGTACAGCTCTGGATGATCGCGCCTGAATTCAGGCGGCATGCGGGCGGCAATATCTTCAGCACCGTGCGTGCGCATGTAGCGCAGGGTGTGCACGAATGCGCGGGCCAGTCTGGCGGCGACGTCCGGATGCGCTTCCAACCATTCGGTTTGCAAGTACAGACACGCGGCCGGATACGAACCGCCCAGCGCGGCACGCGTGTTCTCCAGCGTGCGCAGGTCGAGCAGCACGCGGGCTTCGCCGCTGTGCACAAGGCGCGAGACCGTCGGGTCGGTGGTCATGCCGGCATCGATGCGGCCGCTGCGCAGCGCGGTGACGAAGCTGCGCTCAGCGCCGACGGGCAGCATGGTGTAGTCGCCGGCCGACAGCCCCTGCTGCGTCATCAGGTAACGCGTGAGAAAGCTGGTGGATGCGCCCAGCCCCGTCACGCCCAGCGTGCGGCCGCGCAGGTCACGCATCGACTGCACCGTCGCCGGCAACCGTGTCGACACGACTTCCGCCTCGCCCGGCACCTGACTGAATACGACAATGGCGCGCACTTCCTTGCCCTTGGCCTGCAGGTCGATGGTGTGGTCATAAAAGCCGACCACGCCTTGCGCAAAGCCGGTGAGCAGTTCGCTCTCCGCATCGACGCCGGCGGGCTGCGAGACCAGTTCCACATCGAGCCCTTCGTCACGGAAATAGCCCAGGCGCTGCGCCAGCGTCGCGGGCAGGTAGATCATCTTGGCGGTGCCGCTGACCATGAGCGTCAGGCGCGTCGGGTCTTGCGCGAGGGCATGCGAAGTTGCCACTGCCAGAAGGGCAGCGAGCCACGGCGTGATCCAGCCCCGGACGCCGCGTGCGCGTGCGCTCCTGCAGGTAAAAACACCCATTGAGTTGTCTCCGGCTCTTTTGTAGATATCGGTATCGCGCGGTCCGGATCTGGTGAATGACGCCTCCGGCGCGCGTAGGCAGCCGCCACCATTCTAGGAAGCGGCAACCCACAAATCGCTTTCATTTTTCGGACGCGCTGTTTTCGCATGAAGCTGCTCCTGATCGAAGACAACGCCCCGCTGGCGCACTGGCTGTCTGAAGCCCTGCGCCGCGCCCAGTTCACCGTGGATCACGCCACCGATGGCGAATCCGCCGATACGCTGTTGCTCACGCAACACTACGATGTGGTGCTGCTTGATCTGCAGTTGCCCACGTTGTCGGGGCAAGGTGTATTGCAACGTTTGCGGGGCCGCCGCAACCCGGTGCCGGTGCTGATCCTCACGGCCAGCGGCGGGATCGACGACAAGGTCGCATGCCTGGGTGCCGGCGCCGATGACTACCTCGTCAAGCCGTTCGAGATTCGTGAGCTGATTGCACGCATCCAGGTGCTGGTGCGGCGCAGCGCCCCCGACCAATCCGTCGAACTGCAATGTGGCGACCTGACGTACCACACCGGCAGCCGCACCTTCAATCTGGCCGGCCAGCCTCTGGTGCTGCCCGCGCGCGAGCACACCGTGCTTGAAATCCTGATGCTCAAGCTGGGGCGCACCGTGTCCAAACCGGCGCTGGTGAACGGCGTGTTCGGGATGGATGACGAAGCCAGCCCCGAGGCCATCGAGATCTACATCCACCGCCTGCGCAAGAAGCTGGAGCATTCCGCTGCCACCATCGTTACGCTGCGCGGCCTTGGTTACCTGCTGCGCGATGCCTCCGCCGCGCAGTCCTGACCAAGCGCCAGCGCAGTCGGCCCCGACGCGGGCGCGCAGCCTGCGTGCGCGGCTGGTGTTGTGGCTGGCACTGCCGCTGGTCGTCTATGTGGCGGCCGATGGTTGGCTCGACCTGGCCGCCGCACGCCACAACGCCGACCTCGTGCACTTCCATGCGCTCGACACGGCCGCACAGATGATCAGCGGCCAGATCGAGTGGGACGAAGGCCGCCTGCGCGTGTCGGTGCCGCCGGCGGCGCTGGCCGTGTTTGCCGCGCCGGAAACCCCGGTGCGCGACCAGGTGGCGTACCAGGTCAGCACCGAGCACGGTCGCCTGCTGGCCGGGCGGCTCGACTTCGGTACGCGCCCGGCGTTTGACGCGGCGGGCCTGGCCGATGCCGGCACCTACACCGATACCGTGGAAGGCCAGCCCGTGCACGTCGCCGCCGTGGTACGAACCATGTACGACGCCGGCCGTACCGAACGCGTTGTCACGCGTGTCGCGCAAACCATGAACGGTCGTGACGCGATGATCCGCCAGCTGTGGTGGCCTGGCACCGTGCGCCAGCTCGCGCTGGTGGGGCTGGCGCTGGCGATGATCCTCATCGGCCTGACGTTGGAGCTGCGGCCGATCTTGCGGCTAGCCGGCAACGTGTCGGCACGCGCGCCCACCGACCTTGCGCCGCTCGACCCCGATGGCTTGCAGCACGAGCTGCAGCCGATTGCCGGGGCGTTCAATCAATACCTGCAGCGCATTGCCGACAACGCGATCACGCAGAAGCGCTTCATTGCCGATGCAGCGCACCAGATGCGCACGCCGCTGGCGATTCTCGATACGCAGATGCAGGTGGCGGCGCAAACCAACGCAGATGCCGCGCTGCACGAAGTCCTGAAGGCCGCGCGAACCAGCACGCGCAACCTGGCGGATCTCATCAACGACTTGCTGCTGCTGTCACAGGCCGAAGCATCGGCCGCGACGAGCGAGGCGGTCGACCTCTCGCAGGTGGCGCGCACCGTACTGGAAGATCTCGCGCTGCTGGCCGATGGCCGCCGGATTGATCTGGGCATCGAACCCGCCGAGCAGCCCGTGTGGACGTCGGGCAACCGCACACTCATTGCCGCGCTGCTGTTCAACCTCGTCGACAACGCCGTGCGTTACACGCAGGAAGGCGGCCGCGTGACGGTGCAGGTGTCGGCGGACTACGGTTGGGCCATCCTGGCCGTGACCGACAACGGCCCCGGCATTCCGCCCGAGGCATATGCACGTGTGTTTGAACGCTTCACGCGTCTGGAAGGCACGCAGACCCAGGGCAGCGGCCTGGGCCTGGCGATCGTGCGTCAGATCGTGGATCGCATGGGCGGCCAGATTGCGCTGGCGCCCGGGCCGGGTGGCGCTGGGCTGGCGGTGACGGTGTGGCTGCGGCGAACGAGTGCGCCCGCCGCAGCGTAAGTCACCGCCGCTGCCTTACCGCTTCGGCATTTATTGCACCGACACAAACACCGGGTTCGAGTAGAACCACAGATCGTTGTAGTTGCGATCGTTGATGGCGTTGAAGCGCGCGGCGTTCTCCGTCACCACGGTCTTCTGGTCGGGCAGCGGATTGCCGTTGCTGGTCTCGCCCGACACGTTCATGCCGAGGTTGGTGCCGCGCAGGCGGAAGTACTGGTTCTTGGCGGCCGTGTAGGTGTACGTGATGCTGTTGTAGCCGTCGGCGTCGACCTTCCAGTCTGCCTTGGTGAACGTGGCGATGACCTTGGTGGAGTCGTTGGTGTCCTTGGCATAGGCTGGCGTGCCAGATGCAACCTTGCCCGTCACGTCGCCCGCAATCAGATCAACGTGGTCCACCACCGGACGCATGTTGACCTTGAAGCCGCTGCCTAGCGGGTACTCGTAGTTGTTGTGATCGGGGCTCTTGAAGCGGATGGTGATCGTCACCTTGTCGCCAGCCTTGGCAGTGAGCGTGCCGCCCATGTCGGCGGAGGTGGCTGCGGTACCCGCGCTGAAATCGAGCGCGTTGATGAGGTCGCCAAACACAGCGAACGATTTGCCCGAGCGCATGGCTGCCAGGAGCGTCTTCAGGTCAGTGTTGGTGCCCGGCAGCCAGATGTAGGTCTTGGCGTATTCGCCGGGGTAATAGCCGCTGCTGAATTGCTGCGTGGCGTCCACTTCAAAGTGGTGGTCGGAATCGGCAAAGTTCCAGACGCGGCGGCCCTCACCGAGCAGCGCATCCCAGATACCGCCGACTTGCGCGACCACGTAGTCGACGCCGCCGTACGTTCGGTTCTTCAGGTTGGCGTCGGTGTAGGCGCTGGTATAGCCGCCGCGGTCGGGCTCCATCTGGTTGCCGACCATGCCTTCGATGCCGAACATGATGTCGGGCGCCGTGTCGTTGAACTCGCGGAAGTCCGCCACCGTGTACTTGCCCGGGTTGCGCGACGGGTGGTTGATCAGGCCGTAGCTGGTGTTCGGGTAATTCGTCTTGAGCCACTTGAAGGCATTGACCACGTCGGCGTGTGTCGTGCCGGCGCGCGGGCCTTCCTGCTGCCATGCGGTCACATCGTTCGGATCGAAGAGCGATGCCGACTGCTGCGTGAAGAAGTACTCGAACTTGTTCAGGCCTTTGGCCGACGTCTGCAGCTTGTCGGCGCCATCAAAGATGCCGACGTTCAGGTGATCGTGCGTGGGCATGTCCCACTCGGCGGCGGAGAAGACCAGCTTGCCCGCGTACTTGCCTGCCGCCTGCGCTTGCGCAATGGCGGGCATCTCGTACTTGGCGATCCCGGCCGATGCGGCAATCGAGCCGCCCGCAAGCGTGGCGCCCGTGGCATCGCGCGGCGAGGGGCGCAGGTGGTTCGATACGGCCATCCAGTCCAAGCCGTTGAGGTCGAACGCGTGGTCGAGCACCGTCGACAGGGGCGTGACGGCATCGGCGGATTCCGCCGTGTGCACGTGCAGGTCGCCCGTGGTCCACATGCCTTGCGGCTTGGCGGGCTGTGTCGGCGTGGTGGGCGTCGTCGGGGCTGGCGAGGTGCCTGCCGTGCTTGTGGGCGCGGGGTCGTCACTGCCGCCGCAGGCATACAGGCCGAGGGTCATGCACGCCGGCACCGCAATCGCGAGCAGCGTTTTCTTGGTCGAAAGCATTGTGGTTTCCTGTCGATTCGATGAGGTCGGGCAAACGCTTCCGGCCACCCATGCGTGCGGGCAGCTCATGCATGACTAAAACGTTTGCGCGGCCGAATCTTGGCGGCAAACCATGAAAATTTAGTGACGAAGCGGTATGAAAACAGGAAGCGGTGTGGCCCAAAACGAATCCGTCGGGCACGCAAACAGCGCGCAAAGAAAACGGCCCCAAAAAGGGGCCGCATTCATCGCGATTTGTCTCCGCGTCAGGGCGGGCCCTTGGCGGACGTAGCGAGCAATTATTTCACCGCGGGTTTCAACTGCTCCGCCATTTGCAAATGCTCGCGCAGCGCAGGCAGGTTATGTGAGAAGAACGCCTTGATGTCGGGGTCCTTCGCATCCTTCGAGGCCTTGTCGAACAGGGAGACGGCGTCCTTGTGGGCCTTCACCCCCACCTCGTCGGCGTAGGCCTTGTCGAACTTCGCGCCTTCAAGTGCGCTGAGCTTGTCGACCTTGGCGCGCTCATCCGCAGGCAGGCTGTCCGGCACCGTAATGCCCTTTTTACCGGCCAGCGCCTTGAGTTCGTCGCCCACCGTGGTGTGGTCCTTCACCATGCGCTGTGCAAAGGCGCGTACGTCCGGGTTGCTCGCACGTGTAATGGCAACCTGGCTGGCCTGCACTTCGAGCATCCCGGCAGCCGCAGCCTTGGTGACGAAGGTGGTGTCGGACTTGTCCGTTGCCGCCCGCGCGATACCGAGCGCGCCGCCAAAGCCCAGCGCACCTGCTACCAGCAGCGCCGCAACGCGACGCGCACCAATATGCTGTGTTGATCTGTTCATGAGTCGTCCTCCTGCGCGGGTGCGCATCACTTTTCGTGGCCGATGGCCTTGGAAACGGCGGCCGGCGTGTCGTACTCGTCGTCAGGCATGTCGCGCAGGGTCTTGAGGGTGCTGTCGTCTGCGCCGTTGGCCTGCGCGGTCTTCATCAACTCTTGCTTCTTCGCGGGGTAGGTCGCGCCCTTCAGGGCCTTCTGAATGCCGATCGGCGAATGCGTTGCGTGTTCACGCGCGCTGCCGCCCTGTGCGCTGCGCTCGTGCGACTTCGCACCGGCACGTTCAGACGATTTGCCGCCGCTGCCGTCGCTGGCGTGCCCGCCACGCTCCTTGTCGGACGCGCTGCTGCGCTGGCTTGTGGACGTCGATTTCGAGTGCGACGCGTGCTTGCTCTTGTCGCGAGTGGGTTTCATGACACCTCCGCTGGTCGGTTGACTGGACCGTCACCCAAGATGGCGCGGCCCGCAACCGTTTTGCAGCAGCGAACATGCCTGCGCAAACCTGCGGCGATGAGGAAAAGAAACGCGCGACAGAAGCGGCGCGCAGGCTACGCGCGCGATGCGGGCTTGGCCCGAGGGCGTGGCATCGGCAACGCTCTGACCTCTCCCAGCGCCCGGTTCACCGCGTTCGGTTTGTCGACCAGATCCTGCAGCGTGTAGCCATCAAGCACTTCAAAGTACGCCCGCAACGCTGCGTGCAGCACGCCGCGCAGGCCGCACACGCGGGTGATGACGCAGTGGTTATCGTCGCCGTGGAAGCACTCGACCATGCGGAAGTCGGGCTCGGTGGCGCGTACCACGTCGCCGAGGTTGATTTCGGCCGCTGGGCGGCCGAGCGTGATGCCCCCCGCGCGCCCGCGCACGGTGTGCAGGAAGCCGTCCTGCCCTAGCTGCTGGACGATCTTGATGAGGTGGTTCTTGGGAATGTCGAAGGCATCCGCAATGCGCTGGATCGTGACGAGTTCGTCCGGGTGCACGGCCACGTAGATCAGCGTGCGCAGGGCGTAGTCGGTGTAGTCGGTCAGTCGCATGGCGGGCGTGCGGCGTTGCCGCAGGTAAAAACATTCATAAGAGGAACATCTTATCGGGAAGTTGCCCACAAGATGCGCCGGTTTGCCGCAGGTCAATTTGTTGCATCACAAATATACGTTTAATAGAATCCAATGCAAGCGGTTGCCTGAGCACCAGGCTATCCAGAACAAAGCGTGACGGCGCCCCCCGTCTTATTTGTTGCATATTTCACGCATATTTGGAGTCCAGCATGCTGTCCGACACGTCCAAGCCCTATATCGATGCCAGCGTTCCCGTGCTGCGCGAGCATGGCTTGACCATCACCCAGACCTTCTACCGCAACATGTTCGCCAGCCACCCCGAGCTGACCAACGTGTTCAACATGGGCAACCAGGCCAATGGGTCGCAGCAGCAGTCGCTGGCTTCGGCGGTGTTTGCGTACGCTGCCAACCATGGCAACAACGCGGCGCTGGCGCCCGTGGTCAACCGCATCGTGCACAAGCACGCGGCCGTGGGCATCAAGCCGAGCCATTACCCGATCGTCGCGCGCCACCTGCTGGGCGCAATTGCCGAAGTGCTGGGCGACGCCGCCACGCCGGACCTGCTTGCTGCCTGGGACGAAGCCTATTGGCTGCTCGCCGCGGAGCTGATCGCGGCGGAAGCGCGCCTGTACCAGCACACTGGCAGCGGCCCCGACCATCGTCAGCCGGTGCGCATTGTCAGCCGCCGTCAGCAGGCCGAAGACGTGGTCTCGCTCACGCTCGAAGCCGTGGGCGACGCGCCATTGGCCGATTTCCTGCCGGGGCAGTACATCTCGGTGCAAGTGGAGCTGGCGCCGGGCGCACTGCAGCAGCGCCAGTACAGCCTGTCGGACGCTCCGAATGGCCGCACGTGGCGCATCTCGGTCAAGCGTGATGCGGGCGACGCTGACCGCCCTGCAGGCACCGTGTCGAGCTGGTTGCACGCCAATGCGCGCGAAGGCGACGTCTTGCTGGTCAGCCAACCGTACGGCGACTTTGTGCCGCAACTGGCAACCGACAACCCGATCGTGCTGATGTCGGCCGGTGTTGGCATCACGCCCATGATTTCGGCGCTCAACACGCTCGCGCAGGAGAACAGCGCGCGCAAGATCGTATTCAGCCACGCCGCCCGTGCTGCCTCGCATGTTGCCCACGCCGATGATCTCGAGCGTGCCGCGCAAGCGCTGCCGGCGTTCGAGGCGCATGTGTTCCTGGAGTCCGGCGAGGACGCGGAGTTCGCATCGCGCCCGGCCCAGCCCGGCCGCATGACGATCGACACGTTCGTGCGCGACCACGGAGCGGAAGCGGACTTCTATCTCTGCGGCCCGCTGCCGTTCATGCAGGCACAGCGTGCGGCGCTGCTTGCCAGCGGCGTGCCGTCGGAGCGCATCCACCGCGAAGTGTTCGGCCCCGATCTGCTGGACGACATCCTCTGACCTGAACCACGGAAATCACCATGCCCCGCCAAGCCCCGTTGCTCACCATCGGCAAGCCCGACCCGGCAAGCCGCGTGCCTTACACGGGGCGAGCGGTCTTCGCGCTCGGCTTCCGGCCGTTCTACCTGTTGGCCGCGGCGTTTGCCGCACTGGGCATGGCGCTGTGGGCGGCGTTGCTGCTGGGTGTCCTGCCCTCGGCCCAAGGTCCGGCCACCATGGCGCCACTGTTCTGGCACGCGCACGAGATGGTGTTTGGCTTTGCGGCGGCGGTGGTGGTCGGTTTCCTTTTCACAGCGGGTAAGAACTGGACCGGCCTGCAGACGCCGCAAGGCACGCAGCTCGCGGCGCTGGCTGCGCTGTGGCTGGCGGCACGTGTGCTGATGTGGACAGGCCCCGTGCCGCTGGCCGTGGCTGCGGACGTGGCGTTCCTGCCGGCGTGCGGCGTGGCGTTCCTGCGCGTCCTGCGGCGCGCGAAGAGCGCCCGCAACTATGGCCTGGCGATCGCGCTGCTGGTGCTCGGTGGCGTCAACGCGGCGTTTCATGCCGCGCTGGCTCTGGACGCGCCGCTGGCCGCACTGCGTTGCCTCGATGCAGCCGCGGGGCTGGTCTGCCTGTTCGTCACGGTCATTGGCGGACGCGTCATCCCAATGTTCACGTCCAACGCCGTTCCTGGCGTGCAGGTGCGCCGCGTGGTGTGGGCCGAGCGCGCCATCGTGCCGGCGACGGCGCTCGCCGTTGCCATGCTGGCGACGCCGCTTCAAGGCATTGTTCTAGCGCTCGTGTTTGTGGCGGCAGCAGTCGTGCAGGCCGTCCGCTGGGCCGGCTGGGACACGCGCCGCACGCTGCGCACGCCTATCGTCTCCATCCTGCATGTGGCGTATGCCTTCCTGCCCATCGGCTTTGCCATGTTGGCCGCCGCAGCGCTCGGCTGGGGCGACCGTTCGACCGCGCTGCATGCGCTCACGGCGGGAGCCATCGGCGGCGCCATCATCGCCATGATCACGCGCACCGCGCTGGGCCACACCGGCCGGATGTTGCGTACGGGCCGTGCAGAGAATTTCGCCTACGCAGCCGTCGCGCTGGCTGCACTCGTGCGCGTGGCCGGCCCCGCCATGTTGCCGCGCGAAGTGTGGATCGGCGGGGCGAGCGTGCTGTGGGTGGCGGCGTTTGTGGTTTATCTGTGGCGCTACACGCCGTGGCTGATGGCGCCGCGCGCTGACGGCCGGGAAGGCTGAGCTTCACCCTGCCCTTCCCGCCTCCGGCGGCTTCCGTAGAATGGCGCAGCTCCTTCGCATACTGCGCCCACGATGGATGTCCATTTGACGATCCACGGCCGGCACGACCTTGCCGGCCAACTCTATCGACAACTCCGCACGGCCATCCTCGATGGCCGGCTCGTGCCGGGCGAGCGCCTGCCCTCCACGCGCGACCTGGCGCTGCAGATCGGGGTGTCGCGCAAGACCACGCTCGACGTATTCGAACGCCTCATCGCCGAGGGCTATCTACAGCCGCGTGCCGGCTCGGGCACCTTCGTGGCCGAAGCGACTGAAGGGTTGCGCGCCCGCGCGCCGGCCGCATCGCCTGCGGCGCAACTTGCATCGCCCACGCCGCCCGTACGCACCTTCGACACGCCCTGGAACAACATGCCGGGGGTGCTGCCCCAGCCGCGCCCGAACCTCGTCTACGACTTTGTGGGCGGCGTGACGGAGAAGCGCCTGTTCCCGTTCGACGTGTGGCGCCGTTGTGTTGCGCATGCGCTGCGCCAGCAGGCGCGCGGGCGCGGCGGCTATCACGATCCGGCGGGCGATCAGGCGCTGCGCTTGGCCATCTCGCGCTATCTCGCATTCAGTCGCGCGGTGGTGTGTGCGTGGGCCGATATTGTCGTCACGCAGGGTGCGCAGCAGGCCATCGACCTGATCGCCCGCGTGCTGGTACGCCCAGGCGATACGGTGGCGATCGAAGACCCGGGTTACCCGCCCGCGCGCATTGCGCTGCAGGCGCTGGGCGCCAACGTCGTGCCGGTGCCGGTCGATGCGGAAGGGCTTGTCGTCGATGCGCTGCCGAAGCACGCCAAGCTCGTCTACGTAACGCCGTCGCACCAGTTTCCGCTGGGCATGCCGATGAGCCTGGCGCGCCGCGCACAACTGCTCGACTGGGCGCAGCGCCATGACGCGCTGATCATCGAAGACGATTACGACAGCGAGTTCCGCTTCGACGGCCGCCCGATGGAATCGCTCAAGAGCCTGGACGCAGCCGGTTGCGTCGCTTACGTGGGCACGTTCTCGAAGACGATCTTCCCAGAGCTGCGCATCGGCTACGTGGTACCGCCGGCCTCGCTGGTGGCGCCGCTGCGGCACGCCAAGCAGGTGGCCGACTGGCACAGTGAATCGCTCATGCAGGCGGCGCTCGCCAAGTTCATGCTCGACGGCGATTTCGGCAAGTACCTGCGCCGCATGCACAAGGAATACGCGGCGCGCCGCAATGCGCTGCTGCGGCATCTGTGTGGCCCGCTGGCCCCGTGGCTGGTGCCCGTGCCGTCGGCGGCGGGCATTCACATGGCAGCGCAGTTGCAAACGCCGTTGGCGGAAGCCGAGCTGGTCAAGCTGGCGGAGAGCGTGGGCGTCGGGCTCTACGGCACGGCCAGAATGCACGTGGCACGGCCGCCGCAGCCCGGGTTGCTGATCGGCTACGGCCACGTGAACGTCACGGAGATCGACGCGGCCCTCGGCAAGCTGGCCGACGTGCTGGTCAAGGTGGCTACCTGATATTTGCTCGTATTGGCGATTTCAAGGTGCCACCCGCGTGCCTAGACTGGCTTCAGTTTTCAAGCACAGGAGCCTTTCATGGAACCCCGCCTCGACTTCTACCAAAGCAACCCCGCCGCCATCCAGGCGGTCATGGGCCTCGAAAAAGCGCTGGGCAAAAGCACGCTGGAAAAACCGCTGACTGAACTCGTGCGCCTGCGTGCCTCGCAAATCAACGGCTGCGCCTATTGCGTCGACCTGCACACCGCCGATGCCCGCAAGGGCGGTGAAGACAACCGTCGCCTGGCTACCGTGTCGGTCTGGCATGAAACGCCATTCTTCACCGATCGCGAACGCGCCGCGCTGGCGTGGACGGAAGCCGTCACCCTCGTCGCAGAAACTCGCGTGCCCGATGACGTCTGGCAGGCCGTGCGCGCGCAGTTCTCCGATGCCGAGCTGGTCGACCTCACGCTACTGGTGAGCACCATCAACACATGGAACCGCCTGGCCATCAGCTTTCGCAAGCTGCCCGCCTGAGCACCGCATATACTGCCTCGCACGGCGCGCGCCGCACACGGAGGCCACATGCTGCACAACGTCCGCACCCTGAGCATCAATGTCGAGCGTCACTTTGATGACGTGGCCATGTTCCTGGCCGAGCCGCTGAACTTTCCGATCTGGGCGACCGGCCTGTCGGAAGGGCTCGCGCCCGGTACGCAGGGTTCGGGCGCGGCCCCCGACGAATGGATTGCCAAGGCCGCCCCCAACAGCGACGAAGGCAGCGTCTTCATCCGCTTCAGCCCGCCCAACACATTTGGCATTGCCGACCACTGGGTCCGCCTGCCGGACGGGTCAATCGTGTACGTGCCGCTACGGGTGGTGCGCAACGGCGCCGGCACTACCGTCTCGCTTACGCTGTTTCAGCAACCGAATATGGACGATGCCCAGTTCGACGCCGATGCCGAATGGGTGCAGCGTGACCTGGTGAAGCTGAAGATGGTGCTGGAAGCCGAATAACCGCTCAGGCTTTTTCCGCCCGAGGAGCTTGCGGCACCGTTTGCGGACCCGACGCGCCTGCGGATGCGGCTGCTGCAGCCAGTGACGGATCGCCCTGCGCATCCGATCCCTTCACCTGGCTCACCCAGAACACGCAGAACAGCCCTGCTGCCACGGCCAGCCAGCCGTTGAGGCCATAGCCCTCGATACGGGCGCCGGTACCGGCGGACAGCAGCAACCCACCCACCCACGCTCCCACGCCGGTCCCTACCGACATCACCGCGCTGTTGGCCGACAGGAACGCGCCACGCACTTGCGGGGCGGGCACTGTCGTCATCAACGCTTGCATCGGCACCATGCGGCTGGAGAGGATCACCATGAAGAACGGGAAGAACAGCAACATGCCGATGTAGGGCCAGTCAGGCAGATGCGTCATCACTAGCACCGGGATGAACGCCAGCAGTGTTGCGCCAACGAACATGCGGCGGCGGCCGTAGCGATCAGCCAGCTTGCCCACGGCGCGCGAACTGAAGAACGACGCCGCGCCGCCAGCCACATACAACCACGACAGGTTTTCGGGCGACACACCGTGGTTGGCCACCAGCACCGGAGAGATGAAGGGAATCACCATCATGTGCGAGCCCATCATCACGAAGGTCAGCACGAAGGCCCGCAGGTGGCGCGGGTTGGTGAGCAACTGCCACAGGCCGGAGAGAATCTCGCCCAGCGTCTGGCTGCGCTTGCCTGCCAGATGTTCGGCCAGCGGCGGAATGGTCTGCCGCGCGCCCAGCCAGATCAGCACCGTGAGCGCCGTCAGCAGGAAGAACGGTGCCGACCAGCCGAAGTGCGCGCCAATGGCAATGCCGACTGGCACGCCCGCCATGGCCGCGAGCGCGAACGACGACATCACCACGCCGGTGGCCGCGCCGCGCCGTGCGGGCGGCACCACGTCTGACAGCACGGCCATGATGATCGACCCGAGCACGCCGCCGGTGACGCCCGCAAACGCGCGGGCAAACAGCAGCATGCCGTAGCTGCCCGACAGTGCACAGGCCAGGTTGGCCAGCGTGAAGAGGCCGTAGACGGTTAGCAGCAGGCGGCGCCGGTCAAAGCGGTCGACATAGGTGGCGGCCAGCAGGCCGGAAGCGCCCGAGCACAGCGAATACACCGACACCGCCGTGGCGAACGCCGCCGGGCCGATGCCAAACGTATGCATGATCTGCGGACCAAGCGGCATCATCACCATGAAATCCATGATGACGGTGAACTGCGTGAGCGCGAGCAGCCAGAGCAACCGGCGCTCGCGCGAGGAATCAAGTAAGGGCATGCGGGCGAGCGAAGAAGAGGAGTAAGCGGCGCGCGCAGGCTGGGGCCGGAGTCGGCCGGCTGGCACGCCGTGTTGTGTCGCAAAACATATCTTAAGATAGTTGTCGCGACACAAGAAGTCAAACTTTATTCAAGCGGGATTCTGCGCCTCGTCACGGTTTCGAGGCGCGCAATGGACTATTTCGCCCGGAGCATCCAAAGCACGTCGAGCACGTGCTGTGTCGATCGCGCTACGTCACCGGCGCGGTGCGCAATGCCAAGTTCACGCCACAACGCAGGTCGCAGCGGGCGCATGGTGATGCGCGCATCCGATGGTGCGGCGGACGCCTCATGCGGCAGCAGCGTTGCGCCGTAACCGGCCGCGACCAGGCTCTTGATGGCGTC
Organism: Ralstonia wenshanensis; assembly: GCF_021173085.1. NCBI lineage: Bacteria > Pseudomonadati > Pseudomonadota > Betaproteobacteria > Burkholderiales > Burkholderiaceae > Ralstonia > Ralstonia wenshanensis. The sequence continues at coordinate 3,338,540 of NZ_CP076413.1, forward strand.
GTTGTAGTTGAGCTGGATGCGCGGCACGGGGTGATGACCGTCAGCGGCGAACCACTCCGTTGTCTGGCGCGAGAGTCGAGTGGTCGCGTCGTTCAGGATCAGCGGCTGCGCAGACAGCCACGCGGGCGTGATGCGCGCCGGGCTCGTCCAGTGCGCAGGCAAGAACGCCATTACCGGATCGCGTCGCCATGGCTTGATGGCGAGGCCGGCCACCTGCGATTGCGGGAGCGCCACGAGGCCAATGTCGAGCGCCCCATCGGCCAGACCCGCCAGCGTTTCCTGCGACGTGAGCACCGCCACCTGCACGTCGATGCCGGGGTGGTCCTGCCGCAGCACGTCGAGCGCCTGCGGCAGCAGATGCGCGATGGCGCCCGTGGAAGCACCCAGCCGCACGCGCCCGCTCAGGCCCTGCACCTGACGCTGGATGTCGTCCAGCGCCTGCTCGGCATCGGCGAGCAGCTTGCGGGCGCGCTCCACCATCACCTCGCCGATGGCGGTGGGCTGCACCTGCCCGCGCTTGCGCGAGAGAAGTTGCGCGCCTACGCGATCCTCCAGCTCGGCGATATGCAGGCTCACGGTGGGCGCCGCCAGATGCAGCGCCCGCGCCGCGTCGGCAAACGAGCCGCGGCTGGCCACTTCCACGAGTGTGCGCAGGCGGTCCAGGCTGATCTCTCGCATGATTCAGAAATGCTGAATGTGACGGTTATGAAATTCAACTTTTCATATTCTAGGCCGCGCTCGAAGATGGGGGCTCGCATTCACCACCACCCTCACCCTCTTTTCCATTGGAGCGCCCCGCCATGTCCACGCCCCTCGTCTTCATCGATGGCGACCAAGGCACCACCGGTTTGCAGATTCACGAGCGCCTGCGCGGCCGTGTCGAGCGTCAGGACCTGAAGCTGCTGACGCTTCCCGCCGACGCGCGCAAAGACGCGCAACGCCGTGCCGAGGCCATCAACGCCTGCGATATCGCCATCCTGTGTCTGCCTGATGCGGCCGCGCGCGAGGCGGTCGCGGCCATCGTCAACCCGGCCGTGCGCGTGATCGACGCCAGCTCCGCGCATCGCACCACGCCGGGCTGGGTGTACGGCTTTCCGGAGATGAGCGAAGGGCAAGCCCGACGTGTTGCCGCAGCGTCGCGCGTGACCAACCCGGGCTGCTACCCGACCGGCGCGATCGGGCTGCTCCGCCCGCTCGTGCGAGCCGGCCTCGTACCGGCGGATTACCCGATCAGCATGCATGCCGTGTCCGGCTATTCGGGCGGCGGCCGCGCTACAGTCGAAACCTACGAGGGGCCGGATGCGGCAAAGGCATTGCCGTTCCAGGTGTATGGGCTGGGTTTGGCGCACAAGCACACGCCGGAAATCCAACTGCACGCGGGGCTCACGCAGCGGCCGATTTTCGTCCCGGCCTACGGCGCGTATCGCCAGGGCATTGTGCTGACGGTGCCGCTGGAGCTGCGTCTGCTCAACGCCGGCGTGGATGCGGCTGCGCTGTACGCATGTCTGGCCGACCACTACGCTGGCGCGCAGCATGTGGAAGTGATGCCGCTGCAGGCGCCGTCCGCTTTGCCGAATCTGGACCCGCAGGCGCTCAACGGCACCAACGACATGCGGCTGGGCGTGTTCGCCAACGACCACGGTCAGGTCTTGCTCACGGCAGTGTTCGACAACCTCGGCAAGGGCGCCTCAGGCGCGGCGGTCCAGAACCTCGATCTGATGCTGGCGCAGTAGTGGCAAATCGAATCGAAGTCATCGCAACATTTAATTGGTCGATTGTGGGCGGCTTCGCTATCGTCAACGCCGCCCGTGTACGAACTGCCCGATGCTATTCGCGCCCGGGGCCGGACCAACCCATTGCCTGAATGCAACATGTCTAAAACCACGTATTACGCGCCGCATGGCGGCCATCCGCCGCAGACGGATCTGCTGACCGATCGCGCGATGTTCACCGAGGCGTACGCGGTGATCCCCAAGGGGGTGATGCGCGACATCGTCACGAGCTGGCTGCCGTTCTGGACCCAGACGCGCCTGTGGGTGATTGCCCGTCCGCTGTCGGGCTTTGCCGAGACCTTCTCGCAGTACATCGTTGAAGTGAACCCGGGCGGCGGCAGCGACAAGCCCGAGCAGGACAAGAACGCCGAAGCGGTGCTGTTCGTCGTTGAAGGCGAAGCCGAGCTGACGCTGCAGGGCAAGAAGCACACGCTCACGCCGGGCGGCTATGCGTTCATTCCGCCGGGCGCCGACTGGACGCTGCACAACGTCAGCGATGCGGCCGTGCGCTTCCACTGGATTCGCAAGCACTACCAGGTCGTCGATGGCATTCCCCTGCCGGAAGCCTTCGTCACCAACGAACAGGACGTCGAGCCGATCCCGATGCCGGGCACCAACGGCGCCTGGGTGACGACGCGCTTTGTCGACATGAGCGATATGCGCCACGACATGCACGTCAATATCGTCACGTTCGAGCCGGGCGGCGTGATTCCGTTTGCCGAAACCCACGTGATGGAACACGGCCTGTACGTGCTCGAAGGCAAGGCGGTTTATCGCCTCAATCAGGACTGGGTCGAGGTGGAAGCGGGCGACTTCATGTGGCTGCGCGCGTTCTGCCCGCAGGCATGCTATTCGGGTGGCCCTGGCCGCTTCCGTTACCTGCTGTACAAGGATGTGAACCGTCACATGAACCTGACGCTGAACCCGTCGCGTTAAGCGCCGCAGGTGTCAGAAAAAAAGCCCGCCGGTGGTTTGCCGTCGGGCTTTTTCATGGCCGTTGATTTTCGTTTCTGCGATTGCGCCTACTTGCGCGTGGCTACGATGAACAGCCGGGGGAACGGCAGCAGCACCGTGCCATCATCGAGAGCCGGATAGGCCTGGGCAATCATGTCGCGATAGCGGGCGAGGAATGCGGGTCGCTCGTCCTCGCTCAGCGCGGTGAGGAATGGCCGCAGCGCGCTGCCCTTGAACCATTCGACCACCGCATCGGCGCCGCCTTGCAGAGGATGCATGTACGTGGTGCGCCACACGTCGACGCGCGAGCACAGCGGCGACAGCAGTGCGTAATAGCGGCGCGCATCGAAGCGCTCCGTGCGCTCCACGCCCCTGAGCTTGCCGGCCCATGGCCCCGCAGCAGCCACTTCGCGCATCAGGCGGTGCGCCGGTTCGTCGAGGTTGTCCGGCATCTGCACGGCCAGGTGGCCACCCGCCGCAAGCTTGCCAACGAGTTTCGGAAACAGCGTGTCGTGCGCCGGCAGCCATTGCAGCACCGCATTGGCGAGGATCAGGTCATACGCGCCGGGCTCATCCCACGCAGCAATGTCGGCGACATCGAAGCGCACCTCGGGCAGGCGCTTGCGTGCGGCTTGAATCATGTCGGCCGAGGCGTCGATGCCGCGAACGGCTGCGGCGGGCGCACGCGCCATCAGCGCTTCCGTTGAATTGCCCGGCCCGCAGCCGATATCGATGGCGATATGGATGGGCGTGGGCGGCACCGCGGCGAGCAGGTCCCGGACCGGCCGCGTGCGCTCATCCTCGAATTGCACATACTGCTTTGCGTACCAATCGTGTGGGGTCGTCACGATGCGCTCCTTGTCGTGGTTTACGGGATGCGCAAAGTGTCCGGTTTCCGGATCGATCAGTAAAATGAATTCAATTTACAGATTGATTCATAACGTTGATGAAAATCGATACGCTCGGCGTGCAGGCATTTGTGGCGATTGCAGAGAGCGGCAGCTTTACGCAAGCCGCCGACGCACTCCACGTGACGCAGACCGCCATCACGCAGCGCCTGCGCAAGCTGGAGGCGTTTCTTGGTGTCGCGCTGGTGGAGCGCACCACGCGCCGGACCGAGCTGACGGAAATCGGCGAGCGCTTTCTGCCGCAGGCGCGCCGGCTGCTCAATGAGTTGTCCGATGCGCTCACGGAGATTCGCGAGACCGGCCTGAGCCAGCGCGGCGACATCACCATCGCCTGCGTGCCGACGGTGGGCGTGCAGTATCTGCCGCGCATCCTGCGCGCGTTCTCGGAGCACCGGCCGCATGATCGCGTGAAGATTCTCGATCACGCCTCGGCCTCCGTGCTGCAAGCCGTGCTGCGTCGTGAAGCCGAGTTCGGCATCAGCATCGCGGGCGACCAGCATCCGGAGCTCGTGAGCGTGCCGCTGACGAGCGATCCGTACGTCCTCGTCTGCCGCGATGATCACCCGCTCGCCAAGCGACGCCGCATCCGATGGCAAGCCTTGCAGCCCCACCCGCTCATCTTTGCCGGCGAGGTGAGCGGCAACCGCAGCCTGCTCGACGGCGCACTGAAGGCGAACGGCGTGACGCTGCATTCGTTCTACGAAGTGCAGCGCAGTTCAACGGCGCTCGGCTTGGTGGCTGAAGGGCTCGGCGCGGCGGTGGTGCCGCGGCTGGCGATTCAGAAGAACGCGTACCCGATGATTCGTACGGTGGAGCTGGTGGAGCCTGAAGTGTCGCGCACGCTGGTGCTCGTCACGCGCAAGGCTGCGCACCTGTCGCCCGCAGCGCGTGCGTTGTACGACCGGATCGTCGACGGGGCAACATCAGCGAGGTGATGCTCGTGTGGAGGGCCGTGCTTACACGGTCCCTCTCACGCCATACCGGCCCGTCACGCGCGACCGCCGTCCGTGCTGCCCGGGTAGCTCGTATCGCCGCGCCATGCCAGTACGTCATGCGCGCTGGCTTGACGATCTGCGCCTTGCGCATACGGGTCGAAACGATCGTACTTCCACGACAGATAGCCGTAGGTATCGGCCTGCCGATCTGCACCTTGCGTGAACGGGTCCGTCTTGTCGACGGCGCCTTGCGTGTACGGATCGTACTTGGCCTGCGCGGCCGAAGCCGGTTGGGCGATGAACAGCGCGGCAGAAGCGGAAAGCGTGGCAAGCAAGGCCAGGGCAATGCGGTGGGTGTGCATGATGAACTCCTCGAGCGGTTAACGTGCCGCCGGAGGCGGCATCCCATCGGATCGCTGGCGGAGCGTGGCCGCCCGGATCCCACAGGTTGGTCGCGGTGCGCATGCAAACCTGACGCTGCATCGACGAAAAACATGCCGCACCAGCCTGTACCTGCAGATACGCAGGCCATGCGGCAGTGGATGCAGCGGTGCAGAAAAAAGCGTGGACGCTGCTACGGCAGCTGCATCAGCCCGTGCACGCCTTGCCACCCCACGTACAGCCCCACCAGGGCAATCAGCACGCCTGACAGGTACGGCGCCTTGCGCGCAAATTCACCAAAGCCGCCCCAGCGGCGAGAGACGTGCTTCACGCTCAGCGCAGCCAGCGCGCCCGAGGCCACCAGCGTGAGTGCCAGCCCGATGCTGAAGCACAGCACCAGCGCCGCGCCCAGGGTGATCTTCTTGAGTTGCAGGCACAACAACAGCACGGTGATCGACGCCGGACACGGAATCAGCCCGCCCGTGAGCCCGAACACGATGATTTGGCCTGTGGTCACTTCACGGTTGGCAAAGCGGCGGCGGATGTCGTTGGCGTGCGCGCGTTCGTGGGCGTCCTGGTATTCGGCAGACGACACATCCAGCCCGCCATGGCTGCGGCCATGGTCGTGGTCATGGTCATGGTCATGCTCGGTGAACGTGACGTCGTAGTCATGCCGATGGTGTTCGTGCCCGAGCGACAGGCGCGCCACAAAGGCGTGCGGCTCGGGAATGGATTGCTCCGATTCCAGAAAGCCGTCGCGCTGGACGAAGCGGAAAGTCTGCCGACTGCCGTCGGGGCGCTCGGTCACGATCTGCACCTGCTCGGCCGACCATGCGGTGCCGCGCGTGCCTTCCCGCGTTAGCCGGAAGCGCGGCGGTACGCCATCTTCGAAGATGGCCAGCTGCACGATGCCGTGGCCGGTGTCGATGCGCTGGACATCGTCATGGCCGTGAGCGTGATCGTGATCATGGTGATGATGGTCGTGGTGGTGATCGTGCGCCGCGTGCGTGCTGCGCCAGGTGCGCCACATCATCCACGCGGCCACGGCCACGATCAGCACGGCAGACACCATCTGAAAATACGGCTCGGTGGTTTCTGCGTTCCAGTTGCGGCCGAAGTACAGGCCCGCCATGGCCACCGCCCACACCACCGCCGTGTGCGACACCGTGGCCGATAGCCCCAGCAACACCGCCTGCGTGAGCGTGCCGCGGATGGCGACGATGAACGCCGCCATCATCGTCTTGGAATGCCCAGGCTCCAGGCCATGAAGCGCACCCAGCAGGATCGCACTGGGAACGAACAGCCAGGCATTGCCTTGCTGCAGCAGGGTGGTGAACGCGGTCATGGATGGCAGTCGGTAAATTCGGGTAGGCGAAATATACTCCCCCCTAGTATAGTGATGCTACCCTCCCGCGTCATTCACACCACCTCGATACCCGATTCCATGGCCCATACCATCCGCGACAAAGCCAAGCTGCTGGCGCGCGTACGGCGTATCCAGGGGCAAGCCGCCGCGTTGGAAAAACAACTCGCCGAAGAGGGCGATTGCACGGCCATCCTGCAGCAGATTGCGGCCATTCGCGGCGCCGTCAACGGGTTAATGGCGGCGGTCATCGAGGGCCACCTGACGGATCACGTGGTGAAGGAGCCCGCCGAGGCCCAACGCCAAGAAGATCTCGACGCGGTGATGCAAGTGATCAAGTCGTACCTGAAGTAGCGCGCCGCCCTTGCGCCATGCGTGCGATGCCGATACGCTGCTCGAACGCCATCGGCTAATTCTGATTCGCCGACTCTTTGATTCTCTGAATCTTCGTCTTCATGCCTCGACTTCACGCCATCCTCCTCGCCGCCGGCCATCGCGCCCGCGTGGATGACGTGTGCGTGCAGCCCGGGCCCTTCCCTCCTCCTGTCGTGTCTTGGGGCTACGACGCGATCGGCGCACAGCCGCCGCCGCCTCCGCCCGCGCTCGGCTGATTCCCAGCCGCTTCGTTTCCGGTTGACCTGAACCAGGCTCGGGCCCACGCCCGAGGCAGGCGCTTGCCTGCGCGCCGGAACCCGACATCATCTTTTTTCGACAGGTGAGTGGTATGCGTTCCATGCAAGCCGCGCTGGCAGGGTCCGGCGCGACGGTTCTATTCGTGCTGCTGTGGAGCAGCGGCGCAATCTTTGCGGAGATCGGGGTGCAGCATGTCCCGGCGTTCGCGTTTCTGGTCGGGCGCTTTGCGCTCGCGTCTTTGGTGCTGGCGGGCCTAGGCCTGCGGCGCGGGCAGTGGTGGCCGGCGCCGGGTTCACGGCTGAAGGTGGCCAGCACCGGTGCATTGCTGACCGGCGGGTACTCAATCTGCTATCTGCTCGCGCTGGACCGCGGCCTCACGCCCGGGCTGCTGGCCACGGTGCTTGGCGTGCAGCCGCTGCTGACGCTTCTGGTAACTGAACGTACCTGGTCCGCACCGCGCATGGCCGGCCTCGTGCTTGCGCTGGGCGGCCTTTCGCTGGTGGTCGGCGGGGCCGATGCGCACCAGGTGCCGATGGCTGGTCTCGGCTATGCGCTGGCCGCGCTCTTCAGCATGACGGTGGGCGCCATCTGCCAGAAGCGGCTGAACCAGTCGCCCATCGCTACGCTGCCGCTGCAGAACGCAGTGAGCCTCGTGCTGTGTGTGGGGGTTTCCATCGCGCAGCCCGTGCAATCACTGGCATTCACGCCGAACCTGCCGGGCATCGCCGCCTTGTTGTGGATGGGCGTGGTGATGTCGGTAGGGGCGCAGTTGCTGTTCTACCGGCTTATGCAGCGCGGTAACCTCGTCAACGTGACGAGCCTGTTCTACCTCGTGCCGGTGGTCACGGCGCTGCTGGATGACCTCGTGTTCGGGCATCGCATGGCCCCCGTCGCAATGGCCGGGATGGCGATGATTCTGGTGGGGTTGGCGGCGGCATTTCGGGCGATCCGCTGATTGAAGCCACAAGGCGAGCCACTTGGTCTTGGTGGCTCGCTCATTGATCGTTGCCCGGTGGCCGATGCCTTACCGCGCGAGCTGCCGCAACTTCCATTCCCCGCTCGGCTGCTTGCACAGCCATGCCGTCCACTGCTCCTTGCTGCTGCCGCGCGTGAGTTCGCTCTGCAGGCGACGGCACGACTGGCCGGCGTCGGTTTTGGATTCCAGCGGGGTGATGGTCGCGTCGACGGCGGCCTGCTTGCCTCTGGCCGGCGCGGTCCATTGCGCGGGCGTGTTGTCGGCGGCGCTCTTGAGCACATCGCCAATGGCCTTGGTAAACGACTTCAGCTCCGTCGGGCTCATCGAGCCGATGATGGTGCTGGCCAGCACATTGCGGAAATAGGCAAACGAAGGCGTGGCGCTAGCAAAGAGCGCGGCGCCAGCAAAGGCAAGCGCAAGACGGCGGCGATGCGACATGGGGTTCCTCGGAATGTGATGAAAAGGAGCCTTTATCCTAGCCCATGCGGCGTCGGGCCGTTGGGGCTTGCGCTGCATAACGTCGCCGCGCCCGCCCCCGCCATCGTCAAGCCTTGGGCGCCTTCACCAGCACCACGGGGCATTCGGCATGGGCAAGCACCCGGCCCGCCACCGAGCCCATCAGCGCTTCGACGAACACGCCGCGCCCATGCGAGCCCATGACGATGGCTGCGGCCCCAGCATTTTGTGCGTGCTGCACGATGCGCTCCGGGGGAAAACCCACCAACGCGTGCCGTTCGAACGGCACGCCGGCCGCACCCAGGATCGCGCAGACCGAAGCCATGGCGCCGGTGCTTTCCTCCGCGTACCAGGCGTCAACCTCTGCCTTGCCGACGAGTGATTTGATGTCGCCCGAGAGATCCGGCATGCAGTGCACGACGTGCACCGTCACGTCGCTGCCGAAGAGGGTCTTGTCGGCAATGCATCGCGCTGCCGCATCGGAGTAGGTCGATCCGTCCGTCGCCAGTACCAGGGTTTTCATGTGGCCTCCTTGCCATGTCTGCGGCCGCGCCTCTTGCGCGGTCGGCGTCTGCTTCCAACGTAAGCGCTGCTGAAAACTGCGCGTTGATACGAGTCAACGGAAGGCCCATGGTGCAGTCACGCTCTCAGCGTTTGCACAGGAAGGCAGGCAGAATGCGCAGGTTGCCCCAGACTTCGCGCCCCTCATGACGACCACGCCATCCCTTTCCGATTACCCGCTGCATTCGACCGACAAGCTCCGCTACGGCGACACCGACCGCCAGGGCCACATCAACAACGCCGTCTTCGCCACGTACCTGGAGACAGGCCGCGTCGAGATGCTCTTCACGCCAGAGAACCCGTTGGCCGCGCCCGGCTGCGAGTTCGTCATCGCGCAGCTCGTGCTCGATTTCCGCAATGAAATTCTCTGGCCGGGCTCGGTGCAGATCGGCACGCGTGTGGCGAGCGTCGGGCGCAGCTCGGTCAAGCTGGAGCAGGCGATCTTCCAGAACGGCCAATGCGCCGCCACGTCGCAATCGGTGATCGTGCAGATCGACGTTGCGACGCGCCAATCGAGCCCCATTAGCGACAGCGCCCGCCAGCGTCTTGCTGCGCTCACCGCCACGCCCGCTGGTGCCGAAGCGGAGTGACGCGCGCTGTACGCAAACGAACGCCTTCGAAAAATTTTTAACTTTGCTTGCACTTGCGCTCCTTGCCGGGAGCAAGATGGCTCTCCCGTTCAATCACGCGGAGGTGACCATGGGACTGTTGGATGAAGTGGGCAAGATCGCCGGCGCCGTCGCCGCCGTTGAAGCCGCCGAGAAAGTCGATCCGGATGCCGGCCTGCTGACCAAGGCCGTTGCCGCCGTTGCCGGTTTCAAGGGCGCGGGCGCGCTGGAAGAGATGCTGGAAAAGAAGGACGAAGCCAAGGCCGAAGGCGCCGAGGCCGCTCCGGAAGATGGGGCTGCGCCGCAGGCTTGATTGCTTGCAGGCTAAAAAGGATTTGGGGGACCCCGCCGGTTGGCGGGGTTTTTGTTTTTATTGAACGGTGGAGCCTGCAGAAGCCTTATGGTTCAGCCCAATTGTCGGGCGCGCATAGCTTCATCGATTTCAGGGAATCGCTCCAAAGGCATTCTCTTTTGGAATCAGGGAGAAGTATTTCCAGTCGGCTTCATTGACGAAAACCTCCCCGCTTTTGCATAACAGGTGTGCTTGCCTGGGTTGTTTGCTACACGACGCGCCGCCAATTGCACAACGTTGCCATTGAGAAATCACGCCGACAGGTAGACGCTGACCATTCTTGAGTTCGGTGTACGTTTGAACATCCCGGGTCGCAATCGCCATATACATGAAATCCAGGTCCGGCTGTACGGGTCTTGCTGCTTCTGCTCGGAGATACCGTGTGTGTAGATTAAAGCCGTAGTGGAAAACAGCGGCAAGAATCACCACTGTCATCAGTGTCGCCAAAATCGCGGCCATTCGACCTGCCGTAAAGTCTCCTCTCCGTGTGAGGAAAAATCCAAGTATTGGGAATGCCAAGACAGTTGCGAGACCCGCCAGCAAGGCGGCTTCGAGGTCAGGGCTTGCACAATCGAGGCCGCAACCGGGGTTGTGGTCAAAGGCCGTCATGATGCGTATGACGATCGTGGCGGTTACGAACCCGGCGAACACGAAACTTATTAACGTCAGAGCTCGCTTCAATCAACCTCCAAAAGAGAATCTTTTGGAGTCGCGCACTTATACGTAGTCCGCGCTCTTCGGTTGGGTTTAAGGCGTAGGGGATGCTTATGAGTTGTCCGTTTTTTCAGGGTTGGAGCGCGTATCCGACCAAAAAAAACAAACTCGTCCAAATGATCAGCGCTAATAGTCGGAGCCATACTCGCAGTGCACCGGTGCCGGGACGGGCGCTTGCCCAACCCGTTATGGCAAATATCAATGTGGGGCCAAGCAAATATCCAAGCAGAAGAACAATCGCCCACCACGGCAGCCAGCAAGGGCCGATTTCATAGCAACCTTCTTTGTTACGAGGTACAAGCTTGAAGGGAAGCCGATATGACATCTGACTGCCGATCTTTAGAGCGACCCACGTTGTGGCAAGTCCAACGGCAAGAAACAGCAACGCCAGGCCCGTGCGTCTCACTTCACCTCCCAAAAGAGAATGATTTTTGAGTTGCCAAGGTCCGAATACCCCATCGATGTGCCGGGAATATGAGCACTGCTCACGCCAAGGCCGCGACCAATCACGCCCAGCAAGCCCTCGGCACTGGAAATAGTGAGCCGAGAACCGTTCCAAAGGTCGATATGACCTCCGCTCGCGTTCGCGACCGATTCTCCACCGCGCTGCCAATAACTGTTGAACATCACGATGCCTGTGCGCCCCTTTATTTTGTTTTCCCAATCTTTGCCCGTGATGTTCTCGGTTTTGCGTAGCCCGCAAAACGGCTGCCTGCTCAACCAAGACCCCATCTGGTCTGCAAGGACCGCCGTGTTCCTTCCATCCATGAGGATTCGCCCGAATTTGCTGCCGGGCTTAACCGTTACGTTGGCAGATGTGAACGATTTCATTTCGATACCAACCTTGTGCAAGGTCACGCTCAGCCGAATCGCACACTGGTTCTTGAAGTTGGGCGGCACTTCGCCATTCTCTTTGTAGGGGCTGCCGGTCACATAGTTGCCCCACAAGTCCGCAAACGTCACCGCCGGAGCGTCTATTCGGCACACCGATCCCGGTGTTGCGTTGGTCCTGACCTGAGCGTTCTGTTTGAGCGATTTGCGTTGTGCTGCCGTCATGCCGATTCCCCCGCTTGCTTTGCAAGAGCCTCGTCGCCCCAGAAAACGGTGTATGCCTCCTCGCCGAGTGTGACAACGCGTGGTAGCGCGCCATGGGCAGGCGTGCGGCCTGAGAAAGTACGGCCGTCCGAGGTCTCGATGTAGTACGGCAAGCCCTCCAAGTGCGGCGATACGAGGTGCGTCTGTTCGTCATGACTGGCTGAGGCTCCCGTGCTCGTTGCCGCGGCATGGGGATGGCCGGAGGCAGCATGGGATGCACGTTCCCCGCTGCCCATGTCTTCATACCAGGCGTTGCCGGCGAGCAAAGCGACGATGCGTTGCGGAGTGGGGCACTTGCACAGAACCTCGTCGCCATCCAAGGCAACCTCGCCCATGAAATTCATCCGGCGCGGGCCGCCAGCCTTTGCAATGGTGCCGACGCTCTTGCACGCTTCGCAGTACGCTCGTCCGGCGATCAGGGCGACTTGGTGATCTGCGCTTCCAAATGTGCATGGAGGCCCCGAGTAAGGCAGGACCGTTCCGCCGTTTTGAAGCGCATCGCCGACAACAGCAATTCTTCGCATCATGGTGTGGCCTCCACGATGCAGCTCAACCACTGTTCGTTTTGCATAGCACCTGCCTCCGATTAACCGCTTCGGATTGTCTTGGGCAGATCGACCGCCAAGCAGGATTTGGCGAAATATTACGAATAGGATCGATGTATCCGATCGCTATAATCCCCACCGTCACCGCACCAACGGTGACTGGGTTTAGCAGCCCACCCCTTTTTCCCAGACGGACAGCCGCCTCCGAGCGGCATTTTTATGTCCGGTGCTTGCGCACGCCTATGTGTTTCATGGCGGGCCGGGCGGTGAGACCTTCGGGTCTGCCGGTAGCTGGGATAGGGCCGGTCTGCTAACGCCGTCGTCAGGCCCGCCACCCTCGTTTAGCAGCGAGCGGCGAGCCTCCATCAACCTATCCCCGGAGGCCATATGGCTACCGCACTCAGCGGGCATCGCCCCGCGTCTTACCCGTCCCCGCCGCCTTGGCGCTGCAGGCTTCCCACGCAACCGGGAGGTGCCGCATGTCGCTGACCAAGAACCGCATCTACCTCGACGGTGCAGTCTCGGCGCGCGCGTTCCTGTGCCGCACGCGCACCGATATGCGCACGCACGGTCAATGCCGGACCGGCAAGCTGCGCGAGCAGCTCACGTACTTCTCGGAACACGCGTATCCGCAGGCCTTCGTAAAAGGCTTCATCGATGCCATCGACGCGTATCTGTCGATGTCGCTCGGGGGGAGCGACGTAGACCCGCGCACGTGGGAGGTATTGGCCGCCATCGAGCGACGGCAGGTCACCGCCGCATAACAACAGCCAGACCCATCCCCGAGACGGGCGGGGATGCCGGCACCACGCTGCAACACCGTGGGGGCGCTGTGGCATGCTGGGCCCTCACATTTGAGACGGACACAGCGGGAGCCATCTTGAAGCTCGATCACATTGCCTTCGTCGCGCAATCGCTTGAGCAGGCGCAGGCGTATGCCGCGCAGCGGTTTGGGGTGACGCTGCCCGCGGGCGGCAAGCATCCCTTGATGGGCACGCACAACCTCGTCACGCGGATAGCGCCGGGCGTCTTTCTGGAATTCATCGCCATCGACCCGGAAGCCGCACGGCCCAACAGGACGCGCTGGTTTGCGCTGGACCGCCTGATGCGGGAAGGCACATTGGAAGAAGCACCCCGGTTGTTCGGATGGGTCGCCAGCGTTCCCGATCTGGCGCGCAACGCAAGCGAATCACCGCAGCACGCATTGCTTGAAGTGACGCGCGGCGATTTGCGATGGCACTTCTTCCACCGCAAGGACGGTGAAGCGGAAGCGGGCGGATGCTGGCCCGCGCTCATCGACTGGGCGGGCGGCCAAAGCCCGGTCGACAGGATGCAGGATGTTGGACTGCGCCTGCACCAGTTCCAACTCGCGCATCCGGAGATGGCGGCCATTCGCGAGAAGTTTCATCAGCTCGGCTGGGACGCTGCAGGAGCGGAGAACCGGTCTGTCGCATTGACCGACGCGGCGCGGCCGGGATTGACGCTCGTGCTCGATACGCCGAATGGGCGCGTGCAGATCGAAGGCGGCGGGCTGTAACTGACGGTCTAGGGTTAGGCGGCGCGCCGCTCGCCCACCCGCTGCCGCGTAGAAAACCCATCGCGCACGCAATCGGCCAACGCCAGCGCCGCCGCACTCGCGCCTTGCGCAGGCAGCAGCAGGCTGATCGCAAACATCGGCAGTTCCGGCAGGCCGGCTTCGGGGCCGAGGATGTCGAGGTCCGCTGGCACCGTCGGCGTCAGCCATGCCGTGACGGCCAGCCCGGTGCGCACCGTGGCGGTGGTCGCTTCGATGTTGCCGCTCTCGAACACCGTGCGCCATTCGATGCCGTGCTCGCCCAGCGCCTTGAGCACGCGGGCGCGGAAGGCGCAGCTCTCGTCCACCATCGACAGCGGTAGCGGCCGCTTCGCATGCACGTTGCCGCCGCGCGGGCCGACCCACACCAACCGCTCCACGCACAGGCATTCGCCCGTGGCTTCATCCACCGGCGCTTCGACCACGGCGACGTCCAGCTCGCCGCGCGCAATGCGCTCCGCAAGCTCGGGCGAGGTGCCGCAGACGATGGTCAACTCCACCGACGGCCACGCTTCGGTAAACGCCTTGAAGATCGGCGGGAAAACGGTGCCGACCAGGTCGTAAGGCACGCCCAGGCGCACCGGCCCCTGCAGCGGGCGTGCTGCCATGTCGGCCCAAATTTCGTCGTTAAGGGCGAGCAGGCGTTTGGCGCGGCCGAGGAACCGTTCACCCGCGTGGGTGAGTTCCAGCCGCCGGCCGTCGCGCTCGAACAGGCGGCATTCGAAGGCGTCTTCGAGCCGCTTGATCTGCTGGCTGATGGCGCCCTGCGTGAGGTGCAGCGCGTTGGCCGCCACCGTCATGCTGGCGTTTTCCGCCACGGCAATGAAGGTGCGGACGAGGGTGATGTCGAGGTTCTTGGCCATCGCTGCATTCTAGAAGCTAATGCCTTGGCGAAAAAACCGCATCGTTGCTAATGGCTTGCGAGCGTACTGGGCGGCCCGATCGGCAACCCGCCGTGGGCGGCATGCCTCCTGTCAGGGCCGCGCGCAACCGTGTGCCAGTGCGGAATTGCTGCGTTGCGGCATGCCGCAAGCGCCACCAAGGCAACGTTCTGCCAGCCGCAGCGTGCGGGTTTGCTGCATGACATCGAACGATGCCTCTAATGCGGGTAAGCCCCGTCGTTTGAAACAACCCGGCGCGCCTAGGATGTGAACTCGTGACCGGCAAACAGCCGGCGGCGTCGCTCGCCCATTAGAAAACCATCCGGAGACACCCATGGCCACCGAATCGCAGACATCCGCGCTCACCTTCGACTACGTCATCGTCGGCGCAGGCTCAGCCGGTTGTGCGCTTGCCAGCCGATTGACCGAAGACCCGGACGTGACCGTCGCGCTGCTCGAGGCCGGGCCGCACGATCATCACCTCTCCGTCTGGGTGCCGGCCGGTTGCGCGGCGTCGCTGCCGTTCAAGAACAAGCGCAACTATGGGTTTCAAACCGTGCCGCAAGCGGGGCTGGGTGGCCGCCAGGGCTATCAGCCGCGCGGGCGGGGGCTGGGCGGCAGCTCGTCGCTCAACGCGATGATCTACATCCGCGGCACGCCGAGCGACTACAACCACTGGGCGGCGCTCGGCTGCACCGGCTGGAGCTGGAACGACGTGCTGCCCTACTTCAAGCGCTCCGAAGGCAACGAGCGTTTTGCCGGCCGCGACGACGACGCGCTGCACGGCGGCACCGGCCCGCTGCACGTGAGCGACCTGCGCACCGGCAACCCCATCGCACAACGCTTTGTCGATGCCGGCGTGGCCGCAGGCTACCGCCGCAACAACGATTTCAACGGCCCCGACCAGGAGGGCGTCGGCCCGTACCAGGTCACGCAATACAACGGCGAGCGCTGGAACGCCGCGCGCGCCTATCTGCATGGCGGGGACAAGGCAGACGCCACCTTCAGCCGCAACCGCCGGCAACTCACGGTGATGCCCGACACGCAGGCGCTGCGCATCGTCTTTGAAGGCAAGCGCGCGGCAGGCGTGACGGTGGAGCGCGGCGGTCGCACTGAAACGCTGCGCGCACGTCGCGAGGTGATCGTCTCATCGGGCGCGTTCGGCTCGCCGCAGTTGCTGATGGCTTCGGGTGTGGGCCCCGCGGAGCATCTGCGCTCGCTCGGCATTCCCGTCGTGCACGACCTGCCCGGCGTCGGCCAGAACCTGCAGGATCACCTCGACATCATCCTGCACAAGAAAGTCTTCAACCTCGATCTGATCGGGTATTCCGCACGCGGCAGCGCGCATATGCTGGGCCAGATCCTGCGCTACCGGCGCGAGCGTCGCGGCATGCTGGCCACAAACTTTGCCGAAGCCGGCGGCTTCATCAAGAGCCGGCCCGAACTGGCCGATCCCGATTTGCAACTGCACTTCGTGGTGGCCATGGCCGACAACCACAACCGCACGTTCAACTACGGCCACGGGTATTCGTGCCACGTGTGCGTGCTGCGCCCGAAGAGCCGCGGCGAAGTGCGTCTGGCCTCCGCCGACACGCGCGAGGCACCGCTGATCGACCCGAAGTTCCTCTCCGACCCCGACGACATGGCCGGCATGCTCGCCGGCTTCCGCGCCGTGAAGAGCATCTTCGCGCAGCGCCCGCTCGCCGACCTGGGCGGGCGCGAGCTGTATTCCGGAAACATCCGCGGCGACGGCTCCGACGACGAAGCCGTCCGCGCCCTCATCCGCCAGCACGCCGACACCATCTACCACCCCGTCGGCACCTGCAAGATGGGCAGCGCCGACGATGGCATGGCCGTGGTCGACCCCGAACTGCGCGTGCGCGGCCTGACAGGCCTGCGCGTGATCGACGGCTCCGTCATGCCGACGCTCATCGGCGGCAACACCAACGCCCCCATCATCATGATCGCCGAGCGCGCCGCCGACCTCATGCGCCAAGGCGGACGCCCGACGCTGAACGTGGTGAGCAGCATCCCGGCGCAGGCAGCGCCAGCCGAGGTGCACTGAGCAACAAGACACATCTGGGCGCCAACGCACGCACACCAACGGCGTGGCCTTTGACGTAACTGCCCTAGATGGCGCCTTGAATTTGTGTGAGCGAGCGGAAAAAGGAAGGAGGCCTGTCTGAGCGCAGCGAGTTTGCCTCCTTCCCCGCACGGTCACATAAATTCAAGGGGAAGTCGCCATCTCGGGCGCGCCTTTCTTTGCTTACTTTCTTTGGCAAGACAAAGAAAGTGAGTCAGCCCCGGCAGGGGATGAATCAGGGGTGAACCACAAACGCCCACCCCGCGCAGAGAAACAGACAACAACATCAGTTCCCAGCACTATCCGTAGGCGTATTAAACGAATCCCGAAGCAAGTAACTCATCGGCACGTCCAGATTCACCCCATTCGGCGGAATCGGCTGCTGAAACCACTTCTTGTACAGCTTCGGCACCTCGCCGTCGACAATCAGCCGCGTCATCGACTGGTCGATCAGCTTCTTGAACTCTGCATCCTGCTTGCTGAGCATGATCGCGTACGACGACACCAGCTGCGTCTTGCCCGCCAGGCGGTAGTCAGCCGGATTCTTGGCCGTGGCGCGCATGCCCGAGAGCAGGATGTCGTCACCGGCAAACGCGTTGGCGCGGCCGTCGGCCAGCATTGCAAACGCGCTGCGCAGGTCGTTGGCATCCACCACGTGCATGGTCATGCCCGTCTCGTTGAGCTTGCGTGCGAGGTCGGCGTTGGTCGAGCCGCGCGCGGCCACCACCGTCTTGCCGTTCAAGTCTTCCCATTGCTGGATCGGCGAGCTGGCCTTCACCAGCATGCGGCCCTTGGTGATGTAGTGCGGAATGGTGAAGGCGACCTTCTCACGCCGCTCGCGCGAGTTGTTGGTCGAGCCGCATTCCAGGTCGGCCTTGCCCGAGGCGACCACGTCCATGCGTGTGGCGGCAGTCACCGGCAGGTACTGCACCTTCAGGTCGGGGCGCTTGAGCGAGGTCTTGATCGAATCGATCAGGCGGGAGCAGATGTCGATCGTGTAGCCGACCGGCTTGCTGCCATCGAGGTACGAAAACGGAATCGAGTCTTCCCGATAGGCTACGTGCACCGTGCCCGAATCGCGGATGCGATCGAGCGTCGGGGTGGCGGCAACGGCGTTGGATGGGAAGAAGGCGGCGGAAACAGCAGCGGGAACGGCAAGCGCGGCCAGCAGCCACGTGCGCGCAAAGAACGGCATCGTCAAAGTCCTAGGAGAGGTTCGGGCTTCTAATGGCCAACCGGCCGCATCGGGGCCCTATCGACGCGGCCGTGCGCGCAATCGATTGCCGGGCGACATCCGCCCGGCTGCGCAGCATTGGCTGGGGCGCGCCGTCACTCCCCCCGGGAATGCCAAACGTGAAGCAATGTCACGCGCCGCCATGGGCGCGCATTATGCGCTGACTGCGGGTATACCCTCAAGCACCTTCTCGGTGCATGGTTGGCGAGCGTTGCGCTAATCCGCCACCTTGTCGGTCGGGAACTTGAACGAATCGCGCAGCAGGAAGCTCATCGGGATTTCCAGCTTCACGCCATTTGGCGGAATCGGCTGCTGGAACCACTTCTTGTAGAGCTTTTCCGCCTCGCCATCGAGGATCGTGCGTGACATCGCCAGGTCGATCACCTTCTTGAACTCGGCATCGTCCTTGCCGAGCATGATCGCGTATGGCGCCACAGCCAGGTTGCTGCCGACGACCGCGTAGTCCGCCGGGTTGGGCGACGTCGCCCGGAAGCCATAGAGCAGCACATCGTCCATCGCAAACGCATCGGCGCGGCCGGCCGCCACCATGCCGAAGGCTTCGGCGTGGTCGCGGGCCTCCACCACGTTGACCTTGAGCACGCGCGCATCGGCCATCGCGCGGATCTGCCCGCCGTTCGTGCTGCCGCGCGTGGACACCACCGTCTTGTTGTTGAGGTCTTCCCAGCGGTGGATGCCCGAACTGGTCTTCACCAGCATGCGGCTGCTGGCAATGTAATGCGGAATAGTGAACGCTACCTTCTCGCGCCGCTCGCGCGTGTTGTTGGTCGATCCGCATTCGAGGTCTGCGCGGCCTTCGGCAATGGCGGCGATGCGCGTGGCGGGTGTCACGGCCACGTATTGCACCTTCAGATCGGGCCGCTTGACCGCCACCTTGATTGCGTCGACCAGCCGCGCGCAGAGGTCGATCGAATACCCCATCGGCTTGCCGCCATCGACATAGGAGAACGGTACGGAGTTCTCGCGATATGCGAGCCGGACGGTGCCGGTATCACGGATGCGGTCAAGCACGGGGGATGCAGCCAACGCCTGGAAAGCGCACAACGCCAGGCCGGCCGCGAGCAATGCGCGGGTCGGGTGCGGCACGGAATGTCTCCTGTCTGGGTATTTTTCTGGTGCCGGCGCGCTCGCGCGGCTCCCTTACCCTAGGCGATGTGATCTTTCATCCCGCTTTCACGCCGGCCTTCCCGCGTTCCTCTTCACAGAATCTTCATACAGGCCACGCGCGCTGCAGCACCGCACCCAGCTCCTGCGCGTGTCCATCGAGCGTGCCGAACACCCGGCCATGCTGATGATGGAAGCGGCTGGCGATGAAGCGCTCGGCGTCGTCGGGGTGGGCATGGGCCAGCATCAGCGCGGCCTGTGCGGTGAGCGCCAGCCCCTGCGCGATGCGGCGGGCAGACGTCTCCTGGATGTCGCCGGGCTGGTGCAGCATCGCCTGCAGCGCGGCCAGCTCGGCGCGCACGGCACGATGGCCCTGCGCGCGCTCGCCAATGTCGTGCACCAGGCGCAGCGCATCGTCCGGCGTGCGTGCGATGGCGCGCAGCACGTCCAGGCACATCACGTTGCCCGAGCCTTCCCAGATGGAGTTGACCGGCGCTTCGCGGTACAGGCGCGCCATCGGGCCTTCTTCCACGTAGCCGTTGCCGCCCCAGACTTCCATCGCCTCGCCGGTCGCCTCAATAGCGCGCTTGCAGACCCAGAACTTGGCGGCAGGCGTGACGATGCGCTTCCACGCCGCGGCCAACGGATCGACATCGGCGCGTTCGAACGCGTTGCCCAGTTCCATCATCAGCAAGGTCGCGGCTTGCGATTCCAGGGCCAGATCGGCCAGCACATTGCGCATCAGCGGTTGGTCGGCCAGCAGGCGGCCGAATGCCATGCGATGGCGCGCGTGGTGCAGCGCCTGCATCAGCGCGTGCCGCAGGATGGCCGCGCTGCCGATCACGCAATCGAGCCGCGTGTGCGTTGCCATCTCGATGATGGTCGGAATGCCGCGCCCTTCTTCGCCAATCAGGATGCCTTCCGCGCCGCGGAACTCCACTTCGCTGCTGGCGTTCGAGCGGTTGCCGAGCTTGTCTTTCAGGCGCTGGATCTGGATCGGATTCTTGCTGCCATCGTCCCGAAAGCGCGGGACGAAGAAGCACGACAGCGGGCCGTCTTCCGCGCCCATGCGCGCAACCACCAGGTGCGCATCGCACATCGGCGCGGAGAAAAACCACTTGTGGCCGGTGATGGCGTATGTGGCGCCACGGCCTTCGCCGCGCAAGGGCGTGGCGACCGTGGTGTTGCTGCGTACATCGGAGCCGCCCTGCTTTTCGGTCATGCCCATGCCGACGAGGATGGCGGTCTTCTGGCGCCACGGTAGATCGCGTGCGTCGTGTTCGCGGGCGTAGAGACGCGGCCCCAGATCGGCAAACAGCGCGGTCTCTTTCTGCAGCACGGGAATGCTCGCGAACGTCATCGTCGCTGGGCAGAGCGTGCCGGATTCGATTTGTGCCTGCATGAAATAACCGGCGGTGCGCGCGGCCCAGGCGCCGGGGCGCGGGTCGGAAAACGGCAGCGCCTGCAGGCCCTGGCTGCGCATCAGGCCGAGCAGCGAGTGCCACGCGGGGTCGAAGCGGATGGCGTCGATGCGCTCGCCGGTGCGGCTGTGCGTGTGGAGTTCGGGGTGGTAGGTGTTGGCCTCTGTGGCCCACTGCAGCGTCTCGGGCGCGCCGAGCTGGTCACCGAAGGCTTGCAGCGCGCTGGCGTTCCAGCCGCCACCCAGGCGTTCGAGTGCGCTTTGCAGCGTGGTGTCGGACGTGAAGGGGTTGAAGCCGGTCAGGTCCGGGACCTGGTTGAAGACGCGGTGGGTGGCCTCGGTGGGCATTTGGGGTCTCCTGGCGTGCTGCTTTTGGTTGTGTGGGCCATGGTAGACCACCGGCGGTGGAGGTGGGTGGAGGGGGATTTCTATACGGGGGCGTTTTTGGGTATTGGGTTTTTGACTTGGTAGTCCATCCCCTTTTCGTTCCCCTGCTGGGGCTGAAACAAGGGATGCATCACAAACAAAAACCCATCAAGAAGCAACCGGTTTTTCCCCCGTCAGCAAGTAATGCATCAGTTCCCGCACCGGCCGAATTGCTTGCCCAAACGGCAGCTTCCCCGCACCACGGAAAAACAACCCGCGCTCCACATCCCCACGCAGCGCCTGCGCCAGCTTCAGGTCAATGCAGAACTGCCCCACCTTGCCGATGCCATCCCGCAGCCCGCACGTCTGCAGGCAATCGAACCCCTGCAGGCAATCCCGTACCTTGGCCTTGGCCTGCAGCGCGCTTTCGCGTGACAGATATCGCGACAGCCAAGGCGTCATCACTGCCCGCGCAGGCAGCCCCGCCACGCTGACGAACTCGCCGATATCGCCTTGCTCTGCGCCCGTCAGCACGCGCTTGAAGCGCACGTGCGCATCGCCCTCTTCCGTCACCGCAAACGCAGTGCCGAGCTGCACCGCAGCGGCGCCCTTGTCGAGCCAGTGCTTCACCTTGGCATGAGAGTCGATGCCGCCGGCCAGGATGATCGGAATCTGTTCCGCAGCCAGCCCAAGCTTGATGAACAACTCTCGGCATTCGTCCAGCACGCGCGCAAACGAAAAGCGCTCGTCGCGCAAATCTTCGATGCGCGCCGCGCCCAAGTGGCCGCCGGCGTGCGTCGGATGCTCGATCACCACCGCATCGGGCAGGCGCGACTTCTTCATCCACCGCTTGAGCACCACGCCCACGCCGCGCGAGTCGGAAAGGATCGGGATGAGCGCCACTTTCGGGTGTTCTGCCGTCATCTCCGGCAGATCGAGCGGAAGCCCCGCGCCCATCACGATCGCATCGGCACCGCTCTCGCACGCCTGACGCACCAGCGCCGGGTGCGATTCCACCGCCTTCATCACGTTCACGGCGATCATGCCGTTGCCCTGGCTGCCTTCGCGCGCTGCACGAATCTCGCGGTCCAGCGCGACAAGGTTGGCGGCGTTGATGGCGTCCTTGTCGCGGGATTTCTCGGTGGCGGCAACAAGGTCTGCGTGGTGATGCCGCAAGTCGATGCTGGCGATGGTGCCGACGCCGCCTTCGCGCGCCACGGCGCCGGCCAGCCGGTGCGCCGAAATACCCACGCCCATCCCGCCCTGCACGATGGGTACGAGGCTGCGCCCCGCGAGTGTGAACCGACGCTCCAGCATGACAACTCCCAGCGGCCGTGCCGCAATGCAATAGAAAAGGGATTGAGCGTCGCATAGGTGAAACGCGATGGGGTTGCGCAAGATCAAGGCTGGCTGCGCCGGTGCGCGCCGCCGCACATTGCGTGGCGGTTTGGACTGAAATGACCGGCCAACCGTCACCTCAAGGGTTTTCGTGCTGGCAACGCCGGCGGCCCTGTGCTTAAATTCAGCCTCGTTGGATGAAACAGGGGTGCCGTACGGATGGGCCGTGCGGCTGAGAGAGTCCCTTCGCACCCGATCCGGTTCGTACCGGCGTGGGAAGTTTCAGAACACCGCGTAGTCTCTGGCAGCCACCCCCTCAGTTCTTCTGGCCACGCCACCTCTCCCGGTTTCGTCCACCGCCTGCTCCACCAGGCCACAGAATCTAGGACGAGACCATGCCCCAAGCCAAAAACGCCCCCGCCGCATCGTTCGACTCGCTGCAGTCCGAGCTCGACCAGAAGTTCGCCTATCCGGCCTCCAGCAAGACCTACATCGTCGGCAGCCGCCCGGACATCCGCGTGCCGATGCGCACCATCAAGCAGACCGCCACGCGCACCGACAAGGGCGAGATGCTGAACCCGCCGGTGCCGGTGTACGACACCTCGGGCCCCTACTCCGACCCGGACGTGCACATCGACCTGAAGGCGGGACTCGCCCCGCTGCGCGCCAAGTGGATCGACGAGCGCGGCGATACGGAAATCCTCTCGGGCCTGTCGTCCGAATACGGCCGCACGCGTGCCAATGATCCGGCCACGGCCCACCTGCGCTTTGCACAACTGACGAACCCGCGCCGCGCCAAGGCTGGCGCCAACGTGAGCCAGATGCACTACGCGCGTCGCGGCATCATCACGCCGGAAATGGAATACGTCGCGTTGCGCGAATCGCTGAACCTGCAGGCGCTGCAAGACAAGCCCGAATACCGTCAACTGCTCAAGCAGCATCCGGGCTTCTCGTACGGCGCGAACCTGCCGCAGCGCCCGGAAGACATCACGCCGGAATTCGTGCGTGCGGAAATCGCTGCCGGCCGCGCGATCATCCCCGCCAACATCAACCACACCGAGCTGGAGCCGATGGCCATCGGCCGCAACTTCCGCGTGAAGATCAACGGCAACCTCGGCAATTCGGCCGTGACGTCGTCGCTGGCCGAGGAAGTGGAAAAGATGGTGTGGGCGATCCGCTGGGGCGCCGACACGATCATGGACTTGTCCACCGGCAAGCACATTCACGAGACGCGCGAATGGATCCTGCGCAACTCGCCGGTGCCCATCGGCACGGTGCCGATCTACCAGGCGCTGGACAAGACTGGCGGCGTGGCGGAAGACCTGACGTGGGAGATGTTCCGCGACACGCTGATCGAGCAGGCCGAGCAGGGCGTCGACTACTTCACCATCCACGCGGGCGTGCTGCTGCGCTATGTGCCGCTCACGGCTGACCGCATTACGGGCATCGTCTCGCGCGGTGGCTCGATCATGGCCAAGTGGTGCTTGGCGCATCACAAGGAAAACTTCCTGTACACGCACTTCGACGAGATCTGCGAAATCATGAAGGCGTACGACGTGTCGTTCAGCCTGGGCGATGGCTTGCGCCCCGGCTGCATTGCCGACTCGAACGACGCCGCGCAGTTCGGCGAGCTGCACACGCTGGGCGAACTGACCAAGAAGGCGTGGGAGCACGACGTGCAGGTCATGATCGAAGGCCCGGGCCACGTGCCGCTGCAGCGCGTGCAGGCCAACATGGACGAAGAGCTGAAGCACTGCTTCGAAGCCCCGTTCTACACGCTGGGCCCGCTGGTGACCGACATCGCCCCGGGCTACGACCACATCACCAGCGGCATCGGCGCGGCCAACATCGGCTGGTACGGCACCGCCATGCTGTGCTACGTCACGCCCAAGGAACACCTGGGCCTGCCGGACAAGGAAGACGTGCGCGAAGGCATCATCACCTACAAGATCGCCGCGCATGCAGCGGACCTTGCCAAGGGCTGGCCGGGCGCGCAGCTGCGTGACAACGCGCTGTCGAAGGCACGCTTTGAATTCCGCTGGGAAGACCAGTTCAACCTCGGCCTCGATCCGGAGAAGGCACGCGCCTTCCACGATGAAACGCTGCCGGCCGAGGGCGCCAAGATCGCGCACTTCTGTTCGATGTGCGGTCCGAAGTTCTGCTCGATGAAGATCACGCAGGAAGTGCGCGACTACGCGGCATCGCTCGATTCCAACGCCACAGCCGCAGCAGTTAACCCCACTGCGGGCATGGAAGAGAAGTCGATCGAGTTCCGCAAGAGCGGCAGCAAGATCTACAGCTAACCACAACCGGTGCAATGCCAACCTCAACTTCATTCGACGTAACGATCCTCGGCGGCGGCCTCGCTGGCCGCCTCTGTGCCTGGCAACTCGCGCAAACGGGGGTGCCCCCCGCGCGCATTGCCGTGGTGGAGCGCGGCGCGCGCGACGGCAGCGGTGCCGCCGCGTATGTGGCTGCAGCCATGCTGGCGCCGCTGGCCGAAGCCGCCGTGGCCGATCGTTTTGTCGTGGACTTGGGGTTGGCCAGCCTGGCGCTGTGGCGCGATTGGTTGCCCAAGCTGCGCACGCCTGTGTTCTTCCAGGAGGCCGGCACGCTGGTGGTGTGGCACGCGGCAGACCGTGGTGAGGCATCGCTGTTTGCCAACCACGTGCGCAATGCCGCGCCGCCCGAGCGCGTGGCCGCCGATCTGCGTGCGGTAGACGCATCCGGCATCGCCCAGCTCGAGCCGCTGCTCGCGCAACGCTTCACGCAGGGGCTGTATCTGGCAGGCGAAGGTCAGCTTGACCCGCGCGGCGTGTTGGATGCGCTGGCGACCGAGCTGGAAGCGCTGGGCGTGCAATTGCGCTGGAACACGGAGGTTGCTGATCCGAGCCCCGACGCGCTGGCTGCTGCGGGGCTGGGTGCGCGCCTCGTGCTCGACTGCCGTGGCCTGGGCGCCAAGCCGCAGTGGCCACGCCTGCGTGGCCTGCGCGGCGAGGTGGCGCGCATCCATGCGCCCGATGTGTCGCTCACGCGGCCGGTGCGCATGCTGCATCCGCGCTACCCGCTGTACATCGCGCCCAAGCCGGGCAACGTCTACGTGATCGGTGCGACCGAGCTGGAATCCGACGACATGTCGCCGGCCAGCGTGCGTTCCACGTTGGAATTGTTGTCTGCGGCCTACGCCGTGCACCCCGCGTTTGGCGAGGCGCGCGTGCTGGAGCTGAACACGCAGTGCCGCCCGACGCTGCCCGACCACCGTCCGGCCATCCGCTGGGATGGCGCGGGCACATTGTCGGTCAATGGCCTGTACCGGCACGGCTACATGATTGCGCCCGCCGTCACCCAAGCCGCGGTGGCAGCGGCGTGCGATGTGCTGGACGGCCGTGCCTTCGATGCGGATGACTGCGAATGGCCCGCGCTGTTCGCCGCCGCACCCCCCGAACCTGTTTTGTCATGACGCTGAACGTCACCCTCAACGACCTGTCGCTCGCGCTGCCTGCGGGCAGCACGCTGGCCGATGCCATTGGTGCTGCTGCGCCGCAATTGCAAATTGCGCCGCCGTTTGCCGCATCGGTGAATGGCGACTTTGTGCCCAAGGCGCGCCATGCTCAGCACGCGCTCAACGCGGGCGACCGCATTGCACTCGTGCAGCCCGTTGTGGGCGGCTAGGAGTCTTCGATGACCACTACGAACCTTTCCGCCGTGGCGGACCCGCTGCGCCTCTACGACGAGACCTTCGCCTCGCGCCTGCTGCTCGGCACCGCGCGGTATCCGTCGCCGCAAGCGCTGGAAGACGCGGTGCGCGTGTCCAACCCGGCCATGCTGACGGTGGCGCTGCGCCGCCAGAGCGCGGGCTCGCCCGAGGGCGGTGCCGGCTTCTGGAAGATGCTGCGCGACCTCGGCGTGCCCGTGCTGCCGAACACCGCCGGCTGCTATTCCGCCGACGAGGCTTATACCCTCGCGCAGATGTCGCGTGAGGTGTTCGAGACCGACTGGATCAAGCTCGAAGTCATCGGCGATGACTACACGCTGCAGCCCGATACGCTCGCGCTGCCGGCCGCGGCCGAACGTCTCATCAAAGATGGCTTCAAGGTGCTGCCGTACTGCACTGAAGACCTCGTGCTGTGCCGCCGCCTGCTCGACGTCGGCTGTCAGGCGCTGATGCCGTGGGCCGCGCCCATCGGCACCGGCCGCGGGCCCACCAACCCATACGGCCTGCGCCTGCTGCGCGAGCGCCTGCCCAACGTACCGCTCATCGTGGATGCGGGCCTGGGTGTGCCGTCGCACGCCACGCAGGTCATGGAATGGGGCTACGACGCCGTGCTGCTCAACACCGCCGTCGCGCAAGCGGGCGACCCGGTGGCGATGGCGCAGGCGTTTGCGATGGCCACGCAGGCCGGTCGCCTCGCGCGCTTGTCTGGCCCGATGCCCGAGCGTGATGTCGCGCAGGCGAGCACGCCGGTTGTGGGTTTGCCGTTCTGGCATGCGGAAGAGAGGAGGACGTATGAGCAGTAAGCAGGGCCCCCGCGCAGCGGGGAGGCGCACGTCCGCAAATACGATCCACCACCGATGCCGATGCAGTTTGATGAACGATAACGAGACTGAGGTGGTCGCATGAGCCTGTCCGCCTTGCGTTTCTCCGCCACGTGGCCGGACGCGGCTGCGCTTGCCGCACGGATCATCGATCGCCATACCGAAGCCTTCGGCCGCGCGCCGCACGCGTGGAGCGTGACCGACCGTGCTGACGAAGCCACTACTCCCAACACTGTTCTGCTGACCACCGATGCCGCGCAGGCCGAACGCGCTCGCTCCGTTGGTGCGGCCGTTGTGCTGACGGCAGTGGAAGGCGATCAGCGCATCGACACCGTGCATGATCGCCTCGGCACGTATCGCTTCACCTCTGCAGCAGCAGGCGATGCGCTTGATGCGCGCTTTGTCGCCGTGTTCGGTGCGGCGCTCGCGCTGGCATTCGAGCCGCGCGATGCGCTGTGCGTGGCGCGCGCGTGGATCGCCGAAGCGAATGCCGATGCCCTCGCGTGGCCCACGCAATTCGATGCCCTGCCCCGCGTGCTCGAACCAGCGTTGCCGTGCCCCACCGCAGCAGACCTTGCCTTTGCGCCGTGCCCGACGCAACTCGGCGTCTACGCCGTCGTGCCGGATGCGGACTGGGTCGCGCGCCTCGTCGCGCTCAAGGTGCCGACGGTGCAGTTGCGCTTCAAGTCGGACGACGCGCAGGCCGTGGTCGACCAGGTGCGCCGCGCAGAAGCCGCAGCACGCGGCAGCGCCACGCGCCTGTTCATCAACGACCACTGGCAAGTCACGCTGGACGTGCACGCGCAGGTGCCCAATAGCGGCATCTACGGCATTCACCTCGGCCAGGAAGACATCGACGATGCCGACTTGGTGGCGATCCGCTCGGCCGGTTTGCGCCTTGGCATCAGCACACACGGCTTTGCCGAAATGCTGCGCGTCGCGCCGCTGAACCCGAGCTACCTCGCGCTGGGCGCCGTGTTCGCCACGCCCACCAAGACCATGCCGACCGTGCCCCAGGGCCTCGGCCGCTTGTTCGCCTACGCGGCGGCCATGCGCACGCGCGTGCCGGCTCCGCCGCTGGTTGCCATTGGCGGCATTGATCTGGCCGCGATGCCGCGCGTGCTGGAATCCGGCGTGGGTAGCGTGGCCGTGGTGCGCGCCATCACCCAGGCGGCCGATGTGCCGGCGGCGGTGGATGCATTGCAAGCGACGTTCGCGGCGCACGTGCGCGCGTAAGCATCGTTCGCTGCACGCAGGCGCGCTTGCGCCGCCCACCCGGGTTTTCGCTGACCTATCCTGTTCGTGCGCCGCTGCGGTTGTTGCCGCAGCGGCTTTCCAACACACGCTGCAGGAGACAAGACATGGCGGTCCAGCCCATCCCCGAGGGTTACCACAGCGTCACCCCGTACCTGAGCATCAAAGGCGCCGCGCGCGCCATCGACTTCTACAAGCAGGCCTTCGGCGCCACCGAAATCATGCGCATGAACGGCCCCAACGGCAGCATTGCGCACGCAGAAATCCGCATCGGCAATTCACCCATCATGCTGGCGGACGAAATGCCGAACATGATCTGCGCCAGCCCCGACACGCTGCAGAGCACGTCGGTCGGGCTGATGATCTACGTACCCAACGTCGACACCGTGTTTGCCAATGCGCTGAAGGCCGGCGGCACGGAAGTCCGCCCCGTGGTGGACCAGTTCTACGGCGACCGCTCCGGCACGCTCAAGGACCCGTTCGGCCACGTGTGGACCGTATCCACGCATGTGGAAGACGTGGCGCCCGATGAGATGGCCAAGCGCATGGAGAAGTGGACGAAGGAGCAGGCAGCGGCATCGGCTTGATATCGGGAGCAGTCAAGAAAAAAGCGCGGACGAGAGCCGCGCTTTTTCTTTGCCCCGGGTAATGGCCTAGCGAGGCTGGCACGTCACCTGCACATTGTTCACATCACCATTGACCGTGCCGCTGGCATTGGTCACCACGCAGTTGGCCGATGCGGGCTGCGTGCTGATCGTCACCACGTAACTGTCGTCGAACGGCACCAACCCGCCAAAGACGAACGGGCCGTTGGCCGCCAGCGTGAGCGAATCGCGGCCGTTGTTGAGCAAGACGATCGACTGGCCGCCGGGCAGCCCGGACAACGTCCCGCCAATCGAGAAGACGCTGCCGATGGGCGAGCCCAGGCTGATGTAGCCGTTACAGGCACCGAGCAGCGCGCACAGCACAGCCACCGGAAGGCAGCGAACCAGCATGATCGGCAGGCGTTTCATGGCAGCTCCCCTGATCAGTCTTCCTCGACATCCACTTCAAGCGAACGCGGTGCGGCGAGCGGGCGCGGCGCGAACCCGTGGTTCAACGGACCGGCGCCACGCCCGAGCGCCAGGTGGCGTCCGGCGCCGATGGCGTGCAGCAGGTAATCGAGCGAGGCTTCGATAGCGACTTCCAGCGCATCGCCGCGCGCCAGGTGCGCGGCAATGGCGGCGGACAGCGTGCAGCCGGTGCCGTGCGTGTGCGGGGTGTCGATGTAGGTATGGGCGTAGATGCGCTCGGTGCCATCGGCGGTGACGAGCACGTCTTGCAGCACGCCGTCTTCACCGGCGCTGGACGTGGCGGCCAGATGCCCGCCCTTGAGCAGCACGGCGCGGGGGCCGAGCGCCAGCAGGTCGCGCGCGGCGGGCAGCATGTCGGCGGCGGTGCGCACCTCGCGGCCGAGCAGCGCGCTGGCTTCCGGCAGGTTTGGCGTGACCACCAACGCGCGCGGGAAGAGCCATTTCGCCATGGCTTGCACCGTGGCATCGCTGCCGAGCGCTGCGCCGCTGGTGCTGACCATGACCGGATCGACGACGAGGTTGGCGACCGGGTGGCGCTCCAGGGCCGAGAGGATGGCTTCCACCACCTGCGGCGTGCCTAGCATGCCGGTCTTGGCCGCATCGACGCCGATGTCGCTTGCCACGGCGTCGATCTGCGCGGCGACGATGTCGGGCGTGAGCGATTCCACCGCCGTCACGCCCAGCGTGTTCTGCGCGGTGATGGCCGTGATGGCCGACATGCCGTAGCAGCCGAGCGCGGCAAACGTCTTCAGGTCAGCCTGGATGCCCGCACCGCCGCCGCTGTCCGAACCGGCAATGGTGAGCACGCGCGGCACGTGCGAGGCAGGAGCGGCAAACGCAGCGAGGGTCGGGTCGGTGATCGTCATGTCGTGCGAATGTGTGGGGGGTGTTTCGCACTATAGCGCTATCGCGGCCGGATCGACGCGCCAGCCTCTGACCCCGGAAGGCGACGGTTTCAGGCCCAAGCGCGAAGCAAAAACCGTGGAGCGTGACGGTGTTTGGCTCGCGCGCGAGGCTCAAACCGTCAGGAGCGATCGTTTCCGGCCCGAATGCGAGCCTCGGACCGTGGAGCGCGACGCTTTTACCCCCGATCACGAGGCCCAAACCGTGGAGCGCCACCGCCTGAGGGTCGAACGCGGGGCTCGGAGGCCGGCGCTCCGCTGTCAAAGCACCATGTTGTTGGCTCGTTGAGAGCGGCGCGTGGGCCTCGGACCCCGGCACGCCACCCTCCAAGGCCGGTGCGTGAGCATTGGACCGTGGAAGGCGGCCGTCCGAGGTCGAAAATTTGAAGCTCGGAGAGCGGAGCACGGGCCTTGGACCCCCGCGATCGGCTGTCCGGGCCTGGAGCGCGAGGCTTTTTTGCCTGGCGCTCCGGCTGCAGACGGCGGCGCGTCAGTCCATGAGGTCGGTGTAATCAGCAGCGGCGTAGCGTTGGGCGCGTTCCCACGGGGCGGCGGCGGGCGCCGGCAACGCCGTCACGCGCGTGAGCTTGCGTTGGGTGCCGGTGGCGTTGAGCGATTCCACGCGACGCGGGTATTGGCCGGCCACGTCCCAATCGACGGTGACGGTGCGCTCGCCCTGCGTCGAGCGGTAGGTCTGCACGCCATTGCGTACCGGGCCTTCGGCGCGCATGCCCTTGAGCGCGGCCGGGTCGAGCAGGTGATACGCCGTCGCCCACGAGCCGTCGAAGCCGATGTTGGAATATTCGGCCGGTTCCACGGCGTAGTTCTTCTGCTGAGATTCGCTCACCACGCGCACGCTCAGCGCGCCCTTGGCGTCGCGTTCGATCCAGCGCGGGGCGGTGTCGGTATCGGCGTGCTTGTGGCCGGCGTGGGCGTTGGCGTGGTCGTGCTCGGCGTGCGCCGAAGCGGGCGGCAGCTCGCGTGCGATCCAGACGCGGTCGCCCTGGCGGTAGACGCGCTCGGCAAAGCGGACGTCGCGCTGGATGCCGTCGGTGCCGAGCGACGACATCTGGTGTTCGACGCGCAGGGCGGTCAGCGGGTTGGACGAAGCCGGGCCGGCGGCATGTGCCGTGGCAGCGAGCGCGGCGAAGGCGAACGAAAACAGAATGCGGGCAGATCGGGTCATACGAATTCGGTCAGGCGGAAGCGAAAAAAGCGCATGCCGATTGCCTCGGCATGCGCATCAATGGAAACGCAGGAATCAGAGGCCCATGGCCGTCTTGACCACGCCGAACACTTTCGTGTTGTCCAGCGTGCCCTTCAGCGGTGCGCTGCCCGGACCAGAGGAGAACAGCATCACATCCCCGCCGCCGTGCGTTTCCGAACCAGGCGTGCCGAGCTGCACGCCCACTTCCTGCAGGTAATCGTCTGCAGCCGTATCGACCGCGGCCAGGTTGTCGCGCGTGGCCTTGCGCGGCGTCCCGCCGTTGCCGAACACCAGCGTGGTGTAAGGCTGGCCGTCGGCGGCCAGTTGCGGCTGGCCGGTCTTGATGTCGTTCGACAGGCCCAGGATCGGGTTGCCCTTGCGGGGGTAGCCGTTGATCGTCATCGTGTGGTCGTGGTCGGCCGTGACGACGATCAGCGTGTTCGACAGATCGGCCGTGCCCAGCGCGCGCTTGATGGCTTCGTCAAACGCGCCGGCATCTTCCAGTGCGCGCTTGGCGTTGGTGCCGTGCAGCGCGTGGTCGATGCGGCCGCCTTCCACCATCAAGAAATAACCCTTGCCATTCTTCTGCAGCACGCGGATGGCCTTCTCGGTCATGTCCGCCAGGCTGGGCTCGTCCACATTGTTCTTCTTGCGGTCCAGCTCGTAGTTCATGTGGTCCAGGTTGAACAGGCCGAGCAGCTTGTTGGTCGTGGCCGGGTTGACGGCGGTGAGCTGCGTGCCGGTGGTCACGTAGCTGTAGCCGGCGGTCTGGAACTGGGCGGTCAGGTCGGTCGTGTCGGTGCGCTTGCTGCCCGTCGTGCCTTGCGGCAGGTAGTGACGGCGGCCGCCGCCGAGCAGCACGTCCAGGCCATCCTTGAGCGCGGCGTTGTACAGCGTGTTGCCCGGCGTGCCTTGCGCGGCGATGGTGTTCTCGCCGTCGCGGTGGCAGACGTGCGAGTACGTGGCGGCCGGCGTGGCGTGCGTCACGCGCGTGGTCGTCACCGCGCCCACCGACTTGCCGGCAGCCTTGGCCAGTTCCAGCAGCGTGACGGCGGGCGTGCCGTTGTTGGCCGGGCACGTGCTGTCTGCTCCGCTCACGTAGCCCTTGCCCGTGGCATCGCTGGCCTTCGTGTCCTGCGACATGGAGATGACTTCGTTGTTCATCTTCACGCCGGTCATGTACGCCGACATCGACGGCGCGCTGTCGGTGGTCTGCGCATCGTTGGAGTACGTCTTGATGCGTGCCGTGCGCTTGAGCGATTCCATCGTCAGCTTGCCCGCCTCGCCCACCTTGTAGATGCGCGTGGCGGTGACGGTGGTCGGGCCCATGCCGTCGCCCAGGAAGAAGATCACGTTCTTGGCTTCACCGGCGGCGTGCGCTTGGGCGCAGGCACCGGCTGCCAGCGCCAGCAGCGTGGCGCGCAGGATACGGTTCGATTGCGTGTTCATGATGTGCCCTCTCCCTCTTACAGACCCACGGCCTGCTTGATGAGGCCGAAGACCTCGGTGTTGTCCATCGTGCCGGTAAAGCGCTCCGCACCCAGGCCGCGTGCGCCGATGAAGACATCGGTGCCGCCGTGCGTTTCGCCGCCCGGCGCAACCGGGATCACGGCTTCCTGGTGGTAGCTCTTGTCGTACACGGCGGCATCCGTCAGTGCGCCGCGCGTGGCCGGGCGGTTCTCGCCGGTGCCGAAGCCGATGATGGTGAACGGGTTGCCGCCGGTGTCGGTGGCGTTGGCGCCCGTCACGTAGTTCTTCAGCAGGCCCAGCACGCCGGGGTTGCTGTCGCTGGTCGGGCCCGTGCGCTTGGCGTAGCCGTTGAGCACCAGCGTGTGGTCGTGGTCGGCCGTCACCACGACCAGCGTGTTCTTCAGGCCCGGGTCGATCGTGTTGAGCTTGTCGATCGCGCCGCGGATGGCGGAGTCGAACGCCACCGTGTCCTGCAGCGCCTTGCGGGCGGTGGTCTCGTGCAGTGCGTGGTCGATGCGGCCGCCTTCCACCATCAGGAAGAAGCCCTTCTTCTTGGCGGCGAGCACGTCGATGGCCTTGTTGGTCATCTCGCCCAGGCTCGGTTCCTTGCTCGGGTCACGATCCAGGTCGTACGACATGTGGCTGCTGGTGAACAGGCCCACCACCTTGCCGTCGGTGGCTTGCAGCGTGTCGAATTCGGCCTTGCTGCTGGCATAGCGGTAGCCGCCGGCCTTGAGTTCGGCGATCAGGTCGCGGCCGTCGGTGCGCGCGCCGCCTGCGGTGCTCGGCTGGAAGTGCTTGCGCCCGCCGCCAAAGACGACGTCCACGCCATCGCCCAGCGCGGCGTTGAAGCCCTTGCCAGCCGGCGTGAGTTGCGCGGCGATGGTGTTTTCGCCGTCGCGGTGGCAGATGTGCGAGTACGTGGCGGCCGGCGTGGCGTGCGTGATGCGCGTGGTGGTGACCACGCCCGTGCCATAGCCCGCGGCCTTCATCAGTTCGAGCAGCGTCGTGACGGGCTTGCCGTTGCCGCTGGGGCAGGTGCTGTCGGCGCCCGAGAGGTAATCCTTGCCGCCCGCGTCATAGGCCATCGTGTCCGCCGACATCGAGATGACCTCGTTGTTCATCTTCACGCCGGTCATATAGGCCGACATCGACGGCGCCGAGTCGGTCACCTGCGCGTTGTTCGAATATGTGCGCACGAAGCCGGTTTCCGGCAGCGTGTCCATGGTCAGCTCGCCGTCTTCGCCCACCTTGTAGATGCGCGCGGCGGTCATGGTGGTCATGCCCATGCCGTCGCCCAGGAAGAACACGACGTTCTTGGCGGGCGTGGTGGTGGGCGGGGTGGTGTCCGGCGTGGCGCTGCCAGAGGTGGACGTGCCGTCGCTGCCGCACGCGGCCATGGCCAGTGCAGCGGCCGCGGCGGCGGCGTACTTCGTGAGTTTATGGTTGTGCATCGTTGGCTCCCTGAACGATGCCCGGCACTTTGGTGGCCGCGTGTTGCAGGTCCGTGATGCGGGTGCGCCACTTCCTAACCGGATCGCAAGGTTGGCGTGTGACAGCGCATTGACAGTGGCGCGAGTGGGCCGGTATGCGCGCGAGACGATGGGGCGTCTCATTGATTGCCTTGCCGATCCCCGGCCCGCCCCGGGGATACGTCTTGCTGTTGTTATGCGGCGGAGACCCGCCGCCGCTCGATGGCGGCCAACACTTCCCACGTGCGCGGGTCCACGTCGCTCCCCCCGAGCGACATCGACAGATACGCATCGATGGCATCGACAAAGCCCTTCACGAATGCCGGCGGATACGCGTGTTCCGAGAAGTAGGTGAGCTGCTCGCGCATCATGCCCAGCCTGCATTGGCCATGGGTGCGCATATCGGTGCGCGTGCGGCACAGAAACGCGCGCGCTGAGACTGCGCCGTCGAGGTAGAGGCGGTTCTTGGTCAAAGACATGCGGCACCTCCCGGTTGTGTGGGAGGCATGCGGCGCCAAGGGGGCGGCGAAGGGTAAGACGCGGGGCGATGCCCGCTGAGTGCGGTAGCCATGTGGCCTCCGGGGATAGGCAGAGGGAGGCTCGCCGCTCGCTGCGAAACGAGGGTGGCGGGCCTGACGACAGGGTTCGCAGACCGGCCTCCTATCCCAGCATTGCCGGCAGACCCGAAGGTCTCCCTGCCCGGCCCGCCATGAAAAGCATAGGCGTGCACAAGCACCGGACATGAAAACGCCGCGCGAAAGGCGGCTGTCCGTCTGGGAAAAAAGAGGAGGAGATGGGCTGCGAAACCCGGTCACCGTTGAGGCGGTGACGGTGAGGATTATAGCGACGGGATCCACGTGCTCCGCTGTCATATTTCGCCAACTCCGCGAAATCAGTCGATTTGCCCAAGACAATTCATAGAAGCCGCTGGCATCGCCAGAGTCGATGCATGTATAGGGGCGAATGACAAATCGAAACGGAGAGATGCGTTATGTGGAACGAATGGAGACCATGCTGCACGGTGGAGGTCGGACCATGATGCGAAGAATTGCTGTTGTCGGTGACACGCTTCTGAATGGCGGAACGATCCTGCCCTATGCGGGGCCTGCCTGCACTTTTGGAAATGCTGGTCACCAAGTCGCCCTGATTGGCGGCCAAGCCTACTGCGAGGTGTGCAAGAGCGTCGGCATCATTACCAAGGCGGGTGGCCCCCGCCGGATGAATTTCATGGGCGAAGTTGCTTTGGATGGTGACGAGGTGCTGTGCAAATGCCTGCATCCAAAGCGCATCGTTGCAGTGCTTGCGGGCGAAGCTTGGTATGAGGACGGAAGTGGTAGCGAAATAGAGCGCCAACGAGCAAATTCTGATCTTGCAATTAGCGTCCCGACAACCGCAGCGGTGTCATCGATTTACGACGAGCAATTCCTGCTGAAAGACCGTCAAGGCAATGTACTGTCAGATACGTATTACACAGTCGGGCTGCCAAACGGGGCGATCAAACATGGGACGACCGATCTGCTTGGCCGAACAGAACGTATTCGGACGGATGGCGTTCAAGAAATTCGCATTTACCTTGGTCACGTCGAAAACATCCGATGATGACGGTCTATTTCGATAAAATTTGTTGATCGGAAGAAGCACATGTTGATTTCAACCTGTACAACGAACGGAAACGAAGGGTCCATGCAGACAGCATCCGTGGACAGGCTTCATATTGATTGTCTGCGGCTATCGTCGCAGGGGGCGAATTTTATTCAGGATTGGGAGAAACTTAGGCTTAATTACTATGATGACGACGTCGGCTATTGCACAGTTGGTTGGGGCCATCTAGTCAACGGAAAGCGTCCGTGTGAAGCGCTCGGAATCCCACGCGGAACAACTATATCAAGAGCGCAGGCGGAATCCTTCTTTAGCGTAGATGCTGTGAAGCATGAGAAGATCATTCGCAAGGCTATTCGCGTTCCGCTATACCAACGAGAATTCGATGCTCTGTGCTCCTTGGCTTTTAACGTAGGAGAAATTGCGAGGATTGCTCCCGGGCTTTGTCGAAAGATCAATTCAGGTGCCTACGCGGATGCGGCAAAAGAGTTCTTGGATATTACAAATGGAGGAATTTCCGGTCTTGTGAAAAGGCGGAAGCAGGAACATGACATGTATTTGAGTGGAAGCTATGACTCTACGCACTAAACTGAAACGCATCTCGACAGCCATTGCAATCGTCGCATTTTCATTTCTGTCTGCCATGGCACACGCGAACTGCGGAAGCGTGGTTGCCAGTGAACCCGATTATCAGGCTGTGACTCCGCTCGCCTTCCCGTCGCCGGCAGCAGAAAATGAATTCCGCAGCGCACTGAGCGAACAAGCCGGCCTCAATCTGGAGGAGGCGAGAATGTTTTTTGATTGCCTCAAAATTGCAACAATGCATGATGATGGAGATACGCTCAGCCAACTCATCCGATACCCGTTACGTACCGGTATCTCCAAGAGAGAAATCATCATCCGTACTCCAGCGGCGTTCAAGAAGGCCTACCCCATGATCTTCGATGCCAAAGTGAAGCACGCCATCGAAACGCAGCGATTCGAAGATCTGTTTGTCAGCTATCGAGGTTTGATGGTGGGAAACGGTGAGGTTTGGATCAGCGGCATCGTTGATCCGACCTCTGGCAAGACGATCATTAAGATCATTGCGATCAACAATTAGTAGTCCATCTGATCGGGCAGGTACGGTCCCCGGCAGGGCGATTGTGTGAAGGAATCGCCCCGCCACCGAGAGCGTACTTGATCCATTGGTCCTCGAATATCGGCCATGGGACGGCTCCGTCGTCCGTCCCTCCAATGGATGAAGTCAACATCGAATGGGTGCATGCAACGCTCGAAATGTCTCTGATAGCTGCGCGGAATATGTTCAATGTGAATGCCAAACTCAAGGAGGTAGGTCGCAGCTACGGCGTAATCAAATTCGTTGGCGGTGCAACCGACAAACCTCATTGGTCAACAGACGGACACTGACATGCGTCGAGTTCTGTTCCTTGCGTTGCTTCTTATCAGTGGGGCGTGCTCTGCGACGCCGCCAACTTCCACTCATCTGGGGTATTTCTCTAACCAGAAAACTACAGCGACTAGTGGTGACCCCCACAGCGAGGGCTATGCCGTCGACCTTTATCGGGAGGGATCGCACGTATTCGGCAAGTTCTACGTCTCAACCGGTATCGAGACACCCAGTGGCCCTATCGACAACGCTAAGATCGATCTGTCGACTCGCACTTTTACCTTTGCTGCCAAGCTTTCGACTGGCTTCGAATTCACCCGAGATTCAGGCCCGCAAGGGCGGCCGGCCCGGGATGTGTTCGAGTTCCACGGGAAAATTTCACGCAGCACTTTAGAAGGCCGTCTTATCCACAAAAGTGGTTACGACCCAACAAGCGATATCCGGTCTGAACACGTATTGCTGCGACGAGTCAAGATCGATACGCCTTCTGTTAACTATGCTGACTGGGCAAAAGAGCCTGCCAACGCACCGGTTGGTTGGTGACTCTCAGCCTTCCCAAGGCTTACCGTATGGCAGTGGCAGAATGCGCACTTTTGCGCGGGAACAGGGGCCGCTGATCCGGTAGTCGCATCCCGGCCAAATCCGCTACAATCCAGCCCATTCCGAGGAGCGTTGCAACGACCGGCCCAAGTTCAGACGGGGCGGCCGCCAGGCTCGGAAGTTCAAACGGCGCTCGCAGTATCGTGGCTGACACGATGGCGAGAACGCATCTATCCGGGGCCCCAGCATGGGCCCCGTCTCAGTGGTCATCTCTCCGCGTGCGGTCACCCTTCTTTTCCGGAGTGATCCAATGAACGCTGTCACCGATCTGAAACACGATTACCTCGTTGCCGACATCAGCCTGGCCGACTGGGGCCGCAAGGAAATCGCCATTGCCGAGACCGAAATGCCCGGCCTGATGGCGATTCGCGAGGAATTTGCTGCAAGCCAGCCGCTCAAGGGCGCGCGCATTGCCGGCTCGCTGCACATGACCATCCAGACCGCCGTGCTGATCGAGACGCTCAAGGCACTTGGCGCCGACGTGCGCTGGGCCTCGTGCAACATCTTCTCGACGCAGGACCACGCTGCCGCCGCGATTGCCGCATCGGGCACGCCGGTGTTCGCGTTCAAGGGCGAATCGCTCAAGGAATACTGGGACTTCACCCACCGCATCTTCGAATGGGCCGACGGCGGCACGCCGAACATGATCCTGGACGACGGCGGCGACGCAACCCTGCTGCTGCACCTGGGCGCCCGCGCTGAGAAGGACGCCTCCGTGATCGCCAAGCCGGGCAGCGAAGAAGAAACCTTCCTGTTCGCGGCCATCAAGGAAAAGCTGGCCAAGGACGCCACGTTCTACAGCCGCAACCTCGACGCCATCAAGGGCGTGACCGAAGAAACGACCACGGGCGTGCATCGCCTGTACCAGATGGCCCAGCGCGGCGAGCTGCGCTTCCCGGCCATCAACGTGAACGACTCGGTCACCAAGAGCAAGTTCGACAACCTGTACGGCTGTCGTGAATCGCTGGTCGACGGTATCAAGCGCGCGACCGACGTGATGATCGCCGGCAAGGTGGCGGTCGTGGCCGGCTACGGCGACGTGGGCAAGGGTTCGGCACAGGCACTGCGCGCACTGTCGGCGCAAGTGTGGGTGACCGAAATCGACCCGATCTGCGCGCTGCAGGCCGCCATGGAAGGCTACCGCGTGGTGACGATGGATTACGCCGCCGAGCACGGCGACATCTTCGTGACCGCCACCGGCAACTACCACGTCATCACCCATGACCACATGGCCAAGATGAAGGACCAGGCCATCGTCTGCAACATCGGCCACTTCGACAACGAGATCGACATCGCGTCCGTCGAGAAGTACCAGTGGGAAGAGATCAAGCCGCAGGTCGATCACGTGATCTTCCCCGACGGCAAGAAGATCATCATCCTGGCCAAGGGCCGCCTGGTGAACCTGGGCTGCGCCACGGGTCACCCGTCGTACGTGATGAGTAGCTCGTTCGCCAACCAGACCATCGCGCAGATCGAGCTGTGGACGGAAGCGGTGAAGGGCTCGAACAAGTACCCGGTGGGCGTCTACACGCTGCCCAAGCACCTGGACGAGAAGGTCGCGCGCCTGCAGCTGAAGAAGCTGAATGCGCAATTGACCGAGCTGACCGACCAGCAAGCCGCGTACATCGGCGTGAGCAAGGAAGGCCCGTACAAGGCTGACCACTACCGCTACTAAGCCGTACCTGCCGGCGGCATTCCCTGCCGCCGGCTCTCCAACCGAGGACTCCTCCATGAGACTGCTCGCTGTCTGGGTCATCAACGCGCTGGCGTTGCTTCTTGTCGCCTATCTGCTCAAAGGCATCCACGTCAACGGCTTCGGCTCCGCGCTGATCGCGGCGCTCGTGCTGGGCCTGGTCAACACGTTGATCCGCCCGATCCTGGTGATCCTCACCTTGCCGGTGACGCTGCTCACGCTGGGGCTGTTCATCTTCATCATCAACGCGCTGCTGTTCCTGTTTGTCGGCAACCTGCTGGCGGGCTTTCAGGTGGCCAGCTTTGGCGCCGCGCTGCTGGGTTCCATCCTGTACAGCGTGATCTCGTGGCTGCTCTCGAGCCTGTTGCTGCGCGAGGCTTAAGGTTTCTGTCATGCAAGACCGTCAATTCAGTTTCGAATTCTTCCCGCCCAAGACGGCGGAAGGCGCCGAGAAGCTGCGCAACACGCGTGCGCAACTCTCGCCGCTCAAGCCGCGCTTTATCTCGGTGACATTTGGCGCGGGCGGCACCACGCAACAGGGCACGCTCGACGCCGTGGTGGAAATCCAGCGCGAAGGCATTGAAGCGGCGCCGCATCTGTCGTGTGTCGGTTCCTCGCGCGAGAGCATCCGCGGCATTCTCAACACGTATCGCGAGCACGGCATTCGACGCATCGTCGCGCTGCGCGGCGACATGCCCTCGGGCATGGGCGAGATCGGTGAATTTCGCTTCGCCAACGAGCTGGTCGAGTTCATCCGCCAGGAAACCGGCGAGGCATTCCACATTGAAGTGGCGGCCTATCCGGAATACCACCCGCAGTCGCGCTCGGCGCGGCATGATCTGGAGAACTTCGCCCGCAAGGTGAAGGCCGGTGCGGACTCCGCCATCACCCAGTACTTCTTCAACGCGGACGCGTACTTCCAGTTCGTGGACGACGCACGCAAGCTCGGCGTGGACGTGCCGATCGTGCCCGGCATCATGCCGATCACGAATTCGTCGCAACTGATGCGCTTTTCCGAGATGTGCGGTGCGGAAGTGCCGCGCTGGATCGCCAAGCGCTTGGAAGGTTTTGGCGACGATCGTGAATCGATCCGCGCGTTCGGCCTGGACGTGGTGACGGCCATGTGCGACCGCCTGCTGCAAGGCGGCGCGCCGGGCCTGCATTTCTACACGCTCAACGCCGCCGGCTCCACGCGCGCCATCTGGCAGCGCCTGGGTCTGTAAGAAGAAAGCGCACTGCAAAGGAGGTCGTCATGGCAGCCGCACCCGATCCGCTGATCGCCTGGTTGCTTGACGAACTCCGGCCGCTTGCCGCGCAAATCGGTGAGATTCGCGCGCGCCGAATGTTCAGCGGCGCGGCGCTGTATTACGACGACATTGTCTTTGCGCTGGTGCTGCGCGGCACGTCTTACCTGCGCGTTGACGACCTCACGCGCGAACGTTTTCTCGCTGAAAAATGCACGCCGTTCAGTTACGAGCGCAACGGCCGCACCATCAGCATGACGGGTTATCTGAGCACGCCGGCAGAGGCGCTGGACGGTGGGCAGCCATTGCGCGACTGGGCACGGCTGGCGATTGAAGCCGCGCTGCGTGACGCGAATGCCAAGGCGGCCAAGCCGAAGCGCGCCACGGCAAAGACGGCGAAAGCTACCAAGGCAACAAAGACAACGGCGACCAAGACGGTCGCCGCAAAAAAGACAGCCAAGCGCTGAACGCTCAGTACAGCGTTGTCTTCAGCCGCTCCGGCAACTCGCGATCGTAGGCGTCTCCATCAAATGCGCCGCCGCTGATGTGCTGCAGGATCTGGCCTGCGGTGGGCACAGCCGGCTTGGTGTCCTGCGCGCCGCGCTCCCACAGCTTTGAGCGCACCAGTGCCTTCGAGCAGTGGAAGTAGACCGTCTGCACCTGCACGAGGATCACGCTGCGCGGAAGCTTGCCCTGCACCGCAAACGACGCAAGCAATGCCGGATCCGCCGAGATGGTGGCCGTGCCGTTCACGCGCAACGTCTCACCCACACCCGGCACGATGAAGAGCACCGACACGCGCCCGTCTTCAACGATGTTGCGCAGGTTGTCGATGCGGTTGTTGCCAGGCCGATCGGGAATCGCCAGCAAGCGTTCGTTGAGGATGCGCACGAAGCCCGGCGCATCGCCCTTTGGCGAAGCGTCCGTGCCCTGCGCGCCCACCGATGACAGCACGATGAATGGCGACGCCTCCACGAACGCGCGGTAGTCGGCGTTCAGGTGGTCGATCTCCTTGAGCAGCGAGCGCGGGTTCGGGGCGCCATACACGGCTTCGAGGTCGGCAACAGTTTTCAGCGTGTGGGACATGGGCTTCCTGTGCAGGATTAAAACGCGCCGCGCTCGGTGACGATGCAGTCCAGCGCGATGTCGTGCGGTTCCGGCGCGATGGATTCCACGCGGTTCACCTCGTACGCCACGCCAATCGTGCGCGGGCGGTGTCCGGCGGCATGCAGCGCAGCGAGCGTGCGGTCGTAGAAGCCGCCGCCGTAGCCGATGCGATAGCGCTGCGCGTCAAAGCCCACGCACGGGATCAGCAAGGCATCGGGCGTTTCCATCTCACCCGAGCGGGGGATGGGGATGTTGTAAGCGCCCGGCGTCATTTCACAATCGGGCGTCCATCGCCGAAACTGCAGGGGAGAAAACTTGTCAGTCACCACGGGCAGCAGCGCATGGCGCGTGGCGTCGGCCGCCAGCCAATGGTCCAGCACGGTCAACGCATCGAACTCTCCCTGCGTTGGCCAGTAGGCGGCCAGGCGTTTGACGGGCAGTGCGTTCAGCAACTCAGCCAGGTGATGTGCCAGCGCAGCATCGTGGGCAATGCGATCCGGTAGCGCAGCGCGTGCATCGAGCAACATGGCGCGCAGCGTGCGGCGCGATTCGATTGGCGTGGTGGGATTGGCCGGATCGTGCGTACTCATTGGGTGTGGCCTCTCGCCGGTTCACGATCCGTAGCGAGCGGGCCGAGGTTGGTGCGAGAAGCGCAGCCGTACACGTATTCGGCGAGCATCGCCGTGCCAAGATCGGGCCGCGCAGTTGGAGCGTGAATTGGCGCTAAGGCTGACATGGGATAATTCGGCGGACCTAACAGTGATTGGATGGGGCAGGAGATGACATTGAAGGCCAAGGCAGTATATCGCGCGGTAGCGCTGGCTTTTGCAGGCATGGTCGGCATGAGCGTGGTCGGCCCGACGCCGCTGGCGGTGGCCGCAAAGCGCCAGGCGCCGCAGGGCATCCCGGCCAATCCGGACGATGCGTTTGTCGAGCTGCGCAACGCTGCCCGCCGCAACGATGTGTCGCGCAGCTGGG
Source organism: Ralstonia wenshanensis (assembly GCF_021173085.1). NCBI lineage: Bacteria > Pseudomonadati > Pseudomonadota > Betaproteobacteria > Burkholderiales > Burkholderiaceae > Ralstonia > Ralstonia wenshanensis. Next base: position 3,381,335 of record NZ_CP076413.1, read on the forward strand.
AGTTGGCCGACAGCCTCTCCGATTACCCGATCCAGTCTTACGTGCAGTATTTCCGCATCAAGCCGCAGCTGTTCGATGCCAGCGGCTATGCGCGTACCGATGCGCCGGAAGATGAGATCCGCTCGTTCCTGCAGCGCTATAAGGGCGAGGCGATTGCCGACCGGCTGCGCAACGACTGGCTGCTCGTGCTCGGCAAGAAGCGCGACTGGGCCACGTTCGATGCGGAGTACCCCAACTTCGTGCTGAAGGACGACACGCAGGTCGAGTGCTATGCGCTGCTCTCGCGCGCGATGAAGGGCCAGAACGTGGCCGCCGACGCGCGCAACACGCTGTCGGATCCCAAGGGCTATGGCGAAGGCTGCGTCGACCTGATCGGCTATCTGGCGCAGTCCAAGCAGTTCACCCGTGCAGATGTGGCGTTTGCGGCGCGGCTTTCGCTGGAGCAGAACCTCGTTACGCAGGCATCGCGCATTGCGGCGGTGCTGCCCGACGGTGATCGCGTGGACAACGACACGCTGGCCAACGTGACGCGCATGGCGCGCAACGATCCTTCGCAGGCAACGGCGTATCTGCTGGCGCAAAGCGGCAGCCTGTCGCGCGAAGAGCAAGGCGCGGGCTGGGGCGTGATCGGCCAGTACGCCGCCAAGAAGCAGACGCCCGATGCGCTGGACGCCTACCGTCGCCAACTGACGCTCGGCGGCGATGCCTACCTTTCGGACGATTCGCAGGAGTGGCGTGTTCGCGCCGCCCTGCGCGCGGGTGACTGGAAGATGGTGCGCCAGTCCATTGAGAAGATGCGCCCCAGCCTGCGCGATCGTGATCCCGCCTGGACGTACTGGTACGGCCGCGCGCTCAAGGCCGACAACCGCAACGACGAGGCTCGCCAACAGTTCCAGTCGATTGCCGGCCAGTTCAATTTCTACGGCCAGCTGGCGCAGGAGGAACTCGGCCAGCGCATCACCGTGCCGCCGCGCACGACCGTGACCGACGCCGAGATCGACGTGATGGGCCGGAACCATCCGGGCTTTGGGCGTGCCAAGAAGCTGTACGACCTGAATCTGCGCTTCGAGGGCAACCGCGAGTGGAACTGGGAGCTGCGCAACATGAGCGACCGCGAGTTGCTCGCCGCGGCCGAATATGGCCGCAAGCTCGGCTTGCTCGATCGCACCGTCAACTCCGCGGACAAGACCAAGACCGAGCACGACTTCTCGCTGCGCTTCCCGACACCGTACCTCAGCGTGGTCCAGCGCAACGCCGATGCCGTGGGCTTGGACATTGCCTGGGCCTACGGCCTGATCCGCCAGGAATCGCGCTTCATCATGGACGCGCGTTCGTCGGTGGGCGCCTCTGGCCTGATGCAGGTGATGCCGGAAACCGCCAAGCACATTGCCAAGAAGATCGGCCTGCCGGCGTTCCGCGTTTCGCAGATGAGCGACATCGATACCAACGTGCTGCTGGGTACGGCCTACCTGTCGATGATCCTGACCAACCTGGACAGTTCGATCACCCTGGCTACCGCCGGCTACAACGCGGGCCCAGGCCGTCCGAAACGCTGGCGCTCGACGCTCGCGCGGCCGGTGGAAGGCGCGATCTTCGCCGAGACGATTCCGTTCAACGAGACCCGCACGTATGTGAAAAACGTGCTGTCGAACGCGACGTACTACAGCGCGTTGCTGACCGGCCGCCCGCAGTCGCTGAAGGACCGCCTGGGCAAGGTGGCGCCGGAATCCGTTACGCCGGACGACCTGCCCTAAGCACCGGATCGTCATCCCGCTGTCATTCGACGCCCGCCGCAACGCGGGCGTTTTTCTTGGGCATGTGCGCCGGCTAGCGCACAGAAGTGTGGCGCGCTGCACGTCGCGTCGACATACCTTGGGGGCCATCGCGTTCGGGATGTATTGTGGTGTTGCCTCCCTTCCCGTTTTGGAGATGCCTCCATGCAGCCCTCCAATCTGCTCGTTTTTGGCGGTACCGGTTTTATCGGCTCGCAGTTGCTGTCTCGGCTGGTGACGGAGACGTTTTCCGCGCCCGGCTTACCCGAGGGCCGGATGATCGTGCCCACGCGCGATCCTGAGTCCGCCCGCGCGCACAACCTCACCCTGCTGCCGCGCGTGGACGTGATGGACGCCGACATCTACGCCGACGATGCCCTCGACGCGCTGTTTCTGGCGCTCACCGAGCGCGGCGGCGAGCACTGTGCCGTCGTCAACCTCGTTGGCGTGCTGCAGGATGCGCGCGGGATGCCGTACGGGCCGAATTTCCAGCGTGTGCATGTCGACCTGCCTCGCCGCATCGTCGCCGCATGCCGACGCCATGGCGTGAACCGGCTGCTGCACATGAGCGCGCTGGGCGCCGACCCGGCCGGCCCGTCGATGTACCTGCGCAGCAAGGGCGACGGCGAACGCGTGGTCATGAACAGCGAGCTTGACTGGACGGTGTTCCGCCCGTCGGTGGTGTTCGGTCCGCAGGATCATTTCCTGAACTTGTTTGCGAGCATGCAGCGCATGGCGCCGTTTGTGCCGCTGGCCTGTGCCGATGCGCGTTTCCAACCCGTGTATGTGGATGACGTGGCGGCAGCGTTCATCAATGCGCTCAAAAAGCCCGCGACGATCCGGCACGCTTATCCGCTGGTCGGGCCGCGCGTCTACACCCTCGCGGAATTGATGCGATTTGCGGGGCGTGCGAGCGGCCACCCGCGCTGGATCGTGCCACTGCCTGAAGGCCTGGGCCGCATGCAGGCCGCGCTGCTGGAGCACCTGCCAGGGGCGCCCATCTCGCGGGACAACCTCGACTCCATGCGCGTGGACAACGTCAGCATGGAACCGGTCGCGCCGGAACTCGGCATCCATCCGCTCGGCATGGAGGCCGTCATGCTGCCCGCCCTGGCCGGCTTGGGGCCGGACCGCGGATTGCGTGCCGCACGCACACGGGTCCATCGCTAGCCGCTACGAAAACGCGGAGGATTTGCCGCGTTTGTGAATCCGCTTCACAACCGTGGCCAATCGGATTCGTTTTGTGGCGGTGCAGCGCGAGGCTAGAATGGTTCGTTCGCCCTCGCGCTGCCGCTCGCCGTTTCCGATACAACAAAACCAGAGCGCCCCGGCATTCCCGCGCGATGCTGGCGGGCTCCCACAACAATTGCTGTGCACTCTCCAAGGACGGGAATCATGAAACTGGTCATCGGCAACAAGAACTATTCGTCGTGGTCGCTACGCCCGTGGCTGCTCGCCAAGCAGGCCGGCATTCCGTTCGAAGAGATCCGCGTGCGCCTGCTAAGCGAGACCTTTGCCGCCGATGTGGCACGTCATTCGCCCGCCGGCCGCGTGCCCGTGCTGGTGGACGGCGACATGAACGTGTGGGATTCGCTCGCCATCTGCGAGACGCTGGCCGAGCGCTTTCCGCGCGCGCAACTGTGGCCGGCTGACCCGAAGGCCCGCGCGCACGCCCGCTCGATCTGCGCTGAAATGCACAGCGGCTTCAACAACCTGCGCAACAACATGCCGATGAACGTGACGGCGGTGCTGCCCGGCATGGGCTGGAACGTGGCCGTGCAGCGCGACATCGACCGCATTGCCGCCATGTGGACCGAGCTTCGCCAGAAGTACGCCGCAGAAGGCCCATTCCTGTTCGGGCACTTCACGGTGGCCGATGCGTTCTATGCGCCGGTGGTCAGCCGCTTCGCTACGTACGGTGTGCGTCTGCCGGATGCCGCCAAGGCCTACGCCGACTACATCCTCAATCTGCCCGCCATGCAGGAGTGGATCGACGGGGCGCGCGCCGAGCATGACTTCCTCGCCGACGACGAGCCGTATCGCACCGCGCCGGACGAAGACACGCTGGTTGCCGCCAATCAATGACGGAACGCGCAGCGCAGACTGAAGCCATCGTCGATCCCGCAACGCACGGGCTGGATGTGTATGCCGTAGGCGGCGCCATTCGTGACGCGCTGCTCGGGCTGCCGGTGCAGGACCGCGACTACGTTGTGGTCGGTGCCACGCCCGAAGACATGGAGGCGCGTGGCTTTCGAGCGGTCGGCAAGGATTTCCCGGTGTTCCTGCATCCCGTTACGCATGCCGAATACGCGCTCGCCCGCACCGAGCGCAAGACGGCTGCGGGCTACAAGGGTTTCTCGGTCTACTACGCGCCGGATGTCACGCTCGAAGACGACCTCATCCGCCGCGACCTGACCATCAACGCGATGGCGCAGCGCGTGGCGGAAGACGGCGCACTGGCGGGCCCCGTCGTCGATCCGTATGGAGGGCAGGCTGACCTGGCGTCGCGCACGTTCCGGCATGTGTCCGATGCGTTCATGGAAGACCCGGTGCGCATCCTGCGCCTGGCGCGCTTTGCTGCGCGCTTTGCCGACTTTCATGTCGCGCCCGCAACCAACGCGCTCATGCAGCGCATGGTGCAGGCCGGCGAAGTCGATGCGCTGGTGGCCGAGCGTGTGTGGCAGGAAATTGCCCGCGGCCTGATGGAGGCTCATCCGCAGCGCATGTTTGCCGTGCTGCGCGACTGCGGTGCGCTGGCGCGCCTGCTGCCGGAACTTGACCGGCTGTGGGGCGTGCCGCAGCGCGCCGACTATCACCCCGAAGTCGATACCGGCGTGCACACCATGATGGTGATCGAAACGGCCGCAGCGATGGCGACTCCGCTGCCGGTACGCTTCGCTGCGCTGGTGCACGATCTCGGCAAGGGCACGACGCCTGAGGACATCCTGCCGCGCCACATCGGCCATGAAGGGCGCAGCGTGCCGCTGATCGAAGCGGTGTGCCAGCGCCTGCGTGTGCCCACCGAGTGCCGTGAACTGGCGCTGGTGGTTGCGCGCGAGCATGGCAACATCCATCGCAGTGACGGCTTTGATGCCGCAGCGCTGGTCCGTCTGCTGGAACGTTGCGATGCGTTGCGCAAGCCCGATCGTTTCCGTCAGGCCCTGCAGGCGTGCGAGGCCGATGCGCGCGGTCGTCTCGGGTTTGAAGACCGCAGCTATCCGCAGACGGAACGCCTGCTGCGCGCGCTGGAGGCCGCATCCACCATCGACGCGGGCGCTGTCGCCAAGCGCCATGCCGACAACCCGGCGCACATCAAACAAGCCGTGCATCAGGCCCGCATCGAGGCTGTCGCGTTGGCCGGCATCTAGGTTGGCCCCAGAAGCCGGCCGTGCCGCCATTCACTCGAACGGCGTGTCGTTCGGATTGGCGTACAGCGCCTTCAACTGATCGTTCATCGGGAAGTTGAAGTTCAGGTTCTTGGGCGGCACGGGCTTTTCGAACCACTTGGCGTAGAGCGTCTTGATTTCGCCGCTCTTCATCACGCCAACCATGGTGTCGTCCACCAGCTTCTTGAACTGCGGATCGTCGCGGCGAAGCATGAAGCCGTAGGCCTCGAACGACTGCGGCGTGCCGGTCACGACCCAGTCATCGGGCTTCTGCGCCAGCGTGCGCGCGCCGGCCAGCAGCACGTCGTCCATCATGAACGCCGCCACGCGGCCGCTTTGCAGCGTCAGGAACGATTCACCGTAATCCTTCCCGCTGATCACGTTCATGTTCATCTTCTTCTCGTCGTTCATCTTGCGCAGGATGCGCTCCGACGTGGTGCCCGCGTTGGTGATGACCGACTTGCCCGCCAGATCGGGGAAATCCTTCACGCCCGATTTCACGTTGGTCAGCAAGCGTGTGCCGGCGATGAAGAAGGTGGTCGAAAACGCCGTCTGCTGTTCGCGCGATTTCAGGTGCGTGGTCACGCCGCACTCCAGATCCACCGAGCCGTTCTGCACGAGCGATGTCCGGTTCTGCGACGTCACCGGAATCTGCTTGATGTCCAGATTGGGCTTGCCCGTCTTCTTCTTGACGGCGTCGATCACGCGGGCGCACAGGTCTGCCGAGAAACCGACAATCTCGTTCTTGCTGTCGCGGTAAGAAAATGGAATCGACGACTCGCGCACGCCGATCAGGATCGTGTTGCTGTCCTGGATTTTCTTGAGCGTGCCGTCCAGGGCCTGCGCGTGTGCGCTGATCGCGAGCAGGCTGGCCAGCGCCAGCGGGATGGATCGGATACAGCGGGTGGTCAAACGCATACTTCCTCCAATGGTTGTGGTGCGCGGCCTGTTGTGTTGCGGCCGTCTGTGCTTTGGCTTCGTGGTGATGAGTGCGGAGAGTCTTAGCGGCCGAACCAGCTGCGCAGCTCTGCGGCGCTGGCCACCGGCCGATGCAGCGCGTCGAGATGCCGTCGCAGGTGGGTGACGAGCGCCGCGTTGTCGGGTGCCGTGCTGCCGTCGGGCAGCGCCATGTTGTTTTCGAACCCCAGGCGCGCGTGGCCGCCGAGCAGCGCCGCGCTGAGCGCGCACTCGGCTTCACGCGGGCCGAATGCGCACATCGCCCAGGGTACGTTTGCCGTGATGTCACCGCCCTCAGCCCACGCCTGCAGGAAGGGCAGCAGATCCGACGGATCAGAGCGCTGGCCTGCGCTGTAGCGGCCAAGCACGAAGAGCACCCAATGCGGCGTGTCGGGCAGCACGCCGCGTGCGCGCAGGTCGCGGTAGCGCACCACGTCGTCGGCGGAATACAGGATGTACTGGATGGCCGTGCGCGCTGCGGCAAGCTCACCAAAAAAGCGCGCGGCCTCCGGCTCGTGCGCGGCATCGGGCGCCAGCTCGCGCAGCGCGGCAGAGATTGCTTCTGGCTGCAGGGCGCGCACCGATGCCATCTGCTGTTCGGGCGTGTAGATGCCAACGGCCTCGGTGGTGATCTGAATCACCAGCGCGTCGCCCACGGCACGTTGCACGGCGGCGATGGCCGGGCGGTAGTCCTCAGGCTCCAGGCTATGCGTGCCGTCTGGGCGGCGCACATGCAGATGCAGCATCGCTGCGCCGGCATCTACGCATTGGCGCGCGCAAGCGGCCAGTTCGTCGGGCGTAATCGGCAGGGCGGGGTGATCGGCGTGCGTCTTGCGCGCGCCGTTGGGTGCCACTGCGATGGCGATGGGCCGGGTCACCATGCGGCCTCCTGCGCCTTGGCAGTGGCGGCGTCAACCGCATCGCCCAGGCGTTCGACGATGGCGTCGATGTCCTGCGCGGTGGCGATGAACGGCGGCGCCAGCAGGATGTGGTCGCCGCGCTGGCCGTCGATCGTGCCGCCCATCGGATACACCATCAGGCCGCGCTGCATCGCTTCGGCCTTCACGCGCGCGTGCGTCTTGCATGCAGGTGCCAGCGGCGCCTTGGTTGCGCGATCGGCCACCAATTCCACGCCAACAAACAAGCCGCGCCCGCGTACGTCACCCACGTGCGGGTGGTCGGCAAAGCGCGCACGCAGTGCCGCACGCAGTTGTTCGCCACGCACCTGCACGTTGGCAAGCAGGTTGTCTTCCTCGATCACCTTCTGCACTTCGAGCGCCGCCGCGCACGCCGTCGCGTGGCCAATGTAAGTGTGGCCATGCTGGAAGAAGCCGCTGCCGGTCGTGATGGCGTCGTAGATGCGGCGATTCACCAGCGTCGCGCCGATCGGCTGATACCCGCCGCCCAGGCCCTTGGCAATGGCGATCATGTCTGGCACCACGCCATCTTCCTCGCACGCGAACAGGTAGCCGGTACGCCCCATGCCGGACATCACCTCATCGAGCAGCAGCAGCACGCCGTGGCGGTCGCACACCGTGCGGATCTTGCGGAAGTAGTCGGCCACGGGCGGCACGGCGCCGGCGGTGGCGCCCACCACCGTCTCCGCGACGAAGGCCGCGACATTTTCCGTGCCGAGTTCGACGATCTTCGCGTCCAGCTCATCGGCGAGGCGCTGCACGTATTGCGCGTCGCTCTCGCCATCCAGTCGCTCGCGATACGCATAGCACGGCGAGACATGGTGTGCCGGCACCAGCAGCGGCAGGAACGGTTCGCGCCGCCACGCGTTACCGCCGATCGCCAGCGCGCCCAGCGTGTTGCCGTGATAGCTCTGACGCCGCGCGATGAAGTATTGGCGCTGCGGCTGGCCGATCTCGACGAAGTATTGGCGCGCCAGCTTGAGCGCCGCTTCAATCGCTTCCGAACCGCCCGAGACGAAATACACGTGATCCAGATCGCCCGGTGCGGCGGCGGTCAGGCGTGCGGCCAGTTCTTCGGCCACGTCTGTCGTGAAGAACGATGTGTGTGCATAGGCCAGCGCGCGCACCTGCTTGCAGATGGCATCCACCACACGCGGGTGGCCGTGGCCGAGACACGAAACGGCAGCACCGCCGCAGGCATCGAGATAGCGCTTGCCGTCGGAGTCGATGAGGGTCATGCCCTCACCGCCGACTGCGGTGGGCAGCGTCTTGCGCGGGTCGCGGTGGAAGACAGAGGTGGTGGACGGAGTCATAGGCGGTCGGGCGGGCTCAACGTTGGGTGGACGGCACGGCGACGGCCGCTTCACTGCGGCGGGCGCTGCGCACGTAGGCGGCTTGTTGCTTGAGCTGGGCGTCGCTGTCGGCAAGGTGCGCGAGCGCGGTTGGGCCGGCGTGGCGGAACCACGTCATCAGCAGCGCGTCGAGCAGCGCCATGGGCGCGGCCAGCGAATGGAAGAACGACGGAATGGCGACGGGCGCGACGAGCTGCTGCCATGCCAGTTCCGCGCCCGGGGCGATGGCGCTGTCGGTCACGTACACGAGGCGCGCACCACGCGCATGCGCGTACTGCATCGTCTCAATGACTTCGCGGGTGTACGGATCGAACGTGACGGCCACGACGATGTCGCCTTCGCCGCAAAAGCGCAGCGGGTCGGCCAGCGTGTTGCCGCTACCGGTGCAGAGCGTGACCTTGTCGTCGAAGAGCTGGGCGGCATAACCGAACGCATGCGTCAGCGCCAGGCAACTGCGCGCGCCCAGCAGATAGACTCGGCGCGCCTTGCATAGGGCGGCGGCCACGGTTTCCAGCGCCGCCAGGTTGGCTGGCGAAAACGCCGACTGCACGTGTGCGCCGATGGCCATGCCGATGCGCTGAGCCTCCGAAGCGCCGGCCGTATCGCCGCCCTGCAGCGCGCTGGCGCGACCGGCAAAGCCGTCGGCCTGCTGGCGCAGGTGGTTCACGCAGATATCGCGCAGCGCGGCAAAGTCATCAAAGCCCAGCGCGCGCGCCAGGCGCGAGAACGTGGCCGGCGGCAGGTCGCAGCGGCGCGCCAGGTCCCGCATCGAAAGCAGGGCGATGTCGTGCTGGTGCGTCTCAAGCAACATGGCGGCGCGCTGCAGTTGCGGAGAGAGATCGCTGGCGCGGTCGCGCAGCGTTTGCATGAGCCCATCGAACGTCATGAGGTGATCGGTTTGATTCAATTGTTTCGTAAACTACTAACTTGAAACAGTTGAGTCAACATCGGATTCACCCTTGGGTCGTCCGCGAAAGCGAAACGGCCGCAACGCAAGGCGTGCGGCCGTGGCGGGCAAACAAAAACGGAGGCCGAAGCCTCCGTTGGGTGTGTGTGAAGCGCGCGCTTCAGGTTGCCGGGGCGTCGAGCTGTTCCATGCGGAACTGGAAGAAGCCGGCGCCGATCAGGCCAAGCAGGCTCAGCGCCATGCACGTGCAGGCCAGAATCATCACCGCGCCCAGCGACGAAACCCCGCTCATGAGCGGCGTATGCATCAACGCCGATAGATTGCCGCCAACCCACATGGCCGCGACGAGGGCCATCAAGCACGTCAGCGCTGCGGCATTGCGCAACCACGTCAGCCGCGTCTTGCGGCTGATGCCGTCGAAAGCGTGGAAATGGAAGTGGTGGTGACCGGTGCCAACGAGTGCCATGGAGAATCTCCTTGTGCTTGCCGTTTGATAGCGTTGAGTCACTATACCGAGACCTGCGACAGTTTGGCGCAGTTTGCGCCGCTAGGTATACCCTGAGCTGCGCTGCGTCAAGAGGTGCGGGTACATTTTTTGTCAGTGCGACACTGCGCCGCAGATTGGCGTCCGGGGCGGAAAATCCGGAGATGGCGGGCGCGCGTGAATGGCACCGCAGAAATGAAAAAAGACCTCGCGAGGAGGTCTTTTTTGTTGCCCTGCAAAATCGATTGATCTTGAAGGGCGAAGAATTTTGGTGGCCTGGGGCGGAATCGAACCACCGACACGCGGATTTTCAATGGGCTCCAGCCCAATAATCGCCGCGCAGCCAAACGCAACAGTCCAATTTATCAAGCACTTAACCGCACTCGAACGCAATCAAGCGCAGCGGCTCGCTGTCAGCACTGGCAGAAAAACGTCAGAACCAGACAGCACACGGAGTATGCCACAAATCTCTGGCTGGGCAGGCAAAGTTTGCATCGGCGTGTCGCGTCAAATTATCCCCCCTCCGTTTTCTTATACTCAATCCCACAACACATTCGTCAACGCAACATGGCTCGAGTCCCTGCACTACATGCGGCCTCCGATACTCCTTCCCCAGGCGCCCTGGTGGTCGCTCTGCTCACCAAGGCAGACCTCTGCGAGCGCCTGAATATTTCGCCCCGTACGTTGGAAAACATGGTTAATGCCGGCACGTTCCCGCCATCCGTGCGGGTGGGCAAGTACGTCTACTGGAGCGAAATCGCCGTAAATACGTGGCAGCGCCGGATGTTTTCGGCTCAGGAAGCTTGGACGCTGCAGTAGCGAATCGCAGGTCACCTCCCCCACCTGCGAGTCCCATGTAAGGCTTCAAAAGGGCGGTGCAGGTGACCGCAGGCCAACGGGCCGCAGGTGCTACTGCGTCGACTCTTGGTTCGCGGCCTGCAGGCTGTACAGCGTAGACCGGGACACGCCGAAGTGCCGGCCGATTTCCGCAACTGACATCTCCCGATTTTTCATCATCGCCAAAGCGGCTCGCTGCTGCTTGACGTCGAGGAGCTGTGGGCGTCCGCCTTTGCGGCCGCGTGCTCGCGCCGCTGCCAGGCCCGCCATGGTTCGCTCCCTGATAACTTCACGTTCGAACTCGGCCAGCGCTGCAAACATATGAAACCCCAGTTTGCCGGAAGGGCTCCCAGTGTCGATTGCCTCCTTCAGAGACTTGAACTTGATGCCTCGCTTTTCCAGGTCGCTGACTATGCGGACGAGGTCCTGCAAGTTCCGACCCAATCGGTCCAGTCGCCACACGACCAACGTGTCGCCTTCTCGCAGCGCTTTCAGGCACTGGGCGAGTTCTTGTCTTTCGGCCGTTTTGCCGCTCGCCTTGTCTTCATAGGTGTTGGTCGCCCCGGCCTGTTTCAGTGCGTCCAGTTGAAGGTCAAGTGATTGTTCGCAGGTGCTGACCCGCGCGTATCCAATTACAGCCATGCTTACCCCTTTTCTAGACGTTGATTACTGGAAGAAATGTTGAACATCTGAATGGGTATAGCCCCGCGCGGTGGTAATGATTTTGCACATGTCCAGGAAGCAATCGTTTCTTGGATGGGCAGAAGGTCGCAAAATCCTTCGCATTTCTTCCTGCTTACTCCGTCCCGCTTATTAAATTTATTTGCTTAGGCAATTAATTGGACTCGTGCCTAGGGGTACGCGGACTCAACTTGTCACGTCATACACTAGATGTAGTGTCTCACCTTGTAAAATACACAACATGTAGTAGACTTTCGTTGAGCAACATAACCACCGCGAAATCTATCCGGCGTCTATGCACCCTCTAATCGGCTTGGGACTATTGGCAGCCGCAGTGGCTTGGCTCTCTTCCGACAAAAAGGACTCGAAAATGCCTGCAGTTCAAAAGCAATTTGAAGACTTCCATACCAATATCAAGCTGGATGAGGATGACGAAAAAGCCAAGCTTCGCGAGAAGCGGGACACGTTACTCAAGACGTTGACGGCGAATCTGGGTGACGAGGTGCCATCCTTTGAGAGCTTTATCCAAGGAAGTTACTCGATGCATACCGGTATCGTGCCGCTGGATGGAAACTACGACATCGACGTTGGACTTATTTTCGATTGCAAGCGCGACCAGTACCCGGACCCGGTTCAGTTGAAGAAGATGGTGCGAGATGCGCTGGATTCCAACGGGCGCACGGTAGTCATTCGGCGTCCTTGTGTGACCGTCAATTACGTTCGCAACGGTGAGACGGATTACCACGTTGACCTCGCTGTCTATGTCAAGCGTGATGATGATTTGCTTGACTTGGCCAAGGGCAAAGAGAACTCCAGCGATGACTTCCGAGTGTGGGAAATCTCGGCGCCGAAGAGCCTCAGAAAAGTCATCTGCTCCGCGTTCCAAGATTCTGACGAGTTATCGCAGTATCGCCGTTGCATTCGCTACATCAAGCGCTGGCGCAACGTGCAGTTCCGAAACGGAGGTGCTCCTCTCAGCATCGCGCTCACGGTGGCGGCAAAGGAATGGTTTAAGCCTCGGTTTTCGACTTCGGGGAAGCCGACAGACCTGCTGGCGCTACTCGATTGGGTTAAGGCAATGCTGTCTCGTTTTGAGAACGTCTACACCAACGACGATGGCTGGCACGAGCGGCTGAAAGTCGCGCTACCCGTAACGCCGTTCAGCGACCTGATGGCGGGGTTGTCGAAGGGGCAGATGGTTAGTTTCAAGCAGAAGCTGGAAGCGCTACGCGATGCGCTAAGCGATGCCTATGATGAAGACCTCCCAGAAGAGGCCTGCAAGCTGCTGAACAAGCAATTCGGAGATGACTTCAAGATTCCCGAAAAATCAGAAACGGCGAAGGCGGTGACCGCGCCCTTCATCAGCACGGGCCATTCCGCTTGACGTTCTCCACGATGCCTGTAGCGGAAGAGCTGGATGCTTGTTTCCGTGCCATCGAGAGCAGATGCGCCGAGCGAGGTCTTACAGTCGCGCGGCTGGCGTATGCTCAAGAGGGCTGCATCGGAGTACAGCTTGAAGGGACAAGCCACACGTGGCAGCTTTATGTCGACTGCCACGAGACCTTGCTGAGGCTTCCCCGCCTCTGGCTCGCCGCACCTCAGGGGCTGCTCGCACATGTTAGCTATGGCGGCGAAATTTGCGTCAACGACGGCCAGGGTATCTCGCTTGACCCAGACCGCCATGCCGACATCGTTGCCTACACCGTTCTTGCCGGATACGACCTGCTGGAAGACTCTGCTGCAGATGCTGCATCGGGTATGGTCGAATTCTTCAATGAACTGGAGGGCTACTGGCTTGGCTTGCCGGGTTCTCGGCTGGGGCGCGCCGCTTTTGAAGTTGATGGAGTAGGCCGCCTCCTTACGGCCTACCTGGAGACTGAGCAGAGGCCGCCGAAATGGAACTTCACCGAGCGCAACCAGCCTCTACCAAAAGAATTCCATGCAAAAAGGCTCGCAACGAAGCGCGCGCTTTACCTGCATTTAGAGAATTTTCCCGTGCCTCCCGCGCCTCCAGAGAGGCTAACGGCTGACTTTATCAATGCAATTTATTCCGCGCTCTCCGGAGAGCAGCAAAAACTCTGGACTGAGCTCTTCGCGCCATCGAAGAGTGGGCCGAAACAGGTGGCGTTGCTGATGTCTGTACCCAGAGCAGCAGGAGGTCGTTCACTTGTTGGCGCCGTATTCGCCGCTAATCGTGGCGTTGTCGACAGCAAAACTGACGTCATTCCTTTAACAGTGAGGCGACACACGCCCAAATACATGCGAGAACGCGGTGGGGCTTCGCTCGAGTTGATGGAAAGGCACGTGGCAGTGCTCGGCTGCGGAGCCGTCGGTGCTGTCGTAGCAGACGCGCTAGCGGCAGTAGGCGTCGGAAAACTTACGCTGGTCGACCATGACAACTATTCGGAGGACAACGTCTTCCGTCATGTGCTCGCCCCTATGTGGATTGATGCTCCGAAAGTCATCGGCCTACGATATGAATTAGAGCGAAAATATCCCGGAGTCCGAGTGACGGCGGTACCGCAGGCGGCCCAAACCTGGCTGCGCGCGGCGGAGCTAGCGGACCTCGACGGAGTTGTCCTTGCCTTTGGCGCGCCTTCTGTGGAGCGGATTTTCTCCCGCTACTTCCAGAGCAAAGCAAAGCCGCTTCCTATAGTTTTCACTTGGCTGGAGGCGCTGGACCTGGGAGGCCATTCGATACTCACATGGAGCAATCGAGAGGGATGCCTTGATTGCCTGTACCGGGACGACGAAGGACACCCCGCTTTGCATCCTAGAACATCGTTTCTTGAGCCCGGCCAGCATGTCACTCGAAACTTAACGGGGTGTGGCAGTGTGTTTGTGCCGTTTGGTGCGCTTCAAGCGCGCAAAACCGGCCTCTTGGCTGCCGAGCATCTGCTCAGTGCACTGAAAGGCGTAGAGAGCGCATCGTATCGGTTCTGGCTCGGTGAGGGCGCTGAAGCGGCAGCAGCTGGACTGCGCACCACTAACTGGTGGAAAACCGCCGCACAGACTACGCAACCCGAAGCAACGCTGCGCGCGTTCGGGCGCCCATGTAGGCGGTGTCGGAGTAGCACGTGAATCTAGTGTTTCGCGTTACGCCACAACGCCGACTCATCTTTGTGCATCACGCTATCGAGCAGATGACATCTTTCGCTCAACACGGGTGGTCGGACAAAGAAGCCGGTGGCGTCTTACTTGGGCGCCATTTGCTCGACTCCGGAGACATAGTTGTCGACGAGGTAACTACGCCGCAGCATCTGGACCGCCGTAGCCGGTTTAGTTTCTTTCGCTCAAAAAAGCACGAGGTGCTAGCTCGTGAGCAGTGGCAACAGCAAATGAACACTACCGCCTACCTGGGTCTTTGGCATACGCATCCGGAAGAGGACCCGGCGCCGAGCGGTGTGGACCTCGCAGACTGGCAGCAGGCGGTCTCCCGCGACACGTTCGAGGGAGAGCGCCTGTTTTTCCCTATCGTCGGTACAAGGCGAGTGCGCGTGTGGTGTCTGAGTCGTCGAGGCTCTCTCAAAGAGTTGAAGCTGGAGGTCAAACGTGGCTAGAACACAAGAACGAGCCTACATATCGGTGGATGTCCGTCGAGACCTCTGGGTCGCAGCTGGTGGGCGCTGCGAGTTTCGCGGCTGCTGCAAGCCTGTTGACCGGGACTTCCTGACCAAAAAAAAATGCATTGTCGGCGAGTACGCCCACATCATCGCAGACAGCCCTGGCGGGGCGCGCGGGATTCCAGGTGAATCTGAGCGGTTGGCCAAAGACCCGCGTAATTTGATGCTCGCATGCTTTGACTGCCACAGTCGTATTGACCGACATGGTCAGAACAACGAATACACACCGGAGCAGCTACGTGCAATGAAGCGCGAACATGAGGCTCGCATCGAACGAATCTACTCGGCGACTGGCGTAAGGGAGAGTTTGCCAATCCTAATGTCGTTTCCGGTCGGGGCTCATGTGCCTGTCGTGGAACTCGGGCAAGTCCACCATGCAATGCTCGAGAACAGTGGTTACACGTGTTTCCCTGTCGACAATCACATCAATATCGATAGGGCGGATTTCGACATTTTGGACGACTCTCCGGACTTCTGGCCGCGCGCAGAGCGCGTTGTCGCGGACGCCTATGAGCGGCGGATTCAACCCGAAATCACCGCAAGAGGTGGGGTACCTCACATCACTATCGCTGCGTTCGCCCCGATACCGATGTTAATGAAACTGGGGTCGCTACTTGGAGATAAGACTGAAGCTATGGTGCTAGACCTACCTGGTGACCGTTGGCTTTGGGACAAACGTCCCGAGTGTTCGGCGCCCCAGTTCACCTATGACGTGCCGGATACCTTGCCGCGTGAGGTGGCGGCCGTCGTCAGTATCTCCAACCGGGCGGTACATCCTGCGACGGCCCGCGTGGTCGAGTTCAGAGCCCTCGAGCCCAATAGAGGAATTATCCGGAATGAAGAGCACCTGCAGGCCTTCCGGCGAGAATTCAACTCTTTCCTGATGCGGCTTGTTCGTGCTGGTGTACGCGTTCTCCACTTGTACCCGGCGACGCCGTTGTCTGCCAGTGTCGAGATTGGCCGAATGCTCCTACCTAAGACATTCGAGGAAGTGCATGTTTGGGAGTGGAAGGCGCCAACTTGGAAAGCCGCAGTCAGACTCAAATGAGGGAGGGCTTGTTTCGAAGGCATTCCTCCTGTGATTCCTGCGAAGCCGATTCCTGGGCCCTTGTTTGACTATCTGTCTTTGGATGACCAATTCTTTTGCTTCAGGATGGAGGGACGGTATCTGCGTGAAGCACTCGCTAGTTTGAAACAGGGCAGCCCCTATCCCGTTCGTAAGCTCTTGCAGCGCGGGGAACGGTTCTAGCGAACGTCGCTCTCGCCGAGATTGCGAAGCTGTACCACGTTGGCTTCAATACATTTTTTTGCAACTCGGACAGTCAGATTCGCGGTAGATGGGGGTAACGCACGCTTATACTGAATGCAGTCATGTGACTGCGAATTCAGTACCGTGACCCGTGGAACTACTCTCTCCCAAAACGCTCGCTGGCCGGCTCGGCCTAGCAGAGCAAACTATCTACAACCGCCACTCCACCGGCGGCGACCTTCCCAAGGCCATTAAGCTGGGCCACCTGCTTCGCTTCCATCCCGTAGACGTCGAGTCGTGGCTGGAAGCAAAGCGTCAGTCCGGCGCTGCGCCGACCTCATATCCGGCTACTGGCCAGCTGTCATCTGAAAGACAGCATGGACGGCCCTCAGCGGACGACCAGGTCGCGCTCGAACGCCTTCAGTAAGCCCCGACTTCCCGCACCCAAAGTAAAAACCCCGGCTGGAACCGGGGCAGGGTGCGCCAAAGGCGCGTCGTTACTCGCTGACAAACGAGTATAGGCGCGGAAGTAGCCCATCCCGCCGCTCAGCACGCGGAGGACAGATATTTTTTGCAGCACAGAGGACACAGCTAGTCAGCTGACGCGGCACACCTACGAAGTGTGCCCATGTTGTATCAAGCATCAACGGTCGCCTCACGACCGAGTACCACGCCGGCATCAGTTGCCCGGTTCGCTGAACTTGTCAAAAAGATTGGAACATGTGCGACAGCCTTATCCCGGAAACGAAAAAACGCCGGACGAAGGAGAATGAGCACTGCCATCAAGCAGCAACGCCGATACGCAAAGCTCGCGAATTTGCGCGCGGTGGCCTTAACGCTGACCTATATCGACACCGCAACGTTCTCGACAAAACACATCAGTGTCTTCTTGGGCGCCCTGCGCCAGGCGCTGAAGCGCATGGGATACCGCCTTCCCTACACATGGGTATTGGAGCGCGCCAGCCATTTGCACTACCACCTTCTCTTGTGGTTACCGCGCGACTACAAGCTCGACCGCAGCAAACTGTCCAAATGGTGGCGGTGGGGCAGTACTTGGTTGGAGAGTTGTCGAAGCGTGAAGGCCTGGGGGTGCTACATGGCCAAGTTCGATAGCACCGCCACGTTGCCGAAATCCGCCCGTCTGTATGGCTATGGCGGGCTCGATGAAGCCGGAAAGCTGGCGGTTTCTCGGGCTGCTTTGCCGCGCTGGCTACTCGCTGTACTACCGGGCGGACACCGTGCCCGCCGGCATCCGGGCGGGGGGTGGGCTGACCTCACAACGGGCGAACTACACCGCTCTCCGTATATCTGGACGCCGTGGGGAAGCGCGCTTAGACGCTTCAATGACGATGAGAGTACGAGTTTAAAGGGCGGGCCACCGTGCGGGGGTGTCCCAGTGGGACACTTTCCTGCCGAGACATGAATGGTCTGCCGGCCCCTTTTTTTTCGAGGCTCCCTGTTTCCACCGAAAGTGTTCTACTAGAACACTTGTCAGTGCGGCAGTGTCTCAGGTAGCTCTAATGTGGCACGCTCAGACGTGTCTGATGCGACATTAGCGACGGATTCGTTTCCAACCGCGGTGCCCAGGAACGCCTTCTGTCATCACACGAACGATGGACGGGTTAGCTTGGGCGAGGTGCTGAACGTCCGCATGGTAGCCGTAGAGCCTATGCAACGAGAACGCGACCGCGGACGACCGGGAGTATCCACCCTCGCAGTGGACAATCAGGGATGCAACGTCACTCGGCAGCGCCTCAATGAAGGACTGAATGGCTTGACTCTGTTCCAGGGTGAATGCATGGACGAGCTTCTCCTGCGCTCGCTTGGACAAGTCCGGGTTGAGGAAATCGACATCAGCAAAGCTGAGTCGCAGCACGTGGTCAAAGTTGCCGATGTTGGCCGGTGGGCGTTCCGGAGCTGTGATGGAGATGACGGCAATCGATGGAAGTAGCGGCACCTTCTCCGCGTCCGCTCGCGACAGCGCAAAGACTTGCCGTATGCCGTCTAGCGGGGGCTTGTACAGCTTGCCGAGAATGTCCTGCAGTCGCTGTGCCATCCGTTGTCATCGAGAAGGAAGTGTCCTTGGCCGGTTTGAGGCGCAGACGCAGTGCGCCGTCCGTGGGGCGGATACAGCATGCCGAGACTCCTTCGGCGGTCGCTGCGTTATTCCGCTCACCGAAAAGGCGCACCGCGTATGCGTGTGGCGCGCTGCGTTCGAGACTACTTGGCCTTAGCAAGCCTCGCACGACACAACTCCAATTCCTGGTTCAACGCGTCGATTTCTCCTTGCATCGCCGCCGCTCGCCGTAACAACTGTCCAACCTGATGCCAGTACGCGTACCCCAGGTCGCCGTCGGACAATGCCAGTTCGTGAATTTTGCGGAGTGCGACGTCGAGGTCCATTTGGCTTTCTGAAGGCGTTGTTTGCTCATCATGAGTGGGGCCGCCGGGCCGGGTCGCGATGGCGGCTTTTCACATGCCCACTATATGCGAGAGCCCCCTTATTCTCGAAATGCGAATAAGTACGGGGGACTTGTGCACGGAACAATGTATTGAAGTCTTCTTACCTGATAATCACTATTATCAGGAAATAATTTATGAGTGAAGGTTTCTATCTAGGTTAAACAGGTATGAAACGCGACGACTGGGCATGGGCTGTGCCAGCTACACGACGCTATCAAGTGCCCAGGGATGAAGCCGCCGCAGCAAGGGAAACCCGGCCGGTTGGAGTTCAGGCGCTATCTACTTAGGTAGATGTGTAGCTATATATCTACCATGCTGTTGCTCCAGACCATCGTGCAGTATCAGAGGTCGAGAGTGTCGCATCCCGACGGCGGGACTCAGAAACAAGTTACAGTTGGTTAACACAAATAAAAAGGGAGGCGAGTTGGAATGTGGTCAGACAATGAAACGACCGTCGACTACCTGAATTTCGGCGTTGTAGCGGATGCGTGCGCGAAGCTACTCCAACAGGCGGAAGGGACGCCAATTTCCATCGGTGTCTCTGGTGGCTGGGGCGCTGGAAAGACCTCGCTGGTCAGGATGATTGAGGGCCGTCTAAAACTGGCCGACACGCCGGGCACGAACACTTACGTCATCGTCACGTTCAATCCTTGGCTCTACCAGGATTTCGAGAGCGCCCGTGGCGCACTGTTGCAGCTCGTTGGCGACGAAGTTCTGCGGCTCGCGGCCAAGAACGAGTCATTACTGAAGAAAGCAAAGCGACTCGTTAAACGCATCAACTTGCTTCGGTTGGCGCAATTGGGCGGTGAGGCAGCCGCGACTCTGTATACGGGCGTTCCGGTCGGTAGCATCGGTCGAGCTGTCCTGAAAGTTAGCGGATTTCTGGGGCTCGGTGACGACACCGATGCTGACGAGGGGGAGGAGGAGAAAACGGCTGACAAGAAAGACGCCGATGCCCTGCTCAAGCCCGCCGAGCCAGTCTCGTTGCCCAACGAGATTCAGGCATTCCGCGACGCGCTCGAAGAACTGCTTGAGGAGTTGAAGGTCACTCTGGTCGTCTTCGTGGACGACCTGGACCGCTGCCTCCCCCAAACCGCCATCTCCACTCTGGAGTCGATTCGCCTCCTTCTTTTCCTCAAGCGCAGCGCGTTTGTTGTCGCTGCCGACAACGAGTTCATTCGCGGGGCGGTGCGAGTGCACTTTGAGGGCACGGGAATCTCGGGCGAAGTCGCAACGAATTACTTCGATAAGCTTATCCAGGTTCCACTGCACGTTCCACGACTTGGGACCAACGAAGCCAAGGCATACCTGGCCCTTTTGCTGATGGAGCGCGCGCATGCTGATGGCCACTTCGACAAGGCCGGATTTGACGCTGCAAAGGAAGCCATTCCGAAACGCTTGCAGACGAGTTGGAAGGGCGATGCAGTTACGTCCGAGTTCTTACAAAGCCTCGTAGGGCTGAGTAACACGCGCTTGCTTGATTTGATGCAGTTGGCCGAAGGCTTGGCACCGCTACTAACCCAGTCGAGTGTGGTCAATGCGAACCCTCGCCTGATGAAGCGGTTCCTGAACACTGTCTACCTCCGGTCCGCCTTGGCCGCTCCGCAAGGCATCGACCTTGACATCCCGGCTCTTGCGAAATGGCACCTTGTTGAACGATGCGACGAGACATTGGCCAACGCCTTGGCGGCACGTGTTACGTCCGGCTCTGATGGGCGATTGCCTGTCTTGCAAGAGGCGGAAGCGGCGGCGGCTGACGGCAAAGCCCTTCCTGAGCCGTTCAAGGATGACCACCCATTTGCGCGCGAGTGGCTACAACTCAAGCCGCCCCTGGGGGAAGTTGACCTTCGCCCATTGCTTCACCTGAGCCGGGACACGGCCACTCGTGACTTTGGCGCAGACAACATGACCGATGAAGGTCGAGCGTTGCGGGATGCGCTCCTTACAGCAACGGCATCGAACGCGCCGCTCACGGAGGCTATTCGAGCCGCAGGCGCCATCCAGGCGGGCCTCGCGATGGGTAAAGCCTGGCAATTGAAAGCCGGAAAACGAACGTGGCGCGCCGGCGAAGACGTCGTACCGCTCGTCGAGACCTGCAAGGTCTTCCCCGAACTGGCCAGCCAGGCATCGGCACTCTTGGCTGAAGCGCCGGTGGCTAAGGTCGGCCCTGGCATCATTCCCACGCTGCATTCACAACCCTGGACCCGTCCAACCCTCGACAAGTGGGAAACGGACCCCTCGGTCGAACAGCGCACTAAGGCGGCCATCCAGCAGGCGAAAAAAGGAGGCAGGTAAGTGGGGACTTCGACCTCGAGCTCCGGCGGGAAAGCAGGCTCGCCGTTTGACCCGGAGTGGCTAACGCCGGAGGCGGCGCCGGCCGGCGCCGGGGATAATGCGCCTGCCGATGGCGATGAAGACGGTGGTGACCAGCAGGAGCCAGCCAACTCAGGCAACGAAGCGGGAGCTGGCGAACAAGCCGCAGAAGGCGAACAGGCCACCACAGAGGCGGTCTTCGCGCCGAACCGCAGGTTCGCTGACGCGCGCTCCAAGATGTCTGCGGCCCTTGGCGGCGGTGGACGCGAATCGCTACGTGCTGCGGCCAGGAGCATGGTTACGAAGGGCATGGGCGGTGCGCGCCGGGCCGCTTCCACTATGCGGGGTACGGCTCAAGGCGCAGGTGCCCTTGGCCAGTTCTTGGCGTCGGCTCGCGACGGGTCTGACCCGCGGGTTGTCGACTGGGTAAACCGGACACGGCTGGCAAACCTCGCTGCTGACGACCTCATTTTAGAGTTGGTCAAGGAGGTCATGCCTGACACGGGCAGCGTGGACGACGAATCACTGCGCAACGCCGCAGCTGAGGCGCTCGGGCTGCTATATGAGCTGAATCCTGACATTGACATCCTCAACCTCACTGACGGGCAGATTCACGACGTGATGGCAATCACTATCGCCAACGATGTTTGCAATCGGATGGACCTGCAGCTCGGCCAGACCTATGAGCGCCTGAAACACAATCCGCAACAAGTCCAGCTCTTTCGGAAGGACGTAAAAGAGTACGTGCAATCGGAAGTTCGCGTCGTCATGGAGCGGCTCGGTGGTGCGGGGCTCGACCCGAAGCGGCTCGCGCGTGATGTCCTGCAGTCAGCCATGGAGGTGTTTGCTTCATGACGAAGGTACTGTGCACGTCTGTTGACCGCTTACCTGCGACCCTCGAAGACGGCGAGCGCGCGTTCACGCTGTTTAAGAGCGCTAAGCGCGCCGGTGTTGGAACTATCGCGCAAGGCTGGCGCGGCTCATTAAAGCGCAAGGGATTCGCGCCGAGCCCTCAGGCCTGGGATTTCGTGCAGTTCTGTTTGTCGGTCTGTGCGGCCGACCTTTGCTGTTTGCGGAATAGCAGCGCGGACGGCTGGACGCGAACCATCGACCTCACGGTTGCATTGCACGAACCCTTGTTGTGGGAGCCCTGGAAGGCTCACGCTCAGGACATGTTGAAGGTTTTGACCGGTGATTACTGGACGCTCCACTTCGTGGAGGGCGGTGTTGCCCCTCCGAACGGAAAGCCCCAGCCGCTTGCTCATGACTGCATCTGTCTCCTGTCTGGCGGACTCGACAGCCTCATTGGTGGCATCGACTTAGTGTCGGAAGGACGTCGACCGGCATTTGTCTCGCAGCTGGCTCACGAGGATTCCGACCGGCAACGCCGTTACGCGACGCTCTTGGGCGGCGGTGCTACCCACATGCAGTGGAGCCACGGCATCAGCTTTACCGGTAGCCGTGAACCGTCGACCCGTGGACGGTCGCTGGCGTTTTACGGGTTCGCCGTAGTGGCAGCGTCCAAGATTACCGGTCAGCCGGTCCAGGTGCTCGTCCCCGAGAATGGCTTCATATGCGTCAATCCACCTCTCGTGCCCGGACGCGTCGCAAGCCTCAGCACGCGGACCACACATCCGCTGTTTATCGCGAAGCTTCAGGAGCTTCTCGACGGTCTGGGCATCGGCGTGCAGCTCGAGTTGCCGTATCGATTTAAAACGAAGGGCCAGATGCTTCGTGAGTGCGCGGACCAGAATTTGCTTAGCACTGTCGCCTCCAACTCGACAAGCTGCGGGCGTTTCCGTACTTACAACCGCACACACTGTGGCCGCTGTGTTCCCTGCATGATTCGCCGGGCTGCTTTCCTCGCGTGGGGCCCGGGCCGCGACACGACAAACTACGCTTACCCGTCGCTGGCAGGTTCCGACAAGTCGAGCGGTCCAGACGACCCCATGGCGGCAGCTCTGGCCGTTTTGTCGGTTCGCGAACAAGGTTTGGACCGTTTTCTTGGCGCTACCTTAGCGTTCGCTTCATCGGATGAGCGCAACTCTTATCGGCAGGTCCTCCGGGCGGGTCTCGGAGAACTCGAGGCGTTACTCCAAGCGGACGGGTTGCTGTGATGGACTTCCACTGTCATCTCGACCTGTACCCTGGAGCACGGGAGGTCTATCGAGAGGCCGCTCGACGCAATGAGTTCACCTGGCTGGTGACCACAAGTCCCAAGGCGTTCGCGGCCACGTCACGAGCGCTGGAGCCGTTGCCCTCGGTTCTCATTACCCCGGGTCTCCACCCCGAAATTGCCCACGAGCGCGCGGCAGAATTAGGCTTGCTGCTCGAGCAGATTGAGGGAGTAGATGCAGTTGGTGAGGTGGGCCTGGATGGGTCCCCCCGCTTTAAAGCTCACTACGAAGTCCAACGCAGGATTTTTAGCGCGGTCATTGCTCGCTGCGAGGAGCTCGGGGGCAGAACCCTCAGCATCCATTCACGCCGCGCAGTCAGGGGAATCTTGGCCGAGTTCGAGCGGCATCCGAATTTCGGAACGGCCGTTATGCACTGGTTCTCGGGAAACATGGCTGAGCTCAAGGCTGCGGCGGCTTACGGGTGCTGGTTCAGTATTGGTCCGGCGATGTTTGACTCCGCGAATGGCCGTGCCTTGGCTGCGGCCATGCCACGCAACCGCGTCGTACCTGAGAGCGATGGTCCCTTTGCCAAGGTTGCAGGCAAGCCTGTCATGCCTTGGAGTGCATTCCTGACCGCAGAGGGTCTTGCTCCGTTGTGGGGTATATCGCCCGACGAAGCGGCCGAAACGCTTGCAGAAAACGGCCGGGAACTTCTACGCCTGATGGGCCGGCGTTAGGGAAATACACCGCCAACCTTGTGTATTCCGGGCAGTCGGGCAGCAACATGATTTTCAATGCTCACACTGCACGCTGCCACTTGCGCGATGCATTGCTAGAGCATTGAGAGGAGGCCGTCCAGGCAGCCGATAACCGTCCGGGAGGACGGTCGCACCCGAAGGGCGACGGAGGCCTCTCGGCCGCAGTCGCAGGCCGGCGCCCACGCCGGTCTGTGCACTTCAGGGGGAGCCGCGAACAGGGCGCACCGCCAGGTGCGAGGTGCCCCAGCACCGACCTGTTCGTGGGGGAACGACAGTTCCCCGGCCCCGACCGCGGTCGGGCAAATGGCCTTCGAGGGGCGCATTGATGGAGGGTCGCTCGAACGAAGTGAGAGCGCAATAGAAGGCCATTTGCCCGAGCGCAGCGAGGGGCCGCAGGGAGACGGCCCCCCAGGGCCGAGTACCGGGTAGGGCGTCCAGCCCGTGAAGCCCGGTACGTTCTCCCGCAAGGGCGGCAACGCCGCCCGCGCAGCGCCGTAGGCGCGAAGACGCGTAGCAAGACCGGACAGTTTTCAGAACGCAGACTCGTTGTCGGCAGTGTGCGGGCATGGTCGGCCGGAGCCAGCCCCAGAGCAAGTTGGCATGCGCGCTAAGGTCGGACGGGTGACAGTAGCTACCAGGAGGCGATGTTCCCACGCAAGGAACAAGTGAAGGCACATGGGCATGGGTAACGTCGGTGAGCGATGCACCCCTATCAGCGGGTAGCCGCAAAATCAGCCACGGGCACAAGCCCTTCTCTTGTTTGTAGAAAAGTCGGGCGGCCGTACGAAGGTGCCAAAGTCGCATGACCATTTTTGGAGCTATACGAAGGAACATGAGACCTTCGGAGATTCAATGGACAAGCGGCAACAAGGACGTCACTACCGGCGTGACGCGCTGCTCGCGCTCGCGCGGCTGGGCTACGCAACAACGAGGCAACTCGCCAAGTATCTTCACGGGAGTTGCACCGAGAGTGCGGTGAAGATGACCGGCAGGACGCTTCGCTGGCTCCGTGAAGCGGGACTTGTTGTTACCAAGCGAGATGGCGGCAGCGTTACTGGCGAGTTGCTCGTCGCGGTGAACGCCAAGGGTGCGGCGTGGCTGTCCGAACTGGGCGAGCCGCTTCCTGGTGAAAAGACCCACGCACGGCACTGGCTGCGTCATGCGCACAGTCACCGGACGGTATGCAACAGCGTGTTCGTTGCGCTGACGGTTCAGTCGCCGGAATTGGCGCCTTGGTCGGAACTGGAGGTGCGCGCCAAGATGGCCCCCTTGCATTCCATCACGTACCACTTCGAAGACCAGGAGGTGGGTAAAGTGCCGGACCTCTTGGTAGAGACGCCGGCTGGCCTCGAATGGGTCGAGGTCGAAAACTCGTGGCGCCGCGAGCGCGACCTGGCCAAGATGGTCGCCAGCATGCGGGCCATGTTCCGACAACCGACTGGCTCCCTGACGCGCGTTCACTTCATCGTGGCCACGCCGAGTGCAAAGACCATCGGGCAGCGCCTTCGCCGAAAGCTGACGCATGCTCTCGACTCAGGCCATTCGCGGCAGACGCGCGAATTGGATGCGCGCATTCTGGCTCAGCACATCATCGTCTCCACGCTTGACCATGAGCAGCTCGAACTCACGAGGCTCGAGTTCTGAGTTTGCCAGCCACTACAGCAATTGAACCGGGCGCCATACCTATCGCCCGGTCGTCCCCATCTACGTAGCAGCGGCGAGCGCGGCACCTCGGTCGTCGTTTTCCTCAGGGGCGGCACAGCGCGTTTTTGTCAGTATCAAAACGTCTGAAAACACCTCGACGAAGCCTTGACGCAAAAGGGCTTCGCGTAGCGGTCCATAGGCATCCGCAACGATAAGCGCCTGGTCCGCCAGCAACGCACATAAGACTACATAGCCGGAGAACCAGCCGCGACGACGATAGCGCACCGGCACATAGACATCGTTAATTGCCACTACCCCGTTGAACTCACCGACATCGGGCACCGGCAAATGCGGTGCGTATTCGATTGCGACATGAAAGCCGCGGGCGCTCAGTCGGGTCTCGCGGCCTACCCCTTGCGCCCGAGCCGACTGGACGAACTGGACCGTTTGCAATTCGACGGACGGAATCTGAGGTTTTCTCGGCATCAGGCCGCCCTCCGCCGGAAATCGACCGTGACGATATTGTCCCGACGCATCGAGCCGGAAGCCGGCGGAGCGCTGGATGCCATTGCGGCTATTCCAGCTCCGCAGTCCTCCGCGTCGCGGACCGACTGCTTCACCAGGGCATCCAGGACCGGCAAATGTGCCGGGTTCTCCTCGGGTACCGATGCGGTTTGCTGTTTTGCCCGATAGGCAGCATCCAATGCCTCCGTGACGCTCCTTTGATACCCTGCCGCCACATGGCGAGTGTCCAACTCCTCCTTGTGCATCATCGTGGCGACCTCGGATGCCTTTACGTTGACGTACCGCATGACCATCTGAACGGTCTTGTGACCCGTGATGACCATCAATACCGGCAGGTTGCCCTTGAACTCCAATGCGAAACGCGTTGCCGAGGTATGGCGCAAGTCGTGCATCCCGACGTTTGCCACGCCTGCTTGCTCGCGCGCAACCGCCCAGGCCTTCTTGACCGCCTCATAGGTCGTCGGAAAAACCTTGTCATCAGGCGCTGGTGGCGTGGGCGCATGATTTTTCAGTTGTTCAAGAATATGCAGGGCGCCCGGACCCAGGGGGACCTTCCGAGCCCCTCCCTTGCCGTCAGGTAGTTCAAGCACGCGCTGTTGCCAATTCACATGACACCAGTGCAACA
Organism: Ralstonia wenshanensis; assembly: GCF_021173085.1. Classification (NCBI taxonomy): domain Bacteria; kingdom Pseudomonadati; phylum Pseudomonadota; class Betaproteobacteria; order Burkholderiales; family Burkholderiaceae; genus Ralstonia; species Ralstonia wenshanensis. Next base: position 3,407,945 of record NZ_CP076413.1, read on the forward strand.
GCATCAAGGGCTCGCATGAGCGCATGGCGGTCTCAAGCATCAGACAGGCGAGCGGTGCGACGTGGGGATTGGAGTATTTCGTCAGTTCGACGGACAGCCTTTGCCATTCTTCGTTCGTGATGACTCGGTCACGGCCGGCATCCATCGCTGGCATGTCCAGTCCAGCGCCTGCGGGATTGCCGCCGGCATGTCGCCATTTCCATACCGCACTGGCGTGCTTGAATAGCCGGCGCAACTCACTGCGCTCGAGATGGATAGTGGCGGCCTTTTTCCCCTCCGCTCGCAGCGCATTGATGAGCGGCTGGATGTGATGCGCCATCACCTCGGCCATCATCATGCTTGCCAGGTGCTTACGCGCCCGTTCGCTCCCCTGGCTGGCCTGACTCTGGCTTTTCCGGTGCTCAGTCAGCGATGCGGGGATGGTACGGGCGGGCTCCTTGTGCAAGGTCACCTGCCAGTAGACACGCTTGCCGTCCTTCATCAGGTCGGCACGTGTCAATTGGACAACCGGCAGCCCCAGAGCGCGGAGATAGCTGTTGATGCGATTGGCATCCTGCCGCGCGCCCTTAAGAAAAGGCAGGCGCTCGCAGGCGTACTTCGAAAAGGCGGCGCCCAGGCTGGTGCGATATGGACCCAGGCCGGACGGTGCTGGGCCGCCGGTCAGTTCGGCCTTGCGCTCCTCCATGTCGCGCCGGGCGCTGGCTTCGGTGTCGAAGCCGGAGCGGTAGAGGTCCTGGCCTGCGACACGCAGCCGGTAGGCCCAGCCGGCGCCTTCGGGGTAGGGCTTAGCCATGGTGCCCTCCATCGAGGACGGCGGCAGACCGGCGGATGCCGGAGGTGGGTGACAGCTGATTCATTGCAACTCCGTAAGTCAGTGGAGTTGCGTATAGCTTCGTCAGAGGGGGATGATTTCCGCCGATGTGCGGAGTGGATGCGCGTCTGAGCGCATTCAAACGCAGTGGGCCACCGGTGATGCTGACAGAGAAACGTCAGAGCACAGCCCAGAAAGCACTTAGCCCAGCGTAAAAACTGGGCTAAGTACTTGAATATATTGGTGGCCTGGGGCGGAATCGAACCACCGACACGCGGATTTTCAATCCGCTGCTCTACCAACTGAGCTACCGGGCCAAGCAAAGAAAGGCAAGTATGACAGGAGTTGTGCCCTGCCGTCAAGCATCTCTGAGCACTTTGATGATCACGGGGCCGGTTCGCCCTTGTTGCGCGAGAGTTCGACACCCAGCTGCTTGAGCTTGCGGTACAGGTGGGTGCGCTCAAGACCGGTCTTTTCTGCCACGCGGGTCATGCTGCCGCCCTCACGCTGCAGGTGGTATTCGAAGTAGGCGCGCTCAAACAGGTCGCGCGCTTCGCGCAGCGGCATGTCGAACGAGAACTGCATGCCGCCGCCTTCGGCTGCGCGGGTCGGTACGCCATTGATGTCGGTGCGATCGAGCGCGGCAGGCGTCCCTGCGGCGGCGGGGTTGGGCATGGCGCCCGCGAGTCCCGTTGGCGGTGAGGCAGCCGGTGTCGCAGAGCGCGGCTTTTCCTTGCTGCGCGAAAGGCCCTGCTCCACCGCAGTCAGCAGCTTCTGCAGCGCGATGGGCTTCTCCAGGAAATTCAACGCGCCGATCTTGGTCGCCTCGACGGCGGTGTCGATGGTGGCGTGGCCCGACATCATGATGACGGGCATGGTCAGCAGACCTTGCGATGCCCATTCCTTGAGCAGCGTCACGCCGTCGGTATCCGGCATCCAGATATCGAGCAGGACGAGGTCGGGCGTTGCGTTCGCGCGGTATTCGCGCGCGCGCTGCGCGTTCTCGGCGACTTCAACAACGTGCCCTTCGTCTCCGAGGATTTCGGAGAGCAACTCCCGGATACCCATTTCGTCGTCGACAACGAGGATGGTGGCCATGCTTTTCCTCTATGTGCGGCGGGATTGCCGTCCGCGCTACGCGAGTTTTACGAACAGTATGGAAACCTGGGCGCCGACGGTGTCGGTACCCGATGTGCCCGATGTTGTGCTGGATTGGCGGTTGCGCAATTCGATACGCGCCCCGTGCTCGTCCATGATTTTCTTCACCATGGCCAAGCCCAATCCTGTGCCCTTGGCTTTGGTCGTGACGTACGGCTCGAAGGCGCGGTTGAGGATGCGGGAAGAGAACCCGCCGCCGTTGTCCGCGATTACAAGCCGCACGGCTTGCCGCCGCGCGCCCGAGGCGTCGTCGTATTCTACCGTGTCAGTTTGCAACATGACATGCGGAGCAGGTCGCCCGGCCGCTTCGTTCTCCGCCACGGCGTCCTGCGCATTCTGCAGCAGGTTGTGGATGACCTGGCGCAACTGCGTCGGATCGCCCTTGATGAGCGGCAGATTGGCGCCCAGCTTGGCTTCGATGACGGGGTGATCGCGGCGGTCGGGGTGATCGATGCCGTACAGGTGCAGCACCTCAGCGGCGAGCGCGTTGAGGTCCAGCTCCTGCAGCATGGCTGGCGGCGTGCGGGCGTAGTCGCGGAAGTCATCGACCATGCGCTTCATTGCCGACACCTGATTGACGATGGTGGTGGCGCCGCGCCGCAGGACCTCGGCGTCGGTGTCCGACAGCTTGGGCGAGAGCTTCATCTCCAGCCGCTCGGCCGACAGCTGGATGGGCGTGAGCGGATTCTTGATTTCGTGTGCAAGGCGACGCGCGACCTCGCCCCAAGCCACGGAGCGCTGCGCCGAGATCACGTCGGAAATATCGTCGAACACCACCACGTAGCCGCGCTCGGTTCCGTGCGCGCCGACCGATGGGCCGGGCAGGCGTGTACCGCGCACCAGCAGTGTGAGGGGCTCGTCTTCGTCTTCGAGCGGAATTTCGACCTGCTTCTGCCAATGGGCCACTGCGCCGCCGGCGGCCGTGCTTGCGTCTTGTTCAGCAAAGGCCTGTTCGACCACCGGCGCGAAGGCGGCCACCGGTGTGATGCTGGTCAGCCCCTGGCCGACCCACGCACCGAAGGGCTGTTTGAAGATGCGCTCGGCACCCGGGTTGGCAGTCAGCAGAACGAAGCGATGGTCAAACACGAAGACGCCCGCGGTCAGGTTGGTCAGCACGCTCTCAAGATAGGCCTTCGATTGCTCGAGTGCCGCGCGATTCTGCTCCACGGCGCGGCGCGCGTCGGCGAGCTGGCGCGTCATCTGGTTGAACTGTTGGGTGAGCACACCCAGTTCGTCACGCGTATGCAGTTCCCGCTTGGGCGAGAGGTCGCCCTCGGCCACTTCGCGCGTGCCTTGCAGCAGCATTAGCAGCGGCCGTGCCAGCTGGGCGCCAAGCAGCAGCGCAAGCATCACCGCAATGAACACCGCCAGGAACAGCGTGAGCGTGAGCGTGCCGATGTACATCTTGCGCAGGCCGGTGCGGCCAAGCGCTTTCTCCTGGTATTCCTGGTAGGCGCGCTGGACAGCGTCGGCATTGCGGGCGAGGGCCTGCGGCACCGGTTGTACGAGCTGCAGGAAGCGTTCGTCGCGGCCGGTCTCGCCGATCAGGCCAAAGCCACGCGAGGTGCTGCTGCCATCTTCCGGCCGGCGGTCTGCCAGCAAACCGGTGCCGGCCCATTTGCGTGCCGGCGTATTCAGTCCGATGCTCGGCTCGTCGCGGGAAGACGTGCCCAGCGCCACCACCACATGCAACTGGTACAAATCGTTGCGGCGGCCGTTGCTGCGTGCCGCAGGTGCCGAGGCGGCTGGCGCGGAGGCGCTATCGGTCTCGGTATCGCTGCCGCCTTCCAAGCTCGCATAGCCTCCCGGCGCGCGGGCCTGTTCGAGCACAGCCTGATCCGGCAGGTTCGGGACGAGCGTGTCGTAGGTGTTTGACGCGGTGGCGATCACGCGGCCGCTGGCCGTGAAGATGGTTGCCTCCTGCACGCCGAACTGCTCGCGCAATCGATTGAGCGTGATAGCCGTAGCCGAGGCCGACCCATCGCCGACCTGCTCCGCGATCAGGCGCCCCTTGTTCTGCAGATCGGCCAGCGCCGTGTCCATGGTGGAGCGGCCAAGGTTCAAGCCGGCCTCCAGCGCCGATTCGACCTTCACGTCGAACCACGACTCGATGCTGCGCGACACGAACTGCAGCGACACAAGGTAGATCAGCACCCCCGGCAGGACACCCACCACGCCGAAGAACACCGCCAGCTTGGTCATCAGCCGCGTGCCGAACTTGCCGCGCCGCGCCCGCAGCGCCAGCGCCAGCATCAGCCCGCCGATGATCACCACCAGCAGCACCCCGATGACGAGGTTGACCTTGTAGAGCAGCGTGAAATACCGGTCGAAGAACTCGGTGTTGGCCGATGCCGCAGCCAGCAGGCCTACCAGCACGATCGCCAGGAAGACGATGGTGCCTGCCACCACCTGATAGAGCAGCCGCTTGTAGCTGCGATCGAAGATCATTTGGCGGGCGCCAGCAGCGAGCCTGCGCTGGAGGGGCCGGCGCTCATGCCCCAGCCTGGGCTGGGCGCCAGGCTTGACGAGCCGGAAGCAGGGGGCGTCGACGCCGGTGTGCTGGCCGGTGGTGCAACAGGCGCGGGCGCTGGCGTCGGCGGTGGCTCATTCGGCACCAGCAGGCTGAAGCGCTTCCACTCGGAGCTCAGATTCCAGTCGCGCGTGTTGACTGCGTTGATCTGGAATGGCTTGGGCAACTGCGTCACGTCCAGGCGCATGCGCACTTCGGCCTGCACGGTTTCGCCGGCCTTGACGGCGCGTTGCTCGAACACGCGCCAGCCGCGCACGTGCTGCATGAAGTCGACGGCGTCTTTCAGGCGCGAGAACGGTACCTGCAGGCCCCCGGTCGACACGCGGTACTGGCGTGTGAGCGGGTGATACGACAGCCGCACCACGCGCGTGGCGCTGATGGCGTGGTCGTCAAACCAATACCAGCGCGGGCGGATCAGCTCGAATTCAACCAGGAAGTAGAGCGCGATCCCCTTGTTCACCGCGTCTTCGAGGTTGCTGGGCAAGTCGAAATCGAAGTCGGCGGAGAGGTTCCAGCCGCCGTCGGCGTATTCGAGCTGGGCCCGGTTGATTTCGATGGATTGTGCGGATGCCGTGACGGGATACCCCACCAACAGCATGCCCAGTGCGACCAGCGCGACCAGCCGTTGCAGAATCTGCCGGAACCGGGATTGCAGCAGCCGGATCGATGGGCGAAGGATGACAGTCACAACGGTCGGTGCATCAGGGCCGTTTCTGGAAAACCGCGTAAAAGAAGCCGTCGTGATCGAGCGGCAAGGGCGAAGCGCCGGGGGTGAACCCGCTGGCCTGCGCCGCGTCGGGCGAGGCCGGCAGCAACTGGCCGGGCGCGTGCAATCGTATCGCATCTTCCAGATGGCGTTCAAACCATCGGGCCCGGTCCTCGCCTTCCGTCGGGAAAATCGAACAGGTGACATAAACCAGCTTGCCACCGGGCTTCAGGCATGCCCAGAGGGCGCACACGATGTCCCGCTGCAGCCCGGCAAGCGCCTTGAGGTCTGCCGGGCGGCGCAGCCACCGGATGTCCGGATGGCGCCGCACGATGCCGGCGGCCGAGCACGGCACATCGGCCAGGATGCGGTCGAAGGGGCGGCCGTCCCACCAGGTTGCGGGTTTGGCCGCATCGCCGACGCAAATGGTGGCGGTCTGGTGCAAGCGCGCGAGGTTTTCGGTGATGCGCACCGCGCGTGCGGCATCCGACTCGAGCGCCGTGACGTCCAGGTGGTCGGCCAGCTCAAGCAGATGGCCCGTCTTGCCGCCGGGTGCGGCGCAGGCATCGAGCACGCGCTGGCCGGGGGCCACGTCGAGCAGCGTTGCAGCCAATTGCGCACCGGCGTCCTGCACCGAGACATCGCCATCGGCAAAACCGGGCAGTTCGGAAACGGGGACGGCGCGCCCAAGGCGTACGGCCTGTTCGCCGATGCGCTCGGCGTCGATGCCGGCTTCGGCCAGGCGCGCGAGATAGGCGTCGATGGCAACGCGGCGGGGGTTCACGCGCAGCACCATTGGCGGGCGGCGGTTGCCTGCGGCCAGGATGGCTTGCCAGGCGTCGGGATACGCGCGGCGTACGGCGTCGATCCACCACATCGGGTAATTGGTGGCGGCAGGCGGATCCGCCTGCATGTCTGCGACCAGCGCCTGTTGTTCGCGCAAGAAGCGGCGCAGCACGCCGTTGATCATGCCCTTGCCGTGCGACAGCTTCGGGTCGGCCGAGGCGGCCGTCACGGCCTGGTCGACCACGGTGAACGGCGCGTACGGCAGCGGGTCGTCCAGCAATTGCGCGAGCGCCACGTGCAGCAGGTTGGCGGCGCCGTCGGCGGGTGGGCGCGGAATCAGCGTGCGGATCAGCCAGTCGGTGCTGCCCAGCCAGCGCGTGGCGCGGTACGCGAGATCCTGTACGGCGCCGCGCACCGGTGCGGGTTGGCCCTGGCAGACGGCATCGATTGCCTGCGGCAATGCCATGCCCTGCCGCAGCTTGCCCAGTGCGGCAGCGGCAAGCGACAAGGCGTGGGCGAGAGAATCGGGCGGCAGGCGCATCGGGCAGCAGGAAATCAGGCGGACAAAATGCAACGAGCCCGCGATGGGCGGGCTCGTGCGGACTGCGGAAGTATAAAGGAAGCGCCCCGTCGGGCTGCCGCTTTTACGCCGGATATTGTCCCGTCTGCGCCATCTGCATCAGGCGCGCGATGCGCTCCTCCGTGGCCGGGTGCGTGCTGAAGAGGTTGGCCAGGCCGCCGCCGTGCAGCGGGTTCATGATCATCATCTGCGCGGTGGCGGGGTGGGCTTCAGCGGCGGCAAACGGGATGCCGGCGGCATAGCGGTGGATCTTGTCGAGCGCGGAGGCCAACGCCTGCGGATCGCCGCTGATGGTCGCGCCGCCGCGGTCGGCTTCGAACTCGCGCGCGCGGGAAATCGCCATTTGGATCATCGCTGCCGCCAGCGGCGCGAGGATCGCCACCGCAATCCCGGCGATCGGGTTGGCGGGCCGGCCTTCGCTGTCGCGCCCGCCGAAGAGCACGGCAAAGTTGGCCAGCGCCGAGATCGCACCGGCCATGGTGGCCGAGATGGTCGAAATGAGGATGTCGCGATGCTGCACGTGCGCCAGTTCGTGCGCCATCACGCCGCGCAGTTCGCGCTCCGACAGGATGTTGAGGATGCCGGTGGTCGCGGCCACGGCGGCGTGCTCCGGGTTGCGGCCGGTGGCGAAGGCATTCGGCTGGGCTTCGTCGATGAGGTAGACGCGCGGCATCGGCAGGCCGGCGCGGCCGGCAAGCTCCTGCACCATCCGGTAGAACTGTGGCGCGCTGGTCTCGTTGACTTCCTGCGCGTTGTACATGCGCAGGACCATCTTGTCGGAGAACCAGTACGAGAAGAAATTCATGCCCAGCGCGAACAGCAGCGCCAGCATCATCCCGCTGCGTCCGCCGATCATGCCGCCGATGACGATGAACAGCGCGGTGATCGCTGCCATCAGCATGAAGGTCTTGATCCAGTTGAACATGGGGGCGTGGCTCCTGTGGGTGTTGGGTTTTGTGAGTTTGTTAGATCGCGATAATCGCTGAAAATTCAAGGGCTTGCGCGGCAGTTGCGCGATATTTCGCCGCAGATGACGCTTGACGCATCAACGGGTAGCGAACGCCAGCCGCGCGCCCAGCCCGATGAATGCCGTGCCGACCACGCGATCGAGCCAGCGCTTGATGCCCGGCTTGCCCGCCACGCGGCGCGTGACGCTGGCGGCCACCCACGCCACCAGGCTATTCCAGATCGTCGACATGACAATGAACACCGCGCCCAACGCCAGGAATGCCAGCGCCTTGTGGCTGGCGTGCGGATCGACGAACTGGGGGAAGAACGACAGAAAGAACAGCACGACCTTCGGATTCAGCACATTGGTAAGAAAACCCTGCATGAACAGCGACTTGAGCGGACGCGGGCGCTTGGCGGCGGGCGTTTCCGCTTCTTCGACCGGGGCGTCGTCACGCTCGGGCGGCGTCAGCAGCATGCGGCCGCCCAGATAAATCAAGTACGCTGCGCCCACTACCTTGATGACCGTGAAGGCCACAGTGGACGCCGCCAGCAGCGCCGTCAGCCCGAACGCCACTGCCAGCACGTGCACGCAGCAGCCCGCCGATACCCCCAGCGCCGACAGCAACCCTGCTGCCCGTCCTTGCGAAACGCTGCGCCCGACGATATAGGCCGTGTCGGGCCCAGGCGTCACATTCAGCAGAAACACGGCCAACATAAAGAGCGGCAGATTGACGATGCCCAGCGCGGTCATGGCGAAATCCTTTTCTCTATATATAGATGGGTCGGTTAGCCGCGCGACGCGAAGCGCTGGCCGGGCTGGATCGCCATGCCTTGCAGGAATTCGCGCGCGGGCAGGCGTTTGCCGCCCGGCTTCTGCAACTGGGTCACGCGTAGCGCGCCGGCGCCGCAGGCGATGGTGACACCGCCCGCGTTGGCGGCGAGTACCGTGCCGGGTTCCGCGTCAGCCGGGCGATCGGCGAGCGCCTCAGCCTGCCAGAACTTGATCGGCACGCCGTCCAGCACGGCCGATGCGCCGGGAAACGGATTGAACGCATGCACCTGGCGCAGCAGCGCGGCGGCCTGGTGCGACCAGTCCAGCGCGGCCTCGTCCTTGGCGATTTTTTCCGCGTAGGTGATGCCCTCGGCGGGCTGCGGCGTGGCGGGCAGCTTGCCATCTTGCGCCAGCCGGGCGAGCGCCTCCACCACCATGCGTCCGCCGAGCGCGGCCAGCGTGTCGTGCAGCGTGGCGGTCGTGTCGGGCAGGCCGATGGGCACGCGTTCCATGGCGATCATGTCGCCGGTGTCCAGGCCCGCATCCATCTGCATGAGCGTGATGCCCGATTCGGCGTCGCCCGCTTCAATCGCACGATGGATGGGCGCGGCGCCACGCCAGCGCGGCAACAGCGACGCGTGGATGTTGATGCAGCCAAAGCGCGGCAGGTCGAGCACTTCCTGCGGGAGGATCAGGCCGTAGGCGGCAACGACCATCACGTCAGGGCGCTGGGCGGCCAGGGCATCGATGGCTTCGGCGGCTTCTTGCGGATATTTGCCCGCGCGACGCAGCGACGGCGGCTGGAGGATCGGCTCGAGCCCCTGTGTTACGGCGTACTGCTTGACGGGACTTGCCTGCAATTGCATGCCGCGCCCGGCCGGGCGATCCGGCTGGCTCAGCACGGCAACGATGGGAAAGCCGGCCTGATGGATCGCCGCCAAGGCAATCTGCGCAAATTCAGGCGTGCCGGCAAACGCTACGCGGAGGGTGGAGGTCATGGATGGAAAACCGAAAACGAAGGGAAGCGCGCTACACGACAGCGTAGCGCATTGGGCTTAGCGACGGCCGCGATGCGGCGTATCGGTCAGCGGCACGATGGGCTCGGGAGACGGCAGCGCCTCGGACACACCATTGCTGCGCCGCTGGAAGAGCGAGAAGGTTTCGTTGGTGTCGCCCGGGCGGCTGCCGCGCCACACCATTTCCCAATTGTTGCCGTGGGGGCGGCGTCGGGCATGTTCCGGGCGTTTTTCGAGCACCAGGATCAGGTCGCAGGTGCGCGCGGTAGGGTTGGGGTGGTGATCGTCGCCGGCACCGCTGTGACCCAGCAGCCATTTGACTGGGCGCACGCCGGTTTCGTAGTGCATCAGCGCGCGCTCACTTTCACCCATGCCCCGCGTGGCCACGCAGATCTGCGCAGATTCGAGCACCGGCTTGATCGCCTGGAACAGCGGGCGGTAGCTGCGGGCGTCGTCAATCCACGGCATCAGCAGGGTGCCGAGCAGGCCCCACACCATGCCCAGGCCCGCCGCCCACGCCACCACGCCGGAGCGCGCTGGCCGCAGCCACACGCAGGCAGCCCACAGCGCCGTAATGCCCCCCGCCGCCAACACGGCGACCGGATGGATCAGCATGTCATACGGCAGCGGCAGCACGCGGCCCAGCATTTTGGCCAGCCATGCCGGCAGCAACTGCCCGCCGCTGGTCACGAGCGCACCCCACATCGCCCAGACCACGAGCCCCAGCGCGCCAAACAATGCCACGGCCGCGGCCCATGCACGGGCGCGCCACGCGGGTGCAATCAGCAGCAGCATCGGCGCACCCAGCAGGGCTAGCGCAGGTTGCAGCGGCATCAGGTACACATCGCGCAGCACCGCCGAGCGCAGCACCACGGCAATCGTCGTCAGCACGAACAGCGCAACGACCAAGTGCCCTTGGTAGGGCAACAGCCACGACGTGCGCGCCCCATGCCCGCGTTGCCGCACGAGCTTGTACAGCGACACGCCCAGTACGGACACCGCCGGCCACACAGCAGGCGTGCCGGTCAGGAAGATCGATCGGATGGTCGTCGCCAGCGAACCCTTTTCGCCACCCAGATGCGAGAAGCCAAAGAAGCGGCCAAGGTTATTGACCCAGAACCATTCAATGAACAGGTCCGGCGATTCGTGCCAGAAGATGGCGGGCCAGATCGCCAGCCATGGCAGCGCCACCAGCAGCGAGAGGCCATAGAAGCGCCACGCCTGGCGGTTGCGGAAATCCGGCAGCAGTGCGATCGCCGCCAGCAGGGTGATGGCGAACAGCCCAGGCACGAGCACGCCCTTGCCCAGGAACGCCACGCCGATGCCGGTGCCGAACCACAGTGCGGGGCGTAGCACGTCGACGCCCTTTGCGCCCCCGACTTCGCTCTCTTTGACGAAGCGCACGAGGCCATACAGGGCAATCGCGGTGCCGGCCAGCTGTGGGACATCGGCAATGAATTTGTGGACGTGCTCGGCCAGCCCGACGCAGCCGGCAAACAGCAGCAGCGCGCCCAGCGCATAGTCGCGCAGCGCAGCGCCGCCAGCGTCGAGCCCGGCTTCGCGGCGTGCGGCCAAGGTCAGCCCCGGCCGTCCGCGCGCAAGGTCTGCGCCGACGCGCAAGCGCCAGTCGCGCGCTTCGCTGCGCAGCAGGCGCGCCGTGCGCCAGACCGCCCAGCACGTCAGCGCCATCCAGAACAGCACCGCCACGCGCACGGCTTCGTGCGGCGGCATGTCGGGCAGCGCCAGCGCCGCCAGCGCGCCCGTCCAATACATCAGCGGGGGTTTTTCGACGAACGGCTCGAAGGCGACGTTGGGGACGACCCAGTCGCCGCGCTCGATGATGTTGATGACGATGCCGAAGGAATACGGCTCGTCGGCCTTCCAGGGCGCACGCCAGAACGTGCCCGCAACAAAATACGCGCACAGCATCAGCACGACGACGGCACGCCAACGGCGCACCAGCAGTGCCGACAGGCGGCGCGGGCTGGCGTTCGTGCCTGCGTCGACGGGGGCGATCGGCATCAGTGGGATGGAGCGAGGGTGCGCGTCGGCGTCGGCAGGCATGGGAACGCGTTCAACGCTGCGGCACCGCGTCGCGTTGATGCTTCTTGAGCTTGGAGCGGATGCGCGTCTGCTTGAGCGGCGAGAGGTATTCGACGAAAACCTTGCCCATCAGGTGGTCCATCTCGTGCTGAATGCACACCGCCAGCAGGTCGTCTGCCTCCAGCTCGAAGGTTTCGCCCTTTTCGTTCAGTGCGCGCACGCGCACGCGGGCCGGACGGTCGACCTTGTCATAGATATCGGGAACGGACAGGCAGCCTTCGTCCCAGACCTTGTGCTCATCACTTGCCCAGATGATCTCCGGGTTGATGAACACGCGCAGTTCGTCGCGCGACTCCGAAACGTCGATGGTGATCACGCGCTCGTGCACGTCGACCTGCGTGGCGGCCAGGCCAACGCCGGGCGCCTCGTACATGGTCTCCGCCATGTCGGCCACCAGTTTGCGGATGCGGTCATCCACAACGGCGACCGGTTTGGCGACCTTATGCAGCCGCGGATCAGGGTATTGCAGGATATTCAGTAGGGCCATGATGCTTGGCAACAACGGTTGCAGAAGGCCACGCTAACGAGGGGTTGCCTTCAATTGCGATCGCTTGGAATGTCATGCAGAATCGGGGGCGCTATCCGCCACATGGCTTAGGAAAAAGCCTGACGAATGTTGGATGCCATACCCCTCTTGCTGCGACGCAGAACTGCGTACAGCTGCGGCGGTGAGGCGTCGAACAGGCACGCGGACCACTCGCCGATTCTTCATAGAATAATGCGCCATCGTAACACACCGATGCACTCTCAGCCCGCCATGAAAACCGCCACGAAAGCGCGCCAGCCTTACGTTTGCGCCCTGTCGGCGGTTGCCGCGGCAGCGCTTTTCTGCATGGGCGCTGCCCACGCCGCCGAGCGCACTGTGACGCCGGCGCAACAGGCGCAGGCCGCGACAGCTGCCCAAGCGGGCATCCCCGAATCCGAACTGTCCGCCACCGCGCCCGCGCAGTACACCGTGCGCCGTGGCGACACGCTGTGGGCAATCTCGGGCAAGTATCTCAAGCGGCCCTATCGCTGGCCCGAGCTGTGGGGCATGAACCGGGAGCAGATTCGCAACCCGCATCTGATCTATCCCGGCCAGATCCTGTATCTGCATCACGCCAATGGCCGTGCCTGGCTGTCGAGTTCGCCGGCGTCGGCGGATGGCAGCACGGTGCGCCTGTCGCCGCATACCCGCGTGTCGGGGCAGGATGGCGACGCCATCTCCAGCATTCCCTCCGCCGCCATCGAGCCCTTCCTGACCCAGCCGATCGTGGTGGATGAAGAAACGCTGGCCACGCCGGCGCGCATCTTCTCGCTGCCGGAAGGCCGTGTCTATTTGGGCAAGGGCGAAAACGCCTACGCCCGCGGTCTGCCTGCAGGCGAAGGCGGCCAGGCCGGCACCGAATGGCAGGCGTATCGCCCGGTCCGGCCGCTCAAGGACCCCGTGACCGGCAACGTGCTCGGTTATGAAGCCGACTTCCTTGGCACGCTGCGCGTAGTGCGCGCGGCGACCGGCCCGCAGGCGGTCACCAAGATGGAAGTGCTGTCGTCCAAGGAAGAAATGGGCGTCGGCTCGCAGCTGATGCCACTGCCCCCGCGCGTGCCGGTGCGCTATACGCCGCATGCGCCGGAAGGCGACGTGCACGGTGCGGTCGCCAAGGTGACGGGCGGCGTGCGCTTTGGCGGCACCGACCAGGTGGTTGTGCTGAACATCGGCAGCCAGGAGGGGCTTGAGCCGGGCCACGTGCTGTCGCTGGCGCGCGCTGGCGCCGTCGTGAAAGACGCGACGGCCGGCAATGAGGCTGTGCAACTGCCCGCAGAGCGCTACGGCCTGGCCTTCGTGTTCCGTGTGTTCCCGCACGTGGCCTATGCGTTGGTGACGGACGCATCGAACGCCGTGGAAGTGGGCGACAGCGTCAGCAACCCGATGTCGCCGCAACCCTGAACTACGCACTAACGCAGTCCTTGATTTGACCGATGCATCCCAGGTCGCGGCGCCCGCCGCGGCCGATTCCACAGCTTCCCTCTCCTGTACGCGCGATCCGGCCGAACTGGCTGCGTGGCTGCGTCTGACTGAAACCCCCGGCGTTGGGCCCGTGGCCGCGCGGCAATTGCTGGCGGCCTTCGGGCTGCCGCAAGACATCTTTGCCCAGCCGTATGCCGCGCTCGCCAAGGTGCTTCCGGAGCGCCAAGCGCGTGCGGTGCTCGCCGAGCCCGACGACACGCTTGCGGCGCTGATCGAGCGCACCGTCGCCTGGGTGAACGAGCCCGGCAACGCCATCTTCACGCTGGCCGATCGCGGCTACCCGCCCCGCCTGCTCGAACTGCCGGACCCGCCGACCTTGCTTTACACCAAGGGCGATGCCTCGCTGCTGCGCGCGGCAGCCGTGGGCGTGGTGGGTGCGCGCAGCGCCACGGCGGCCGGCATCGACAACGCGCGGGCGTTTTCCCAGGCGCTGTCGGCGGCGAGCGTGGCGGTCGTGTCAGGCCTGGCGCTCGGCATCGATGCGGCGGCGCATGAAGGCGCGCTGGCCGGCCCTGGCAGCACCATTGCAGTGGTGGGTACGGGGCTCGATATTGTTTACCCGGCCCGCAACCGGGCGCTGGCGCATCGCATTGCCGAGGCTGGCGTGATCATCTCCGAATACCCGTTGGGGATGGGCGCACGCGCCGAGAACTTCCCGCGCCGCAATCGCCTGATCTCGGGTTTGGCGCGTGGGCTGCTGGTGGTGGAAGCGGCGGCGCAGTCCGGCTCGCTCATCACCGCGCGGCTGGCGGCCGAGCAGGGGCGCGATGTGTTTGCGATTCCGGGGTCGATCCATTCGCCACTGGCCAAGGGCTGCCACCTGCTGATCAAGCAAGGCGCCAAGCTGGTGGAAACTGCGGCCGATATCCTCGATGAACTTGGCTGGGGGCGTGCTTCTGCACCGGCCAAACGTGCGACGCGCGCGGCAGCGGAGGCGTCTCCGGCTGCACCGGTTGTCCCTGCTGCGCGCCCGGCGCCAAGTGCTGCTGAAACCGCATTGCTCGACGCGCTCGGGTTTGATCCTGTCGATCTGGATACCTTGTGTGAGCGCACCGGTCAGGCGGCTGCTCCGCTATCCGCACAGCTTCTGGCGCTGGAGCTGGATGGCCGCGTTGAGCGTCAGCCCGGCGGGCGCTTCCTGCGGCTTCCCTGAAAGCGTGCCTACAATAAGCGCGACCCGTTCGTCACCCCGCTGGTCGCTTAGCGCTTTCTTTCATGCCACTGCTCTCGCCTGATACCGACGCCGCCACGCTGCACGCACGCATGCGCTCGGGGCAACTGTTGGTGGCGTGCCTGTGTGCCGAGTGGTGCGGCACGTGCCGCAGCTATCGCAAGACCTTCACTGAACTGGCGGAGCGGCATCCGGAGTGCTGCTTCGCCTGGGTCGATGTGGAAGACCATGCCGACGCGCTGGGCGATTACGACGTTGAGAACTTCCCGACCCTCCTGGTGCAGCGTGGGCGCGATGTGTTGTTTTTCGGCCCTGTCTTGCCTCACGCAGGTGTGGTGGAGGGATTGCTTTCGCGTGATCTAGACGTGGCTCCTGCGGTGTCAGCGGCCCCGGATTTGCGAGGCTGGTTGCTGGAATCGGCGTGATCGCCGGGCTTGACAGCGCTAAGCGATGCATGCGCCACTCTATTGCGCCTGAAAAGGAACCGCGCTTATGATTGGCGGCCAAATTTGGGGCTGATCTATGGATTGACGGCCCCGGCGCGCGTTCTGACGAGGCGCCCGCGGTACTTGAAGTCGGCAGGCGTTGCCATAAGACTCTAAAAAAAAATACGCGAACGGTCGCTATAGAAAAGCGACTTCTTCTTTACCCGATTACTTGCGATCGCCAGGATCCGCTCACATGTCCAAGGCTCTCATCATTGCCGAAAAACCGTCGGTCGCCGCTGATATCGCGCGCGCGCTGGGTGGCTTCACCAAGCACGACGAGTACTTTGAGAGCGACGACTACGTCCTCTCGTCGGCGGTTGGCCACTTGGTCGAGATTGCCGCGCCGGATGAATACGAAGTCAAACGCGGCAAATGGAGCTTCGCGCATCTGCCCGTGATCCCGCCGCACTTTGACCTGCGCCCGATCGCCAAGTCGGAATCACGCCTGAAGGTACTGACGCGCCTGATCAAGCGCAAGGACGTGACCAGCCTGATCAACGCATGTGACGCGGGGCGCGAAGGTGAATTGATCTTCCGCCTGATCGCGCAGCACGCAAACACCAAGTTGCCGGTGAAGCGTCTGTGGCTGCAGTCGATGACGCCGCAGTCCATTCGCGATGGCTTTGGCAAGCTGCGCAGCAACGAAGACATGATGCCGCTGGCCGATGCCGCACGCTGCCGTTCCGAGGCCGACTGGCTGGTCGGTATCAACGGCACACGTGCGATGACCGCGTTCAACAGCAAGGGCGGCGGCTTCTTCCTGACCACCGTGGGGCGCGTGCAGACGCCCACGCTGTCGATCGTGGTGGAACGCGAAGAGAAGATCAAACGCTTCGTCCCGCGCGATTACTGGGAAGTGCGCGCCGAGTTCATCGCCGCGGCCGGCCTGTACGAAGGTCGCTGGTTCGACCCCAAGTTCAAGAAGAACGAGTTCGACCCCGAGCAGCGCGATTCGCGTCTGTGGAGCGAGGCCGAGGCCAAGAGCATCGTGGCTGCGTGCCGCGACAAGCCGGGCTCGGTGACGGAAGAATCGAAGCCCTCGACGCAGATGTCGCCGGCATTGTTCGACCTGACCAGCCTGCAGCGCGAGGCCAACGGCCGCTTCGGTTTCTCGGCCAAGAACACGCTCGGCCTGGCGCAGGCGCTGTATGAAAAGCACAAGGTGCTGACCTACCCACGTACCGATTCGCGCGCGCTGCCCGAAGACTACATGGGCACGGTCAAGCAGACGCTGGACATGCTGGGCGAAAGCTCGCCCAACTACCTGACGCACGCGAAGAAGATCCTGGCCAACCAGTGGGTCAAGCCGAACAAGCGGATCTTCGACAACAGCAAGATCAGCGATCACTTCGCCATCATCCCGACGCTGCAGGCGCCGAAGAATCTGTCGGAGCCCGAGCAGAAGCTGTACGACCTGGTGGTGCGCCGCTTCCTGGCGGTGTTCTTCCCGGCGGCCGAATACCAGGTCACTACGCGGATTACCGAGGTGGCCGGGCATCACTTCAAGACCGAAGGCAAGGTGCTGGTGAACCCGGGCTGGCTGGTCGTGTACGGCCGCGAGGCGCAGGGCGAAGATGCCAACCTCGTGCCGGTCGCCAAGGACGAGCGCGTCAAGACGGACAAGGTCGAGCCAGTGGGCCTGACCACCAAGCCGCCTGCGCGCTACAACGAAGCGACGCTGCTGTCCGCCATGGAAGGCGCCGGCAAGCTCGTCGACGACGACGCGCTGCGTGAAGCCATGGCCGGCAAGGGCCTGGGCACGCCAGCCACGCGCGCGGCCATCATCGAAGGGCTGTTGACGGAAAAGTACCTCGTGCGCGAAGGCCGCGAGCTGATCCCGACGGCCAAGGCCTTCCAGCTCATGACGCTGCTGCGCGGCCTGGGCGTGGAGGAACTGACGCAGGCCGAGTTGACCGGCGGCTGGGAGCACAAGCTTTCGCTGATCGAACGCGGTCAGCTGGAGCGCGACGAATTCATGCGCGAGATCGCGCAGATGACGCAGCAGATCGTCAAGCGCGCCAAGGAATACGACAGCGACACCATCCCCGGCGACTACGCGACGCTTTCCACGCCGTGCCCGCAATGCGGCCACGTGGTCAAGGAAAACTACCGCCGCTTCGCCTGCAGCCACTGCGACTTCTCGATCAGCAAGATCCCGGGCGGCCGCCAGTTCGAACTGGATGAGGTAGAAGAGCTGCTGACCAACAAGACCATCGGCCCGCTGCAGGGCTTCCGTAGCAAGATGGGCCGTCCGTTTGCGGCCATCCTCAAGCTGGCGCAGGAAGACGGTCATTGGAAGATGGAGTTCGACTTCGGCCAGAACGACGAAGACGACGGCGAGCCGGTCGATTTCTCTGGCCAGGAAAGCGTCGGCCACTGCCCGAAGTGCAACGGCAGCGTCTACGAGCATGGCCTGAAGTACGTGTGCGAAAACGCCGTGGCGCAGCCGAAGACCTGCGACTTCACCACCGGCAAGATCATCCTGCAGCAGGAGATCAGCCGCGAGCAGTTGGCCAAGCTGCTGACCGAGGGCAAGACGGACCTGCTGACCGGCTTCAAGTCGGCGCGCACGGGCCGTAACTTCAAGGCGTTCCTGGTCAAGCAGCCGGACGGCAAGATCGGCTTCGAATTCGAGCCGCGCGGCGAAGGCAAGGGCAAGCCCGGTGCCAAGACCGCGGCGAAGAAGACGACGGCTGCGGCCAAGACGCCTGCCGCCAAGAAGGCACCGGCCAAGACTGCGAGCAAGACGGCCGCCAAGAAAGCCCCGGCGCGCAAGAAAGCCACTGAAAGCGAGGCTGACGAGGAAAGCACCAGCGAGACCTGAACGCGGTTTCGCCGGCATCAACGCAAACGGGAGGACACTGTCCTCCCGTTTTGCTTTGGCTGTGCGGCTCGGCTTATGCGGCTTCGCTCAGGCCGCGCCCGGCGCGCGCCTCGTTGTGCTTGACCTCCATCGCCTGGGCCAGCATGTAATCGATGAACGTGCGTACCTTCGTCGGCAGGAACTTGCGGCTCGGATACACCAGCGACAGCGACCGGTGCGGCAGCTTGTATTGCGGCAGCACGCGCACCAGGCGTCCGGACTCCAGGTCCGGCCGTGCCATGTACGACGACAGTATCGCGATGCCCATGTCGGCAAGCACGGCGCGGTGCATCAGTTCCGCATTGCTGGTGACGAGCGAGGGCTGCACCGGCACCGAAATCGACTGGCCATCGGCGGTGCTCATCTCCCACTCGTGACGCAGTTGCGGGTGCCACATCGCAATGACGCGGTGCTCGGCAATATCTTCGGCGCGCTGCGGCGTGGAGTGCTGGCGGAGGTAGGCCGGGGTGGCCGCCATGACCATCTCGGCGGAAATCATGCGGCGCGCCACCAGGTGCGAACCCAGGCCGAGTTCCGAGACCATGATGCCGACGTCGCGGCCATCCTCGACGATGTCGATCGGGCGATCGGACAACGCCACGTCAAACGTCACTTCGGGATAGAGCTGCTGGAAGCGTGCGAGCAGCATCGGCAGCACGTGCAGTCCGAACATGACGGGGGCGACGATGCGCAGGCCACCGACCAGCGCCTGGCTGCGCGAGGTGGCCAGCGATTCCGCCTCGTCAATGTCGAGCAGGATCTGCGCACAGCGCTGCAGGTAGGTTTCGCCCACGTCGGTCAGCGACAGGCTGCGCGTGGTGCGGTTAAGCAGGCGCGTGCCGAGATGCGCCTCAAGGTCGGCCACGTAACGCGTGACCACGGCATTGCTCATCGACAGATGCTGGGCCGCCCGGGCGAAGCTGCCAAGCTCCACCACCTTGGAAAACACCCGCATCGACTGCAAACGATCCATTCCAGCCTCTCACATAATTTGTTGTCAAAAATAGAACAAATCTGTCGTGACAGCAAATGTTTAATATTGGCACAAGCAATTCACTGCCTAGGGGCGTTCGTTGAATGTGAGTGCACGCTCATGTGAGAATGCCGCCCCAGTTGTGTTTGCAATGTTTTATTGCCAGGGCTGCGTATCCGACTTCTCACCGATTGACGCAACAGCAGATTTGCGCCGAAACTCTATACCGAGCGGTAGATTTTTTTGGGGGATTCGTCTTGCGCGAGGTCATGTTTGACCCAAATCATGGGTGGAACGCGGTTTTGCGCAAATCGGTACGGCGGTGGCCAGATGGCTTCGCCATACTCGAACAATGGATGCCGAGAACCCTGACCCGCATGAGCGCCCCGCAACGAGGGCAGCCATCACGGCCGATGTGTCGCCCCGCGATGCCGGCGGCCGAGGAGACACCACATGACCATCCATAACCGTGAACCGGTCAACTATCTGGCGGGCGAGATGCCGCTGCACCGGTATTGCGCCCTCCATGCGCAGCAGACACCCGAGCGCATCGCCTTGTTGTGGTACGGCCGCACGATCTGCTGGCGCGAGCTGGATCAGGCGTCCACGCGGCTGGCGGTGCAGTTGCAGCGATTGGGCGTGACACGCGGCGATCGCGTTGCGCTGTTTCTGCACAACTGTCCGCAAGCCATCGTGACCCATCTGGCCACGGCCAAGCTGGGCGGCATCGTCGTACCGTGCGGGCCGCTGTCGCGCCAGCACGAACTGCGTGACCAACTGGCCGATTGCGGCGCCAAGATTCTGGTGGCGGCGGCCGACCTGATGCCGATTGTCGACGCCGCGCGGCCGGGCACGTCGGTCACGACCGTCATCACCACGCGCTATGCCGATCTGCAACCCGCGCAGCCGGCGTGCCGCAAGGCGCTGGCCGTGCCGCCCGAGCTGATTGCCGCCGATGCCTCGTCTGCACCGCCGCTCAAAAACAAGCCGGGCGCCACGCAACTTGATCTGATGCAGTTGATGGCTGAGCCCGTGGATGTGGCCGAGCGCAACGCCGTGGCTGCCATCCAGGTGAGCCTGGACGACGTTGCGCTGATGGTCTACACGTCTGGCACCACCGGTCGCCCGAAGGGCGCCATGCTCACGCACCGCAACGCGCTGTACAAGACCGCCGTTACGGTGCAGGTCAGCGGCATCCACGCTTCGGATGTGATGCTGGCGGTGGCGCCGCTGTCGCATATCGCCGGCATGCTGATGGGCATGAACGTGATGCTGTATTCCGGCGCGACGACCATCCTGCTTTATCGGTTCGATCCCCTGGCCGTACTGCAGGCGATTGACCGCTATCGCGTGACACGCTGGTACAGCATGACGCCGATGAACCTGGCCGTCATGGCGCATCCGGACGCGGCGCAGTACCGTATGGAATCCTTGGTGGCCAACCCGTGCACCAGCTTCGGCGTCACGCTGACCGAAGCCATTGCCGACCGGTGGCGTGCCTTTGCCGGCCCGCAGTGCCGCATCTATGAAGCCGCCTATGGCCTGTCGGAAACCCACACCTGCGACGCCATCACGCCTGCCGATGCCCCGCGATGGGGCTGGCATGGCAAGATCGTCCCGCAGACTGAGGTACGCATCGTCGACCCGCATACCGGCGCCGAACTGCCGCCCGGTCAGGCCGGCGAAATCACCATCCGCAGCCCCGGCGTGTTCCGCGGCTACTGGCAGCGCGACGAGGCCACGCGCGCCGTCCTGCACAACGGCTTTCTGCGCACCGGCGATATCGGCCAGGTCTCGCCCGACGGCTACCTTCAGTGGCAGGGCCGCATCAAGGAGATGATCAAGGTGTCGGGCTACAGCGTGTTTCCGGAGGAGGTCGAGGCGCTGCTGTCGCGTCACCCGGGCATCCGCCAAGTGGCCGTGACGCCCATCCCCGATCCCGACAAAGGCGAAGTCGTGTGCGCGCACGTGGTGCCGATGAACGGTGTAACGCTCTCGGAAGCCGAGCTGATTGCCTGGTCGCGCGACAACATGGCGCCGTACAAGGTGCCGCGGCGCGTGAAGTTCCATGATGCGCTGCCCGCCACAGCAACGGGCAAGGTGCTGCGAAGGTTGCTGCGCGAAGACGCCATCGCCGCCTGAAAGCAAAACGGCCGCCAAATTCTGGCGGCCGTTTCGTTTGTCAGGTGTCAGGTCTGCACGAAGCGTTTCTGTCGGGCAATGCTCATCAGGATGCCGATGCCCATGCCCAGCGTGACAAGCGCTGTTCCCCCGTAACTGATGAGTGGCAGCGGCACACCCACCACCGGCAGGATGCCGCTCACCATGCCCATGTTGACGAAGGCGTAGGTGAAGAAGATGAGCGTGATCGACCCTGCCAGCAGGCGCCCGAACAGCGTGCCCGCGTTGGCGGCAATGAAGAGCCCGCGCAGGATCAGCAGCAGATACAGGAACAGCAGCACGCCGTTGCCCACCAGCCCGAACTCCTCCGAATACACCGCGAAGATGAAATCGGTGTGCTTCTCGGGAATGAACTCCAGATGGGTTTGCGTGCCCTTCAGCCATCCCTTGCCCGTCACGCCGCCCGAACCGATCGCAATGATGGACTGGATGGTGTGGAAGCCCTTGCCGAGCGGGTCGGTGGTCGGGTCGAGCAGCGTACACACACGGTGTTGCTGGTAGTCGTGCAGGATCGGCCAGTTCACGCCGGGGGCGCAGATGCGCGATTCGAACGACACCACCAGCGTGATCGCGGTGACTGCAATCACCAGCACCGGCACGATCAGCCGCCACGACAGACCGGCAAAGTAGATCACGTAGATGCCGGCCGCCAGCACCAGCAGCGCGGTGCCCAGGTCCGGCTGCTTGGCAATCAACCCCACGGGAATCAGCAGCAGCAAGGCCGCCGCCAGATAGTCGTACCAGTGGATCACGCCCTCGCGCTTCTGGAAGTACCACGCCAGCATCAGCGGCATGGCGATCTTCATGATCTCGGAGGGCTGCACCACCACGCCGATATTGAGCCACCGCCGGGCGCCCTTGCGGATCAGCCCGAACGCCGCCACGCCAATCAACAGCGCCACGCCGACGGTGTAGAGCGGTACCGCAAAGCGCATCAGCGTTTGCTGCGGCAGGTTGGCGATGATCCACATCAGCACGAATGACAGCAGGATGTTGCGGACCTGGTCTTCCACCCGGCCCGGCATGTCGATGGCGGCCGAATACAGCGCGACCAATCCCGTGCCGAGCAGCAAGAAGACGATCAGTGCCAGCGGCCCATCGAAGCCGGTGAAGAGCGACTTGATGATGTTGAATATGCGGCGCTTGTCCAGTTTGTCCATGGCGAGATCCTCAAGCGCAAATATCAGGGCGCGGCCGGCTTGGAGACCGGTTTCTGCGCGGGCTTTGCCGCCGGCTTGTTGCCCGGTTTGGCGTCCTTGGCACCCTTTGGTGTAGTCGCAGGAGCCGAAGCCGGTGCGGCGGCGTTGCCGCGTCCACGCGGCGGCAGTTCGGGCGCAGGCTGTGCGTGCGATAGCGCTTGCAGCACCTGGGCGTCGAGCGTGGCCGGGGCGACGGCCTCGGCGCTGGTGCCGGCCTCGCGCAAGGCTGGCGCCACGAGATCCGGCGACAGCGGCGGAGCGCTGCGGGTGGCGCCTGATGCCACCGACGATGCCGCCGGCGCCGAAGCGGCGGCCACAGCACTGGCGGCGGGGGCTGCCACACCCGAAGCGGCAGCCACGCCGGACGCAGCTTCTGCAGCCACCTGCGGCGCAGCCGTCGCGCTGGCGATGGTGGCCGTCTTGCCGGTCGAGAACACACTCGGCGTATCCACCGGCGGTTGCTGCTGCGGCTTGGGCGCGGTGGCGGCCAGCTCCGCGGGCCACTTGCCTGTCAGGTAATAGTCCATGACGGCACGCGCAATTGGGGCGGCTGACGTGGCGCCAAAGCCGGCGTTCTCCACGATGACTGCCAGCGCGATCTTAGGATGATCTGCCGGTGCGAACGCTTCGAACAGCGCATGATCGCGCTTGTTTTCGGGAATCGCGTGGTGGTTGTACTTTTCGTTCTTGCCCAGCGAGTACACTTGCGCCGTCCCCGTCTTGCCCGCCGACACATACTGCGCCCCGATGAACGCCTTGGCCGCCGTGCCGGCCTGGTTCACGCCCACCATGGCGCGCTTGATCACGTCGATGTTCGCCTGCTTGAGCGGAATCCGGTAGCTCTCGGTCGGCACGGTCAGCGAGCGCGACTTGGACAGCGAATCTTCGACCGCCTTCACCAGGTGGGGCTTCATCACCACACCGTTGTTGGCCAGCGTCGATATCGCATGCGCGAGCTGCAGGATGGTGAAGTTGTTGTAGCCCTGGCCGATGCCCAGCGAGATGGTTTCGCCGTCGTACCACTTCTGCTGTTCGGGGCGCTTGTAGGCTTTGCGCTTCCAGTCGGTAGACGGCAGGATGCCGGTGCGCTCGCCTTCGATGTCGATGCCCGTGACCTGCCCGAAGCCGAACGGCTTCATGAAATCGTGGATGGCATTGACCCCCATGTCGTTGGCGAGCCGGTAGTAATACGTGTCGCACGACATCACGATGGAGCGGTACATGTCGACCCAGCCGTGGCCGCCCGGCACGTCGTCGCGGAACGTGTGGTTACCCAGCGTGAACGATCCCGGATCGGCCATGCCCCACTGCGGCGTGCGCTTGCCAAGCTCGAGCGCGCCCAGCGCCATGAACGGCTTGTACGTCGAGCCGGGCGGATAGGTGCCGCGCAACGGGCGATTCAGCAGCGGTTTGTCCGGCGAGTTGTTCAGCTCGTTCCAGGTCGCGCTGTCGATGCCTTCAATAAACAGGTTCGGATCGAACGTCGGCTTGGAGACGAACGCGAGGATGTCGCCTGTCTCCGGCTCGATCGCCACCAGTGCGCCCCGGCGGTTGCCAAAAAGCTGCTCGGCGAGCCGCTGCAGGTTGATGTCGAGCGACAGGATCAGGTTGTTGCCCGGCGTTGCCTGCGAGGTCGACAGCGTACGGATGGGCCGGCCGCCCGCGCTCACTTCCACCTCTTCGTAGCCAGTCAGGCCGTGCAGCTCAGTCTCGTAGCTCTGCTCGATGCCGACCTTGCCGATGTATTCCGTGCCGCTGTAGTTGTTGGAATCCTTGCGCGGGTCGTACGCCACGCCGGGCTGGCTGTTGGCATCGCTCATGTTGTCGATGCGGTCCAGGTCGCGCTCGGAAATCCGGCCGATGTAGCCGATCACGTGCGACGCCGATTCGCCCAGCGGGTATTGGCGGAACAGTCGCGCATGCACGTCCACGCCCGGAAAGCGGAAGCGCTGCGCCGAGAAGCGTGCCACTTCCTGATCGGTCAGCTGACTACGGATCGGCAGGCTTTCGAAGCTGCGCGCATCTTCCATCAGGCGCTTGAAGCGGCGGCGGTCGCGCGGCTGGATATCGACCAACTGGGCAAGCTGGTCGATTGTGTTGTCCAGCGTGTCCTGCAGCTTGGACGGCGTGATCTCGAGCGTGTACGCCGAATAGTTGCGCGCCAGCACCACGCCGTTGCGGTCCATGATGATGCCGCGATTGGGTTCGATCGGCGCGACCGAGATGCGGTTGTCTTCCGCCTTGGCGGAATACTGCTCGTGCTTGACCTCCTGCAGCCAGAAGAAGCGCGCCAGCAGGAGCCCGAAGCAGACGAGCACGAAAAGGGCGGCCGCCGCCAGCCGCAGGCGGAAGCGCGACAGCTCCTGTTCGACGTTGCGGATTTCGGTCATGCCAAGTGAACGCTAACGGCGGGGTGCATCAGATCGGCCACCTCAGATGGGCCGAGTTTCATCGACGCTCTCCGGGCGACGCTGCGGCGCCAGCAGGAACGCGTTGGCGAACGGCCACAGGGCGGCTTCGATCAGCGGAGGCAGGATGACCTGCCAGTCCGGCAGGTGCGCGCCCATCAGCAGGCGGATGACGATCGGTACCGCATGCGCCAGCACCAGCAGCGGCAGCACATGCAGTGCCTGCGACAGCACCGAAAACCACAGCACGCGCCGGTGAATCGTGATCGCGAAGTACGACAGCATCGTGTAAGCCATCGCGTGTTCGCCAAGCAGACGCGCTTCATGCACGTCCATCAACAGACCCAGCAGGAAGGCCACCACCATGCCCACGCGGCGCGGCTGGTGGATGTTCCAGAACACCAGCACCAGCGCCACCAGATCGGGAATCCACTGCATGTGGCCCCACGGCATCAGATTGAACAGGAATGCCAGCACGAAGCTGAAAGCGATGAAGCCGGGGTTGACCGGGCGCAGCAGGTATTGGGGCGAGTTCATGATCGATGGCCTCGCTTCAGCGTTTTTGCGCTGAATCGGTGTCCAGCGGATTGCCGTCGGCGTCGGTCGGGCGCGGCGGCGGAGTGTTTTCTTCAGCTGCGGGCGTGGGGCCCGGCACATTGGCCTCGGCCGCAGCGCGTGCGGCGCGGTCCTTCTCTTCGCGTGCGTCGCGGGCAGCGTTCTTGCCCTTGGGCACCGGCGCGGGCGACAGATCCGTCGGTGGCGGGAAGCCCGATTCGTACTTCACGATCAGCAGGTGCCGGTTGCTGCGGATGCCGGCCACCGGTTCGCAGACGACCCGCGAGAACGCGGTGTCGGCCTTGCGCTCGATTTGCGAAATGCGGGCCACCGGCAGGCCCGCCGGATAGACGCCGTCCAACCCCGACGTGACCAGCAGGTCGCCCTGCTGCAGATCAGCCGAGGCGGCCATGAAACGGAGGTCCAGCGCGCCCGGGCGGGCACCGCCAAAGGCCACGCTGCGCAGGCCGTTGCGCACCACTTCCACGGGGATCGCCTGGTCCTTGTCGGTCAGCAGCGTGACTTGCGATTCGAACAGCGACACGCGCGTCACCTGGCCGACCACGCCGCGGTCATCGATGACCGGGTAGCCCGCGCGCACGCCGTCCTTGGAGCCGCGATCGATCACGATGCGCTGCGTATAAGGGTCACGTGCTTCGTAGAGGACTTCCGCCGCCACCGTGGGCACCGCCGCGTGTTGCTTCAGGTTGAGCAGCGTGCGCAAGTTGCGGTTTTCGGCTTCGAGCTGCGAGGCGCGCAGCGATTGCTGCGCCTGGGCAACGGCAGATTCGCGCAGGTTGCGGTTATCAACCGCCAGCTTGGTGGACGATTGCGTGTATTCGAGCGCGGCGCGTGCCGTATCGCGTGGAATCAGCACCAAGCGCTCGACCGGATACAGGATGACCGACACGACTTGCCGGACCACGCCCAGCACGGACATGCGGGCATCGATCACCAGCAACGCGAGCGCGAGCGCGAGCAAAGCAACCAGCCGCGCGGTGGCGGACGGGCCCTGCTTGAAGAGGGGCGGCGGGGAATAATCCATGACCCGGACGCTTCAAATGGGCACGGCAGACGCGTGACGGTCAACGTCAACGGCCTGCCGGCAACAGATTGGGTGTGGCGCTGGTGCGGTGCCCAAGCCCTTGGCGGGCGGAGCACGGCGCACCGGCGCGAGACGCATCTCAGCGGTCCGCGAAGGCGGCTGGCGTGACCACAACGGCAGTCACGAAATCGGTCGCAACAGCGGAACGCGGATCGGCGTGGTGCATGGTCCCGTTATTCGTACGAGAAGATGCTGCCGAGCTTGTCCATGCGTTCGAGCGCCATGCCGGAGCCGCGCACCACGCAGGTCAGCGGATCTTCGGCCACCAGCACCGGCAGGCCGGTTTCTTCGGCCAGCAGGCGGTCGAGGTCGCGCAGCAGCGCGCCACCACCGGTGAGCATCATGCCGCGCTCGGCAATGTCGGCACCGAGTTCCGGCGGGGTTTGTTCCAGCGCGATCTTCACCGACGAGACGATCTGGTTCAGCGGATCCGTCAGCGCTTCCAGGATTTCGTTGGACGACACCGTGAAGGCGCGCGGAATGCCTTCCGACAGGTTGCGGCCCTTCACTTCCATCTCGCGCACTTCCGAACCCGGGAAGGCGGAGCCGATTTCCTTCTTGATGGCCTCGGCGGTCTGTTCGCCGATCAGCATGCCGTAGTTGCGGCGGATGTAGTTGACGATTGCCTCGTCGAACTTGTCGCCGCCCACGCGCACGCTGCCCTTGTAGACCATGCCGCCCAGCGAGATGATGCCCACCTCGGTGGTGCCGCCGCCAATGTCCACCACCATCGAACCCGAAGGCTCCGACACCGGCAGGCCGGCGCCAATCGCGGCAGCCATCGGCTCTTCAATCAGGTACACCTGCGACGCGCCGGCGCCGAGCGCCGATTCGCGGATGGCACGGCGCTCGACCTGGGTCGAACCGCACGGCACGCAGATGATGATGCGCGGGCTCGGGCGCAGCAGCTTGGTGTCGTGCACCATCTTGATGAACTGCTTGAGCATCTGCTCGGTGACGGTGAAGTCGGCGATCACGCCGTCTTTCATCGGGCGGATCGCCTCGATATTGCCCGGCACCTTGCCCAGCATCTGCTTGGCTTCCTTACCGACTGCCTGGATGGTCTTCTTGGCGTTCGGGCCGCCTTCCTGGCGAATGGCCACCACCGACGGCTCGTCAAGGACGATGCCCTTGTCGCGGACGTAGATCAGGGTGTTGGCGGTGCCGAGGTCGATCGCGAGATCGTTGGAGAAATAGCTGCGCAAAAAGCCGAACATCGAATGAATCCTGTTTTTCGAGTCATGGGCGGCCCAGCAGCAGGATTGCGGTGCAACGGCTGCACCAACGCGCGGACGCCGCAAGGGCATGCCATGCGGTCCGATCCTGCTACTGCGCTCCCGGGAATGTCGCGGGCTCCGTGGTGATCGGCGGTGGGGTGCCGTGGCACTGGCCATCCTGCCGAGGCTGGGCCGCCCGGAGAGGGGGCCCCCAAGGAACCTTTGATTAAGTGTCGCCTGATGCTGACGGCGCGACTGCCGGGAGGTTCCCGGGGTACTTAATCAGAGGGTCCGTGACTGCACGAAGTCGCCTGCTGACTTAGAAATTTAGTCGGCAATCATACCTTATAATTCGACGGTTTCGCGGGCGTTTGGCGCCAAAATTGCGGCAAATCGGCGCTGTCAAAGCCCAACCTGAGCGGACTTTGCGCGCAGTAGCCGTCGCTTGCCGTACGTTGCCCGCCCGCCGCTGCACTCACTGACCCACTCCGATGGCACTCGAACTCTCCGACGTCAAACGCATCGCCCATCTCGCCCGTATCGAAGTCTCCGAAGGCGAGGCGGCCCAGACCCTCACCCAGCTCAACCAGTTTTTCTCGCTGGTCGAGCAGATGCAGGCTGTGGACACCACCGGCATTGAGCCGATGGCCCACCCCATCGAGCAGGTCCAGGCGCAAGCCCAGCGTCTGCGCGACGACGCCGTCACCGAAGCCGACCGCCGCGCCGACTACCAGCAATGCGCACCGGCCACCGAGGCCGGCCTGTACCTCGTGCCCAAGGTGATCGAGTAACCCGGGCAAACAGCGCCCTGCGCCCGTCTTGAGCCCTCTCCATTCGACGTCGCCGGCGCTTGCCGGCAGCCCATCCGAACGTATTCGATGACCGCATCCACGATCAAAGCCCTGTCCGCCCAACTCGCCGCCAAGGAGGTTTCGGCGGAAGAACTGGCGCGCCACTACCTGTCGCGCATCGAGGCCGGGGCGCACCTCAACGCCTTTACCCATGTCGACGCCGAGGCGACGCTTGCCCAGGCGCACGCCGCCGACGCGCGCATCGCGGCTGGCAACGCGGCGCCGCTGACCGGCGTGCCGATCGCGCACAAGGACGTCTTCGTCACCCGCGGCTGGCGTGCCACGGCGGGCTCCAAGATGCTCGGCAATTACACCAGCCCGTTTGACGCCACCGTGGTCGAGCGCCTGGGCGCGGCCGGCATGGTGACGCTGGGCAAGACCAACATGGACGAATTCGCCATGGGTTCGTCCAATGAGAACTCGGCCTTCGGCGCGGTCAAGAACCCCTGGAACGTCGAGCACGTGCCGGGCGGTTCGTCGGGCGGCTCGGCGGCGGCGGTGGCAGCCGATCTGGCGCCCGCTGCAACGGGGACGGACACGGGCGGTTCGATCCGCCAGCCGGCATCGTTCTCGGGCATCACGGGGATCAAGCCGACGTACGGCCGCGTGTCGCGCTACGGCATGATTGCTTTCGCCTCGTCGCTGGACCAGGGCGGCCCGATGGCCCGCACAGCCGAAGATTGCGCGCTGCTGCTGTCTGCCATGGCCGGCTTTGACCCGCGCGATTCCACGAGCCTGGAACCCGGCCGCGGTGGTGACGTGGAAGATTTCAGCCGCCTGCTCGGCCAGCCCCTGCAAGGCGCCGATGCCGCGCGCCCGCTGGCCGGCCTGCGTATCGGTCTGCCCAAGGAGTATTTCGGCGAAGGCCTGGCCGATGACGTGCGCACCACGGTACGCGCCGCGCTGGCCGAGCTGGAAAAGCTCGGCGCCACGCTGGTCGACATCAGCCTGCCCAAGACCGAGCTGTCGATCCCGACGTATTACGTGATCGCCCCGGCCGAGGCATCGTCCAACCTGTCGCGCTTTGACGGTGTGCGTTATGGCCACCGCGCGACGGAATACCGCGATCTGGCCGACATGTACCGCAAGTCCCGCGCCGAAGGCTTCGGCTGGGAGGTCAAGCGCCGCATCCTGGTGGGCACGTATGTGCTGTCCCACGGGTATTACGACGCGTATTACCTGCAGGCGCAGAAGATCCGCCGCATCATCGCGCAGGATTTTCAGAACGCATTCGCGCAGTGCGACGTGATCATGGGCCCCGTCGCCCCGACCGTTGCCTGGAAGATCGGCGAGAAGAGCGATGATCCGGTGCAGATGTACCTGGAAGACATCTTCACGCTGTCGACCAGCCTGGCAGGCCTGCCGGGCATGAGCGTGCCGGCTGGTTTCGGCGCCAACGGTCTGCCGGTTGGCTTGCAGATCATCGGCAACTATTTTGAAGAGGCACGCATGCTGCAGATCGCGCATGCGTTCCAGCAGGCGACCGACTGGCACAACCGCCAGCCGGCGGCCTGAGGCCCGATCCGACGTACCCATTCAACGCAGGAGGCGCGCATGAACCACCGCATCCGCACTGCACTCGGGCTGGCGCTTGCCGCCGGCCTGCTGGCGGCGTGCGTGCCGATTCCGCTGCCGTCGATTCCGGGCATCAGCCGTCCGTCGAAGCCGCCGCCGATCTCCGACCGACGCATCGACATCAACGGCTACTGCAGCCAGACCGAAGAAGACGGTTTCCGCGAGCAGGCGACGCTCACCGTGGCCGACAACAACGTCAACGCCATGCAATGGCAGTTGTGGGTCGGCCGGCGCGGTTCGTGCCAGTTCGACCTGTCGACGTTCCAGCAGACCAAGCGCCGCCCCAGCATCGAGCTGCGCGAGCGCTACGGCAATTGCACGCTGATGGTCTGGCAGGACCCGCGCCGCGTCACGCTGGCACACGCTAACTGCGAAGCCCATTGCACGCCCGGCATCTATGACGAAGCCTGGCCGGTAATGTTCGACCCGAAAACGGGCCAATGCGCCCGGAATGCCCGGTGATGCGCGCATCGCTTCGTTTGCTGGTGGCGTTGGCCGGCGCGCTGGCGCTGCACGCCTTCGCGCAACCGACGCCGGACGCTGAAGGCGCCCTGCCGGATATGCCGGCTGCACGCGCGCCGTCGTCGGCGGAGCTGGGCGTGCAGACGGTGGAGATTCCGCGTGCGTCTGTGAAAGACGCCGAGGATGCGCCGCAAACGCTGACCGGCTATTGGGTCGCGTCGCCAGTCAAGGCGCCTGCGACGGGCACGCCGGTGGTGATCGCGCTGCACGGCTGCAGCGGCCTCTACACGCAGGCGGGGGCGGACGCCAAGGCGCTGGGCTCGCGGTATCGCGGTTATGCGCAGTGGCTGGGCGCGCGCGGTTACGCTGTGGTGTTTCCGGACAGTTTCGGCCCGCGCGGCAAGCCGCACGGCATCTGCACCGAACGCACCGCCACGCGCGATATCAACGGTGCGGTGCGCCGCGCCGACGTGCTGGCGACGATGCGCTGGGTGGCGGCGCAGCCGGGCGTGGATGCGAACCGCATCGTGCTGCTCGGCTGGTCCAACGGCGCGCAGGCTGTGCTGGAGGCGGTGGATGCCAGCCGCGCCTGGCCCGTCGATACGCCTGCCGTCAATCGCGCGGTGGCGTTCTATCCGGGCTGTGCGTCGGCACAGAAGCGGCCCGACTATCGGCTCAACGCGCCGTTGCTGCTGCTGGCCGGCGGCAACGATGACTGGACCCCGGCCGATCACTGCCAGGCGCTCCAGACCGCCGTACTGGCGCGCCAGCCGCAGGCGCGTTTCGAGCTGGACATGTTTGGCGGCGCGTATCACGGCTTTGACGGCACGGCTGCAGTCAAGGAGCGCAATGGCATCCCGAAGGGGCGTCGCTACGGAACGGTCACGGTCGGCGGCGACCCAGCAGCGCGCGAAGCGGCCTTTGCCAAACTCGCGGCGTGGCTCGATGCGCCGCACCCCTGATCGCAGCGACGCAAGAACACCTGAACACCTGAGTACCTAGACATTCACACCACAACAATCGACAGGACACACGCAACATGCAATGGGAAGTGGTGATCGGCCTCGAGACGCACACGCAGCTCTCGACGGTCTCGAAGATTTTCTCCGGCGCGTCCACCGCCTTTGGCGCGGCGCCCAACACGCAAGCGGCGCCGGTTGACCTGGCGCTGCCGGGCGTGCTCCCGGTGCTGAACAAGGGCGCCGTCGAGCGCGCCATCGTGTTCGGCCTGGCCATCGGTGCCAAGATTGCGCCCAAGAGCATCTTCGCGCGGAAGAATTACTTCTACCCCGATCTGCCCAAGGGCTACCAGATCAGCCAATACGAGATCCCGGTGGTGCAGGGCGGCACGCTGACCATCCAGGTGGAAGGCAAGAACGGCCAGCCCGGGTATGAGAAGACCGTGCAGCTCACGCGAGCGCACCTGGAAGAAGATGCGGGCAAATCGCTGCACGAAGACTTTGCCGGCATGACGGGCATCGACCTGAACCGCGCCGGCACGCCGCTGCTGGAAATCGTGACCGAGCCCGACATGCGCAGTGCGGCCGAAGCCGTGGCCTATGCCAAGGCCCTGCACGCGCTGGTGATGTGGCTGGGCATTTGCGACGGCAACATGCAGGAAGGCAGCTTCCGCTGCGACGCCAACGTGTCGGTGCGCCCCGGGCCGGATGCGCCGTTCGGCACGCGCTGCGAAATCAAGAACCTCAACTCGTTCCGCTTCCTGGAAGAGGCGATCAACTACGAAGTGCGCCGCCAGATCGAGCTGATCGAAGACGGCGGCACCGTAGTGCAGGAAACCCGCCTGTACGATCCGGACCGCAAGGAAACGCGCTCGATGCGCAGCAAGGAAGACGCGCAGGATTACCGCTACTTCCCCGACCCCGACCTGCTGCCGCTCGTCATCGGCGACGACTGGATCGAGCGTGTGCGCGCCACGTTGCCCGAGCTGCCGGCCGCCATGGCCGCACGCTTCGAGTCGGCCTACGGCTTGCCGAAGTACGACGCCAGCATCCTCACCGCCACCAAGGCGACGGCTGCGTACTTCGAAGCCGTCGTGGCGGATGCGGGCGCCGCGAACGCCAAGGCCGCGGCCAACTGGATCATGGGCGAGGTCGCCTCGAACCTGAACCGCGCCGACCTGGACATCGACGCTGCACCGGTGTCGCCCGCGCAACTGGCCAAGCTGCTCGCGCGCATTGCCGACGGCACGATCAGCAACAACACCGCCAAGAAGGACGTCTTCCCCGCCATGTGGGCCGGCGAACACGGCGGCGATGCCGACGCGATCATCGCCGAGAAGGGCCTGAAGCAGATGTCCGATTCGGGCGAGCTGGAGAAGATCATCGACGACGTGCTGGCGGCCAACGCCAAGTCGGTCGAGGAATTCCGCGCCGGCAAGGAGAAGGCATTCAACGCGCTGGTGGGTCAGGCCATGAAGGCCACGCGCGGCAAGGCCAACCCCGCACAAGTCAACGAACTGCTGAAGAAGAAACTCGGCGCAGCCTGATGAGCACCTCCACGATGAACGCACAAGACGTCGCCAACTACCTGCAGGCGCATCC
This sequence comes from Ralstonia wenshanensis, assembly GCF_021173085.1. Classification (NCBI taxonomy): domain Bacteria; kingdom Pseudomonadati; phylum Pseudomonadota; class Betaproteobacteria; order Burkholderiales; family Burkholderiaceae; genus Ralstonia; species Ralstonia wenshanensis. Next base: position 3,440,975 of record NZ_CP076413.1, read on the forward strand.
GGCCTTCTTTGAAGAGCACGCCGAGCTGCTGGCCGCCATCCAGCTCACCAGCCCGCACAGCCACCGCGCCGTGTCGCTGCAGGAGCGCCAGATGGAAATCCTGCGCGACAAGAACAAGCACCTCGAACTCAAGCTGTCGGACCTGATGCGCCACGGCAACGAGAACGACCGCACGCAGCAGCGCGTGCACGCGTGGACGACGCGCCTGCTGGGCGAGGCCGACACGCATGCGCTGCCGTATGCCGTGCAGGATGGCCTGCGTGAAATCTTCGACGTGCCGGCTGTGGCGCTGCGCGTGTGGCAGGTCGGCGAAGAATTCGCGCACCTGGAAGTCGCGCAGGGTGTGAGCGAGGAAGTGCGCCTGTTTGCTGCGGGCCTGCGTGCGCCGTATTGCGGCGCCAATGCGGGTTTTGAAGCCGCCGGCTGGTTGGATACGTCGGATACCGGCGAGCCCATCGAATCGCTCGCGATTGTGACGCTGCGCGTGCCGGTGCGGGGCGATGCCGATGCCAGCGCGGCGCCGGCATTCGGCCTGCTGGTGCTCGGCTCGCCGGACGCCCGCCGCTTCCATGACGGCATGGGCACGACCTACCTCGCGCAGATCGGCGAACTGGCCGCTGCCGCGCTCAATCGCCTGCGCGACTGAGCGCAGCCCACCGTATGCCGCACTCTGCATCCGCCGATGACCATGGCGCACAGCCGCCGCATCCGCAGATTGCGGCCTACCTTGACGCACTGAAGTTCGAGCGGCAGCTCTCGCCGCACACGCTGGAGAGCTACACCCGCGAGCTGGCCGTGCTGCAGCGCCTGGGCGCGCAGCACGCTGCCAACGTCGATCTCACGCAACTGCAGTCGCACCATATCCGCCGCATGATGGCGCAACTGCATGGCGACGGTTTGTCCGGCCGCAGCATTGCGCGGGCGCTGTCGGCGTGGCGCGGCTGGTTCAAATGGATGGCGCTGCGCGATGCCGCCGTCACCGCCAATCCCGTTGACGGTGTGCGCGCGCCGAAGAGCCCGAAGCGGTTGCCGAAAGCGTTGTCCGTCGAGCAAGCTGTCGCGCTGATGGAGCAACTGCCCGGCGACGATGCCGAGACCGTCCGCGACCGTGCCGTCAACGAGCTGTTCTATTCGTGCGGACTGCGGCTCTCCGAACTCGTCAGCCTGGATATGCGCCACGTGAAGGCCGGCGCGTATGAATCTTTGAGCTGGCTCGATCTGGAGGCGCGCGAGGTACAGGTGCTCGGCAAGGGCAGCAAGCGGCGCACCGTGCCGGTCGGCACCAAGGCGGCCGAGGCGCTGGCCGCATGGCTGGCGGTGCGCGAGCAACTGGCCAAGCCGGACGCGGCACCCGAAGACGCGCACGCGCTGTTTCTCTCCCCACGTGGCAAGCGGCTGGCGCAGCGGCAGATTCAATTGCGCATGAAGCGCAACGCCATTGCCGCAGGTGTGCCGGCGGATGTGCATCCGCACGTGCTGCGGCATTCGTTTGCCACGCACATGCTGCAGTCGTCGGGCGATTTGCGCGCGGTGCAGGAACTGCTCGGCCACGCCAGCATCGCCAGCACGCAGGTTTATACTTCGCTCGATTTTCAGCACCTGGCCAAGATCTACGATCAGGCGCATCCCCGCGCAAAAAAGAAGTAGCGCATTGCCCGAGCCTTCGGGCGCCCCATCCCCAGTCGTATGCAAACCCTGATTCTGAAGCCCGGCAAGGAGCGCTCGCTGCTGCGCCGGCACCCGTGGATTTTCGCCAACGCCATCGATCGCGTGGAAGGCAAGCCGGCCTCCGGTGCAACCGTCATCGTGCGCGCGCACAACGGCCAGTTTCTGGCGCGCGCCGCGTTCAGCCCCGTCTCGCAGATTCGCGCGCGGGCGTGGAGCTTTGATGAAGCCGAGCCCGTCGACCACGCGTTCTTCAAACGCCGCATTGCCGCCGCCGTGGCGTACCGCCGCGCGTGGGTGCACGACACCGACGCCGTGCGCCTCGTCATGGGCGAAGCCGACGGCCTGCCCGGCCTGATCGTCGACCAGTACGGCACCGGGGACGCGGGCCAGCTCGTCTGCCAGTTCAGCGCCGCGGGCGTGGAGCATTGGAAGCAAGCGATCGTCGCCGCGCTGATCAAAGAGACGGGTTGCCCGAACGTCTACGAACGCTCCGACGTGAGCGTGCGCGAGCGCGAAGGCCTGGAGCAGATGACCGGTGTGCTGGCCGGTGCGGAGCCTGCTGCAGACCTGTCTGCTACCGAGCACGGCGTGCGCTATTACGTCGACGTGCGTGAAGGCCACAAGACGGGCTTCTACATCGATCAGCGCGACAACCGCGCGCTGGTCGGCGCCTTGGCGCGCGATCGCGATGTGCTGAACTGCTTCTGCTATACCGGCGGGTTTTCGCTGGCGGCGCTCAAGGGCGGGGCGCGCTCGGTGGTGTCGATCGATTCGTCGGGCGAGGCGCTGGCGGTGGCTGAGCGCAACGTCACGCTCAATGGCTTCGATCCGGCGCGCGCCGAGTGGTTGGATGCGGACGTCTTCAAGTCGCTGCGCAACTTCCGCGCAGAAGGCCGCCAGTTTGACCTGATCGTGCTGGATCCGCCCAAGTTTGCGGCGTCGGCGCAGCAGGTCGATCGCGCGGCGCGGGCATACAAGGAGATCAACCTGGTCGGCATGCAGTTGCTGCGCCCGGGCGGCCTGCTGTTCACGTATTCGTGCTCGGGCGCGATCGACTCCGACTTGTTCCAGAAGATCGTCGCGGGTGCGGCGGCCGATGCCAAGGTGACGGCGCGCATCCAACGCAGGCTGGCCGGCGGCTTGGATCACCCGCTGCTGACGAGCTTTCCGGAAGGCGAATACCTCAAGGGCCTACTGCTGCAAGTCGGCTAGCAATTTGTCGCAATTTTTGGCTTGTCCCGGCAAGCCTGCATTGCGAAGATGCGGTCCTTCGTTTTCCGCATCACGTCGATGGCATCCAATGCAGCCCATCACGCGACGGGCTGGGCGGCCGGTCTGATTGCCGCCGCCGCCGTCGCACAGGCTTCCCATACATCTCTCGAACATCTCGGCAGCCTCCTGGCGTTTTGCGCGGCGGTTGCGGGCAGCACCGCGCCTGACTGGATGGAGGTGGCCTGGTGGACCCGTGCGCGCCGCCTCTGGATCACGCACCGCACCGCCACCCATTGGGGCATTGGCTGGATCGCGGTGCTTGTGCTGTCGTATCACGCGTTGGGCCATGCGCACCTGTGGGCGCCGCTGCTGTTCGGCTTCGCCTGTGGCGGGCTGATGCACCTGTTGGCGGACTGGCCCAATCCGCTGGGCGTGCCCTGGATCTGGGGGCGCCATTCCCTGAACTGGTGGAAGAGCGGCCGCTGCGACCTGATCGTGGTGACGCTGGCGTGGGTCGCCGCATGCTGGCTGGTGCGGCCGCTGTGGGCGGCGACGGCCACGCGGGTGGTGGGTTGGTTCGCCCACCTGGCGCGATGAGCCTGCCGGCTCGGCATTGTCTGATGGAAGCCGGGCCCGCGAACGACTAAGTTGGAACCGCCGGACGCCACGCGTCCGAACCCAACTTCGTTTGCGCAACGCTTGCGCAAACGCCCTCACCGGAGTCGTCGATGACACTGGATGTGACGCGCCAAGACCCTCGCTACAACACGCTCAAACATGGCTTCAACCTGCGCTGGCCGGCGACGGATGCGCAGGCCGCCAGCCGCATCGCTCTCATAGAAAAGCCCGACGATGTGGCGCCCGCCGTGCAGCGCATCATCAACGCGGGCCAGCGTCCGACCGTGCGCAGCGGCGGGCATTGCTACGAGGATTTCGTCTCCAACAACCCCGACGGCACGATTGTCGACCTGAGCCTGCTCGCCACGCCCGAGGTGCGCGCCGACGGCTCGGTGCGCATTCCGGCCGGCACGCAAAACTGGAACGGCTACCTGGAGCTGTACAAGCGCCACAACGTGACGCTGCCCGGCGGCTCGTGCTATTCGGTTGGCGCCGGCGGGCACATCTGCGGCGGCGGGTATGGGCTGCTTTCGCGGCTGCAAGGGCTGACGGTGGATTGGCTGTCGGCCGTGGACATCGTCACCGTCGACAAAACCGGCAAGGCGGCTGCACGCACGGTGGATGCGGCGCATGATCCGGATCTGTTTCGTGCATGTCGCGGCGCGGGCGGTGGCAACTTCGGCGTCATCACGGGTTACACCTTCGCCAAGCTGCCCGAGGCGCCGCAGGAAGTGGCGCTCGCCACCGTGGCCTTCGACTGGGCGACCATGACGCCGCAGCGCTTTGCCGAACTGCTGCGCATCTACGGCGAATACTGGGAGACGCGCGGCAAGGACCCGGACACGTGGGGCATGTTCTCGCTGCTCAAGCTCACGCACAAATCGTCGGGGCAGATCGTGCTGCTCACGCAGTTCTGCAACCCAGACGGCACGTGTCGCGATCTTTCCATCCTCAATGATTTTCTGAACCGCTTCCAGGCCTGCGCGCCGACGCCGGTCAAAGGGCGCCCGCCCGGCTACGGCCCCGCGCACAGGCAGGGTGTGGGGCGACTGCTCTGCTCCAAGCCGCACACCATCGTGCAATACGACTGGCTGACGGCCACGCAGTATCTGAACGGCTCGGGGGCCAATCAACGTGGCAAATACAAGTCGGCCTATATGAAACGCGGCTTCACGGCGCGTGAGGCGCAGCGCATCTACGCGCACCTCACGCGGACGATGCCGGGTGTCGACCTGAGCCAGTCGCTGCTGCAAGTCGATTCGTACGGCGGCGCCGTCAACAAGACCGAGCGCATTGGCGATACCGCCGTGCCGCAGCGGGCGTCGATCATGAAGCTGCAGTACCAGACGTATTGGGGCGCCGCTGCCGACGATGCCGGCCACCTGCGCTGGATCAGCGATTTTTACCGCGATGTCTACGGTGCGCCCGATGTGCCCGCACCGCACAGCGGCACGCCGTACCCCGGCGACCGGTACGAGGGCTGCTACATCAACTACCCCGACGTCGACATGCTCGCCTACCCGTTCTGGCCGCAGCTCTACTACGGCAGCGGCGACCTGTACGCGTTTCTGCAGGATGTGAAGCACCGGTATGATCCCAACAACATCTTCCACCACGCCATGTCCGTGCGTGTTTGATGGAGCCATCCCATGACCAATCGTCTTCGTCGAACTTTCATGCAGTGGACCGGTAGCTTGCCTTTGCTGGGTGCTCTTCCCAAAACCGTCATGGCCCAGGCGGGCGAGCAATCCGCCGCGTCGGGCGCGCAGCCCGCAGGCAATGCGCGCCCTCCCCGCTTTGCCTATGTCGGCACCTACACGTTCAATGCGCCGGGCGGCACTGCCGGTGGCCCGGCGGCACGCGGCATCTACGTGCTGGCGCCGCGCGGCGATGCGTGGACGCAGGTGCAGGTGGTCGAGAGTGCCAATCCGTCGTTCCTGGCCGTGCACCCGAATCAGCGGTTCCTGTACGCCATCAATGAACTGGAGGTCTACGAGGGCCGCCCGAACGGTAGCGCCGAGGCCTATGCGATTGATCCGCACGACGGAACGCTGACGCTGCTGAACCGCCAGCCGCTGTCGCTGTCGGGCACGAACCCCGCGCATGTGGTCGTGTCGCCGGACGGCAAGCGCCTGTGCGTGTCGATCTACAGCGGTGGCGCGTACAACCTCCTGCCGATCGGCGAGGACGGCAAGCTCGGCACTGTGTCCGGCATCTTCAAGGACACCGGTTCCGGCCCCCGCCCCGAACAGGAAGCGCCGCACGCGCACATGATGCTGTTCGACACCACCGGCGGCCACGTGATCGGCACCGACCTGGGCACCGATCGCATCAACGTGTTTGCCATTGAGGGCGGCAAGCTTGCCCCGCGGGATCGCGCGCAGCTCAAGCCCGGCAGCGGTCCGCGCCACCTGGCGCTGCATCCGCAAGGCAAGCTGCTCTACGTCATCAACGAGCTTGAGGGCTCGGTCGCCTGCCACGGTTACGACCCCGCCACCGGCCACGTGCTGGAAGAGCGCCAGCGCATCTCCACCACCCCGGCCGACTACACCGGCCAGAAGAGCGGCGCTGAATTGCTGATGCATCCGTCAGGGCGCTTCCTCTACGCCAGCAACCGGAAGCTGAAGTCGGATCACCCGCTGGCCGACAGCGTGGCCGCGTTCAGCATTGACGCCTCGGGCAAGCTCGCGCCGCTTCAGTACTGGAGCGAAGGTGTGCACTTCCCGCGCGCGATGACGATGGCGCCCGACGGCAGCTATGTCTACGTGCTCAACCAGAAGGGCGATACGATCCTGCGGCTGCGCATCGACGGACAAACCGGCAAGCTGGACCAGCCCACGGTCGTGGCGAAGGTGCCGACGCCCGTGTGTCTGATGTTTGCGGCGTAAGCGGCACCAAAGCGCGAGAGAAAACCCTGGGCGGCGCAAGGCCGCCCAATTGCAACTCAATTGCAGCAACCCGCGCCCCGTGGGACAATCCCGCGCATGAACACCCCGGCCCCGCGCGACGATCTCGCCACTTCACAATCCCATTCGCCTGAAGAGGCTGCCCGCGCGCGCCTGCGCGGCCTGGGCAGCCGTGTGACCGAGCCCCGCGTGCGTGTGCTGGCCGTGCTGATGCAGGGCGCCGATCCGCTTTCGCACCAGGCCGTGTGCGACGCGCTGCCGGACGATTCCGGCATCGACCGCGTGACGGTCTACCGCGTGCTCGACTGGCTCGTGGCCGGCGGCATCGTCCACAAGACGGCTGGGGCCGATCGGGTTTTTCGCTTCAGCCTGGCCGAGCATGACGCCGCGCGCGAAGCAGCGCACCGCTCGCACAGCCATTTCCATTGCACGCAATGCGGGCGCGACTTCTGTCTGGAAGGCGCCGAGCCGCCCGCCATGCCGAAGGCCGCCTTGCCCGCCGGCTTCGCAGCCGACCATGCCGAACTCACCATCAAGGGCGCCTGCGCGGATTGCGCGCATCTGGCAGCCCACCACACGACAGGAAACGCACCATGTCCAAAATGATCCCGGTCACAATCTTGACGGGCTTTCTCGGCGCGGGGAAGACCACGCTGCTCAAGCGCATCCTGACCGAACAGCACGGCATGAAGATCGCCGTGATCGAAAACGAGTTCGGCGAAGAGAACATCGACAACGACATCCTCGTGCAGGACGGCAACGAGCAGATCGTGCAGATGAGCAACGGCTGCATCTGCTGCACGATCCGCGGCGATCTGGTGCAGGGGTTGTCCGACCTGCTCACGCGCCGCGACAACGGCCAGATCCAGTTCGACCGCGTGGTCATCGAGACTACCGGTGTCGCCAACCCCGGCCCGGTCGCGCAGACGTTCTTCATGGACGACGAGATCGCGAGCCGCTACCTGCTGGATGCCGTCATCACGCTGGTCGACGCCAAGCACGGCAACATGCAGCTCGACAAGCAGGAAGAGGCGCAGCGCCAGGTTGGCTTTGCCGACGCCATCTTCATCACCAAGAGCGATCTGGTGTCCGCCGACGATGTGGACGCACTGCGCCACCGCCTGCTGCACATGAACCCGCGCGCCCCGATCCGCACCGCCAATTTTGGTGAGACGCCGATCGACACGATTTTCGACCTGCGCGGCTTCAATCTGAACGCCAAGCTGGAGATCGATCCCGACTTCCTGCGCGAAGACGATCATGATCACAACCACGATCACGATCACGATCACGATCATGACCACGCCTGCTCGGCCGATTGTGATCACGACCATGATCATGAGCACCACCACGGTCACGGCCATCACCATCATCACGGGCATGCGCACCATACCGACCGCATTGCCTCGTTCGTCTTCCGCAGCGAACGGCCGTTCAATTACACCAAGCTGGAGGAATTCCTCTCGGGCGTGCTGAATATCTACGGCGAGAAGCTGCTGCGGTACAAGGGCGTGCTGTATATGGAAGGTGTCGACCGCAAGGTCGTATTTCAGGGTGTCCACCAGCTTATGGGCAGCGACGTGGGGGGTAAATGGGACGGCGAGACCCCTTCCAACCGGATGGTGTTTATCGGCGTAGACCTGCCGCGCGAAACGATTCTGAAAGGATTGGAGAACTGCCTGGCCTGATCCGGGCGCTTTTTCCCTCCTTTTGGGTGGCCCCGCCGCGCGCTTTCAGGCAGAATCCGGGCCGGATTTCCTGTCCGTGTTTCTCCGATAGTTCAGTTAATATCGTTCAGCTACAATAGGTCGATTTAGAAGCACGTCGTCCGAAGCACGTCCGATAGGAGAGCAGGCGATGGTGACTAAGACCAAGGAAGGACGCGGCGCCAACGGTGGAGCCGGGCCGTCCGTAACGGAGTCGGCAGCAGCCCAGGCTGCGCCAGCCACCCGTAGAAAAGCGGCAGGGGGCGCCGCTGCGGGAGAGGCAAAAGGAGGCGCGCGGGGCGGCAAGTCCGCCGCCAGCCAGAACAAGTCCGGCGCATCCCCGCGCAAGGACGACGCGACAGCCGAGACGGCTCGCGATTTACCAGGATCATCTGCAGCAACCATGAGCAGCAAGAAACTACTCACCGAAGCCGAAATCCTGAAGATGAGCGACAAGGATTACATGAACGAGGCGCAGCTCGCCTTCTTCAAGGACCGGCTTGTAAAAATGCGCGATGAAATTCTCGCGAACGCCAACCAGACCACCGAGCACCTGCGCGAGACTGTGATCGTGCCGGACCCGGCTGACCGTGCCACCATCGAGGAAGAGCACGCGCTGGAGCTGCGTACGCGCGATCGTGAGCGCAAACTGCTCAAGAAGGTCGAACAGTCGATCGCCCGCATCGATGCCAACGACTACGGCTACTGCGACGAAACCGGCGAGCCGATCGGCATTCCGCGCTTGCTTGCTCGCCCGACGGCCACGCTGACGCTCGAGGCGCAGGAGCGCCGCGAAAAGCGCCAGAAGTTGATGGGTGACTGACGTACGCGTCGCATTTGGTTGACGCGTTCGTTTGAATCTCGCAGCCCGGTAACTCACCGGGCTGTTTGCTTTGTTGGGCCACAAACTGAGGCCACTGATCATGTCCCGTCCGCTTCCCGTTACCGTGCTGTCCGGCTTCCTGGGCGCCGGTAAGACCACGCTGCTCAATCACGTGCTCGCCAACCGCGAGGGCAAGCGCGTGGCCGTGATCGTCAACGACCTGTCGGACGTCAACATCGACGCGCAGCTCGTGGGCGATGGCACGGCCACCAGTGCGCAGCTCTCGCGCACCGACGAGCGCATGGTGGAGCTGTCCAACGGCTGCATCTGCTGCACGCTGCGCGAAGATCTGCTCGACGAGATCGCGCGCCTGGCCCGTGAAGACCGCTTCGACTACCTCCTGATCGAATCGACGGGCGTGGCCGAGCCGCTGCCGATTGCCGAGACGTTCACGTTTGAAGACGAGCAAGGCGACGTGCTGTCCGACCTGGCGCGTCTCGACACGATGGTCACCGTGGTCGATGCCCAGCACTTCCTGGCTGATTACGATGCAGCCGATTTCCTGTCGGATCGTGGCCAGGCGCGGGATGAAGACGACGACCGCACCGTCGTCGACTTGCTGATCGAACAGGTCGAGTTCTGCGACGTGATCGTGCTCAACAAGATCGACCTCGTGAGCGATGCCGAGCGCGAGCGCCTGGCCGGCATCCTGCACTCACTGAACCCGCGGGCGCGCATCGTGCCGGCATCGTTCGGCAAGGTGCCGCTGGACGAAATCCTCGACACCCATCGTTTCGATTTCGATGCCGCATCCGCCGCGCCGGCGTGGCTGGCGGAGTTGCGCGGCGAACATGTGCCCGAAACTGAAGCGCTCGGCATCCGTAGCTTCGTCTATCGTCGCCGCGTGCCTTTCCACCCGCAGCGTCTGTGGGATCTTATGCACACCGAATGGCTGCGCGAGCATGGTCGCGTGTTGCGTTCGAAGGGTTATTTCTGGCTCGCTTCGCGCATGGACACGGCGGGCAGTTGGGGTCAGGCCGGCGGCGTGATGCGCCATGGCGGTGCCGGCGCATGGTGGGCTGCGGTGGATGAAGCCGAGTGGCCGGACGAGGAAGAAGCCCGCGCGGACATTTCCGACAAGATGCACGACAACGGGGCGCCCGCGCGCTGGGGCGACCGTCGCCAGGAACTGGTCTTCATTGGCACGGACCTGGATGAAGCGGCGCTGATTGCGCAACTCGACGCTTGCCTGCTGACCGACGCTGAGATGGCTGCTGGCCCCGAAGCCTGGGCCACGCTGGCCGATCCTTTCCCCGCCTGGGCCTACGACGACCACGACGATACCGACTGGGACGACGACCACGATCACCAACACGGTGACGACTGCGACTGCGGGCACCATCACTGAGCACGCAGACCCCCTGCTTCATCGACGTTGACACCGGCGTCGTCCGGTCCCGACAATCCCCGAACGTTTTGTTTTCGTCATAAACCATCGGGGAGTCGTCATGCCGGTCCTGCGTCTGCTGCGCGCCGCGAACCTGGTCGCCGCGCTGTGTTTTGCCACGACGCTCTCGGCGCTCACGCCGATTGCGGCGCATGCCCAGCCGGCATCCACGCTGGTGATTGGGTTGTCGGGCGACATCACTTCGCTCGATCCGCACTTCCATAACGTCACGCCCAACTCGAACGTGGCCGAGCATATGTTCGAGGCGCTGATCGCCAAGGACGAGAAGATGCGTCTCAAGCCGGGCCTCGCCACGTCGTGGAAAGCCCTGAGCGACACGGTATGGGAAGTCAAGCTGCGCCCTGCCGTGCATTTTCATGACGGCAGCGAATTCACCTCGGCCGACGTCGTCTATTCGCTGGCACGCCCGGCCACCATCAAGAACAGCCCGTCGCCGTTCACGATCTACACGCGTGGCTTCAAGGAGGTGACGGCCGTCGACAAGCTGACCGTGCGCATCACCACGAACGGCCCGTACCCGCTGGTGCCGAACGACTTGTCGACCATCTACATGGTGTCGAAGAAGGCTGTCGAAAAAGCTGGCGCGGACGATTTCAACAATGGCCGCGCCATGATCGGAACCGGGCCGTACAAGTTCGTCTCCTTCAACCGCGGCGATCGCGTGGAACTCACGCGCTTTGATGGCTACTGGGGCAAGAAGCCGCAATGGCAGCACGTGACGCTGCGCATCCTGACGGCCGACGCGCCGCGCGTCGCGGCGCTGTTGGCGGGCGACGTGCAGATCATCGAAAACGTGCCGAGCTCGGACATCAAGAAGCTGTCGACCAACCCGGCGGTGACTGTGTTCAAGATGCCGGTGTTCCGCATGATGTATCTGCACATGGATTCCAACCGCGATGTGTCGCCGTTCGTGACCGACAAGGCCGGCAAGCCGCTGCCGAAGAACCCGCTCAAGGATGCACGCGTGCGCGAGGCGATTTCGCTGGCGATCTCGCGCCAAGCCATCGTCGACCGCGTGATGGAGGGCGCTGCCGAGCCGACCGGCCAACTCGTCAACAGCGCGCTGTTCGGCCACGTACCGGGCCTGAAGGCACCGGTGGCGGACCCGGCTGCCGCAAAGAAACTGCTCGCCCAGGCCGGCTACCCCGATGGCTTTGCCATCACGCTGCATGCCACCAACAACCGCTATCCGAACGATGACCGCGTCGCACAGGTGATCGCCTCGATGCTTTCGCGGGTGGGCATTGCCACCAAGGTCGAGACGCTGCCGTCAGCGTCGTTCTTCACACGCGCAAACAAGCTGGACTTCTCGTTTCTGCAAGCCGGCTGGGGTGCTGATACCGGCGAAGCCAGTTCGAGCCTGAAGGCGCTGCTGGCGACCTATGATCCGGCGCGCGGTTGGGGCGCCTCCAATCGCGGGCGCTATTCGAACCCGGCGCTCGACGCCAAGCTGGCAGAAGCCCTGCAGACCCTGGACGACAGCAAGCGCGAGAGGCTGCTGCAGGAAGCCACGGAAATCGGCATGCGCGATTTCGGCGTGATTCCCCTGTACTTCAATATCAACGTGTGGGCGGCACGTAAGGGCTACACGATGGTGCCGCGTCTGGATGAGCGCACTTACGCATTCGATGTGACGCACTGAAATAGTCGGGAGCCAAGCAAGAAGCGATTTTCGGCGCACAAAATATGTGCGCTGTGACGGAAATCAGGCTTGAAATCCTCGGGGCTGGCGTCAAGTATGAAGTTCTTTGGCCGGCCCGCTGGGGGCCGCGCCAAGCCGGACCCCCTAGGAACAAGCGCATGGAACAGTATCACGGCACCACCATCGTCAGCGTGCGTCGCGGCAACCAAGTCGCGCTCGGCGGCGATGGCCAGGTCACGCTGGGCAATATCGTGATGAAAGGCTCGGCCCGCAAAGTGCGCGCCATCTACGATGGCAAGGTGCTGGTCGGCTTTGCCGGCGCCACTGCCGACGCTTTCTCCCTGCTCGACCGTTTTGAAGCCAAGCTGCAAAAGCACCAAGGCAACCTGCTGCGCTCCGCCGTCGACCTGGCCAAGGACTGGCGCACCGATCGCGCCTTGCGCCACCTCGAAGCGATGCTGATCGTCGCAGACCGCGAAGCCACCCTCGTCATCACCGGCAACGGCGACGTGCTGGACCCGGAAGGCGGCATTGCTGCCATTGGTTCGGGCGGCTCGTATGCCCAATCGGCAGCCAAGGCGCTAATGGAGAACACCGATCTCGCTCCGCGCGATGTGGTGGAAAAATCGCTGCGGATCGCCGGCGAGCTCTGCATCTATACCAACACCAATTTCGTGATCGAGACGCTCGAATAAGCGAGCGCCTTCATCGACAGGATTCCCATGTCTGAAACCATGACGCCGTCGGAAATCGTTTCCGAACTCGACAAGCACATCATCGGCCAGCACAAGGCCAAAAAGGCCGTTGCCGTGGCGCTGCGCAACCGCTGGCGCCGCCAGCAGGTGGGCGAGCCGCTGCGCCAGGAAATCACGCCCAAGAACATCCTGATGATCGGGCCGACCGGCGTAGGCAAGACCGAGATTGCCCGCCGCCTGGCCAAGCTGGCCGACGCACCGTTCATCAAGATCGAGGCGACCAAGTTCACCGAGGTGGGCTACGTCGGCCGCGACGTCGACACCATCGTGCGCGATCTGGCCGAGATGGCCGTCAAGCAGACGCGCGAATCCGAGATGAAGAAGGTGCGCGCCAAGGCCGAAGATGCGGCCGAGGATCGCATCCTCGACGTGCTGATCCCGCCGCCGCGCGACATCGGTTTTGCGCAGCCGGAAGAAAAGGATTCGACCGCGCGCCAGACCTTCCGCAAGAAGCTGCGCGAAGGCCAGCTCGACGACAAGGAAATCGAACTGGAAGTGTCGGCCGGTGTGCCCAGCATGGACATCATGGGGCCGCCGGGCATGGAAGACATGACCGAGCAGATCCGCTCGATGTTCGCGGGCTTGGGGCAGGGCAAGAAGAACCGTCGCAAGATGAAGGTCAAGGAAGCCTTCAAGCTGCTGATCGACGAAGAGGCCGCGAAGCTCGTGAACGAGGATGAGCTGAAGCAGAAGGCGGTGGCCAATGTCGAGCAGAACGGCATCGTCTTCCTCGACGAGATCGACAAGATCGCCAGCCGCAGCGAATACGGCGGCGGCGAGGTGTCGCGCCAGGGCGTGCAGCGCGACTTGCTGCCGCTGGTGGAAGGTACGACCGTCAACACCAAGTACGGGATGATCAAGACCGATCACATCCTGTTCATCGCGTCGGGCGCGTTTCATCTGTCCAAGCCGAGCGACCTGATTCCCGAGCTGCAGGGCCGTTTCCCGATTCGCGTGGAGCTGGATTCGCTGTCGGTGGAGGATTTCCGCGCGATTCTCACGCAGACCGACGCGAGCCTCACCAAGCAATATCAGGCGTTGTTGAAGACGGAAGGCGTCGACCTCGTGTTTGCCGAAGACGGTATTCACCGCCTGGCCGAGATCGCATGTTCGGTCAACGAGAAGGTCGAGAACATTGGCGCACGCCGTTTGTACACGGTGATGGAGCGACTGCTTGAAGACCTGTCGTTCCACGCGCACAAGTCGGCAGGCGAGACGGTGACCATCGACGCCGCGTACGTCGACGAGCGTTTGAGTGAGCTGTCGGGCAACGAAGATCTGTCGCGCTACGTGCTGTAAGCGTGTAAGCAACGCATTCCATATGCCCCGCGGGCCGCATCGGAGACGATGCGGCCCGTTTTGTTTGGGCGCCCGCCAAGCCAGGTGGGGCAAGGGTTTGCTCAGGATCGTGCGTGGTCAGGTCCGTTATCTGCTGAAGAAGGTGGTGCCGCACAGACAATGCGCGCCGCGCACCTGGCGTGCGCGATTCCAACCACGACAAGGAGAGAAGCGTATGAAACCGATCCAACGCCTGGCCCTGTGTTGCGTGCTTGCCTGCGCCCCAATGGGCATCGCCCACGCCCAGCTCACGCCCGCACCAACCGGCCCCGCCGGGGCCTCGGCACCGAACGATGCCAAGCGCGCCGCTTACGACAGTGCCGTCAAACAAGCCGATGCCAATTACAAAGCTGCCAAGGACAAGTGCGATGCGATGAAGGGTAATGACCGCGACGTCTGCCGTGCGCAGGCCAAGGGCGATTACAACGTCGCCAAGGCCAACGCCATGGTCGAACGCGATGGCACTGAAGCCGCCCGCAACCGCGCCGCCAAGGAAAAGGCCGAGGCCGACTACGACGTCGCCAAGACCAAGTGCGATGCGATGAAGGGCAATGAGAAGGACACCTGCGTGAAGGACGCGAAGGCCGCCTACACGCGCGCCAAGGCGGGCGACGAAGTGAGCCACGCCAAGGCGACGGGCACAGCCAAGGACGTCAGCGAAGCGCGCCGCGATGCCGTCAAGGACACCAACGACGCCAACTACAAGGCCGCGAAGGAACGCTGCGACGCCATGTCCGGCGACGCCAAGACAAAGTGCCAGAACGACGTGGCCGCCAAGTTCAAGAAGTAAGCCGTACGAAAGTCTCTACACGGGCGGCCTGCGGGTCGCCCCTGCTTTGTCTCAATCTCTCAACTCGCGACGGAGGACGTATGAACTGGGATCAGATCGAAGGTAAATGGGATCAGGCCAAAGGCAAGGTCAAGGAGAAGTGGGGCCAGCTCACCGACGATGACCTGACCGTGATCCGCGGCAAGCGCGACCAGCTTGCCGGCAAGATCCAGGAACGCTACGGCTATACGAAGGAGCGCGCCGAAGACGAACTCAAGGCGTGGGAGCGCGATACCCGCTGGTGATGCAGCGGTGATGTAGCGTCACGCGGCCGGCGCTTACTTGGCGACCGGCCGCTTGCCCAGCTTGCGTTGTAGCGTGCGCCGATGCATGTTGAGCGCCCGCGCGGTGGCGGAGATGTTGCCGCCGTGCTCGGCCAGCACGCGCTGGATGTGCTCCCACTCCAGTCGCGCGACCGACAGCGGCGCGGGGTTCTCCATCGTCTGTTCTGCCACGGCTTCAGACACGCCCACTTGCAGCGCCAGCAGAATCGAATCGACATTGGCTGGCTTGGCCAGGTATTCATCAGCGCCCAACTTGACCGCTTGCACGGCGGTGGCAATGCTTGCGTAGCCCGTGAGGATCAGCATGCGCGCGTCGGGCAGCGCCTGACGCAGTGGGGCAATCCAGTGCAGACCGGAATCTGTGCCGCCATGGGGCATCAGGCCCTTGTCGCTCGCGGCCAGGTGCAGATCGACAGTGACATACGAAAAGCGTGTCTGGCGCGCCAGGGCCAACGCTTCGCCGCCGGTGTGCGCGATCTGCGGAGCAAAGCCGCGACGCGTGAGCGCGCGCGCCAGCGTCTGCGCAAAGACGTCGTCGTCATCGAGGATCAGAAAGGGGGCGGGCTGCTGCATGGTGTTCTCCGGGGCCGTACGCGCACGGGGCTGCGTCAGGCCGTCTCGTTATGTGAAGAGGGTGGGCGCGCCAATGATGGGGGCGGCCGCGTGTTCCATCGGACCGCCAACCGGCAGTCGGAGTTCGGCAATGGCGCCTTGGGGCGGGTTCGGGCGTAGCACCACGGTACCACCCAGGCGGCGCGCCGTGGTGGAGGCCAGATACAGCCCGATGCCGTGACCGCCATGCCGGCTTGGCACCGGCGTGCGGCCGAGCGACGTCCGCAGGTCTTCCGGCAAGCCCAACCCCGTATCGACGATGGACAGCACGATCTGCGGCGGCATATCGCGGAGCACATCCGGATTGGCGTCGATCTTGGCGGTCAGCAGCAGCGGCACCAGGTCGCGGCCGGCGTGGTGCTGGCTGCGGGCGGCGTTGTCCAGCAGGATGGTGAGGATCTGGCCGACGTTCACCGCATCCAATTCCACCGCTTGCGCCGCAGGCGAGGTCTCGGTGTGGAGGCGGATGTCCGGATGCCGCAGTTGCCACGTCTGCGTGAAATCCGGTAGCCATTGGCCGAGTGGCTCGGGCGCGCCGTCGTTGGGTTTGCGCTGCAGGCGCGCCAGCGCGGCGCGGCACAGTTCGAGTTGCTGTTCGATGGCGCGCAGGTCTTCGCGGTACGGGGCGAGCGGGGAGTCGGGCTGTTTTGCGTCGTGCTGCAGCTCGCCGGCGATGACGGCCACGGTCGACAGCGGCGTGCCCATCTCGTGTGCCACGCTCGCGCCCTGCGACATCAGCGCTTCGATGCGTTGCTCGCGCAGCAGTCGCTCGCGTGCTTCGGTCAGCTGCGCTTCGCTCTCGCGCAGCGCGGCGGACAGGCGCGCCGTAAAGCCCGCGATCATCGCGCTGCTGGCCACGAAATCGATCCACATGCCGGCCAGGTGATACGCCACTGCATCGGCTTGGTTCGCCAGTTTCAGCGGGATGTAGTTGCCGAGCATCATGCTGTAGGCGGCCAGCGCGTAGAGCGTCAGGCCCACCACGTGTGCGATCGGCAGCATGGCCGCCGCAATTGCCAGTGCCGGCAGGTAGAACGAGACGAACGGGTTGGTCGCCCCGCCCGTGAAATACAGCAGGGCGGATAACGCGGTCAGGTCCACCAGCAGTTGAACCGTGATCTCGATATGCTGCACGGGCCGGTTGCGCCGCACCCGCCATCCGGTAAGCAGGTTGAACAGCGCATGCAGGCCCATCACGCTCAGCAGCGGCACCACTGGCAGTTGCACGCCAAAGACGAGCGGCGCGAGCAGCATCAGGACGAGCTGGGTGGCAAGCAGGCTCCATCGCAGCCAGAAGAGGCGGCGTAGACTGGATGCGTCCAGCAGTGGCGCGGCAAGAGACAGGGTGGAAAGCATGGTGGACAAGTGTAAACGTGCGCACCGCGCGGTTCTCCGTGCGGCGATGCGTCAATCGGCCGCACAATTGTGCACCCAACCTATCTCCCCACAAACGCTGTGCTTTAATGCGCAGCACGTTTGTCCCCGACAGGAGCCCTTGATGATGACGTCCCGATCGATCCGTTCTTCCGCTCGCCTGGCAATGCTCTGCGCAGGCCTGCTCGCCAGTGCCGCCGCTTTCGCGCAGGTCACGGTGCAAGACGCCTGGGTGCGCGGCACGGTGCCGGGCCAGACATCCAGCGGCGCGTTCATGACGCTGCAATCGGCCGACGGTGCCAAGGTGGTGGGCGTGTCGACGCCCGTGGCGGGCACGGCCGTGATCCACGAGATGAAGATGGAGGGCGACGTGATGCGCATGCGCGCGATGCCCTCGCTGGACTTGCCCAAGGGCCAGACGGTGCAGCTCAAGCCGGGCGGCTACCACGTGATGTTGATGAACCTGAAACAGCCGCTGGTGAAGGACACCACCGTGCCGCTCACGCTGAAGGTGGAACTGGCCGACAAGCGCGTCGTCGAGCAGAAGATCGAAGCCCGCGTGCGCGACCTGACCGCCGGCAACATGCCTGCCATGAATCACGGCGGCGAACACAAACATTGATGGCTTGCGGCGAGTGTCGCTTCAAGCCACGCAAGGGAGCATTCCCATGGCTAACAAGACACTGGGCACTCGCCAGAAACTGACGTTTCGCATCGAGCCTTCAACGAAGGCCGGCACTGCGCGCCCGCGCAACGTTCTCGTGCCGCTCGCCCGCGGCCGCAAGGCCGGCGCCCATACCGAAGGCGGTCATGCTGAGCGCCAGCGCGGCCGGGCCGACGTCCGCCGCGCACTGCGCACGCTGGACGACGACAGCAAAGACAAGGATTGATCGGTCAGTTGGATATAGATGCTGCCCTTGCCTGCGCAATCGCCTCGCGCAGGCAACGCTGACAGCGGCAGCCTTGTCCCGGGCGCCGCGCGCTAGCGGGCAGAGTTTCTTCGGTCGTGCACCAGCACGTCGCGTCGGGCTGCTTACCGTCGCCGATCGCTCCGCAGCGCATCTGCGCGCCGCAGATTGCACATACGGTGTTGGCGGCCGACGGGGTCATGCTGGGCTACTCCCGTCGTCGTCTTGCCCGAGCTTGTGCATCGCCTGGCGCAGGAACCCCATCTGGTGCGAGAACCGCGTACAAGCATCGCAGGCAAACAGATGCACGCGCAGGCGCAGCCGCTCGCCTGTGGACAGGTCGCGGTCCATCTTCGACACCAGCATGCGGTGGGCTTCTTTGCAGGTGGGCAGTCCCCAACGGTTCGGCATGGTTGTTCTCTGTGATGCGGCTTGGGTGCGCTTACGGGCGATTCAGGCGGCGGGCTGATTGCCGAACCAGTGCAGGTCAAGGCACTCGCGCAGGCGCATGCGGGCACGGTAGAGCAGTGCCCACGCATTGGTCGCGGTGATCTGCAATTCCTGACAGATTTCGTCGGTTTCCAGCTCCAGCCACTCGCGCATCATGAAGACGCGGCCAACGCGCGGCGGCAGGCGATCGACGCACATTTGCAGCACGTCGAAGAACTCGCGCCGTGACAGCGCGGCATCCGGGTCGCCCCAGTCGGACGGTGGGCTGGTGTAGTGGCCGTCGGCGGCGAACAGGCTGTCGAAGACAGCCTCGTCGGAACGCATGCCGGCCTCATCGGATTCACCACCCGCAAGCAGTGAGACGCGCACTTCGCGCCGCCCCGAGCGGATCGCATCGATGATCTTGTGCTTGAGGATGCCGATCACGTAAGTCTTGAGCGAGGCGTTGCCGGCAAAGCGCTCCGGGTGTTCGAGCACCGCGAGGATGGTGTCAGCCACCGTGTCTTCAGCCAAGGCCGTGTCGCGCAATTGCAGTTGCGCAAAGCGCAGCAGGTGAGGGCGCAGCGCGTCGAGTTGGTCGGGTGCGATGGCCATGTTTCCCCAGGGTGTTCTTTGTCCGCAACGGTTTGGTGGGCACGCAAGCTGCGGCCAGGACCGCGCGGGCTTTTCTTGTAAAATCGCGCCTGCCGAAAAATGGGCTGCTGCGTTTTGTGCGGCACGCGACATTCGGCGTTCCATCATACCCGCCTCAATCCGCCCAATCCCGGATGTCACCGTCATGACCGCTTCTGCTGCCCCCGACCCTGCTGGCCTCGCCCCCGAACTCGCGCACGTTGCGCCGGCGTTGAAGGCTGAAATTCTCGCGCAGGCCCTGCCTTACATTCGCAAGTTCCACGGCAAGACCATCGTCATCAAGTACGGCGGCAACGCCATGACGGAAGAAAAGCTCAAGCACGGCTTCGCGCGCGACGTGATCCTGCTCAAGCTGGTGGGCATGAACCCGGTGGTGGTGCACGGCGGCGGCCCGCAGATTGACGAAGCCCTGAAGAAGGTCGGCAAGCAAGGCACCTTCATCCAGGGCATGCGCGTGACCGACGAAGAGACCATGGAAGTGGTCGAGTGGGTGCTCGGCGGCGAAGTCCAGCAGGACATCGTCATGCTGATCAACCAGTACGGCGGCCAGGCGGTCGGCCTGACCGGCAAGGACGGCGGCCTGATCCGCGCCAAGAAGCTGAAGATGCCAGACCGCGAGCACCCGGGCGAGTTCATCGATATCGGTTTCGTGGGCGACATCGAGACGATCAACCCGGCCGTGGTCAAGGCGTTGCAGGACGACGCGTTCATTCCGGTCATTTCGCCCATCGGCTTCTCTGACGAAGGCCAGGCCTACAACATCAACGCGGACGTCGTGGCCGGCAAGATGGCCGAGATCCTGAAGGCCGAGAAGCTGGTCATGATGACCAACATTCCCGGCGTGATGGACAAGCAGGGCAACCTGTTGACCGACCTGTCGGCACGCGAGATCGACGAGCTGTTTGCCGACGGCACGATCTCGGGCGGCATGCTGCCGAAGATTTCGTCGGCGCTGGATGCCGCCAAGAGCGGCGTGAACTCGGTGCACATTGTCGATGGCCGTATCGAGCACTCGCTGCTGCTGGAAATCCTGACCGAACAGGCGTTCGGCACGATGATCCGCTCGCACTGATGCGAACCACCCGGGCGATGCGGGTGCGCCATGCTGCGCGCCCCTTCCCGCGCGAGGTGCCGGCGGGCGCCTCGCCCGCCCGGCAGCCGGTCTGGCTGTTCGACCTCGACAACACCCTCCACCACGCATCGCACGCGATCTTTCCGCAGATCAACCGGCTGATGACGGCGTATGTGGCTCGTGTGCTCGGCACGGACGACGCCACTGCCAGCCAGGTCCGCGTGGACTATTGGCGCCGCTACGGCGCCACGATTCTGGGCATGGTCCGCCATCATGGCGTCGACCCCGATGATTTCCTTGCCGAGGCCCACCGCTTTGACGACCTTCGCGGCATGGTGCGCGCGGAGCGCGGCCTCGCCCACCTGCTGCGTGCCCTGCCGGGGCGCAAGATCCTGCTGACCAACGCGCCGGCTGCTTACGCGCGCGAGGTGCTGCGCCTCATTGGCCTGAAACGCGCGTTCCTGCGCGAAATTGCCGTCGAGCACATGTGGGTGCACCGGCGCCTGCGTCCGAAGCCCGATCCGCTGATGCTGCGCCGGTTGCTCGCCCGCGAGCGTATTGCACCATCGCGCGCCATCCTCGTCGAAGACACGCTTTCTCACCTCAAACGCTATCGGCGCCTGGGGATCGGCACGGTGTGGGTGACGGGCTACCTGCGGCGCGTGCCGCCCGGCGTGCAGCCGACTTCGGCTGCCGATGCATTGCACCCGATGCAAGCAACGGCAATGGGCGCCCGTGCAAATTCGCCACATCAACCGGCTGCCACACCGATTTTGTTCGCCAACCGGCCCGGCTATGTGAGCGTGAAAGTAAAATCGGTGCTTCAACTAAAACGAAGGCTTGTTCGACGCGGCTAGGCAGTGGTAACTCCGCGCTCGGAACGGGAGAGGGGCCAGGAAGTCATGAGCAACGCGCAAACGGAGTTTCCGACCGCCGAGCCGGTCGCGGACGTCGCCATAGCAGCACCGCCAGTACGCAAACGGCCCCGCCCGGGCGAGCGCCGCGTGCAGATTCTGCAGACGCTCGCCGGCATGCTCGAGCATCCGCGTGGCGAAAAAATCACAACCGCGGGCTTGGCTGCACGGCTGGATGTATCCGAGGCGGCGCTGTACCGTCACTTCGCCAGCAAGGCGCAGATGTTCGAAGGGCTGATCGAATTCATCGAGCAGACCGTCTTCGGCCTCATCAACCAGATCACCTTGCGTGAGGAACACGGCCTGCGGCAGGCGCATGCCATCGCGCACATGCTGCTGTCGTTTGCCGACAAGAATCCGGGCATGACGCGCGTGCTGGTGGGCGATGCGCTGGTCGGCGAAGACGAGCGCCTGCCCGAGCGCATGGCGCAGTGCCTCGATCGCATCGAAGCATCGCTTAAGCAAAGCCTGCGCATGGCGGTCACGCAGGGTGCCTGGCCGGCGGATGCCGACATCGCTTCGCGCGCCAACTTGGTTGTGTGTGCGGTGCTCGGGCGCTGGCATCGGTATGCCAAGAGCGGCTTCCGGAAGTCTCCGGTGGAAGGTGCGGATGCGCAGTTGCGGGTGCTGTTGGCCTGAGCCTGCACCACCCCAAACGAAAGCCCCGCGCTGCGGGGCTTTTTATTTGCGCGTGCCGTTGGTCAGCCAATGGTGCGTATCGCTTCCGCCAAGGTATGAAACCGTGCGGCAATCTGCTCCGTTTCCACATGGCCATAGCCCAGCAGCAACCCAGGCAGGCGGCGCGCATCGTCCTGGTAATAACGCGAGAGTGGGCGCGTGACGACGTCATTGGCGAGTGCCAGATCAGCAACGGCCACATCGTTGGTGCCGGCGGGTAAGCCCAGCACGAGATGCAGGCCCGACGCGCCGTCGTGCACCGGCAGCGCGTCGCCGAACTCGTGAGCGATAGACGCTAGCAGCGTTTCGCGCCGTTCCGCATACACCCCGCGCATGCGCCGGATGTGGGAGACGAAATGGCCCTCCGCGATGAAGTCTGCGAGCACCGCCTGCGTGAGAATCTGGCCGCCGCGGAACATCTCCGACAGCCCCGTCGTAAACGCATCGGCCAGCGCGGGCGGCACGACCAGATAGCCAATCCGCAAGCTGGGGAACAGCACTTTCGAGAACGTGCCCATGTAGAGCACGCGCCCGCCTTCATCCAGCCCTTGCAGTGAGGGAAGCGGGCGGCTGCCGTAGCGGAATTCGCTGTCGTAGTCGTCTTCGACGATCCAGGCATCGGTGGCGTGTGCGGTGGCCAGCAGCGCGCGGCGTCGCGCCAGGCTCATCACCGAGCCGAGCGGGTATTGGTGCGAGGGCGAGACCACCATGAGCTTGGGCGGCTTGCTGCGCTGGCGCCCGCGCGCGGGGATGTCAAAGCGCATGCCCTCGTCGTCCACCGGCAGAGGCACGGTGCGTACGCCTGCGGCAGTGAGGACGCTGCGTACGCCCCAATAGCCCGGGTCTTCAATCCATGCGCTGTCGCCGGCGTCGCACAGCAGTTGCGCGATGAGCTGGAGCGACGGGTGGATGCCTGCCGTGATGATGATCTGCTCGGGCTCGCAGCGCACGCCGCGCGCGGTGCGCAGGTAGTCGGCCAGCGCGGTGCGCAGCGGCAGGTAGCCCGCACCCACGGGATACGTCAGCAGCGCAGGCGATGGCTTGCGCAGCAGCCGGTTGTGCAGGCGCGACCAGATGCGCGCCGGAAACATCCGCACCTCCGGTACGCCAGGCATGAAGGCGCCCCACTGGCGTGAGCTGGCGCCTGCATCGCGCACGAGCGCCCGGCCGCGCGTGGACAGCATCGGCGCAGACGGCGTGGCCGCTTCGGTGATTGGCGCGACCGCCGGTGCGGCAACCGCTGCGGCTGGTGCCGGCGCGGCGTCCAGCCGGTCCGGCGCGGTATCGGCGACGAAGGTGCCGCTACCCACGCCCGCCGAGACATAGCCTTCCACGCCGAGCTGCTCATAGACGTGGATGACCGTGTTGCGTGCGATGCCCAGTTCGGTGGCCAACTGCCGCGACGACGGCAGGCGCGTGCCCGGCTGCAGCTCGTCGCGCAGGATGCCTTCCTGCAACACGCGGTACAGGCGCCGATGGTCGGGCTCGCCGCCTGGCTCTGCGCGGTCGAAGCGGCGTTGCAGATAGTCGACCAGCATGCTGGCGCGGTGAGTTGGGGAATGGTCGGCCATGGTGCGCGATGGAACCAAAGTGGTTCCAAAAGAAAAACCTGATTGGGTCTTATTGTACAGAGCCAATGAAGCCACACTGGTTCGCATCGCCTCTTTCTTGACCCAACGCACACGACCGCCATGAACGCCCGAGATCCGCAACACGCGCCGCAACAGAACGCCCAATGGAATGCCCGCCGCCTGGCCGCTACGCCGCGCGGCGTTGGTGTGATGACCGACCGCTACGCCGAGCGCGCCGAGAACGCCCTGTTCTGGGACGTGGAGGGCCGCCGCTACATCGACTTCGCGGCCGGCATTGCCGTGGTCAACACGGGCCATCGCCATCCGCGTCTGGTGCAGGCCGTGCGCGAGCAGCTGGATCACTTCACCCACACCGCTTTCCAGATCGTGCCCTACGGTTCGTACGTCGAGCTGGCCGAGCGCCTGAACGCGATCACGCCGGGCACGCATGCCAAGAAGACCGCGTTCTTCACCACCGGCGCCGAGGCCGTGGAAAACGCCATCAAGATCGCACGGGCGCACACGGGCCGCCCGGGTGTGATCGCACTCACGGGCGCGTTCCACGGCCGTACGTTCATGGGCATGTCGCTGACGGGCAAGGTCGTGCCGTACAAGACGGGCTTCGGCCCGTTCCCGGGCAGCATCTATCACGTGCCGGCGCCGGTCGCGCTGCATGGCGTGAGCACGCAGGATGCGCTGGATGCTATCCAGCGTTTGTTCAAGGCGGATATCGATCCGCGCCAGGTGGCGGCCATCATCTTCGAGCCGGTGCAGGGCGAGGGCGGCTTCTACCAGATGCCCGCCGACTTTGTGCGCGCTATCCGTGCGCTGTGCGACGAGCACGGCATCGTGATGATCGCCGACGAAGTGCAGACCGGCTTTGCCCGCACCGGCAAGCTGTTTGCCATGGAGCACACCGGCGTGCTGCCGGACATCACGACGATGGCCAAGGGCTTGGCCGGCGGCCTGCCGCTGTCCGCTGTCACGGGTCGCGCAGAGATCATGGACGCGCCGGCGCCGGGCGGGCTCGGCGGCACCTACGCCGGCAACCCGCTGGCGGTGGCCTCCGCACATGCGGTGCTCGACATCATTGCCGACGAGAAACTCTGCGAGCGGTCCGCCGCGCTGGGCGCTCGCCTGGTCGATGCACTGAACGCTGCCCAGGCCAAGCAGCCGCGCATTGCAGAAGTGCGTGGCGTGGGCGCGATGGTTGCTGTCGAATTCAATACGCCGGACGGCAAGCCCGACGCCGATTTCACCAAGCTCGTGCAGCAGCGCGCGCTCGAAGCCGGCCTGCTCCTCCTGTCGTGCGGCGTGTACGGCAACGTGATCCGCTTCCTGTTCCCGCTCACGATTGAAGACGCGGTATTCGAAGAGGGCCTTGCCATCCTGCAACGTGCACTGGAGGGCTGACACCATGACCCGCACTGACTTGCCGAGCGCGCCGGTTACGCCGCCGATCGCACTGAAAGACCCCGGCCTGTGGCGCACGCAGGCGTTCCTCGCCGGCACCTGGGCCGATGCCGATGACGGCGCCACGCGCGACGTGACCGACCCCGCCACCGGCCGCAAGATTGGCACCGTGCCCGGCATGGGCGCCGCCGAAACGCGCCGCGCCATCGATGCCGCTCAGGTTGCACAACGCGCCTGGCGCAAGGTGAGCGCACGCGATCGCGCCAAGATCCTGCGCAAGCTGGCCGATCTGATGATGGAGCACCAGCAGGATCTCGCTGCCATCCTCACGGCCGAGCAAGGCAAGCCGCTGCCAGAAGCCGCCGGCGAAATTGCTTACGCCGCATCGTTCATCGAGTGGTTTGCTGAAGAAGCACGCCGCATTTACGGCGACACGATTCCGTCGCCGCAGGGCGATCGCCGCATCGTCGTGCAGAAAGAGCCGATTGGCGTGAGCGCGGCCATCACGCCGTGGAATTTTCCCATCGCGATGATGACGCGCAAGGTGGGCCCGGCGCTGGCCGCCGGTTGCTCGATGGTGGTGAAGCCCGCGCTGGAAACGCCCTACTCTGCGCTTGCGTTTGCCGAGTTGGCCGCGCGCGCTGGCGTGCCGGCCGGCCTGCTGTCGATCGTCACGGGCGATTCGCAGCCGATTGGTGGCGAGTTGACCTCCAACCCCGTGGTGCGCAAGCTCAGCTTCACGGGCTCCACCGCGGTTGGCCGCTTGCTGATGCGCCAGTGCGCAGACGACATCAAGAAGCTCTCGCTCGAGCTGGGCGGCAACGCGCCGTTCATCGTGTTCGACGATGCCGACGTCGATGCAGCCGTGGAAGGCGCGATGATCGCCAAGTACCGCAATGCGGGCCAGACCTGCGTGTGCGCGAACCGCTTCTACGTGCAGCGCGGCATCTATGACACGTTTGCCGCCAAGCTGGCCGATTCAGTGCGTGCGCTGCGCGTGGGCAACGGCACGGAGCCCGGCGTGCAGCAGGGCCCGCTGATCCACATGCGCGCGATGGACAAGGTGCAGCAGCACCTGGATGACGCCGTACGCCAAGGCGCCCGCGTGCTGGTGGGCGGCAAGCCGCATGCGTTGTCTGCGCAGGGCGGCGCGTTTTTCGAACCGACGGTCGTCGTCGATGCAAAGGCCGACATGCTGGTCGCGCATGAAGAAACGTTCGGCCCGCTGGCCGCCCTCATTCCTTTCGACACGGAAGACCAAGCTGTGGCAGCCGCCAACGACACCGAGTTCGGGCTGGCCGCGTATTTCTACACGCGCGATCTGGGCCGCGCGTGGCGGGTTTCCGACGCGCTGGAATCGGGCATGGTCGGCGTCAATACGGGGCTGATCTCGACCGCCGAAGCGCCGTTTGGTGGCGTCAAGCAATCGGGGCTGGGCCGCGAGGGCTCGAAGTACGGCATCGACGAGTACCTGGAGATCAAGTACATCAACATGGCCGGCCTTTGACCCCGCATATGGCAGGGGATCGGACGCATCACGCTGCGGTGATGCGTCCGCCGCCGCTTGCTCTATAATCACTCTCCTCTGGCGCGCCGATTTGACGACTGGCTTGCGGGCGCGCGGGAGTTCAGACTGCACGAATGTGGCTCTGGGCTCTCATTACAAATGCGGCTAAAGAGGTTCGGTCAGAGCGGGGGTGGTGAAAGCAAGCGCCCCACGTGCGCCACATGAGAACCCGATTGGTTGCGTGAACAGCGTTGCCGGTCGGGTTTTTTCTTTGGTGCCATGACAGACATCCAGGCTGACCCCGCGGTCACCGCAGCCGATGCGGCGCAGGCCGATTCATCCCCTCCGAAGGCACATCAGGGCAAGCCGGCCAATGCCATCGGCCTGGTCGTACCCGAGCGCATGCACTTTGCCGAGCCGCTGCCACTGCGCAACGGCTCGCAGATCAGCGGCTACGACCTGATGGTCGAAACCTACGGCACGCTCAATGCCGACCGCTCCAACGCCGTGCTCATCTGCCACGCGCTCAACGCCTCGCACCACGTGGCGGGCGTGCACGCCGAGGGCGAAGTCGGCTGGTGGGACAACATGGTCGGCCCCGGCAAGCCGGTCGACACGAACCGCTTCTTCGTCATCGGGGTGAACAACCTGGGGTCGTGTTTCGGCTCGACCGGCCCCATGAGCCCGCATCCGGAAACCGGCCTGCCTTACGGCGCGCGCTTCCCCGTGGTGACGGTGGAAGACTGGGTGAACGCCCAGGCACGGGTGGCCGACCGTTTCGGCATCCAGCAATTTGCCGCGGTGATGGGCGGCAGCCTCGGCGGCATGCAGGCGCTGGCCTGGAGCCTGATGTATCCGGACCGGTTGCGGCACTGCGTGGTGGTGGCGTCCACGCCCAAGCTGTCGGCGCAGAACATCGCCTTCAACGAGGTGGCGCGCAGCGCGATCCTGTCCGACCCCGATTTCCACGGCGGCGATTACTACGCGCACAACGTCAAGCCCAAGCGCGGCCTGCGCGTGGCCCGGATGATCGGCCACATCACGTATCTGTCGGACGAGGACATGGCCGCGAAATTCGGGCGCGAGCTGAAGGCGGACGATATCCGTTTCTCGTTCGACGTCGAGTTCCAGGTCGAGAGCTACCTGCGCTACCAGGGCGACAAGTTTGCCGAGTATTTCGATGCGAACACGTATCTGCTCATCACGCGCGCGCTCGATTACTTCGACCCCGCACTGGCCTACGGCGGCAGCCTGACCAAGGCCGTTGCGCACACCAAGGCGAGCTACCTCGTCGTCAGCTTCATGACCGATTGGCGATTCGCCCCGGCGCGCAGCCGCGAGCTGGTCAAGGCGCTGCTCGACAACAAGCATCCCGTCACCTACGGCGAGATCGACGCGCCGCACGGCCACGACGCTTTCCTTCTGGAAGACGCGCGCTACCACGCGCTGGTCCGCGCCTATTACGAACGCATCGCGCAGGAGATCGGCGCATGACAACGCAAACGCTGAACCCCGCTGCGCCGTCCGAGGTGCCCAACATCCTGACCGACCGCGCGGACTTTCGCGCCATCGCCCGCTGGATCGAGCCACACTCCACCGTGCTCGACCTTGGCTGCGGCGACGGCAGCCTGCTGCGCGTGCTGCAGGATGAGCTCGACGTGCTGGCCTACGGTATCGAGATCGACGATGCGGGCGTGCTGGCGTCCACGAAAAAGGGCGTGCACGTGATCCAGCAGAACATGGAGGGCGGGCTGGCGCTGTTCGAGGACAAGAGCTTCGATACGGTCATCCTGTCGCAGACGCTTCAGACCATCCACAACACGGCGCAGGTGCTGCGCGAGATGCTGCGCGTGGGCCGCGAGTGCATCGTGTCGTTCCCGAATTTCGGCTACTGGCCGCATCGGCTGTCGATCTTCCGCGGGCGCATGCCGGTGTCCAAGTCGCTGCCGTACGAGTGGTACAACACGCCCAACGTGCGCGTGCTGACCATCCGCGACTTTGAAGCGCTGGCGCCCAAGGTGGGACTGGTGATTCTCGATCGCGTTGTGCTGCACGAAGGCAGCGTGGTGCGTTGGGGAGCCAACTGGCGCGGCAGCGTGGCGGTGTACCGGGTGCGCGCGGGCTGATTGCCCCGGCAGCTGTGTGCGCCCCTGATGTGCTGGTTTGTGCGCCCCCGCACGTAGCAATTTGGCGCGTTACACTGGGTCATCTTCCGTTGAGGAGTGGGTGATGAGCAGACAGGTCCGGCGCAGAAGTCCGCGCATGCTGCAGGCGGTGTTGGTGGTGGCGATGGGTGCGGCGATGTCGTTTGCATCCGCTGCAACGTCGCCTGCCGACACACAGGGCGATGCCGCCGCCCTCACCCAGATCGCCATCGCGCACTACGAAAAGAACGATTTCGGCCACGCCTTCGACGAGTTTGCCGAGGCCGCGCAGCGCGGCAACCGGCTCGCGCAGTTCAACTACGCGATGATGCTGATGCGCGGCGAAGGCACCGTCGCCCGCCCGGAAGAGGCGGTCAAATGGCTGCGCCGCGCCGCCGACAACCAGATGACCCACGCGCAGTTTGCCTACGGCGAATTGTTTGAGCGCGGCGAGCTGGTACCGCGCTCCCTGGAAGAAGCCAACAAGTGGTACGAGCGCGCCGCCGCCGGCGGGCATGTCGAGGCGCAGCGTGCGCTGGCCACCAACTACTTCACGGGGCGCGGTGTGCCGCGTGACTACGGGCGCGCCTTCAGCTGGTACAAGAAGGCAGCCGAGGGTGGCGACGGACCCTCGCAATACATTGTCGGCAGCTATTACGAGCGCGGCGAGCCCGGCGTGGTCGCGCAGGATATCGAGCAGGCCAAGAAGTGGTACGGCAGGGCGGCCGCCCAAGGCGATGTGGGGGCGCTCGGCAAGCTGCGCGAGCTGGTGGAGAAAACCTATCGTGCCAAGCACGGCGACCCGCCCACAACGGCACGTCAATCGATGTAGCGCACGCAAGCAAAAACCGCCGGGCATGGCAGCATGCACCGGCGGTTTTGCTTTGGAGCAGGTTCAATCATTCATCAACAGCACCGGCCGACGCGTCCGGCGTAGCGCGCGTCCTGGCGTTCGCGGAAGAAGTCTTCGTACGACATGACGGTTTGGCCCGGATGGGTCTCCTGCATGTGGCGCACGTAGGTGTCGTAGTCCGGCACGCCGACCATCAGGCGCAGCGTCTGGCCCAGGTAGCGGCCGAAGTTTTCGAGTTCTTCGCGCATGCCCGTGCTCATGCGCCCAGCGCTTCGTACGGCGTTTCGTTGGTGGTCGGACGGCTCGCGGCGCGCGCCTTGAGCACCGTGCGCAGGCCATACCAGGCGATGCTCACGACCACGAGAATGAACAGGCCGCACAGGAACGCGTCGATGCGGTCGTTCAGCACCACTTGCTGCATCTGCGCCATCGACTTGGCCGGGGCCAGCAGCTTGCCTTCGGCAATCGCGCTGGCGTACTTGTTGGCGTGCGCCAGGAAGCCGATCTTCGGGTCCGGATCGAACAGCTTCTGCCAGCCGGCGGTGAGCGTGCAGATCAGCAGCCAGATGGTCGGCAGCAGCGTCACCCAGACGTAGCGATCGCGCTTCATCTTGACCAGCACGCAGGTGCCCAGCGTCAGCGCAATCGCGGCGAGCATCTGGTTGGAGATGCCGAACAGCGGCCACAGCGTGTTGATGCCGCCCAGCGGATCGATCACGCCCTGGTACAGGAAGTAGCCCCACAGTGCGACGGTCGCGGCCGTGGCAATGAGGTTGGCGACGAGCGAATCCGTGCGCTTGAGTGCCGGCACGAAGGTGCCCAGCAGATCCTGCAGCATGAAGCGCCCGGCGCGCGTGCCTGCATCCACGGCGGTGAGGATGAACAGCGCCTCGAACAGAATCGCAAAGTGGTACCAGAAGGCCATCATGGCCTGGCCGCCCACCACTTGGTGCAGGATGTGCGCCATGCCCACGGCCAGCGTTGGCGCGCCGCCTGCACGGGCAAGGATGGTGTTCTCGCCGACGTCCTTGGCGGTCTGGATCAGCACATCAGGCGTGATGACAAAGCCCCAGGTGGACAGCGTGTGTGCCACCGTATCGGGCGTCGAGCCCACCAGCGCCGCCGGGCTGTTCATCGCGAAGTACACGCCCGGGTCGATGACCGAAGCGGCCACCAGCGCCATGATGGCGACGAACGATTCCATCAGCATCGCGCCGTAGCCGATGAAGCGTGCTTGGCGTTCGTTCTCCAGCAACTTGGGGGTGGTGCCCGACGAGATGAGCGAGTGGAAGCCCGACACCGCACCGCACGCAATGGTGATGAACAGGAACGGGAACATGTTGCCCGACCACACCGGGCCGCCGCCGCCTGCAAACTGCGTGAGCGACGGCATCTGCATCTGCGGCGCGACGATCAGGATGCCGATGGCCAGTGCCATGATCGTGCCGATCTTCAGGAACGTCGACAGGTAATCACGCGGGGCAAGCAGCAGCCACACCGGCAGCACCGAGGCGACAAAGCCGTAGCCGATCAGCATCCACGTGAGGGCCTTGCCGTCGAACGTGAACAGCGGCGCGAGGGCGGCATTTTCATGCACCGTCTGACCACCGACGATGGCGAGCATCAGCAGCACGAAGCCGATGATGGAGATCTCGCCGATGCGGCCCGGACGGATGTAGCGCACGTACACGCCCATGAACAGCGCGATGGGAATCGTCGCGGCCACCGTGAAGGTGCCCCACGGCGAGCCGACCAGCGCCTTCACCACGATCAGCGCCAGCACGGCCAGGATGATGATCATGATGAGGAACGCGCCAAACAGCGCGATCACGCCGGGCACCGTGCCCATCTCGCTCTTCACGAGGTCGCCCAGCGAGCGGC
The DNA here is from genome assembly GCF_021173085.1 of Ralstonia wenshanensis. NCBI lineage: Bacteria > Pseudomonadati > Pseudomonadota > Betaproteobacteria > Burkholderiales > Burkholderiaceae > Ralstonia > Ralstonia wenshanensis. The sequence goes on from NZ_CP076413.1 coordinate 3,472,234, forward strand.
CGTCGCGGCGCGTGGAGATGAACAGCACGATGAAATCCTGGACCGCGCCGGCAAACACCACGCCGGCCAGGATCCACAGCATGCCGGGCAGATAGCCCATCTGCGCGGCCAGCACGGGGCCCACCAGCGGCCCTGCTCCGGCAATGGCCGCGAAGTGGTGGCCGAACAGCACGTGCTTGTTGGTGGGAACGTAGTCGAGCCCGTCGTTGTAACGCCAGGCGGGCGTTTTACGGGTGCCGTCCAGGCCGAGCACCTTGTCGGCGATGAAGCGGCTGTAGTAGCGATACGCGATCAGGTAGATGCATACGGCGGCCACCACCACCCATAGCGCGCTGACTGCCTCGCCGCGCGCAAGCGCAACGGTGGCAAAGGCAGACGCGCCAAGAATGGCGACGACCAGCCAGATCAGGTGTTGCCTGACGAAGCTCATGTCGGTCTCCTCGAACCTTGGTCGAAGTAATGTGCTGAACGCGGGATGTGGGTTCATCCCTGCGGTGAGTCCTGCCCCGTGACAGGGGCGTGTAGTATTTGCCAGCCGCACCCCGCGCCACAAGCGGAGGACTACGCAGCACACGTCCGTAGTTCTACGCAGACCCCACACCTGACCGAGACCGCGCCGCCACCTTGCGATGCCGCAATGCTCGCCGCGTTTTGCCATGAAGCTCCGCCAGAAGATCCTGCTCCTCGCCGTTGCACCGCTGACCATCGCCATGCTGGCGATCATGCTGACCGTGCGGCATCAGTCGATTGCGCTGGCGCGGCACGAGCGGCAGTTGGTGGAGTCGGCGTACCTGCAGGCCAAGGAGACCGAGCTGCGGTCTTACGTCAAGCTTGCGCAGAGTGCCATCGCGCCGTTGCTTGCGTCCGGCCACAGTGTCGATCCGGCCGGGGACGAAGCCACCCGCGACGAAGCCATGCGCACCCTCGCCCGTCTCGACTTCGGCACCGACGGCTATTTCTTCCTCTATGACCTGCGTGGACGCAACCTGATGCACCCGCGCCAGCCCGAACTGGTCGGGCGCGATCTGTGGGACCTGACGGACTCGGGCGGCCAGCCGACCATCCAGAAACTGGTGGCTGCCGCGCAGGCGGGCGGCGGTTTCGTGCGCTACATGTGGGACAAGCCATCCACGCACCAGAGCGTGCCCAAACTCGGTTATGTCGAGCCAATCCCACAGTGGGGCTGGATGGTGGGCACCGGTCTGTACCTGGACGACATCGAGCAGACCTTGCGTGAGATTGATCAGCGTGCGCAGGCCAACATCGACCAGACGCTGGCGTGGGTCGTTGGCATTGCCGCGATCAGCATCCTGCTGGTAGCCGGCAGCGGTTTGGCGCTGAACGTGAGCGATCACCGCCAGGCCGATGCCAAGCTGCGCCAGCTCGCGCAGCAGGTTGTGAAGTCTCAGGAGGACGAACGCGCGCGCGTCTCGCGCGAGTTGCACGACGGCATCAGCCAGGTGCTGGTGTCGACCAAGCTGCTGCTCGAAACCGCGCATGGGCATCTCGAAGCGTCACCTGCATCGCCGCCGTCGATCGAACGGGCGGACAGCATGTTGCGCCGCGCGCTTGATCGGTTGAACGGCGCGCTGGGCGAGGTGCGGCGCGTGTCGCACAACCTGCGTCCCGCCCTGCTGGATGATCTCGGCTTGGCGGCTGCGCTGGAGCTGCTCGTGCGTGAAACACGCGAAGCGCACGAAGACAGCCAGCCGGGGTTTGCGATTGCGCTCGAAGTGGTTGGCCCGCCCGTGCAGTTACCGGACGCATGCAACACCGCGCTGTTCCGCATCGCGCAGGAGGCCGTCTCGAACATCGAGCGCCATGCCACGCAAGCCACGCGCATCGGTGTGCTGCTTGAAAACGATCTCGATGCCGTGCGCTTGTCCATTCGCGACAACGGCCCCGGCTTTGATGTGGAATCCGTGCAGGTGGATCCGCAACACGGCATCGGCTTGCGCAACATGCGCGAACGCATGGCGGCGCTGGGCGGCACCTGTACCGTCGCCTCGGGCCCGCACGGCACCGAGGTGTGCGCTGTGCTCCCGCATATCGTCATCGCTCAACTGGTTTCTGCGCCCTCTTCTCCTCTCGTATGAACATGCGTACTCCTGCGCCCGTCAAACTGCTCCTCGTCGACGATCACCCGCTCGTGCGCGATGGTGTGCGTATGCGGCTGGAAGCCGTGCCGCATTTCGAAGTGGTGGGTGAAGCCGGTGACGCCGATGCCGCCCTGCAGGCTGCGCGCACCTTGGCCCCCGATCTGGCGCTGATGGACATCGGCATGCGCGGTATGAACGGCATCGCGCTCACCGAGAAGTTTGCCGAGGAATTTCCCGAGATTGCCGTGCTCGTGCTCTCGATGCACGACAACCTGGAGTACGTGCGGCAGGTTATTCGCGCCGGCGCGCGTGGCTACGTGCTCAAGGACGCGCCCGCCAGCGAACTGGTCGAGGCCATCGACGCGGTGCTGGCCGGCCGGCCGTTCTACAGCGCGCAGTTGGCAATGCGCATGGCCGAGCAGGCTGTCATGCCCACGCCGGTCGAGGCGCTCACGCCGCGTGAGCGCGACATTCTTGACGGCATCGCCAAGGGCTACGCCAACAAGCGCATCGCCGACGAGCTGGGCCTGTCCGTGCGCACGGTGGAATCGCACCGCCTGAACCTGAAGCGCAAACTCGGCATCGAGGGACAGGCGGAACTGGTGAAGTTTGCGGTGGAGCTGGGAAAGGGGCGTTAGGCGCCCTTTGTGCCCTCCACGTAATCGCGCACCATCGCCTCGAACGAGGTGTCGCGGCCAAAGCCCATCGCTTCGGCGCGGGCGGTATTGAAGCGCGCCGGCCAGCCTTGCACGATGGCCTTGATGCGAGCGTCCGGCTCCCAACGGATGCGCGAGACCGGCGCATCGCCCGCCACCTTGCGCAGCGCCTCCACCATCTCCCCCACACGTACCGTAATGCCCGGCAGATTCAGTGATCGGCGATTGCCCCAGGCCGACGCCGGCAGCGTGTACGCGTGCAGCAGCGAGGCCACCACCTGGCGCGGCGACGCCAGCCACAGCTCGGTCTCGGCTTCAACCGGGCAGATGGCTTCCTCGCCCGATAACGGCTCGCGGATGATGCCGCTGGCAAAGCTCGATGCCGCGCCGTTTGGCTTGCCCGGGCGCACCGACACCGTCGGAATGCGCACCGCGCGGCCGTCGATGTAGCCCTTGCGCGAATACTCGCCGACGAGGAATTCGCCCATCAACTTCTGCACGCCGTACGAAGCCTGCGGCGTGGCCGCTGTGTCGTCGGTAACGATGGCTGGCAACTGGCCGCCGAACACTGCCACCGAGCTTGCGAACAGCACGCGCGGCGCACGGCCGGTTTTGGCGTGCTGCGCGCGTAGCGCATCAAGCAATGCGCGCGTGCCGTCCAGGTTCACGCGCATGCCCAGGTCGAAGTCAGCCTCGGCGGTGCCGCTCACCACGGCGGCCAGGTGGAACACGCCGCCCACCTCGTTGTTGTCACTCCCGTCGATCACCTTGGCGATGAGGGCGGGGTCGGAGGCATCGCCGGTCACGTAGCGCACGCGCGGATCGGCAATCTGACCGGCCACCTGGTCCAGCACGATGAAGGTCTCAACGGGTTGTACCGAGCCGTCCGCACCGGGCAGGCCGGGTTGCTCGAGCAGTGCCGCCAGCACGCGCTGGCCCAGGAAGCCGGCGCCGCCGGTGATGACGATGTTCATGGTGTCTCCTTGTTGCCCGACGTAACCCGCCGGGCGTTTTGATCGATGCCTAGGGTAAACAGGGATGAAGCTCTGCGACTCAACTTGTATGATGACACGACGAATTTACGCTTGCCAAGACATCCCTACCCCATGTTTGAACGACTCGACGCCGCGCCTTCCCTGTCCGACCGCGTGGCCCAGACCCTGATGGACAAGATCGACGCGGGCGAACTGCGCCGCGGTGAACGCATGCCGTCCGAAACCGTGCTCGGGCAGGAATTCGGTGTGAGCCGTACCGTCATCCGCGAAGCCATCTCGCGCTTGCGCCACGAAGGCGTGGTCGAAGCGCGCCAAGGCAGCGGCGTGTACGTCACCCAGCAGGCTGGCCTCAAGCCGTTGCGGATCGACGCGGCGCAGGCCGGCTCGATCGATGCCGTGCTGCACATCATCGAACTGCGCCGCGCGCTGGAGGCCGAAGGCGCTGCGCTGGCCGCCCAGCGCCGCACGGACGCCGAGATGATCGAGATCGACGCCGCACTCGACAGCATCGACGCGGCGGTGGCGGCCGGCGGTGACGGCGTGACCGAAGACCTGCGTTTTCACCACGCCATCGCTGCCGCCAGCGGCAACCCGTTCCTCGTGCAGGCACTCGGCTTCTTCAGCCAATACCTCGAAGAAGCGATTGGCGTGACGCGCAGCAACGAAGCGCGCCGCGAAGACTTTGCCCGCCAGGTACGCGACGAACACCGTGCGATGGTCGAAGCCATCCGCCGCCGCGACGCCCTGGCTGCACGCAATGCCGCACAGACGCACATGTTCAATGCCGCACGTCGCCTGGCCGAGGGCCGCGACACGGTCCAAGACTGATTTCAGGAGCGATTCATGACGCAAACGGCGGCTGACCGTAAGGTTGGCGTGATCGGACTCGGCGCCATGGGCCTGGGCATTGCCAAGACCCTGCGCAATCACGGCTACACCGTGCATGCGTGCGATGCGCGCCCGGGTGCCGCTGCGGATTTCGCCAAGGAAGGCGGTGTTGCGTGTGCAACGCCTGCCGAGGTGGCGGCGGGTGTGGACGTGGTGGTCTCGGTGGTGGTCAACGCCGTGCAGACCGAAGCCGTGCTGTTCGGAGAGGGCGGAGCTGCGGCCGCCATGCGACCGGGCAGCACGTTCGTCATGTGTTCCACGGTCGACCCGAACTGGTCGATTGCGCTGGAGGCGCGCCTCGCGCAGCAGGGCATCCTGTACGTCGATGGCCCCATCTCAGGCGGTGCAGCCAAGGCTGCATCGGGCCAGATGACCATGATGACCTCAGCCACGCCCGAGGCATATGCGGCAGCGGGCCATGTGCTCGACGCCATGGCCGGCAAGGTCTATCGCCTGGGCGACAAGGCCGGCGCGGGCAGCAAGGTCAAGATCATCAACCAACTGCTGGCCGGCGTGCACATCGCCGCCGCGGCCGAAGCCATGGCCCTGGGCCTGCGCGAAGGCGTGGCAGCGGATGCGCTGTACGAAGTCATCACCCATAGCGCGGGCAACAGCTGGATGTTCGAAAACCGCATGGCGCACGTGCTGGCCGGCGACTACACGCCGCTGTCCGCCGTCGACATCTTCGTCAAAGACCTGGGACTCGTGCTCGATACCGCGCGCGCCACCAAGTTCCCGCTGCCGCTGGCGGCCACCGCTCATCAGATGTTCATGCAGGCATCCACGGCCGGCTATGCGAGGGAAGACGACTCCGCCGTGATCAAGATCTTCCCCGGGATCACGCTGCCGGAGGGCCAGCCGAAATGAGCGCAGCGCCCACGTCCCGCCCCGTCCTTGGTTGCATCGCCGATGATTTCACCGGTGCGACCGACCTCGCCAACATGCTCGTGCGTGCCGGCATGCGCACCGTACAGACCATCGGCGTGCCACAGGCAGGCGGCGAGGCCATCGCTGCGGATGCCGATGCCATCGTCGTCGCGCTCAAGTCGCGCACGATTGCCGCGGCCGATGCCGTGGCGCAGTCGTTGAATGCACTGCACTGGCTGCGCGCCCAAGGCTGCTCGCGCTTCTTCTTCAAATACTGCTCGACCTTCGATTCCACCGACGCGGGCAACATCGGCCCGGTTGCCGAGGCGTTGATGGCCGAACTGGGCACCGATTTCACATTGGCCTGCCCCGCGTTTCCGGAGAACGGCCGGACGATCTTCCGTGGCCATCTGTTCGTGGGCGACGTGCTGCTCAACGCGTCAGGCATGGAGCACCATCCGCTGACGCCGATGCGCGATCCGAACCTGGTTTCGGTGCTGGCGCGCCAGAGCGCTGGCAAGGTCGGCCTGCTGCGTTACGACACCATCATGCGCGGTGCCCAGGCCGCCCGCGATCAGGCCCAGCAACTGCGCGCCGACGGCGTGAAGCTGGCAATTGCCGATGCCATTTCCAACGATGACCTGATCGTGCTGGGCGAGGCGTTTGCCGACCTGGCGCTGCTGACGGGCGGCTCGGGCTTGGCGCTGGGCTTGCCGGCGCAATATCGGCGCGCAGGGCTGATCACCGCGCACGGCAATGCGGCGCAGTTACCCGCGGTGCCTGATTCGGCGATCGTGCTATCGGGCAGCTGCTCGCGTGCGACGAACGCGCAGGTGGCGCACTGGCGTGCATCGCGTCCCGCGTTCCAGATTGATCCGCTGGCGCTGGCCGAAGGCAAACCGGTGGTGGTCGAGGCGCTCGATTTCGTGCACCGCCATGCCGGTCAGACCGTGCTGGTGTACGCCACCAGTGCGCCGGAGCAAGTGGCCCACGTACAGAAGACGCTGGGCGTGGAGCGCGCCGGCAAACTCGTTGAAGATGCACTGGGCCGCATCGCCCGCTCGCTGCATGCTGATGGCGTACGCCGCTTCGTGGTGGCCGGCGGTGAGACCTCGGGCGCGGTGGTACAGGCGCTCGACGTGCGCGCGCTTCGCATCGGCCAGCAGATTGATCCGGGCGTGCCCTGGACGGCCACCATCGACAACGATCCGGTTGCGCTGGCACTGAAGTCCGGCAATTTCGGGACGGTGGATTTCTTCGAGAAGGCGCTAGCGCAACTGGCGCAGGCCACAGCGGAGGCTGCGGTATGAGTGCGTCCACCGAAACAGCCCTGCGTGAAGAGATCGCCCGCGTCGGGCAGAGCTTGTATGCGCGCGGTTACACCGTCGGCACGGCAGGCAATATCAGCGCACGCCTGCCTGACGGCTGGCTCATCACCCCCACCGATGCCTGCCTCGGCACGCTGGACCCGGCGCGTATCGCGAAGGTGCTGGCGACGGGCGAGTGGGTCGGCGGCGACAAACCGTCGAAGACCCTCGCCCTGCATCGCGGTATCTACGGCCGCAATGCCGACGCGCATGCCGTCGTGCACACGCATTCAACGCATCTCGTGGCGCTCACGCTGGCTGGCGTGTGGCATGAAGCCGATGTGCTGCCGCCCATCACGCCGTACTACGTGATGAAGGTCGGCCACGTGCCGCTCATCACGTATCAGCGGCCGGGCTATCCGGATGTGGCTACGCAGATCGCATCACTGGCCAACGATGTGCGTGCTGTGCTGCTCGATCGGCTGGGGCCCGTGGTGTGGCACGGCTCGGTGTCGAATGCAGCTTACGCGCTGGAAGAACTGGAAGAAACCGCACGGCTTTGGTTGATGACCGAACCCAAACCTGCACCGCTGTCCGACGCGCAGATCGACGAACTGCGCCAGACGTTCGGGGCCCGTTGGTAGAGCAACCGGCAGCAGACCGGTAGCGCCCGCCGCACAGCCCATATAACACCTACACCGGAGACCACATGAACACCTCGACCGCCACTACGGCGGCGTTGCCTTCGCGCGCCGTTTCAAAAGAGGACAGCGTTTATGCGCGCGTGTCGCGCCGCATCGTCCCGCTCATCATGCTGTGCTACGTGGTTGCGTATCTCGACCGCGTGAACGTTGGGTTTGCGAAGCTGCAGATGTCGCAGGCGCTGAACTTTTCCGAAACGGTGTACGGGCTGGGTGCCGGCATCTTCTTCATTGGTTACTTCCTCTTCGAGGTGCCGAGCAACCTGCTGATGAACAAGATTGGCGCGCGCATCTGGATCGCGCGGATCATGATCACGTGGGGTTTGATTTCGGGCGCTTTCGCGTTCGTGCAGACGCCCACGCAGTTCTACGTGATGCGGTTCCTGCTGGGTTTGGCCGAAGCGGGCTTCTACCCCGGCGTCATCCTGTACCTGACGTACTGGTATCCATCGCATCGCCGCGCGCGGATTGTGGCGATGTTCATGGCCGCCATCCCCATCTCGGGCATCTTCGGCAACCCGCTGTCGGGCTGGATCATGAGCGCGTTCCATGGGACAGGGGTAGGCGGCGGGTGGCAGGGCTGGCAGTGGATGTTCGTCATTGAGGCCATTCCTGCCATGCTGGTGGGCCTGCTGGTGCTGTGGAAGTTCGATGACAGCATCCGCAAGGCCAATTGGCTGTCGGAAGACGAGAAGCAGATTCTCGAAGCCAACATTGCTGCAGACAACAAAGGCAAGACCGAGCACCACGGCATCGGCAAGGTGTTTTCCGACCCGCGCGTGTGGATGATGAGCCTGATCTACTTCGCCTTCGTCATGGGCCAGTACGGACTGACGTTCTGGATGCCGACGCTGGTGAAGAGCGCCGGTGTGACCGACACGTTCATGGTGGGCGTGCTCTCTGCGATTCCGTACGTGTGTGCAGCGATCACCATGGTGCTGATCGGCCGCAGTGCCGATGCACGACGCGAGCGTCGCTGGCACCTGGTTGTGCCGGCGCTGATGGGCGCAGTCGGTTTTGCCGTGGTGGCGACGGCTGGGCACAACGTGGCCCTGTCGATTGTCTTCCTGTCATTGGCTGCCGCAGGTGTGCTGACGTGCGCGCCGCTGTTCTGGTCGCTGCCGACTGCGTTCCTGCAAGGCACCGCTGCAGCTGCGGGCATTGCCGCCATCAACTCGGTCGGCAACTTGGCCGGCTTCGTGAGCCCCTATATGATCGGTGCGCTCAAGGACATGACGGGCAGCACATCCGCCGGCATGTATGCGCTGGCAGGCGTGCTGGTGCTCGGCTGCATTGCCGTGTTGCGCACGCCGCCACAGCTCGTCAACAAATAAGCAATCGTCTTCAGAGGTCTGTCATGCCGCGCTTTGCCGCCAACCTGTCCATGATGTACCAGGAGCACGCGTTCCTCGACCGCTTTGCCGCCGCGGCAAAGGATGGCTTCGAGGGCGTGGAGTTTCTCTTCCCCTACGACTTCGACAAGGCGGATATCCGTGCTCGCCTTGACGACGCCGGCCTCACGCAAGCGCTGTTCAATGCCCCGCCGGGCGACTGGGCCGGCGGCGAGCGCGGCATTGCCTCATTGCCCGGGCGCGAAGCGGAATTCAAGCGCGGCATTGGGACCGCGCTGGAGTATGCGCGGGCGCTCGGCAACACGCGCCTGCACGTGATGGCCGGTCTTCTGCCCGCAGGTGCGGACCGCGCACGCCATCACGCCACCTACGTGAGCAACGTCGCCTACGCTGCGCGCGAGGCTGCCGGTGCGGGCGTCACCATCGTGCTGGAGCCGATCAACACGCGCGACATGCCGGGCTTCTTCCTCACGCACCAGGCGCAGGCGCATGCGGTGTGCAAGGAAGTCGGCGCGCCCAACCTGAAGGTGCAGTTCGACCTGTACCACGCGCAGATCATGGAAGGCGACCTGTCAGTCAAGCTCAAGCAGTACATCGATGGTGTGGGCCACGTACAGATTGCCGGCGTGCCCGATCGCCACGAGCCGGACGAAGGTGAGCTGAACTATCCGCACCTCTTCGCCTTGCTCGACACGCTCGGCTATGACGGCTGGGTCGGCTGTGAATACCGGCCGCGTGCGGGTACGAGCGAAGGGCTCGGCTGGCTCAAACGCTGGCGGGAGGGCCGGCGCTGACGCAGCAGCACAAGAAGGAACTGCGCCAATCCGTCTAGGTTAAAGCGTGCATGACCGGGCGCTGACGCAAAAGAAAACCGCCGCTGCGCGATGCGCAAGCGGCGGTCTGCTGTGGCGGACAGGCGCGTTAGGCGCCCAACTGAGCCGGGCCGAGCGAGCGCGTCGTGGGGACGCGGCCGTATGCCGGCAGCTCTGCCTTGCGGGTTGCGGCTTCCAGTTGCATGCCGATCGCATCGGCAGCATACGCAGCCGTTGCGCCGCTGGCGCCGACCACGAGGCGATAGCCGCCACCGCGCACCGTCTGGATCAGGCCATCGCAGGGCGTACCGGCCAGCGCCACGCGCAGCTTGCGCACGTGTACATCCACCGTGCGCTCACCCACGAAGACATGGTTGCCCCAAACGCGGTCCAGCAGTTGCGTGCGCGAATGCACGCGTTGCGGATGCGCGACGAGAAAGTGCAGCAGGCGGAATTCCAGCGGGCTGAGCGGAATGGCGCGCGGGCCGGTTTCGGTTTGCGCAGTCACGCCCAGGGTGAGCGGATCGAGGCGCAGGCCGTTGACCTGCAGGATGTCGTCTCCATGCTGATGCGGCGCACGACGGCGCAGTACGGCGCGGATGCGGGCATGCAGCTCGCCCGTGTCGCACGGCTTGACGACGTAGTCGTCGGCACCGGCGTCGAGCGCGGCAATCTTGGCGCGCGCATCGCCATGACGGGACAGCACGATGACCGGCAGGCCGCGCGTCTGCATGTTGGCGCGCAACGCCAGCAGCATGTCGATCGACTCGCGCTCGGGCCAAGTCCACTCCATCAGGAGCAACTCAGGCATGGCGGCCAGGATGGCTGCCTGCGCCTGGCCCGGATGGCTGACCCGTTGAACGTCGTGTCCGCCATCACGCAGGGAAAACGACAGACGCTCCCCCTCTGCCTGGTCTTGTTCGACCAGCAAGATCTGAATACCCACTTTGTGATACCTCCCGTCTAACCAGCCGACACACTCCGGCGAGCAGCCCTGCGGCTGCGCTCTGCTGTCTGCGGTGCGCGTTGTTATGAGTGCCATGCGGGCAATTGCGCGTGTGCTCGCATGTCATTTCTTGCGGGCGCTGTTGTCCGGCCGTCGGCCGTGCGCGGATCGTCATGCTGCTATTCCCGTCGACGATCGCCAGCGGAGCCTCCTGGGTGGTGTCCAGGGTGGTCCTGAGAAAGATCTGCAAGCCCCTCGGTGCCTGCCGCAGCCTGCCGAACCATGCAATCGTTTGCATAGTCTGTGGCGTTGTCTGCGCGCAATCCGAGCCGGCGCCCCCCCGAGCGCCGGGGAAGTAGGGATCCCCCACCTCCGTTGGCATAAGGCTTGTTCGCCCTTTCCCGTTTCCTCTAGTCATGAACCCCCCCTCTGGCTCAGAGAGAAAGGATTCCGTTTTGCCGGATTATAAGAATCCCGTAGGGATTCGTCACGCAGGAATTTTAAAATTTGGAAATTCATTCAATCCGACACGTATTGGAGTGCCGTGGTTGACATGCATTCTTCATAAAGCTATGCGAGGCAACGCTCTTGGCCGATACCATGCGTGCAATGATTCAAGCTCGGCATAAATGCATGGCGATTATGCTCGCGCCGCCATAATGGCCGCCTTCATGTGTGCGTCGGTATTTTTTACAAAGCAATTCGATTTTCTAAAAATCAATTGATCTGTTTTGTTGGCAGGGGTAATTCGCGCGATTTAAAACTTTAGGATTACTGCTTATTGTTTGGGCAACCTTCCGCGGGCGGACGAAAAAAAGCCCGCGCGAGGCGGGCTTTCTGTCCTGATGCCGAGGCGGCGGCGGGCGTCAGCCCTGCAGGCGTTCTTCCAGACGGGTCTTGGCGTCGGGCAGCGCTTGCGGCAGGCCGTGTGCCAGTTTCGTGAACAGCTCGTCGTGCAGAGCCAGTTCCTGCTTCCAGGCGTCCGCGTCCAGTGAGATCACCTTGGCGAACTGCTCGGCCGTGAAGTCCAGCCCATCCCAGCTCAGTTCTTCGTAGCGTGGCGACACACCAAAGACGTGCTCATCGCCCTGTGCTTGGCCCTCGATGCGATCGATCATCCACTTGAGCACTCGCATGTTTTCGCCAAAGCCCGGCCAGACGAACTTGCCGTTCTCGTCCTTGCGGAACCAGTTCACGCAGAAGATCTTCGGCAGCGTGGCGCCGCTTTCGGCCAGCTTCTCGCCGACCTTGAGCCAGTGCGCAAAGTAGTCGGCCATGTTGTAGCCGCAGAACGGCAGCATGGCGAACGGGTCGCGGCGCACCACACCTTGCTGGCCGGCAGCGGCGGCGGTGGTTTCCGAGCCCATCGTGGCGGCCATGTAAACGCCTTCGGTCCAGTCCCGCGCTTCGGTCACGAGCGGCACGGTGGTCGAGCGGCGGCCGCCGAAGATAAACGCATCAATGGCTACGCCCGCGGGGTTGTCCCATTCCGGATCGATCGAGGGGCATTGTGCTGCCGGCGCCGTGAAACGCGCGTTCGGATGCGCTGCCTTGCGGCCGGTTTCCTTGGCGGTCTCGGGTGTCCAGTCCTGGCCTTGCCAGTCGATCAGGTGGGCGGGCGGCGTGTCCGTCATGCCTTCCCACCACACATCGCCGTCGTCGGTGAGCGCCACGTTGGTGAAGATGACGTTCTCTTTGAGCGTCGCCATCGCGTTGAAGTTGGTCTTCTCGCTCGTGCCCGGGGCCACGCCAAAGTAGCCGGCTTCCGGGTTGATGGCGTATAGGCGCGTTTTGCCGTTGGCGTCCTTGCGGGGCTTGATCCAGGCAATGTCGTCGCCGATGGTCGTCACCTTCCAGCCGTTCAGGCCTGCGGGCGGAATCAGCATCGCGAAGTTGGTCTTGCCGCAGGCCGACGGGAAAGCCGCCGCCACGTGATACGTCTTGCCTTCCGGCGACGTCACGCCCAGGATCAGCATGTGCTCGGCCAGCCAGCCCTGGTCGCGGCCCATGGTGGAGGCGATCCGCAGGGCGAAGCATTTCTTGCCCAGCAGCGCGTTGCCGCCGTAGCCCGAGCCGAACGACCAGATTTCGCGCGTTTCCGGGAAATGCACGATGTACTTGGTCGGGTTGCACGGCCACGGCACGTCTTTCTCGCCGGCGGCGAGCGGCTTGCCGACGGTGTGCACGCACGGCACGAATTCGCCGTCGGTGCCAAGCACGTCGTACACCGCGCGACCCATGCGGGTCATGATGCGCATGTTCACGGCCACATACGGGCTGTCCGACAGCTCCACGCCGATGTGGGCGATCGGCGAGCCGAGCGGGCCCATCGAGAACGGCACCACGTACAGCGTGCGGCCGCGCATGCTGCCGTCAAACAGGCCGTTCAGCGTCTGGCGCATCTCGGCCGGGGCCGTCCAGTTGTTGGTGGGGCCGGCGTCTTCCTTTTTCTGCGAGCAGATAAAGGTGCGATCTTCCACGCGCGCCACGTCCGACGGGTCGGACAGTGCCAGGTACGAGTTCTTGCGCTTGGCCGGATTGAGCTGCTTCATCGTGCCGGCGGCCACCATTTCGGCGCACAGGCGGTCGTATTCCTCTTGCGAACCATCGCACCAGACGATGCGCTCCGGCTTGGTGAGCGCTGCCACCTCGCCAACCCACGCGATCAGGCGCGGGTGTTTCACGTACTCGGGCACGTTCAATGCAGGCACGCCCTGCATCACGGGTTGATTCATGACCAAAACTCCAATGGAAGTGAGAAAGAAATCGGTGGCGGATCAGCACGGCGGCCGCGCCCAGCGGCGGGTGGGAAAGCGATCGACGGCGCATCAGAAGCGAGCCGGATCAGCGATTTCCAGAGGGAGAGGTGAGGCAGGCGGAGGGACGGTAGCCGTGCTGATTTCACATTCAGTTACAAAGCGGTGCGCTGGCGGAATGTGGGTTTTTCCGAGCAGCGGGGGCCGCGTGCGCTAAAGTGGCGGGACCGAGGTCAACAGACCCTAGAACAAGGACTCGTCACCAGCGGGGCTGCGCAAATTGCGTGCCCGCGGCGGGCAATTCCGAACGTCGACACGGATTGTCGTGCGACGAGGGATGGGAAGAATACCACCGCGAGGGATCGCTGTTTTTTGCTGCGCACCATTGTTCGAAGTGAGATGTCGATGAAGATTGCCGTACTGGACGACTACCAAGACGCTGTTCGCAAGCTGGATTGCTTCAGCCTGATGCAGGACCACGAAGTCAAAGTGTTCAACAACACCGTCAAGGGTGTGGGTCAATTGGCCGCACGCGTGGCGGACGTGGAAGCCATCGTGCTGATCCGGGAGCGCACGCGTGTTACGCGTCAGTTGCTCGACCGCCTGCCCAAACTCAAGATCATCAGCCAGACTGGCCGGGTGTCGCGCGATTCGGGCAGCCATATCGACCTGGATGCCTGTACCGACAAGGGCGTTGTGGTGCTGGAGGGCAAGGGCTCGCCGGTGGCGCCGGCTGAACTGACCTGGGCGCTGGTGATGGCCGCGCAGCGTCGCATTCCGCAATACGTGGCGAGCCTCAAGCACGGCGCGTGGCAGCAGTCGGGGCTGAAATCCACGACGATGCCGCCCAACTTTGGCATCGGCCGTGTCCTGAAGGGCCAGACGCTGGGCATCTTCGGCTACGGCAAGATCGGCCAGCTCGTGGCCGGCTACGGCCGCGCCTTCGGCATGAATGTGCTGGTGTGGGGCCGCGAGGGTTCGCAGGAACGCGCGCGAGCCGACGGCTTTGCTGTGGCGGAATCAAAGGACGCGCTGTTCGAGCAGTCCGATGTGCTGTCCGTCCATCTGCGGCTGAACGACGAAACGCGCGGCATCGTGTCGGTGGCTGATCTCACGCGCATGAAGCCGACCGCCCTTTTCGTCAACACGAGCCGCGCCGAGCTGGTGGAAGAAAACGGCCTGGTGACGTCGCTCAATCGTGGGCGTCCGGGCATGGCTGCCATCGACGTGTTTGAAACGGAACCCATCCTGCAGGGCCACACCCTGCTGCGCATGGAGAACTGCATCTGTACGCCGCACATCGGCTACGTCGAACGCGAAAGCTACGAGATGTACTTCGGCTTTGCGTTCCAGAACATCCTCGATGTGCTCCAGGGCAACGTCGACAGCGTGGTCAACCCGACGGCGCTGGCGCCCGCGCTGATCCGCGCATAACGCCAGTCGTCCTGCCCGTCGTTTCCGTCAATCAAGCCGCGGCGCGCAACTGCGGCTGGTTGGCGCCCGCGCCATCGAAGCGGAAGCTGTCCATCGCCAGCGATCCGTACGTCACCGTATCGACCACGTGCTGAGCCTGGACGCCGCCCGGCGTGGCTTGGCCCGGCTGGCCCATCGCGGCGCCCAGTGCCACGTACAGCGGCATGAGGTGTTCGTCGGTGGGGTGGGCGTGGGCGGCGTTCGGGGCTTGTGCGCGGTAATCGCAGAACCGGGTGAAATCGCCGCTGCGGATGCCATCCGTCATCGTCTCGATCATCCATTCGCGAAAGGCCGTCACCCAAGGCTCAACCGGCACGCCATGCTGCGCCATGCCTGGGCCGCGCATCAGCGCGCGCAGGTTGTGCGTGAAGCTGCCGGAGCCGACGATCAGCACGCCCTCGTCGCGCAGCGGCGCGAGCGTGCGCCCCATCGCCATCTGGCAAGCGGGCGACAGGCCCGGCATCAACGAGACCTGCACCACGGGGATCTTCGCCTCCGGAAACATCAGCATCAGCGGCACCCAGGCGCCGTGGTCCAGCGGCTGGCGCGGGTCCAGCACGGTGGAGGCCTGTTCCTCCAGCCCGGGGACGATGTTGCCGTCGATCAGCGTGCGGATGCGTTCAGCCAGGTCAGGCGCCCCCGGCGGGGCGTATTCCAGGGCGTACAGTTGCGGCGGGAAACCGCCGAAGTCGTGCCAGGCTTCCTGCTGAGCGCGGGCGGTCACAGCCGGCCGGCGCGTCATCCAGTGCGGCGAAACCACAACGATGGCGCGCGGCTTGAGGGCGGCCATTTCTTGCCCGAGCGCCGCCAGCATCTTGCCGACAGGACCCGGATCAGCCGCCAGCATGGGCGACCCATGGGACAGATAAAGCACGGGGAGCATGTCAAATTTCCTGAAGAATATAGTTCCCATTCTGCGCCGACCCGGCACCAGTAACGTGCATGGTTTTGCAGACCGGGGTCAGGAAAATTGAACAAGTGCGCTTACATGCTCAGCAATTCCTCTGCCACGGTTGGGTGCAGGCCGACGGTCGACTGCAGATGCTTGAGCCGGACGCCCACGCGCACGGCCACCGCCAGTGCCTGAATGATCTCCGGCGCAGCGTTGTCGACGATGTGCGCGCCCAGCACGCGTCCGCTGCGGGCATTGCATACCAGCTTGATCAACGATTCCATGCCCGAGCCCGCAAAACGCTGCTCCAGCGAGACGAAGCGGCGGACCACCACGTCGATACGGTCTGCCAAGGCGCGTTTGTCGGTGTCCGGCCCGCGCTTGCCCAGTTCAGGCCAACGCGTGCGGGCGTCGGCTTCGGTCAGGCCCACGCTCGCGATGGCCGGATCGCAAAACACGGCCATCGGCACGGTGTCCATGTCGGGCAGCTTGGTGCCTTTGCCAAATAGGCGTTCGGCCACGTAGCGGCCCTGCGCGGCGGCCACGGGCGTCAATTGCAGGCGGCTGGCGCCGCAGATGTCGCCCACGGCATGGACGCCGCGTGCGCGCGTGCGGAAATGGCGGTCGACCGCAATGCGTCCGTGCGCATCGAGCGTGACGCCGGCCGCGTCCAGGCCAAGGCCCGCGATGTTCGGCGTGCGGCCGATGGCGCTTAACACACGCTGGGCGCGTAGCGCGCGGGGAGCGTCGCTGCCTTCGATGCTCGCGTAGACGGTCACGCCGCCGCCATTCACGGCATCGCGTTCGACGCGGACAACATCGGCGTTCTGGATCAGCTCGACGCCGCAGCCGGCCAGCGACTGCGCGGCGGCCTCGGCCACCGTGGCATCAAATTCAGGCAGCACGCGCGCATCGCGCGTCAGCACGGTGACCCGCACGCCAAAGCGCGCCAGCGTGGACGCCATTTCCACCGCGATGACGCCACCGCCCGCGATGATGAGCGATGCGGGCGGCGTGTCCCAGTCGAACACATCATCGGAGGTGCAGGCCAGCTCCGCGCCGGGTGTGGGAAGCGGCGTGGGGCGGGCGCCGGCAGCCAGCACGATCTGGCGCGCGCGCAGCGTGGTCTTGCCGGACTCGGTTTGCAACCGGACGATGCCACGGCCACGCAGCGAGGCAGTGCCGCTCAACCACTGCACGCCGGCATCGGCCAGGTGGGCGAAATGCGCTTCGTGTAGCCGCGCGACTTCGGCACGCGTGCGGGCGATGGCGTCGGCCCAGGCGTCGGCGGCGCGCGCGGCGCGCAAACACCGCGCCATTGTCTGCGACCAGGCAGCGCCGTAGCCGAGCAGTTTCTTGGGCACGCATCCGCGGTTGACGCAGGTGCCGCCGACTTGCGCACGGTCGATCAGCAGCGTCCGTGCCCCCAGTTGCGCAGATCGGCGCGCAGCCGCGAGCCCGGCTGAACCGGCGCCGATCACGATCAGGTCAAACGCATGTGCAGGGTTGGCGGGCATAAGTGTCCGTCGAAGTGGCAGCGGCCGGACGACCTGAGCGGCACGCCGGCGGGCGCGCCCATGTGGAGCAAGCGGCGCGCCCGCCGCCTGTCTTTGTCTTGGAGGAGGTGGTTACGCAGCCACCGCCGTGGCGAACCCGCGTGGAAGTTCGCGCAGGAAGGTTTCGCCGTCATGACGGCCGAGTGCATAGGCGTCGCGCATGGCGCCAGGGCGGGTGTAATCCCAGCTCGAAATGGGAACCTTGCGCGAAGGTTGCACATAAAACCGGCGCTGCACGCCGCCAGCCACCGGCACATCCATGCGGAAATACGTCGGGCGCGGGTACAGGCGCGTGACGAGCACCAGCGCATCGCCCGGCGTAGCATCCAGCGCGTGCACGGGCACGTTGTCGACCATACCGCCGTCGAGTACCGGCCGCCCCGCGCGCCGCAGCACCGGCGTGAAAGGCGGGGTGGACGCCGATTGCAGCAGCAGGTCCGCCAAGTCCTCGGGGGTGGCGCAATCCTGCGCGCGCACGATTTCCGGCGTGAAGCCGAGGCGCCTGCCCAGCGTCGGGTGCAGCGTCTTGCGAACGTGCTTTTCGATGTTGTAGGCAATCAGCCCTGCCGCCACGGCGGAGCGAGCGCCCAGCCAGCGCGGGATGTGGGCCACGCCGATGCGGATCTCCGGCGCCTGTGCCAGCCGCGCGAAGCGACCCTCGCCGAACACCGTCAGCAGCGCCGTCCTGTACATACCGTAGTGCGGAAACACACGCTCGCCGCGCAGCAGGTTGCCCCAGTGGGCGTTGCGGGTGTTTTGGCGCAGGGCCTCGCCGTAGTAATCCATCAGCTCGGCCGAATTCCATGCATGCAGCATGCACGCCGTCGATGCGCCGGCCGAGATGCCGGCAATCACGCGCGGGGCCAAGCCCAGTTCAGGCTGCACGACATCCCACCAGCCGGCCTGCCACCAGCACCGGTTGCCGCCGCCGGCAAAGACCATCTGATCGAACACGGGCGTGTTCATGCCGAGGCCCCGGTGTGGGCGGCAGCGGCGGCCGCGGGCTCCAGCCGCAGCGACGGCGCGTATTTGAGGGTGTCGATGCACGCATCCAACAGGCGCTCGCGCTTGGTGGCGAGGCTGGAGGCGTCCGGGTAGAACAGGTAATCGCCCATGATGCCGTTGAAAGTGGCATGGAAATGCGCCACGGCCAGCGGGATGTCCAGGTCGGCCGGCAGCTGCCCGCGCCGCGTCGCCTGTTCGATGATGCTCGTCAGGTGGGTCATGCCTTCCTCAAACGATTCCTGTTGGCGCTTGAGGATGGGGCTCGTGTCTTCCACGAACTCGCACTTGTTGAACATGATCTCGAAGACCTTGCGCCAGTGCGCATCTTCCACGAGTTGCCGCAGCAGGAAGTTGCCCACCGTGCGCAGTTCGCCCAACGGATCATCGGCTTCCACCCCGAGCGGGGTGCACATGGTCTCCATGGGCAGCTTCACGCGCTCACACATGGCGGCGAATACGTCGGTTTTGTTACGGAAGTGCCAATAGATGGCGCCGCGCGTCACGCCCGCGGCTTGGGCGATATCCGATAGTGATGTGCGTGCCACGCCGCGCGCATAGAACACGTCTTCCGCCGCGTCCAGGATGCGGTTGCGGGTTTCCAGTGCTTCTTCCTTCGTTCGTCTGACCATGATCTTCCAGAGGAACGCCGTGCCATCTCGGCGGGCGTTCTTTCGATTGGCTTTTGTGCAATGCACAATTCCTGGCAACGCACCATTGCGCTTCGCACAACGCGGCTTGGGGTCCGTTGGCTGACAATGCTTGTCGCAGCGCGGTATCCGCTGCCTGTTCGCTTGATCGCCGTCATTGCTACGAACTCCGGAAACGTGTCAACGGAGTCCCTATTCCAACGGCGTGACTTACATACATACGCGAACGTATCTATAATAGCGCGCACTCCGTCGCTTGCCCATGGCCGTATGCGCCACATCCATCCCGGGCACGTGCGCTGGGGCCGGCTTCGTGTCTGTCGGCAGCCAGGGCGGAGATCGACTGCCGATCGCTCCCGCGTCTTAGCATTCTGGTCCAAGTTGTTGCGAGTTCGTCGCAAAAGCCATATCGCATGCCGCCAGATGCAGCTAGCATCGGACGTTTTCGTTTTGTGTTTTTTGGTTTCGCTGACGGTTTGCCGGCGTCGCACTCGTTTGCGCGGCGTTGCGGCACCCGGCATTCCGCTTATCGCCACATGGGGTCATCTATGACGAACACCCGCCGTTATCACCAACTCGCTGCCGCCGCATTCATGGTGGTGGCACTTGCAGCCTGCGGCAACAAGCAGGCACAAGGGCCGGGCGGCGCCGGCATGCCTCCGACCGAAGTCGGCGTTGTGACCGTGCAGCCGCACTCCGTTGGTCTGACCAGCGAGTTGCCGGGCCGCCTGGAGGCCACGCGTGTGGCGCAGGTGCGAGCACGGGTCGCGGGCATCGTACTCAAGCGCACCTACGCCGAAGGCAGTGACGTGAAGGCCGGCCAACAGTTGTTCCAGATCGATCCGGCGCAGTACAAGGCCTCGCTCGACAGCGCCAAGGCACAGCTTGCGCGTTCGGAAGCCACGCAAACGCAGGCGCAACTGAAGGCTGAGCGCTACAAACCGCTGGTTGCCACCAACGCCATCAGCAAGCAGGACTACGACGACGCAACCGCCGCCGCCAAGCAAGCCACCGCTGACGTGGCCGCCGCCCGCGCCGCCGTGGAAACCGCCAAGCTGAACGTCGGCTACGCCAGCGTGACTTCGCCCATCTCCGGCCGTGCCGGTCTGGCGCAGGTTACCGAAGGCGCGCTCGTGGGCCAGGGTGAGGCGACGCTGCTGACGACCGTGCAGCAGATCGACCCGATCTATCTGACGTTCACGCAGTCGAGCACCGAAGTGCTGCGCCTGCAGCAGGCGCTCAAGGACGGCAAGCTGGCGAAGGCCGGTGGTGACGCAGCCAAGGTCACGCTCGTGACGGATGACGGCCGTGCCTACGCCCAACCGGGCAAGCTGTACTTCTCTGACCTGACGGTGGACCCGGCCACGGGCACGATCACGCTGCGCGCGATTGTTCCGAACGCCGACCGCACGCTGCTGCCGGGCATGTACGTGCGTGCCCGCCTGGAGCAGGCCGTGGACGAGCAGGCGATCACGGTGCCGCAACAAGCCGTGACGCGCAGCCCGGACGGCGCCTCCGTCATGGTTGTCGACGAGAAGGGCATGGCAGCGGTGCGCCAGGTCCAGGCCGACCGCTCGACCGGTACGGAATGGATCGTATCGAGCGGCCTGAAGGCGGGCGACAAGGTGATCGTCGACGGTCTGCAGAAGGTCCATCCGGGCGCACCGGTCAAGGCCGTGCCGTGGCAGCCAATGTCGGCAAGCCAGGGCAAGGGCCCGCAAGGTCAGGGCGGCCAGGGTGGCGGCGCTGCACCCGCACCGGCGGCCAGCGCCTCTGCTGCAAGCACTCCCGCTGCCAGCGCACCGGCAGCCAAGCAGTAAACAAGGAGCCATCGCATGGCAAAGTTTTTTATCGATCGCCCGGTCTTTGCCTGGGTGCTCGCGCTGTTCATCATCCTTGCTGGGGCGATTTCGATCACCCAGCTGCCGATCTCGCAGTACCCGACCATCGCGCCGCCGTCCGTCATCATCACGGCAACGTACCCGGGTGCCAATGCGAAGACGCTGGACGAGTCCGTCACCAGCATCATCGAGCAGGAAATGAACGGTGCGGACGGCCTGCTCTACATGGAGTCGGTCAGCCAGGGCGGTAACGGCCAGGCGCAGATCACCGTGACGTTCAAGGCCGGCACCGATCCGGCGCTGGCGCAGGTGGACGTGCAGAACCGCCTGAAGCGCGTGGAAGCGCGTTTGCCGTCTGCAGTGACGCAGCAGGGCGTGCAGGTCGACAAGGCCCGCTCGAACTTCCTGCTGTTCGCCACGCTGGCATCCACCGACGGCAAGATGGATCCGGTGGCGCTGGGCGACTATATCTCCCGCAACGTGCTGAATGAAATCAAGCGCGTGCCGGGTGTCGGCCAGGCCATCCTGTTCGGTACGGAGCGCGCCATGCGCGTCTGGATCGATCCGGCCAAGCTGGTCGGCTACAAGCTGACGCCCACGGACGTCTACAACGCCATTCGCGCACAGAACGCGCTGGTCTCCGCCGGTACGATCGGTGACTTGCCGTCCGTCTCCGACCAGCCCCTCGCGGCGACGGTCGTGGTGGAAGGCCAGCTTACGACCACCGAGCAGTTCGGCAACATCGTGCTCGTGGCCAAGCCGGACGGTTCGCTGGTGCGCGTGAAGGATGTGGCGCGCCTGGAGCTGGGCGGCCAGACCTACTCGACGTCTGCGCGGATCAACGGCCAGCCGATTTCCGCAATTGGTGTGCAGCTCTCGCCCACCGGTAACGCGCTGGGCACCGCCAAGGCCGTGAAGGCCAAGCTGGAAGAACTCTCGAAGTACTTCCCGGCGGGCGTGGAATACAAGGTGCCGTACGACACCTCGAAGTTCGTCCAGATCTCGATCGAAGAAGTGGTCAAGACACTGTTCGAGGCCATGGTGCTGGTGTTCCTGGTGATGCTGCTGTTCCTGCAGAACATCCGCTACACGCTGGTGCCGTCGATCGTGGTGCCGATCTCGCTGCTGGGCGCGTTTGCCGTGATGAACGCGTTGGGTTTCTCGATCAACGTGCTGACGATGTTCGGCCTCGTGCTGGCGATCGGCATCCTCGTTGACGATGCGATCGTGGTGGTGGAAAACGTCGAGCGGATCATGGCCGAGGAAGGCCTGCCCCCGCGCGAAGCCACCCGCAAGGCCATGGGCCAGATCACGGGCGCCATCATCGGTATTACGCTGGTGCTGATGGCCGTGTTCATCCCGATGGCGTTCTTCTCGGGCTCGGTGGGCGCGATCTATCGCCAGTTCTCGCTGTCGATGGTGTCGTCGATCTTCTTCTCGGCGCTCATGGCGCTGACGCTCACGCCGGCACTGTGCTCAACCCTGCTCAAGCCGATCGAAAAGGGTTCGCACCACGAGAAGAAGGGCTTCTTCGGCTGGTTCAACCGCATGTTCAGCACCACCACGAACCGTTACCAAAGCTTCGTGGAGCGCATGCTAAAGAAGACCTTCCGCTACATGGTCATCTACGTTGCGCTGATCGTTGCGGTGGTGTTCCTGTTCCTGCGCCTGCCGTCTTCGTTCCTGCCGACCGAAGACCAGGGTTACATCGTGACCAACATCCAGTTGCCGCCGGGTGCATCGGCCAACCGCACGCTGGAAGTGATCAAGCAGGTCGAGAACTACTACAAGCATGAAAAAGCGGTCGAGAACATCGTGGCCGTCCAGGGTTTCAGCTTCTCGGGCAACGGGCCGAACGCCGGTATCGTGTTCACCCCGTTCAAGGACTGGAGCGAGCGCAAGGGCAAGGATCAAACCGCTGATGCTGTGGTTGGCCGGGCCTTCGGTGCGCTGTTCGGTGGTATTCGCGATGCGATCGTGTTCCCGCTGAACCCCCCGCCGATTCCGGAACTGGGTAACGCAACGGGCTTCACGTTCCGTCTGCAGGACCGCGCAGGCCTGGGCCACGACGCGCTGATGGCTGCCCGCAATCAGCTGCTGGGGATGGCCGCGAAAAGCAAGATCATCACTGGCATGCGCCCGGAAGGTCTGGAAGATTCGCCGCAGTACCAAGTGGATATCGACCGCGAGAAGGCCAACGCGCTGGGTGTGTCGTTCACCGACATCAACGCCGTGCTGTCGACGGCGCTGGGTTCGGCGTACGCCAACGACTTCCCGAACTACGGTCGTCAGCAGCGTGTGATCGTGCAAGCGGACAAGATCAACCGCATGCAGCCCGAAGACATCATGAACCTGTACGTGCGCAACGCGCAGGGCAACATGGTGCCGATGTCGACGTTCGCGAGGGGCCATTGGATCGTCGGCCCGGTGCAGCTCGTGCGCTACAACGGCTATCCGGCTGTCCGCCTTTCGGGTGCGGCCGCGCCGGGTGCCAGCTCGGGTGACGCCATGGCCGAGATGGAACGTCTGGCTGCCAAGCTGCCGGCGGGTATCGGCTACGAGTGGACGGGCCAGTCGCTGCAGGAAAAGGCCTCGGGCTCGCAGGCGCCGGCGCTGTATGCGCTGTCGCTGCTGGCGGTGTTCCTGGTGCTGGCGGCGCTGTATGAAAGCTGGTCGATCCCGGCGGCGGTGATTCTGGTGGTGCCGCTGGGCGTGCTCGGCGCATTGCTGGGCGTGACGCTGCGCGCGATGCCCGATGACGTGTACTTCAAGGTCGGCCTGATTGCGGTGGTGGGTCTGTCCGCCAAGAACGCGATTCTGATCATCGAGTTCGCGAAGGACTTGCAGGCGCAAGGCAAGGGCCTGATCGAAGCGACGCTCGAGGCCGTGCACCTGCGGTTCCGCCCGATCATCATGACGTCGTTCGCCTTCATCCTGGGCGTGCTGCCGCTGGCGATTGCCACGGGTGCCAGCTCCGCCAGCCAACGCGCCATCGGTACCGGCGTGATGGGCGGGATGATCACCGCGACGGTGCTGGCCGTGGTGCTGGTGCCCGTGTTCTTCGTGGTGGTCCGCCGCATCTTCAAGGGCAGCGAGCGTCAACGCCGCCTGGATGCCGCGCACCGTCCGCTGGACGAGGAAATCTGAACATGCAGAAAACGATGACCTTTCGAACCCCCGCGCTGCTGCCGGCGCTCCTGCTGGCCGCGGGCGTGCTGTCTGGCTGCTCGCTGGCGCCCACCTATGAGCGCCCGGACGCCCCGGTAACGAGCGCGTATCCGCAGGCACCGGCCGGCTATGCCGTGCCGGCAGATTCCGCCAAGCCCGGCGAGAACGCGCCCCGCGCGACCGAGCTGGGCTGGCGCGAGTTCTTCCCCGATGCGCGGCTGCAGAAGCTGATCGGCCTGGCGCTCGAGAACAACCGCGACCTGCGCGTGGCCATGCTCAACGTCGAGGCCGCGCGTGCGCAGTACCGCCTGCAGATCGCCGACCTGCTGCCGCCGGTCAATGCGTCTGCCACGTACACGCGCAGCCATACGCCGCCGTCGATCTCGACCACCGGCGGCGACATCTACACCAAGCAGTACCAGCTTGGCGTGGGCATCAGCAACTATCAGGTGAACCTGTTCAGCGTGGGCGACGTCACGTCGTCTGCGCGTGCAAGTTATCTGGCGACGGACGAGGGCCGGCGTGCCGCGCAGATCAGCCTGATCTCGCAGGTGGCCAAGGCCTACCTGAACGAGCGCGCGTACGCCGAGCAGCTCGAGCTGGCCCAGCAGACCCTGAAGGGCCGCGAGGACTACTACAAGCTGGCCAAGCAGCGCTTTGACGTGGGCGCCTCGTCGGCGCTGGATCTGCGTCAGACCGAGACGCTGGTGGAATCGGTGCGTGTGTCGGTGGCGCAGCTGACGCGCCAGTATGCTCAGGCGACCAACGCCCTTGTGCTGCTGGTGGGCGCCCCGCTGCCGGCCGATCTTCCCGCGCCGACCATGGTGTCGTCGGAGAAGATCGTTGCCGACATTCCGCCGGGTCTGCCGTCGGAGCTGCTGGAGCAGCGCCCTGACATCCGCCAGGCCGAGCAGAAGCTGATTGCCGCCAACGCCAACATTGGCGTAGCGCGTGCGGCGTTCTTCCCGAGCATCGGGCTGACGTCCAACGTGGGTACGGCCAGCGGCGCGCTGCATGATCTGTTCAAGAGCGGAACAGGGTTTTGGTCGTTCGTGCCAAACCTGACGCTGCCGATCTTCAACTGGGGCACCAACATCTTCAACCTGGACTTGACCAAGACCAACCAGAAGATCGCGGTGGCCAACTACGAGAAGACGATCCAGACGGCCTTCCGTGAGGTGTCCGACGCCCTCGTGGCGCGCGGCACGCTGGAAGATCAGGTGGCCGCGCAGAAGCGCTTCCGCGATGCCACGGCCGATCGCCTGACGCTGTCTGACCAGCGCTATCGCAACGGCGTGTCGAGTTTCCTCGATGTGCTCGACGCGCAGCGCGATCTGTTCAGCGCCGACCAGACCCTGGTGCAGACGCGCCTGGCCCGCCTGACCAACGCCATCGATCTGTACACGGCACTGGGTGGCGGTCTGCAGGAGCACAGCACCACGGTGGCGGCGCAGCAGGCTCAGCCGACGGCTGCCCCCGGTGTTGCGCCCGCCACGCCGGATATGACGCCGCAGCAATCGAAGTAAGTTCGCGTCTGTTCGCTCGAAAGCCCGCCTTGTTCAGGCGGGCTTTTTTTCGCCTGTGCCCTTTGCGCTGGCACTGGATTCAAGAAAGCGAAGCAGCGCCGCTTCTTCGCGTCGCAGGCCCTTGCGTGCGCGGGTCGGGGGCAGTGCTTCTAGCTCGCCGGCCAGGAAGGCGTCCACCACGGCCGGATGTACATAGCACTTGCGGCAGACAGCCGGCGTGTTCCCCAGACGCTTGGCCACGGCAGCAATGGCTTCCACCACCTGCCGGCGCGCCTCGGTAACGTTCGCCGACGTGCGCCCGCGCAGCAGATCCAGCGCGAGCACGCTGCCGGCCCAGGTGCGGTAGTCCTTTGCCGTGAAATCTGCGCCCGTGATCTCTTGTAAGTACGCATTCACATCCGTGGAATCCACGACACGGCGCTCGCCAGCTTCGTCGATGTACTGGAACAACTCCTGGCCCGGCAGATCGACGCAGCGTCGGATGATGCGCGCCAGGCGCGGGTCCGATACCGACACGTCGTGCTCCACGCCGCTCTTGCCGCGAAACTGAAAACGTACCGTGTTGCCATGCACCTCCACGTGGCGATTGCGCAGCGTCGTGAGCCCATAGGAGCGGTTGTCGCGTGCATACGCAACATTACCTACACGCACGAGCGTCACGTCCAGCAGAAAGACCACCGTCGCCAGCATCTTCTCGCGCGATAGGCCCGGCGCCGCCAGGTGGGCGGTGATCGCCTCGCGCACGCGCGGCAGCGCCGCCCCGAAGGCCAGCAGCCGCCCGTACTTGTCGGCATCGCGAAAGGCGCGCCAGTCGGCGTGATAGCGGTATTGCTTGCGCCCGCGCGCGTCGCGCCCCGTCGCCTGCAAATGGCCGCCCGCGTGTGGGCAGATCCAGACGTTGGTGTAGGCCGGCGGGATCGCCAGCTTGTTGATGCGCGCAATGACTGCGGGATCGCGGATGCGCTCGCCACGCGTATCGAAATAGGCGAAGCGGCCGCGCAATGGGCGCCGGGTGTAGCCCGGCCGCGTGTCGTCCACATAGCGCAGCTGCTCGGGCAGTGCTTCGGCGGAGGTTGGCGCGCTTGAGGCAATCGTCGCTGGCGCAGACTTGGGAACGCGTTCCACGATAGAGATCAGGAGAGATGCTCGCTCTGAGCAAGCGGCGTTCCTCCCGCTCCGTGCACCGCCTACCGCTCATGGCGTAGTATCGAGACCACGCATCTGCTTAAAATTGCGGCATGAAATGGCCTTTCCGCCACAATCGGAAGTGCCTTGCATCGGTAAACGGATTCAACTACACTGCACGCCCTCTGGGCGGTATATAATCCGCTGTTTCGCCGTCCACCCGAATACTGAGCAAGGGACCCGATGACCACCATCCGTCTGAAAGAAAACGAGCCGGTCGAAGTTGCGCTGCGCCGCTTCCGCCGTGAAATCGAGCGCACTGGCCTGATCAAGGAACTGCGCGCCCGCACCGCTTACGAAAAGCCGACGACCGAGCGCAAGCGCAAGAAAGCTGCTGCCGTTTCGCGTACGCGTAAACGCCTGCGCTCGCAAATGCTGCCGAAGAAGCTCTACTAAGATCGCGCGATTGTTTCGGTAGCACCAATCGGGTGCTGCCGCTGGCGGTGTGAAGTCAATCGACGTCCGTTCCGCCGAGCTTGGTTTGTAGCGCCTTGCGCGCACCGGAAGCCTTTCCGGATTCAACCAACGCTCCACTCCCCGATACAGAAGCTAGCAAGATGCGGTTGATGGCCTGTGCGCCATTGTCCGCCGCTTCGGTGCGCGCTGCGCGTGCCCTTCCTGTTTCAAACGACATCCGCCAGCGGTAAATGACCGGCTGGCTGTTGGCGTTTGTTGCTCCGATTCAGCGCCGAAGTACATTAGCGAGCATCCTTTGCGCGCGCCTTCCCCAACAACGATGCCTACCGACTCCAACGACTACTGGTTCCCGGCCAAGCGCTACGGCTGGGGATGGGGCTTACCTTCGCGTTGGCAGGGTTGGGCGGTACTCGTCATCTATGCCGTACTGCTGGGGGCTGGCATCGTGGGGCTGCACCCGGGGCAAACGCAGTCGAGCTTTGCGTTGTACGTGCTGGGCGTGACAGCGCTGCTGTTACTGGTCTGCTGGTGGAAGGGAGAGCCGCCACGCTGGCGTTGGGGGCGGGACTGAGCGGTCTACTTGCCCATCAACTGCGCAGATACGGGCCGACCCGTTTCTCCAGCAAGGCGACGAGTTCCGATTGCATGAACACGTAGTCGTCGGGGATATCCAGGCACACGACGCGCTTGCCGCGTAGCCGCGCACCAAATCGTTGCGACAGGCGCTGCCGGTGGCCGCGTTCCATGACGAAAATCACTTCGGCCCAGTCGAGTTGATCGGCGTCGAGTTGCACGTCTGCGTCGGGAGCCAAGCCCGCAGAATCTGTCTCGACGTTTGGCCACCTGGCGAAGACCGCTTCCGCCGTCGGGCTACGTAGCCGATTGCGGCTGCAGATGAAGAGCACACGCATCGGGCTAAACCGATGCCTGCAGCGCCGCCGCTATCGACGCCCGATAGCCCTCCGGCATATTCGTCGGCAACGCATCCGGCGCAAACCCCCCAAGGCGCTTGTGCTCATGACTGACGGTGGGTTCAAAAGGGCCCACCAGCGCGCACGCGTACGTGGCAATGAACACATGCTTGCCCGGCACGACTTCGAACAGATACGTGTCGATCGGGTCGCCCACTTCCACCCGCACGTTCAACTCTTCGGCAATCTCGCGTATCAGGCAGTCGGCCGAGGACTCGCCCCGTTCAATGCGGCCACCCGGCAGCTCCCATTCTTCGCGCTCATTGAGCAGTAGGACGACCTCGCCGGTGGGCACGCGCAGGACGCCTTTGATGGAGACGGGGTAGGTAGACATGGCGGTCACTTGCCGATGCAGAACCGACTAAAAATCACCCCCAGCAAGTCATCACTCGAAAACGCCCCCGTGATGCTGTTCAACGCCTCCTGCGCAAGCCGTAATTCTTCGGCAAACAGGTCCAGCGATTGCGCTTGCTGATCGGCATGCTCCGCCGCTGTGGCCAGATGTTCGCGGGCCGTGCGCAGTGCGGCGAGATGGCGCTCACGTGCGAGGTAAAGCCCCTCACCACCACCCTGCCAGCCGGCGATCTCCAGTAGCGCCGCGCGCAGCAATTCAACGCCCAGGCCGTCGCGCGCCGAGAGCCATACCTCGGGCGGCTCAGTATCCACGCGGCCCGGTACGGCCACGCCAGAGAGGTCGATCTTGTTGACGACGCGCAGGGTCGGCACGCCGGCGGGTACGTGCTCGGCGATGCGGGCGTCGATGGCAGCGTCTTCGGGCGAGAGGCCGTTGGCGCGATAGTCCGCCGCATCCAGCAGATGCAGCACGACATCGGCGCGGGCGATGGCGGCCCAGGTGCGCTCGATTCCGATGCGCTCGACTTCGTCTTCCGTATCGCGCAGGCCCGCCGTATCGACGATGTTCAGCGGGATGCCTTCAATCTGAATCGTCTGCTGCACCTTATCGCGCGTGGTGCCGGCAATCGGCGTGACGATGGCAAGCTCCGCGCCGGCCAGCGCATTGAGCAGCGACGACTTGCCGACGTTCGGCTGCCCCGCCAGCACCACGTGCAGGCCTTCGCGCAGCAGCGCACCCTGGCGCGCTTGCGCCAGCACGCCTTCGACGGCCGTGCGAATGCCGGCGAGCTGTCCGCGCGCGTCGGAGGCCTCCAGAAAGTCGATTTCCTCTTCCGGAAAATCCAGCGTCGCCTCCACCAGCATGCGCAGATGAATCACGCGCTCGACCAGCGCATGCACCGCCTGCGAAAACGCGCCATCGAGCGAACGCGCTGCCGAACGTGCGGCAGCTTCGGTACTGGCCTCGATCAGGTCGGCGACGGCCTCGGCCTGCGCCAGATCCATCTTGTCGTTGAGGAAAGCGCGGCGTGTGAACTCGCCGGGCTCCGCCACGCGCAGGCCGATCTCGCGACCAGCGGCCAGGCAGCGTTGCAGCAGCAGTTGCATCACGACGGGGCCGCCGTGCCCCTGCAGCTCAAGCACGTCTTCGCCCGTGTACGAATGCGGCGCGGGAAACCACAGCGCGATGCCGCGGTCGATCGCATTGCCGTTGGCGTCGAGGAAGGGCAGGTAAGTTGCCTGGCGCGGCATCAGCAGGCGTCCGCACACGGCTTGCATGACGGTGCGTACGTCGGGCCCCGACACGCGCACCACGCCAATGCCGCCCCGCCCAGGGGCGGTGGCAATCGCGGCGATGGGGATCGTGAGGGTGGGCGCACGTGGCGTGGCGGAAGCGTTCGGCAAGGCGGTGGGGTGGTCATCAGCGGTCATGGGCGGTATTGTGCGGCAGCCGCGCAGTTGCGCGCCAGTTTCCAGCCCTGGAGATTCGGATGATCGATCACACCGGCGTCGTCGTCAGCGACTTTGAGGCCAGCAAGCGGTTCTACGAACAGGCACTCGGCGCCATTGGCCTGGGCAAGGTGCTGGAGTTTCCTGCAGCCGTCACCGGCCACACCGATGTGGCGGGCTTTGGGCCTCCGGGGAAGGCGGAGTTCTGGATTTCAGCAGCGATGGCGGGGCAGGAGCCGAACAAGCCGCCGCTGCACGTGGCTTTCCGCGTCGCCAGGCGTGCCGAGGTGGAGGCTTTCTACGCTGCGGCAATGGCCGCAGGCGGCACTGACAATGGCGCACCCGGCGTGCGCGCGCACTATCACCCGAACTACTACGGCGCTCTCGTGCGCGACCCGGACGGCCACAACATCGAGGCCGTCTGCCACGCTCCCAGGTGAAGCACTTGAAGCGCTTCAAGGTGGCGTAAAAAAGGGCACCCGAAGGTGCCCCTTTTTGTTGAAGCGCATTCGCCTTACTTGGCGGGTGCCGCCTTCTTGTTGGTGCCCAGCATGCGGTTGATCGACCATTGCTGCGCGATCGACAGGCAGTTGTTCACCACCCAGTACAGCACCAGGCCGGCCGGGAAGAAGAAGAACATCACCGAGAACGCGATCGGCATGAACATCATGACCTTGGCCTGCACCGGATCCGGCGGGGTCGGGTTGAGCCTGGTCTGCACGAACATCGACACGGCCATCAGCACCGGCAGGATGTAGAACGGGTCAGGCGTGGACAGATCGTGCACCCAGCCGATCCAAGGCGCACCGCGCATTTCAACCGACGACAGCAGCGCCCAGTACAACGCCATGAACACCGGAATCTGGATCACGATCGGCAGGCAGCCGCCGAGCGGATTGACCTTCTCGGTGCGGTACAGCGTCATCATCTCCTGGTTCATCTTCTGCGGATCGCCCTTGTGGCGCTCGCGGATGGCCGTCATGCGCGGCTGCAGGTCTTTCATCTTGGCCATCGAGCGGTAGCTCGTGGCCGACAGCGGGAAGAACACCAGCTTGATCAGCACCGTGAGCGCGACGATCGACCAGCCCCAGTTGCCCAGCATCGCGTGGATCTTTTCCAGCAGCCAGAACAGCGGCTTGGCAACGATGGTCAGCCAACCGTAGTCCTTCACCAAATCCAGGCCCGGCGTGATGGCCTCCAGCATGCGCGCTTGCTGCGGGCCGGCGAACAGGCGTGCCGTTGCCGACACACTGGCGCCCGGCGCGACCGTGCCCAGCGGCTCTTGGATGCCGATGCGGTAGAAGTTGGTGTCGACGCGGTTGACGTAGTACTCGCGCTTGACGTTGTTTGCCGGAATCCAGGCCGATGCAAAGTAGTGCTGCACCATCGCCACCCAGCCGCTGTCGGTCGGGGCCGGCACCTGTGCCTTGCCCTTGTCGATGTCGGCGAAGGTGATCTTGTGGAACTTGTCGCCGTCGGTGTACACGGCCGGGCCGGTGAACGTGCTGTAGAAGCGCGAGTGCTCCACAGCGCCGCCGTCACGAGCCAGTTCCAGGTACAGCGTCGGATTGATCGGCGCTGCGCCGTCGTTGGTCACGTCGAAGCGCGTGTCGATCACGTAGCTGCCGCGCTTGAAGACGTACGTCTTGGCCAGCTTGGCGCCGCCCTTGTCGGCGGTGAGCGTGATCGACACATCGTTGCCCGTGCCCAAGTCGCGCGGGCCGGCCGATGCCGTGAACACCGTCGTGTGGTTCGGGAAGTCGCCGCCGATCAGGCCCGAGCGCGCCAGATAGGTCCGCTCGACGCTGCGGTCGAACAGCACCATCGGGTTGCCGTCGTGGTCTTTCTGACCAAGCAGTTCGAGCTTGGTGACGATGGCGCCGTCGGTGTCGATGGTGGCGCGCAGCAGGTCGGTCGAGATGACGATCTTTTCCGAAGCCGGTGCCTGCGAAGCGGCGCCCGTAGCCGGGGCGGCTTGCGACCCGGCAGCAGCCGTCGCGGAGGCGCTGTTCGGCACGTCGCCTGCTGGCGTGCTGCCCGGCGCGGCGGCTGTGGTCGTGGCCGTTTGCGGCGTCGGGAAGAACATCGACTGGTGGCCATTCGCGCGTTGCCAGTTGTCGAACAGCAGGACAACCGCCAGCGAGAAGATCACCCAGAGAATGGTGCGTTTGATATCCATGTCGGATTACGGTCTGGGAAGGTGAAGCCAGCGCCGAAAAGCGGCTGCGCGGCCCGATCTTGAACCTGCGATGCTCACCGTACCCTTGTACGGTTGCGCTTCTCGGTCCAACTTTGGGCTGCTCGCTACGTTTTCCGGCACTGCCTGGATCGACGGCCGCGCAGGCTGGGAGTCAGCTGCGGTCGCGTCGGTCGATGCGGGATCGGGGGAGCGGGGCACAGCGTCGCCAGCAGCGGGCGGCACAGGATCATACCCGCCTTGTGCGAACGGATGGCAGCGGCATAGACGTTTTGCCGCAAGATAACTGCCGTAACCCGGCCCGTGAGTGAGCACGGCGTCGCGCGCGTAGTCGGAACAGGTCGGGAGGAAACGGCATTGCGCGCCCACAAACGGGCTGAACGCCACTTTGTAGATGCGCAGCAGAAACAGCAGCACGCGCGTCATGGCGTGCTCCCAGCGGTGGGCTGGGAGGGGGCGGCAGCAGGTGGTGCCGGCAGCGGGCGCGTCGCAATCTCGAACAGATGCACCAGCTCTTCGCGGCAGATGCGCTTGAAGGCGGCGACGGTCGGCACGTCTTGACGCGGAAACTTGGCCTGCAGACGGATCAGCACGTCGCGCCCGCCTAGCAGAGGCTGCCGCAGGCGGAACAACTCGCGGCACTGCCGCTTGATGAGGTTGCGCTCGACAGCACGCTTGGCGAATTTCTTGCCGATTACCACACCGAGGCGGGCTTGAGCGGCGCCGTTGGCGCGCACATACAGCACGAAGTGACGACTACGCCGGACAGGCCGCAAAGCAAAAACGGATGAAAACTCATCCGTTTTTGTCAGCCTCGCGGCCTTGGGGTAGGCGTGCAGGCCCATCGCCAGCGTGCCGCAAAGCCATGGGTAACGGCCAGGAGCCGCCACCCTCGGCGCGGCCGTCTTTAGATGGCCAGGCGCTTACGACCCTTGGCGCGGCGTGCGTTCAGCACGGCACGGCCACCACGGGTCTTCATACGGACACGGAAACCGTGGGTGCGCTTGCGACGGGTAACGGAAGGTTGATAGGTACGCTTCATGATGCACTCTCTTGTTAATGGGTGGTGCGGACATTGCCGCACGCGCCGGGCCTAGGGCTACCGCCGCGGCCTGGTGTCGATTCAGTCAGAGAAATCGCCCACGCAGACTGCCGTGCGCTATGTTGTTCAGGTCTAGGGTGTCACCGGAACATCGGGCACCGAGAGCATCGGGCCTAAGCCGGATCAGTCGCGACGAAGTGTTTCTCGCCCCGCATCTGACACGAACAAGCGTGCGCTCCCCTGCTGCGCATCGCAGAACCCGACATTTAAGCGGCATTTCCCACATCTGTCAAGCCTTCCTGACTGGGGATAACGTGCGCCCGGCGCCCGAAATTCACCCGGCGACGAGTTGTCCCCATCGCCTTGTGCGGCTTGGTGTGCTCTGCGCAAAGCCTTGTGGGGACTGGGTTTGCGGCGAGTCAACAAAATCGGTTGTCCACCGCTACTCACAGCGGGTCCACAGGTTATCCACAGACTTATCCTTTGTGGATAACTTTCGGCCGGGGGTACAATCCCGTTCCAATAACGAAAGCCACCCGGTTTCTGGCCTGCGCCAGGAGCCCGGCGGCCGGCCCTCCCGGGGACGTCAACAGACGCGTGTGGCGCCGGTCAAACACCTAACGATAACG